>NZ_JBAGKE010000008.1:0-273540 GCF_037034165.1 Geodermatophilus sp. FMUSA9-8 | reverse complement strand
GGGGGGGGGGGGGGGGGGCACGGACTATGGACTTCCCCGGTGGCAGACGGTGCCGGCGTGCCCGGCCGATGCACAGTGCGAGTGTCCCTTAGTGGGCCGCTCAGGGGCACCCGTCGCCAAACCGCCCAAAGGGCGGCTTCAGGGGCCCTCCGGTCGCCGGCTGCCGGGGTCAGTCGCGGCAGCGATTGGTCAAGATGTGCCGGGCCTTTGACCACGCCGACGGCCCCGGCGCCTTGGCCGAGCAGCCGCCTGACAGTCGAGCTGTGGTCGGCCAGACAGCTGCGACGGACGGCGCGGCGCCATCTCAGCGAGCAGGACCGCTCGATCATCCACGATCACCAGCTTCGGCACAGCTCGCGGCGGGAGTCTGCAGCGCCAGCGGGTGCTCGATGCGTCTGTTCGGGTGTAGACAGCTGACGGGAGCGGGCGTGACGTTCGAGCAGTTCGTGGCGGTGCAGGGGCAGTCTCTGCTGCGGCTGGCGTTCGTCCTGACCGGTGACCGGCACCTCGCGGAGGACCTGGCTCAGGCGGCGCTGGCCGACGCCTACCGGCACTGGAAGAAGGTGACGGCGGCGTCCGATCCGCCGGCCTACGTGCGCCGAATGCTGGTGAACGCACACCTGAGCTGGCGACGCCGCCGGTCGAGCACCGAACGCCCGACCGACCTGCCCGACACCTCGCCCGACCAGGCAGCCGAACCTGGGGACGGCCTCGAGGAACGGGACCAGCTGCGCACGCTGCTGGCGGGTCTGGCGCCGCGGGCGCGAACCGTCCTCGTGCTGCGCTACTACGCCGACCTGGACGACGCCGCGATCGCCGAGTCGATGGGCGTCAGCCAGAGCGCGGTGCGGGCGACCGCCTCCCGTGCGCTGGCGAGCCTCCGGACCACCGCCGTCGTCGAGACCGTCCAGGAGACGCCATGAACAACCCCCCCACCGAGCAGCAGCTGCGCGAGCTCTTCGCCGCCGACGCCGCGGGCGCGCCCGACCCGGGTGGCCTCGTCGCCCTCACCCTGCACCGGGTGCGGCGTCGCCGCCGCGCCCGGCGGACCGCGGCGACAGCGCTGATCGCGGCCGTGATCGTCATCGGCGGGAGCGCGATCGTCCGGGGTCCCCTGGGGTTCGAGTCCTCCCCCGCGGCCGCACCCACGGGCGTCGGCGGGCTCCCCGGCAGCGCGAGCGAGGACTGCAACGGCTACTCGCTCGTCGCGTTGGCGGCGAACCTGACCCGGGAGGGCGGGTTCGCCCTCGACGGCACGGTGACCGGGATCCGGCCGGGCGTCGTCGACCTCGGACCAGAAGTGCCCCGCCGGTACACGCAGGTGACCTTCCGGGTGCAGAGTTGGTACCACGGCGGCGCTGGCGAGACGGTGGACGTGCTGATGGACGGGCCCGGCTCGAACATCGACTCGAGCGTGCAAGCGTACGGGGTCGGTACCCGCCTGCTCGTGTCCGGTGTGCTTCCCCGGATCGAAACCGCTTCCGGCGCGCAGTTCGTCACAGCGGACACGTCCTACTTCGGTCTGACCTGCGGCTTTACCCGGTACCACGACGAGGCCACCGCGGCCGAGTGGGCCGCCGTCGCTGCCGCCGAGCTGCCGGCGGGCCCGCTGCCGGCTCCGGGCGCTGCGGGTTGCTCCGCGTACTCACCCGCCCTCGTGGCCGGGCAGGATTTCGCGCTGGACGGCACCGTCACCGACATCGGGGAGCAGCGCTTCGCCCCACTGCCGGGAGAGACCGACGCCGACTACGACAACTCCGTCACCCTCCGGGTGCACGCCTGGTACCGGGGCGGTGCCGGCGAGACTGTCACCCTGCACATGGACGGGCCCTTCCCGCAGACGCCGGAAGGAGGATTCGCCGAGACCTACGCCGTCGGCACCCGCCTGCTGGTCGCCGGGGAGCTGAGCGACGTCGAGGGGCGGGGTCTCATCGGCCAAGGCTGCGGCCTCACCCGCTACTACGACCCGACAACCGCCGCCGAGTGGGCCGCCGCCACGGACTGACGCAGTAACAAAGCCGCTTCAATTAGCTGGTCGGGGCACTTCGTCTTGTCGCACCGAGTGGGCCCCGGAGTGGGCCGCCGGGGCGCGAGCCGCTGGCCCACAAGGGCGGGCATGGCCTCGCGACGAGGCGGACGGCGTGCCCCATAGTGGGCCGCTCAGGGTCACAAGCCGTAGTCCCGGTACTCCTCGAACTCCCATAGGCCGAGGCGAGCCAACTTGTCCGCGACTTCGGGCCAGGTCGGTGCCTCAGGTTCTTCGAACCTGGCCCGGAGGAAGTCCGTTGTGGCGGCCCAATCAAACCTCTCCGTGATCAGCAGATGCCTCCCGACGAGGAATTGGCTCTTGCTGAGCCGCGCCCTGAGCGCCGCGGGGGTCACTACCTCGACCTGGAACTGCTCCTCGCCTGGCCCATCCGCCGGGCCGGCGAAGACCTGTACCAAAACGTCAGCCATCTGCGGATCCTCGGGTTGCCCCGCATCGACCTCATGGCTTAAGAAACTCCGGACCTGAGCGTGCACTGCGGCGGCCTCGCACGCGTTCCGACGAGGATCCACCGCGCGGTCGGTCTCTCCGGGCTGTCCCATAGTGGGCGGCGGTTTCAGGCGGTCGTCGCAACGACTGGCTTCTCGGGGTCGGACAGTAGCCGCTGCATGGCCTCGGCTGGGGTGATGAACCCGAGGGTCTGACGGGGTCTGCCGTTGAGCTCAGCGGCGACGACCTCGAGGTGCTCAGCGCTGTGAACCGAGAGGTCGGTGCCTTTCGGGAAGTATTGGCGCAGCAGGCCGTTGGTGTTCTCGTTGCTGCCGCGCTGCCAGGGCGAGTGCGGGTCGCAGAAGTAGATCGCCATATCGGTGGCCAGCGTGATCGCCTGGTGCTGGGCCAGCTCGGTGCCCTGGTCCCAGGTCAGTGAGCGGCGCAGCTGCTCGGGCAGGGTCTGAATCGTGTCGACCAGCCGGTCGCGGACGGTCTGAGCGCCGTGCCCATCAGGCAGGTGCACCAGCAGGCAGAAGCGGGTCTGGCGTTCAACCAGGGTGGCGATCGCTGAGCGGCAGTGTTGGCCCATGATCAGGTCGCCTTCCCAGTGGCCGGGCACCGCGCGGTCAGCGGCTTCGGCCGGCCGTTCGCTGATCGAGACCATGCTGGAGATCTTCGCCGTGGTCGGGCTGGAGAACCCGTGCGGCCGGCGCCAGGCCCGACCGGTGCGCAGATGCCGGTGCAACTCGGTGCGCAGCTGGCCGCGGCCCTGCACGAACAGCGCCTGGTAGATCGTTTCGTGGCTCACCCGCATCGCCGCCTCGTCGCCGTGCTCGCCGGCCAGGTGCGCGCTGATTTGGGCCGGGCTCCACTTCAGGCACAGCTTTGCCTGCACCGCCATCGCCAGCCGTGGGTCCTCCAGTTTGAACGGCTTGGGTCGCCGGGCCCGCAGGCCGGCGCGTTTGTGCGCCGCGTACGGGGCGTATCTGGTCCGCCTCGCCCGCCCGGGCGCCGGCGCGGGCCCGTTGCGCCGGAGCTCGCGGCTAATCGTCGACGGAGCGCGGCCCAGCCGGGCAGCGATCGCGCGCATCGACGCGCCGCCCAGATGCAAGTCGGCGATCTGCAGCCGTTCCTCCAGCGACAGATATCTCGCCGACACCACCCGCGGTGCCGCTGGCGGTCGACCGCCCGAGTCCCGTCGCCACCGATATCCCTGCCGCCGATCCACGCCGACAGCCTCACAGGCCTGCGAAGAGAACGATCCCGCCGTCAGCAGCTCCCAGAACCGCTCCCGCCGCTCATCCCGAATTCGCCGCCACTCCGAAACCACCACAACACCCCCACGCTCAACGGGTGTTGCGACGACCGCCTGAGTCCACCGGCCGCTCAGGGACGCACGCCGCCGGGGCGCTTGAGGGCGGCTTCATGGACAGGCGCCGCTCTTCCGCGCGTGACGCGCGACATCCAGTGCTGTATGACTCCCTGAAACTTCAGAACCCCGGAGGTCCGATGTCTCGTCGCCGCGCCGACCGGCTCGTGCTCGGCTTGTCAGCCGGTGTGATCGCGTTGACGTCGGCGTGCGGCGCCGGTGGTCCGGCTATATCGGCAGGGGGCGACGGGATCTTTCAGGTCGAGCGGCCGATCCAGGTCGTCGCGGGAGAAGGCCAGGCATGGTTGCTGACGGGCGAGGATGACGGTGCGTTCCTCTCCAGGATCGACGTCGCTGGTCGACCGACGGACGTCGTGTCCCTGCCCGGGCAGACGCACTCCATGGCCCCCTACCGGGACGGTGTCGTCGTCACGTGGTTCGCGTGCGCCGACCGGAGGTGCTCGGAGACGGTCAGCAAGGTTCTGGTCCTGGATGGCGAAGGTTCGACGCTCTCCGAGCAGGAGTACTCGCGCAGCCCGGGACCTCTCGAGGACAGTGATGGGGTACAGCTGCTCGGCGTCCAGAAGGATCTCGTCTGGGTCTCTACCGGTGGGGGGCTGATCGCCTATGACCCGCAGAACGACCGGACGGCTGTCCAAGCAGCGGGGCGCGACGGGTTCTTGTGCCTGCTGGCCGATGGGCTCTACGCCCTCTCATCGCTCAGCGGGCCGCTCGGCTCGTCCGCGGACCCACTCAACGAAGAACAGTTCGACGACCCGTACGAGGTCGTGGTGGATCGATTGGACGATGGCAGCTGGATCCGACTCCTGGAGACTCAGCGGGCCGTGACCCTCTACGAGTTCTCGCAGACGGAGTGCGTCGGCGGCGCCATACGCACCGGCCAGCCCGACATGGCGAGCCCGGCCTGGTCCTCCGGCTCCGGCTGGGTGGAGGCGCAGCCCTACACGAACCCCGGCACCCTCACGGTGCCCCGCGAGCCCATGACCTACGGGAACGATGCGCGATTCGTCCTGGAGAGCGACGGAGTGATCCGCCGGGTGTTCGGCGCCCCTGATGCGCCGCTGAGCGTGGAGAAGCTGCAAGTGCCGGCTGACATCTTCGTGCAGGACCCCACGGTGGTGACGGTGCTGCTCTTCGACCAGAGCCCGACCGTCATCGCCGGATGCCTCCAGCAGCCCAACCAGGGCTCAAGCGATGCCCGCTGCTACATCCGCTTGACGTAAGAACGACAATTACGTCGCCTGGCTGCCGCAGGTCTACAGACTTTCGTGAAGGAGGCAGAAGCCGCGCCACCCTATGTCTTTTAGTGGGCCGCTCGAGGTCACCCCGAGCTGGGTGCGCGGTCGATGAGGTGCTCACTCCAGCAGGCGACAGCCGATCCCTCCTTCGCGTTTGGTTCTCCGGATCGCGACGCTTTCAGCGGCGGCCCGCAGCCCGCGGCCGTCATGCAGTGCATGAACGCTATGACCTTGCCGCCCTCCGGATCTGCCGCCTGGGACGAGCGCGCCACCTGGTGGCTGTCCCGCTACAAGCCCTCCACCCAGCGGACGTACGCCACCTATCTGCCCCGCTGGAACAGGTGGTGCGCCGGCCGCCGGATCGATCCGCTGGCCGCCCGACGCGCCGATGTGGAGCTGTGGCTGCGCACCGTCGCCGACTCCGGGCTGTCCCGGGCCTCGGTCGCCGCGCACTACGACGCCGTGGCCAGCCTCTATCGCCTGGCCTACGAGGAAGAACTCGTCGTAGCGAACCCCTGCGCCCGCGTTACCCGGCCAAAGATCCAGCGCGAACTGCAACGCCGCGAGGTGCTCACGGTCTTGGAGTACGCCGCCTTCCTGACCACCGCCCGCGACCTGGGCCCGACCCAAAACGCCATCGCCGTCCTCGGCGGCATGATGGGCCTGCGCGCCACAGAGATGGCCACCCTGACCGTGGAGTCCTTCGGAACGGTGCGGGGCTACGCCACCCTCATCGTCCTGGGCAAGGGCGACAAGCCCGCCCGCGTTCCGGTGCCCATCCCCGCCCTCGGCGCCGTCCAAGCAGCGATCGACGGCCGCACCACCGGGCCCCTGCTGCGCACCCGCAGCGGTGCCGGCATGGACCGCCGAACCGTGCACCGCTACGTCGCTGCGACCGCCAGGGCGGCGGGCATCACCCGGCCCATCGGACCACACGCACTACGCCGCACCGTCGGCACCGTCGGGCTCAACCAGGGCATCCCGCTACGCGATGTGCAGCGACTGCTCCGCCACGCCCGCCCCGAGACCACCCTGGGCAGCTACGACATCACCGGCGAAGCACTCGAACGCCACGCCTCCCACCAAGTCGCCGGCTTCCTGGCGGGCTGGGCCGGCTGATCGATGTCCTTGAGCGGCCCACTATGGGACACAGAGCAGCTTGATCTGCCCCGTGCCAGCGCGGCCTGCGGTTCGCCGTTACTGATCCCCGGACGGCCCGGCGACCTCGACCTCGAGGTCGAGGTCGAGGTCGAGGTCGAGGAAGTACGTCAGTGCATCCCAGTGCACATAGGAGGCGCGCGGGAGCCAATCACCTTCATCTCCAGGCCGGGCCGCAATCTGCCCGCACACGGTGAATCCGAGTTCAGCCCAGTCCGGATGGCGCCGATTTGGCCTCAGCGGGATGAAGATGCCCGGTATCCGGTTGCCTTCGATGGCCGCACGGCGCTGGGCCTCGGCGCCCGCAGCCGCGGGCAGCTTGGCCAACACCTCGGCTGACGGGACCCGGGGTCCCGTCCAGGCGAGTCGCTCGAGAACAGGGCGGACCGTGTGGTCGAAGGCGTCCTCGAGCCGTTGCACCACCCGGAGCAGGGCAACGGTTCCGTTGCTGGCTGTCCGGGCCAGCACCATGCCGGCCTGAAGGTCCGTGACCTCGCGCCAGGGTCGGCGAACCGTCTTCCGTGACGGCTGTGGTCCTGCGAGCTGCTCGCGGAGCGTCTGTAGGACGGCGGCGCGTTCGACTGCGAGACCGGGGGCGGCGGTGCGCCAGCGGGCGAGGTCCTGTCCGGAGTCGATGACGTCGAGGGCACGCTGTCGCACGTTCGGATCGAGTCTACCGAGCTGAGACTGTGCGGCGGCCAGAGCCAGCCAGAACACCGAGTATTCATCAGGGCCGAGCTCCGCCCAGTCCTCGGTGCTGCGTCGGGTCGCCTCATCATCGGCCACCCGTTCCTCGAGCAGCTTCCGGTAGCTGTCACGGACGTCGCACGCCAGATCGTCGTCGAAGATCGCTGGCCCGGTCGAGCTCATCTCCAGACACGTTACTGACCGGCCACGAGAGCCATCCAGCGCGTGATGTCGCTCAAGGCGCCTTACGGCGAGACCCGAATGGGTGTCCCTGAGCGGCCCACTGAGAGACACAGTTGGACCTCGCCGCACTCGGTTGTTGTCCAAGACCGCCGATACGGTCCTTGACAGCCGACAACCTGACCAGGACGGACTAAGCCGCATGCGCAACTGGGTCGTGAAGCTGACGACCGGTGTCGTTGGCGCAGCCATAGGCGCGGGAGCTATCTACCTCAGCAGCGACGCCTTCCTCTACGGCGGCCGGGAGCACATCGACCTGGAGAGCTGGGTCGAGCCCGGGGACGCCTGGACCGAGCGCATGATGCCCGCCGCCCGATGGGCCACAGCGGAACTCTGCGGAGCCGAACTGCCCTGCATGCAAGCCGTGCAGGCCGAGACGCTCACCATGTACCGCTTCGACGACCGGGAGGACGCCGTCGCCGCGGCCCGGGAGTTCGCGGGCGAGGCCTACCTGTCCGGCTGGATCGTTGTCCGCTTCGAACCGGATGCCTTGACCGCGGCGGAGCGCAGGGAGTTCGCCTACAGCCTGGACTGCATCAACGTCGGCGTCGCTGAGGGCGGCCTCGAATGCTGACCGCGCACGATCGTCCCTGAGCGGCCCACTATGGGACGCCGGGATCGGTGCCGGCATGACACCTAGTCGCTGCCAGCGTTGCGACGGTTGATCAGGTCACCATTGACTGTCAGGTCGTCGGTCGCCTCAACTGCCCGCGCTTCGAGATCGGGCATGCGCAGGAGGGTGTCGATGAGTTCTCTCGGGCCGGCGATGAGGGTCGAGTCGAAGTCGACCTCCGTGGCAAGGCACCACGACTGGTCTGCCGGCCACAAGAGGTTGGGCGACTGCAGACTGAATCGGTCCGCGGTTGTCTGTGGACCGATCCGGAGTGCTGCTAGCAGCGGGCCCTCGAACAACAGGTAGTCACGACCCGGATGCTGTAGCCGAGCGCCCTCGAGCAACCCTGCAGGCAAAGCGTCCGGAACAGGGACGGCGGGCGATGCGCCGCGCTGATCGAAGGTGAAGCGCCGGAGCTGCACGCCCCCCTGCAGCCAGCCCCATCCCTCCCACACTGCATGAAAGCAGTGGTCGGTGTCAGCGGTGAACTGGCTCAACACCTGCAGCGCCGCGCGCAACAAGTCTGCCGGGGCCCGGCCCTCTTCAGGTTCGTGCCCGGGCCATTCAGAGGTTCGCTCACTGACCCATGACCTGCGCGGCCAGCGGCCGACCCTTTCGACATGGTCGGTGACACCGGCGATGCTCTGCCACTGCATGAGCGCGTGCGCTGTTCGGCCCTGACGCCGGCAGACCTCCGCCCATGTCACCGGGGCACCTTCCTCGTCGGCCGCTGGATGAAGAAGCCGGGCGTAGGCCTCGAAGCCATCCGGGACCACTTGATTCACGCGACCGCCGAAGCCACGCAGGCGAGGCAGGATCCATGCCGCGCCTGATGCTTCGGTCACCGGCGCAAGGCCCTCAAAACTCACCCGGCCAGCATGGCGCACCGGCACGCCCTGAGCGGCCCACTATGGGACAGGTAGCTGGGCGCTAGATGCGACGGGTCGCCCAGCGCGACACCCTTCCGTCTACCGAGCGGGTTACGCAGGACAACGATGCCGCCGGTGGGTCAGCGAAGCTTGTCGAGGTCAGTGAAAAACCCCGGGTAAGTCTTTGCGACGCAACCGGGGTCAGCGAGCGCGATACCAGAGAAGCGCAGACCCAGGAGTGCAAGGCTCATCGCCATTCGGTGGTCCTCATAGGTTTCGAACAAGACCGGCTGTGGCGTGCCCGGCACGACGGTGAAGCCGTCGTCGTGCTCGTGCGCCTCCAGGCCAGCGCGGCGCAGCTCGGTGACGATGGCGCGAATGCGGTCGGTTTCCTTGCCCCGGACGAAGCCGATGCCGCGCACTCTCGTCGGGCTGTCGGCGTACACGGCGACCGCTGCGAGGGTCTGGGCGGTGTCGGAGATGTGCCGCATGTCGATGTCGATGCCGTGAAGCTGGGCCGGGCCCGTCACGGTCGTGCGAGAGCGGTGACGCTCGACATGGGCACCCATCTGCTCCAATGCGTCCACGAACGCGACATCGCCTTGAGAGCTGCTCGTGCCGAGACCCTCGACGGTCAGGCGTCCGCCGGTGACGGCAGCAGCTCCGAAGAAGTACGAGGCCGAGCTGGCGTCGGGCTCCACCGTGAAGTCCGCGGCCCGGTACCTGCCAGGCGCAACTGAAAGGCTCTCGACCGAGACGCCGAACGCGGCCATGACATCTCGCGTGATGTCCAAGTAGGGCTCGGAAACTAGGTCCGTCGTCAACGCCAGGTCCAGGCCATTGGGCATCAGCGGCCCGGCCAGGAGCAGACCGGAGATGAACTGGCTCGAGACGTCGCCCGTGATGTCGGCGTGCCCGCCACGTGCCCGCGAGAGCACCTTGATGGGCAGGCACCCGGTGCGGCCCAGTTCTTCCAGGGTTGCGCCGAGCTGTCGCAGCGCTGCCAGCTGCGGGCCGAACGGGCGGGCGCGAAGCTGGTCGGTGCCGTCGAGGAGGGTCGCGCCGCTTCGTAGGGTGGCCGCTGGAAGGATGAGACGGGACGTGGTTCCGGACTGCCGGGCATCCACGGTGATGTCGCTGCCAGCATCTAGGTCGGCGCCGACGACCTCGACCGTTCGCGCCTCCTCGTCGAGGGTGATGAGGGCTCCGAACCCGGTGAGGGCGCCCATCATTGCCCGGGTGTCGTCAGCGACAAGAACGTCGCGAATCAAGCTGCGGCCGGGTGCAAGAGCTGCGCACAGCAGGGCCCTGTTGGTCACGCTCTTGGACCCCGGGACGTGCACCGTCCCATCGGGGGCAGCCCGTAGTGGGAGCACCTCGTACGTGTCTGCTGTTGCTGAGCCCTGCTCCACGGGAGTCCCTTCCGCCTGTGCCGATGGCGACCCTACTGAGGGAGCGGCCCTATCACCCGCAGGGTGCGCGGAGCTCGGCGCGACGCACTGAGCCCGAGCCGCCTGGCGTCCATGTTCTTGCGGAGCTGCCCTCCGACCGAGCCAGCGTTGTCTCTGAGCGGCCCACTATGGGGCAGCCGGTGGGCATCGGGCGAGAGGGAGTCCCGTCCGATCCGTCCCCCGGGTAGGAGGACTTGCGGGAGATGCCGCGCGCGGCGCACTAGGTCGAGCCATGACGTCGGACCTGGAAGCTAGCGTGCTGACTCATGCACTCCGACGGGCTAGCTGACGCCCCCGCAGGCCGCGCTCCAGCAAGGCGCTCCGCCGTGCTCGAGCCGTTCGCCGACGAAGCCGACAACGTCGACCGGCTCACCGATCTGCTGCACAGGGCCTACGCCGATCAGGCGGCCGCTGGGCGACGCTTCTTCGCCTCCTACCAGTCCGCAGACGACACCCGCCGTCGAGTACGCAGCGATGAGTGCTGGATAGCCGTCGTGAACGCCGGCCGAGACCGCAAAGCCAGCGTGGGCGGCCAGGTTGGCGAGGATCCCCGTAGTGGGTACGTGGGAACGGTGACGGTCACCGGCCCAGGTGGCTTCGCTGAGGGCTACCCGGCCGCTGAGCGTGATGGGTCTTTCGCGCAACTGGCCGTCGATCCAGCCTGGCGCGGCATCGGGCTGGGGCATCGACTGCTGGCGTGGGCTGAGGATCGGCTCACCGCAGCCGGCTGTGAGGCCGTGGTCATCGACACCTCCTCTGAGGCCGTTGACCTGCTGGCCTGGTACCGGCGGCGAGGCTACGAGCCAGTGGGCACGTGGCGGTGGTCGGTGACCAACTACGACAGCATCGTGCTGCGCAAGCCGTTACGCGCGCGCCAGAGCGTATTGATGACCGGGGAGGCGGAAGGCTGACCGTTGCCACCGGCGACCCGCAAACCATTCATACGGTCAGTATCACCTGTGTCTCTGAGCGGCCCACTCAGGGACGCTTAGGTGCTCCCCGAATTAGCTTGATACTATGACTTCGAGCCGGGCCGCTTTTGCTGTCCCCGCGACCAGGTCCTTAATCTCGAAAGAGAAGCGCTGCAGGGCTCCCATCCAGGTCAGGATTTCGACAGGTGCGCCACTAGCACGACCTCTCCCCGCATCCCCAGCGCAAGCGTCAAGCCGACGTGCTCCTCGAAGGCGTCCTCCGTTCCGGCACCGCCGCTCAGCCGGAACTGAGCATCGCCGCCCGGGCGATGTAACAACTGGTCGGCGAACTCAAGAAGTTGGCCGTCGCTGAACCAAGCCGAGGACGCTCCCGCAAACCCGCCGTACCTTGCCTGGGCGCGCAGCTCCCCGGTTCCGTCGGTGTCGCGGTACTCGTACTGCAGGAGCAGTCCGTCCACCTCGTCAGCCACAGTCCCGGAGGCTAACGAGGGCGCGCATCGCCGGTCGCACCGGAGGCGGTGGGTCGTCCCGTAGAGCCCGCCCTGCCTGTCCCACCAGCGGCCCACTCAGGGACAGCCGCTGACCAGCGCGCGGACCTGGGCTCAGGCCTCCAGACCTGGGCGCCGCGGGCTCGGCCTCCATCGCGGCGAAGAGAACTCGTCGGCTGGATCCGGTGGCTCGCCTGGGAGCAGCCAGTTAGCGCCAAGCCCTCTGACCGAACCCCTGGGTGGATGCACGTAGCCCGCCGGCAGCGGATACCACCGACTCCACCCGAAATCGTGCCCGCGTCGCAGGAACACCTGGAGAGGCTGAGCCTTCGCTACCGTGAACTCCTTATCTGCCAGCTTATTCGCCTCAATTGGCTGACTGTTGCGCTTGAGAAACCCAATTGCCTGAAAGAGCGCTCGTGCCTCATCAGGTGATGTGGCGAAAACGATGGCCTGGCTCTCCCAAGTCTGAGCCATCGGGTCTTCAACGGTCAGGCCGTAGACGCGGCTCGCTGTGAACTGGGATTGCCGCTCGTCACGGCGAGCCCGCACTTCCGCTCTGCTCAGCTTCTTGGACTGCGCCACGCGAGGATCGTAGGGACGTGTGTGGGGGTGCCGCGTCCCTGTGGCCGCAGCCCAAGGACGTGTCTTTGAACCCGCCTTCGCGGCGCACTGTGCCGTGTCACTGAGCGACCCACTTAAGTCCACCGCTCGAACGGGCACGTGGTCGTGCATAACCGCGCGAGGACCAGTCTGCTGGTAGCAAGGCCGCATGACAGATCCTTCGGTCGTACCCATGGGCAAGCTTCGGCAGGCCCTTGATCGCGTCCTGACCGGGTTGGAAGCCGAGCACGGGGAAAGCATCCCGCTGAGCGCCGACTACTACTGGGTGGCCGACCCACACGCGTTGTACGACCTCTCCAGCGCTCCCTCGGCGGGCCAGTTCACGGTCGGGCAGCTCTCGGATGACATAGCGAACTTGGACGAAATCCTGGGTTATGAGGACGGCTTCGTCTCGGCTTGGCATGACCTGGCGCACCTGGTCGGCATCTTGCATCGCCTGGCCACGCAGGACCTTCCCTAAGCCAGGCCATGTCTAGCGCCGGAGGCGTGCTCTAGGTGCCCCATAGGCCGCCTTCAGGGACAGGTCCAAGGGCCCTGTGCGCTCCGCACACCGGATGGCCTACCCCGCCGCGTAGAGACCCCCTGCGAGACGCTGGGCTGCGGCCGCCAACTCTCACGGCGAGGAGTGACGGCAGACGAGGCGTCGTCCTCAGCGGACTGAGCGCGTCGTGACCGGAGTGGCAGGCGTCGGCGTCCACACTCCCCCGGTGCTTCCCACAACCCGCTCCATCCGGCTGCCGCTGGGCGGGGGAAGGGTCGGCCGGAGGCCGATCCCGCAGGGACGCGGAGCGCCCTTCCGGCGACCAAGGCAGCCGGCATCCTCATCGGGGTGGGAAGCCTGGGCCTTGAGTCATTCCATCGGCGGCGCTTGGCGAGCGCGCATCGCTAACATCACCGCCCGCCGAGAACGAGTCTGCGCCGTAAACGGCGCGAAGCCCGGCCGCTCACCGTCCGGAGAGAAGCTGGGCCCAATTCCTGTAGCTCAGCGCGACGGGCAGAACTTGGGTTAGGCGTCACGGACACGGACGCCAAGCCTCGCCGGCAACACACCGCCGGAGCGACCCGACCGCTCCTGCCGAGATGGATGATCCGCATACCTGTGCCGGGTATGCGTACTCGCCGTGCCCACACCGTGCCCACAAGAAGGCCGTTTTCGACCATCGACGGCCATCAGCCGCCAACCCTGAAAATGCAGGTCAGGATGGAAGTTGCCGATGATCGTGCAGGTCGGCTAAGGGCCCTGAGATACCTCATAATCCCTGGGTCGTGGGTTCGAGCCCCACCCGCCCCACGCAGGGAACCCCAGGTCAGACGCGCTTCGCGGCGACGCTCGCGACCTGGCCCTCGTGGATGGCACTCACCCACTCCCAGCCCGGCTCGGGCGAGACGAGCCGCGGGTCGCGGGGGTCGCGGCCGTCGCGGAGGGCGTGCACGTAGGCGCGGTCCAGGTCGAGCCGGGCACGCGCCTGGCCGGCCCCGCCGACCGACCCGTGGCCCGGGACGACGACGTCGGCCTCGTCGGCCGGCGCCTCGAGCAGGTCCAGCCCGGCGAGGTAGCCCTCCACGGGATCGATGGGGCCCGGCTCGTCGAGCATCGGGACGAAGACGTCGGAGAGCATGTCGCCGGCCACGAGCACCCCGCTCCCCTCGACGAGCAGCGCCGCGTGCCCCGGCGAGTGGGCCGGGTGCTCGACGACCCGCACCCGCGGCCCGTCCCACGGCACCTCCGACACCCCGGCGGGCAATCCGGTGACGAGGCCGTACAGGTCCAGCGACACCTCGCCGGCGAGCTCCTCCGGCAGCCCCTCGGCCTCGCGGGCCTCCCACCCGGGCGCCGACCGCAGCTCCCGCAGGACCTCCGCGCACCGGGCCGTCCCGTACCGCGGCGCCCCGCCGAGCGCGGCGTGCCACAGCACGTGGTCCCAGTCCGGGTGGGTGGAGAAGCCGGCCGCGACCCGCTGCCCCGCCGCGGCGAGGTCGGCGGCGAGGCAGGCCATCTCGGCGTCGGTGATCCCGGCGTCGACGACCAGCACGCCCGACGGGCCCTCCACCACCACGGTGTTGTTCCGCAGCAGCTCACTCCGGTGGACCAGGACGCCGTCGGCCACCCGCGTCAGCACGACGCGGCCTGCGGCACGAGGCGGTCGAGGACGACGGCGTCGTCGACCGGCGCAGGAGGCGGCTCGTCCGCGGGCGCGTCCTCCCGGGCCGCGGCGTAGGCCGCGCTGAGGCGCCGGTAGGCGGGGCTGGCCAGCGCCGCCAGGACGACGACGACCCCGATCAGCCCGCTGACCACGAAGACGAGCGCGATGCCCCGGTCGGCGCCGGTGCCGAACCAGCCGCCGATCGCCCGCGCGCCGGCGCCGTCGGTCATGAACGGGATGACGACGAACTGCGTGAACGGCGCCATGAGGAAGGCGGTCAGCGGGGAGGCCGCCTGCTCGACGCTCTGGGCGAACCCGAACACCCGGCCCTGCCGCTCGAAGGGCACCACCCGCTGCAGCACCGTCTGCTCGGCCGCCTCGGCGAAGGGCATCACGGTCATGAAGACGGCCATCGCGACGGTCAGCGTCAGCACCGAGGAAACCAGCGGGAACAGCATCGTGACGGCCCACATCGCCGCGTTGACCAGCAGCAGCACCCGGATCGGACGGCTGCCCAGGCCGACGCGGGCCACCAGCAGCCCGCCGACGATCATCAGCGCCGACAGCCCGCCCCACAGCAGGCCCCACGCCTGCACCGACATCAGCGACAGGCCGTAGGGGTCCATCAGCGCCATGAAAGCGCCGCCGAGGAAGTTGTTGAAGCAGCTGAACAGGATCAGCGGCAGCAGGCCCGGCACGCCGCGGACCAGGCGCAGCGTCCCGCGCAGGTCCACCCCGGCGGACGCGCCGTCCCCACCCGCGGCGGAGGCCGCCGGGCGGTCCTCCGGGACCCGCACCAGGGCGAGGTGGCCGATCGAGAGCACCAGGACGGTGAGGGTGAGCGCGAGGACGGCCGCCATGCCGCCGAAGGCGACCAGCAGCCCGCTGATCACCGAGGTGACCAGCATGGACAGCCCGGACGCCGACCCCGCCAGGCCGTTGGCCCGGTCCCGCCGGTCCTCGGGGACCAGCAGCGTCACCAGCGTGGGCAGGGCGATCATCCGCGGGTTGCCGGCGATGACGCCGAGCATCAGCAGGACGACGAAGACCCACAGCGGCAGGCTGCCCGCCGTCGTGAAGGACTCCGCCGGCGTCACCAGGTAGAGCCCGAGCGCCAGCGCGTAGAACGCCGTCGACGCCGCGGCCGAGGCCTGCAGGACCGTGTGCTTGCGGTGGTGGTCGACGAGGCTGCCGAACCAGATCCCGGTGCCCGCCGTGGCCACGAGGAAGATGCCGGCGATCATCCCGGTGGCGAACACCGAGCCGGTCTCGAGGAACACCCAGAAGGTGACCGCGAACCAGACGGTGTAGTTCACCACCGACACCAGCACGTTGTTGACCAGCAGGTGCGCGAACACCCGCTCGGGTCCCGAGCGCAGGTCCAGGGCGGGTGCGCGGTCGCTCACGGTGTCCTCCTGTGGTGGGCACCGGTCCGCGGGCGGCTCCGGTGCGGTTCAGGAGTAGAGACCGCGCGGCGGGCGCCGACTCATCGGTCCGCTCAGCGGACGACGCGGTGGTGCAGGTAGACGACGCCGGTGCCGAAGGTGCGCGTCTCGACGAGCTCGAGGTCCACCCGCCGCGCGTGGTGGTCGAAGAACGGCAGGCCGCCGCCGGCCAGCACCGGGAAGACGCGGATGCGGTACGCGTCGATCAGCCCGAGGTCGGCCACCTGGGCGGCGAGGGTGGCGCCGCCGATGGCGATGTCGCCGTCGCCCGGCTCCGCCCGCAGCCGCTCGATCTCCTCCGCCAGGCCGCCCGTGGCCAGGCGCGCGGCGCCGCGGACGGACGTGAGGGTCCGCGAGAAGACGACCTTCGGCAGCGGGTTCCAGAGCCCGACCCACGTGCGCCGGTCGCCGTCGAGGTCCGGGTCCTGCGCGGCGTCCTCCCAGTACAGCATCGTCTCGTAGAGCCGCCGCCCCATGAGGTGGACGCCGACGTCCTGGATCTCCTGGATGGAGAACCGGAAGACCTCGTCGCTGAACCCCGGCCAGGCGAAGTCGCCGTCGGGGCCGACGACGTAGCCGTCGAGCGAGACGCCCATCGAGTAGGTGACACGGCGCACGGGCGTCCTCCCAGGTCGCGGCTCCGGCCGGTGTGGCGGCCCCGCGGACCCTCCCGGGCCGCGACGCCCCCGGTCAAGCGACCGGATCGGGCACCCTGGCTGACCTGCGGGCGCTCCTCGGCGACGCCGGCTTCGGCGACGTCGCGAAGCTGCTGCAGAGCGGCAACGTCGTCCTGGCGTCCGACCTGCCGGGCCCCGCCGTGGGGCGGGCCGTCGAGGAGGCGATCCCGGAGCGCCTCGGCATGGACGTGGCCGCGGTCGTCCGCACCCGCGAGGAGGTGCGCGCGGTGGTCGACCTCGACCCGCTCGGGGAGGTCGCCGTCGACGGGTCGCGCTCCCTGGTGGCGTTCATGGCCGAGCCGCCGGGGCCCGGCCTCGCGGAGCTGCTCGGCTCCACCGAGCCGGGCGACGACCGGTGGGCCGTCGTGGGCCGCGAGCTGTACCTGTGGTGCCCGCACGGGCAGATGGACAGTCCCCTCGTGACGGCGCTGGGCAGGGGCCGGGGCGGGCCGGTGACGACGGTGCGGAACTGGAACACCGTGCGGGAGCTCGCCGCGCTGCTCGACCGCTGAGGCCCGGTCACCCGACCGGGGCGTTCCGGGCGGGCGACGGCGGGTAGTGCGACCGCCCGCCACCCGGACCCGGGCGGCGACGACGAACGGGGAGGCACCGTGGCCGGCACGAGCGGCAAGGGCAGCGACACCGCGAAGAAGGCGAACAAGAAGGCGAAGGACGAGGGGAAGAAGAACCCCCGCACGAGCTCGGCCGCCCAGAGCGAGCTCGGCAAGAAGGGCGGCAAGAAGAAGAAGAAGTGACCGGCCGCGGCCGGGTCAGCCCGGGCGGCGGGCGGTGACCGCCACCTGCGGGTGCCCCGACGCGTCAGCCGGCAGCCGCAGCTCCGCGACCGGCTCCAGGCCGGCGTCGGCGAACACCGCGGTCAGTTGCCCGGGCAGCCACAGGTGGGTCGTCCACGTCACCGGCACGCCGCCGTAGCCCTGCGTGCGCACCAGGTCGCCCTCCCCCACGTGCGTGCCGACGAGCACCTGCCCGCCCGGCACGAGGGCCTCGGCGAAGGACCGCAGGACGGCGGGCAGCACGTCGCGCGGCAGGTTGAACAGCGACCACCAGCCGAGGACGCCGCCCAGCGACCCGTCGGCCAGGCCGAGGTCGGTGGCCGGGGCGACGTCGAACCGCAGGCCCGGGTGCAGGCGCCGCGCCTGCGCCACCATCCCCGGCGACAGGTCCACGCCCGCGACGTCGACGCCGAGACCGGCCAGGTGCGCGGTGACGAACCCGGGGCCGCAGCCGACGTCGAGGACCGGGCCGCGCTCCCGCACGGTCTCGGCGAAGGCGCCCAGCACGGCGCGCAGCCACGGGTGCGGGCCGAGCTCCCCGGCGCCCATGGCCACGTAGTTCGCGGCGACCCGGTCGTAGGAGGCGCGGACGGCGTCGAGGTCGGCGGGCGGGTCGATGCGGCGGGGCACGGCCGGGACCGTAGGGCGCCTCACCGACGGAGCCGGGCCCACCACCGGTCCCACACCCGCTCGGCCGCGCCGGTGAGCGGCCCGTCCTCCCCGAGCCGGGCGGCCACCACGGGTGGGGGCGTGCCGCCGCGGAAGCGCATGAGCCCGGCCCGGCAGGCGGCGTCGAGCTCGTCGGGCGCGGCGGCCAGCAGCTCGGCGCCGAGGCCGCCGAGGGTGACGACGTCGGGGTCGAGGGCGTTGACCAGCCCGGCGACGCCCCGGCCCAGCGCGGCGGCGACGGTCGCGACCGCGGCCCGGGCGGCGTCGTCGTCGCGGGCGAGCACCTGACGGGCGTAGGTCACCGGGTCGCGCGGCTCCGGGGCGCCCAGCAGCCGGGCCAGCGCGCCGCCGTCGACCGCCGTGCCCCAGCACCCGCGCGCGCCGCACGCGCAGCGGACCGCGGGGTCGCCCATCGGCAGGTGGCCGAACTCCCCCGCCGCGCCGCGCGCGCCGCCGAGCAGCCGGCCCGCCTCGACGACGGCGCCGCCGAGGCCCGCGTCGACCCGCAGGTGCAGCGCCAGCCGCGCGTCGACGGCGGCGCCGCGACGGGACTCGGCCAGCGCGGCGAGGGTCGCGTCGTTGTCGGCGACGAGCACCCCGGCGTCGGGCCACACCGACCACAGGTCGACGTCGGTCCAGCCGAGCACGGTGGCGTCGAGCCACCGCTCGTCCAGGACGACGCCTGGGCCGGCCAGCCCGAGCCCGCGCACCCGGTCGCCGAACCGCACGCGCAGCTCCTCCACCGACCGCCGCAGCTCCGCGAGGACGGCCCCGGCGGGCTCCCAGCTGTGCCGCCCGGACAGCCCGGCCACCGACGCCCCGCCGAGCTCGACGGCGTCGACCCGCCACGACTCGTGCGTGACGACGGCGGCCAGCACCAGCGGTCCCTCCGGGTGGGCGGTGAGCCGCCGGGTGGGCCGCCCGCGGCCGCCGGCGGGGACCACCGGCCCCTCGGCGAGCAGCCGCTCGCCCACCAGGCGGCCGACCACCTCGGCCGCCCCGCCGGTGCCGATGCCGAGCGCGCGGCTGGCCTCGGCGCGGGTCAGGCCGGGCCGGGCGTGGACGGCGGCGAGCATCGCGACCGCCCGCTCGGGCAACGCGCCCACCGCCCACCTCCCAATTTGCTCTGGCGCGGAGTCTAATGGGGAGGTGACCTCCGCCCCCGTGACGACCGCGCCCGCCCGCCCGGACGGGGGAGCCCGCGTCCCGGTGGCGCTCGGGGTGCTGACGCTGGCCGTCTTCGCCGCCGTGACGGCCGAGATGATGCCGGTCGGGCTGCTCCCGATGATCGCCCGCGACCTGGGCACCGGCGAGGACCGGGTGGGCCTGCTCGTCTCCGCCTACGCGGTGGTGGTCGCCGCGGCGTCGCTGCCGCTCACCGCGCTGCTCGCCCGGTGGTCGCGGCGGCGGGCGCTCACCGGGCTGCTGGTCACCTACGCCGTGGGCAACGCCGTCTTCGCCGCCACGAGCGACTACGGGGTCGCGGTCGTCGCGCGCGTGCTCGCCGGGCTGGCGCACGCCGGCTTCTTCTCCGTCGCGGTGGGCGCCGCCGTGGCGCTGGTCCCCGCGGCGCGCGCCGGGCGGGCCACCGCACTGGTGCTCGCGGGCGTGACCGTCGCCTTCACCGCGGGCGTCCCCGCCGGCACCGCGCTGGGGACGGCGGTCGGCTGGCGCTGGGCGTTCGCCGGGATCGCCGCCGTCCTGCTGGCGCTCGCCGTCCTGGCGGCGACCCTGCTGCCGGCCGCCCCGCCGCCGGCCGCGACGTCGCCCGCGCCACTGCGGCAGGTGCTGCGCCGCCGCCCGGTGCAGCTGGCCGCCGCGCTGACCGTCGTCGTCATGCTCGGGCACTACACCGCCTTCACCTACGTCTCGCCGGTCCTGCGCGCGGCCGGCGTCGGCGAGGGCGGGGTCAGCCTGGTGCTGTTCGGCTACGGCGCCGCGGGGGCCGTCGGGCTGGCGCTGGCCGGCGTCCTCGCCGACCGGTTCCCCCGGCGCGCGCTCGCCGTCACCGTCGCGGTCCTCGTGCTCGCCCTCGGCGTCATCGGGGTGCTCGGCTCCGCGGCGGCGGTCACCGTCGTCGCGACGGTGGTCTGGGGCGTGGCCTACGGCGCGCTGCCGACGCTCACCCAGACGGCGGCCCGCAACGCCGCCCCCGACGCCGGCGACGCCGCCCCCGGTCTCACCAACGCGACGACGAACGTCGGCATCGCCGGCGGCGGCGTGATCGGCGGCCTCCTCGTCACCGACGCGGGCGCGCTGGTCCTCACCGCCGCCGCGCTCGCCGCGGCCGGGCTCGCCCTGGCACTGGTGCGCCGCTGACCGAGGCGCACCCAGTCGCCCCCGGCGCCGGGACTGCCGATGACGTTGCCGTGCGCAACCAGCGACCGACCGTCCTGATCACCGGCTGCTCCTCCGGCCTCGGCCTGGAGACGGCCGTCGAGCTCGCGGCGCGCGGCCGGCACGTCGTCGCCTCGATGCGCGACCCCGGGAAGCGGGCCGCGCTCGACGCCCGCACCCGCGAGGCCGGCCTCGACCCGCTCGACGTCGTCCAGCTCGACGTCACCGACGCCGGGTCGGTCGCCCGCGCCGTCAAGGAGACCCTCGAGCTCACCGGCGGCCGGCTCGACGCGCTGGTCAGCAACGCCGGCACCGCGTCCGGGGGCGCCTTCGAGGACACCGACGAGGCCGAGTGGCAGCGGGTCCTCGACACCAACCTGCTCGGCGCGATGCGGCTGACCCGCGAGGTGCTGCCGGTGATGCGGGCGCAGCGGGCCGGGCGGCTGGTGCTGGTCTCCAGCGACTCGGCGCGCTACGGCAACCCCGGACTGTCGCTGTACTGCGCGTCGAAGTGGGCCCTGGAGGGCTGGGCGGAGTCGCTGGCCTACGAGGTGGAGCCCTTCGGCGTCCGGGTGGTCCTGGTGGAGCCCGGCAACTACGACACCGCCATCTGGGAGACGACGCCGCGCGTCGTCCCGCCCGACAGCGCCTACACCGGCCTGCTCGAGGCGGTCGAGCGGTTCGTCGAGACCGAGCACCTGCCCCGCTCGCGCGACCCCCGCGAGGTGGCCCGCGCCGTCGCCGGCGTGCTCGAGGCCCGGCGCCCGCGGTTCCGGGTGACGGTCGGCCCGGACGCCAAGCTCGCCACGGTCCTCGGCGCGCTCCCCCACCGGGTCACCGCTGCCGCCGTCCGGCGGGTCACCGGCCTGCACCGCTGGCGGCCCTGACCCCAGCCTCTCAGCGGTCCCTCAGCCGCCGCTCAGCGCGGCGCGCTCCCCTGTCGGCACCACCCGCGACAGGAGGACCTCGTGCACGTGATCGTCGTCGGCGCCGGCATCGGCGGGCTCGCCACCGCCGCCGGCCTGCAGCGGGCAGGCACGCGGGTGACCGTCCTGGAACGGGCACCGGGCGCGCGGGTCGTCGGCTCGGGCCTGTCGCTGTTCGGCAACGGGCTCACCGCCCTCGACGCCCTGGGCCTCGGGGACGCCGTCCGCGCGGCCACGGGCCCCGGGCACCGGCTCCTCGCCGGGCAGCGCCGGCCGGACGGCTCCTGGCTGTCCCGGACCCCGCCGGACGCGGTGCGCCGGCTGCGGGTCGTCCACCGGGCGGACCTCCACCGGCAGCTCGAGGACGCGCTGGCCCCCGGGACGGTGCGCTGGGGATGCGAGGTCACCGGGGTGGACGACGACGGGACGGTCCGGCTGCGCGACGGCGCGGAGCGGGCCGACGTCGTGGTCGCCGCCGACGGCATCCGCAGCCGGGTGCGCGCGGGCTGGCCGGGCGACCCGGGCCTCCGCTACGCGGGCTACACCGCCTGGCGGGGCGTCACCGCGGTCCCGGTCGACCTGCGCGGCGCCGCCGGGGAGACCTGGGGCCGCGGGCTGCGGTTCGGGATGGCTCCGCTCGCCGACGGCCGCGTCTACTGGTTCGCCGTCGCGTCGGCACCGGCCGGCGGGCGGGCCGACGACGAGCACGCCGCGGTGAGCTGCCTGTTCGCCGGCTGGCACGAGCCGGTCGGGGAGCTGCTGGCGGCCACCCGCCCGGCCGACGTCAGTCGCTCGGACGTGCACGACCTGGCGGGACCGGTGCCATCCCTCCGGCGCGGCCGGGTGGTGCTGCTCGGCGACGCCGCGCACGCGATGACGCCCGACCTCGGCCAGGGCGCCAACCAGGCACTCGAGGACGCGGCCACCCTGACCGCGCTGCTGTCCGGCGGCGGCCCCGGTCTCGACCCCGACGAGGCCCTCGACCGCTACGACCGGCTGCGCCGGCCGCGGGTGCGGCGGATCGCCCGCCGGGCGCGCGCCGTCGGCCGGGTCGCCCAGGCGCGCGGGCCGGTCACCTCCCGGGTGCGCGACGCCGTCCTGCGGCTCACCCCGCCGTCGGCCGCGGGCCGGCAGCTCGCCGCCGTCGAGGCCTGGGCACCGCCCCGCGCCTGACCGTCGTCAGGGCCGCACCAGCGGCACGAGCACCTCGTCGACCACCCGCACGACGACGTCGTCGGTGATGGGGTCGCCCGTGACGAGGAAGCGGTGCCATAGCACCGACTGCCCGAGCTCGCGCAGCAGGTCGACCGGGACGCCGGGACGGACGTCGCCGCGCGCGACGCCACGGGCGAGCAGGCGCGCCATCTCCTCCTTGCGCCAGCCGATGACGCCGTCGCGGAAGGCGGTGGCGAAGGCCGGGTCGGTGGCCATGGCGGTGACGACGGCGTGCACGACCCGGCTGCCGGGCCCGGTGAGGACGGCCGCCCAGCCGCGCAGGACCGCGAGCATGTCGGTGCGGTAGCTGCCGGTGTCCTCGGCGGGGATGGCGGCGGTGGCCTGCCGCAGCAGCACGTCGCGCAGGAGGGCGGCCCGGTCGGGCCAGCGCCGGTAGAGCACGGGCTTGCTGGTCCCGCACCGGGCGGCGACCGCCTCCATCGTCACCGCCGCCGCGCCCTGCTCGACGACGAGCCCGACGACGGCGGCCTCGATCGCGGCCTCCAGCTCGGCGCCGCGGCGGCGCGCGGGCCGGGCGACGGGGGACTCCACGGCCATCCCGACCTCCCGCGCAGGAAACGCTTGCGTATCTCCGGACGCCACCCTAGCGTCCGCCGCGCGAGATACGGTCGCGTTTCCCCAGGAGGAGTCATGGCCCTGCCGCTCGTCGTCCCGCTCCGCACGCCGGACACCGCCACGGTCCGGTACGAGGAGCACCCGCACGGTCGCCGCCGCGTCACCATCGACCACGCACCGCTGGAGGGCGTGACCCCGGACCAGGTGCTCGACTGGTTCGGCTCGCTCGGCGCGACGATGGACTACGACGGTGGGGTCGTGTCGCGGTACCTGGCCTGGCACCCGCTCGACCACGTCCGGTGGGAGCTCGCCCGGCCGGCGCCCGGTGGCGGCGCGGCCGAGGGCGCCCGCTTCCGGATCGTCGAGCGCTTCGCCGGCCGGCCCGAGTACGCGATCGACGTCGTGGACCGGGTGGAGAAGCTCGACCGGACCGGCATCCGGCTCGTCCAGCGGATCGGCGGCGCCGTCGTCACCCAGCTGGAGCACACGTGGTCGGCCGGGCGCGGGCGCACCCACTACGTCAGCGTGCTCGACCTCGGCGCGCGCGGCCCGCTGTCCGCGCCGGTCAACCGGGTGCTGCGGCGCCGGTTCCCCGACCCCATGGTGCGGGCCTGGGTGCGGCACAACGTCGAGGAGGTCGGCCGCCTGGAGCTGCTGCTGCCGATGCTGGCCGGCGCGCCGGTCCGCGCCTGAGGCGCGCGGGGTGCCCGGCCTGGAGCTGTGCCTGCTGGGACCGGTGACGGCGACCCGCGACGGGCGGCCGCTCGACCTCGGCGGACCGCGGCCGCGTGCCGTCCTCGCGGTGCTCGCCACGGCCGCCCCGGCGACCGTGTCCGACGGCGGGCTGCTCACCGGCGCGTGGCCGCCGGGTGCGGACGCGCGGCCGGGGACCCTGCAGCACCACGTCTCCCGGCTGCGGCGCGGCCTCGGCGGGGGCGTGACCCGCCGGGGCGGCGGCTACGCGCTGGACCTGGACCCCGGTGCCGTCGACGCCGTCCGGTTCGCCCGCCTCGCGGCCGGGGGCGCCGCGGCCCTCGCGACCGGCTCCCCCGCGGTGGCGGCAACCGCTCTGGGCGGGGCGCTCGGGCTGTGGCGCGGCGAGGCGCTGGCAGGCCTCGCCGACCTGCCGGGCCTGGCCCCCGCGGCCGCGCGGCTCACCGAGCTGCGGACGGCGGCCGAGGAGGACCTGGCCGAGGCGCTGCTGCGCACCGGCCGGGTGGCGGAGGCGGCCGGGCGGGCCCGGGAGCTGACGGCCCGCTCCCCGTTGCGCGAGCGCGGCTGGGTGCTGCTCGCGCGCGCCCTGGCCGAGGGCGGCCGGCGGGCCGACGCGCTCGCCGCGCTCCGCCGGGTCCGGCGCGTCCTCGCCGCCGAGCTCGGGCTCGACCCCGGCGCGGCCCTGCTCGCGGCCGAGGCGGCCCTGCTCGCCGACCCGCCCCGTCCCGCCGTCCGGCCGGCCCGCCTGCACCTGCGGCACCGCGCACGACGGGTCCCCGCGGGCTCCGGCCCCCGGGGCCGCCGCTGACGGCGCGGCCTCAGGCCGAGGCGCCGGTGACCTCCGCGGCGACGGCGACCAGCTCGTCGAGCACCCGCCGCACGACCAGCCGCTCGGCGGTGTCCGGGCGCAGCAGCGCCTCCACCCTCCGCCCGGCGCGCACGCCCGCCAGCGGGAGCAGCCGCACGCCGGGGTGGCCTCCGCCGGTGAAGCGGGGCAGCAGGGAGATGCCGTGCCCGGCGGCGACCATCGCCTCGGCGATGGAGAAGTCGTTGATCCGGTGCGCGATCCGGGGCGCCGCGCCCGACCCCGCGGCGACGGCGGCCAGCACGGTGGCCACCGGGAAGCCCTCGCGGACGGCGATCCACTCCTCGCCGACCAGGTCGCCGGCCCGCACCCGGTCGCGGCCGGCCAGCGGGTGCCCGCGCGGCACGGCGACGTCGAGCGGCTCGCGCAGCAGCGGCACGACCCGCAGCCGGCTGCCGTCGCCCGCCCACTCCGCGCCGCCGTCGGGCCGGTGCGCGACCACGACGTCGACCCGGTCGGTGAGCGCGGGGAAGGCGTCCTGCGCGACGTCCTCGTCGGAGCACTCGACCCGCACCCCGCCGAGCGCCCGCACGCGGGTGAGCAGCGGCGGGAGCAGCAGCCGGGCGCCGCTCTGGAACGCCGAGACGCGCACCGTCCCCTCGGCCGCCCCGGTGAACGCCGCGAGCGATGCCCGCGCCCGCTCGACGGCCACCGCGACGTCGACGGCGGCGTCGGCCAGAGCGTCGCCGGCCGCGGTGAGCCGCAGCCCGCGCCCGACGCGCTCGGTGAGCGGGACGCCGGCCTCCCGGGACAGCGCGGCGAGCTGCTGGGAGACCGCCGAGGGCGTGAGGTGCAGCACGGCCGCCGCGGCCGCGACGCCGCCCTGCGTGCGCACCGTCCGCAGGGTCTCCAGGGCCCGCAGGTCCATGAAGCGACGCTACATCGTCGGTACAGCACCTTTCGCTGGTGCTGACGCTTCGGCGGGCGCAGGCTCGACCGCGTGCCCGTCCGCGACCGCCTCCTCGCCCTCGTCGTCGCCGTCGTCTGGGGGCTGAACTTCCCGGCGATCCACCTGTCGCTCGAGCAGTTCCCGCCGTTCTTCCTCGTGGCGCTGCGGTTCGCGCTGGTCGCCGTCCCGACGCTGCTGCTCGTGCCGCGGCCCGGCGTCCCCTGGCGGTGGGTGGTCGGCTACGGGCTCGGGTTCGGCGTCCTGCAGTTCGTCTTCCTGTACGTCGCGATGGACACCGGGATGCCGACCGGGCTGGCCTCGCTGGTGCTGCAGTCCTCGGCGCCGTTCACCGTCGTGCTCGCCGGGCTGCTGCTGCGCGAGCGGCTGACCGGCCGGCAGGCCGCCGGGGTGGCGCTCGCCGTCGCGGGGCTGGCAGGGATCGCCGTCCACCGGGCCGGGCTCGACGGCGGCGCGACACTGCTGCCGGTGCTGCTCACCCTCTGCGGCGGGCTGGGCTGGGCGCTGGGCAACCTCTGCAACCGGCAGGCCCGCCCGGCGCGGCCGTTCCGGCTGATGCTCTGGATGACCGTCGTGCCGCCGCTGCCGATGCTCGCGCTGTCGCTCGCGACGGAGGGCCCGGCGCGGATCGGCGCCTCGCTCACCACGCTCGGCACGCAGCGCGGCCTGCTCGCGCTGGCCGGGCTGCTGTTCACCGTCGTCGTCGCGACCCTGCTCGGCTCGGGCATCTGGACGGCGCTGATGAGCCGGCACCCGTCGGGCACGGTGGCGCCGTTCTCCATGCTGGTGCCGGTGGTCGGCACGGCGTCGTCGTGGCTGTTCTTCGGCGAGCGCCTGCCGCTGGTGGAGGTCGCCTGCGGCGCGCTGGTGGTGGCCGGGGTGCTGTACGGCAGCCGGCCGCCGCGGGCCTACCCGGTGGTGGACGGAGCGCCGGCCCAGGTCACCCGCAGCGCGGCGGCGTAGGCGGCCGGGTCGACGTCGCCGAGCAGCAGCCGCTGCAGGACGAACCCGAACACCGACGACATCATCGTGGCGCCCAGGTGCAGCGGGTCGGCGTCGGCCGGGAACCGGCCGGCCGCCTGCCCCCGCCGCGCGATCTCGACGAAGTAGCCGCGCATCGTGCGGTAGGCCGGGTCGACGACGGCGTGCACGCCGGGGTTGCGCAGCGCCTCACCCCACGCCTGGACGGCGACGCGGCTGAGGTCGACCGGCCCGCGCGTGGTCAGCTCGGCCACCATCTCGACCGCGGCCGCCACCGCCTCGGCCGGGTCCGGCGCGGCGTCGTCCTCGAGCAGCTGCTCGAAGCGCGCCGCCGCGGCGCCCACGACCCGCTCGACGATCGCGGCGATCAGCTCGTCCTTGCTGCGGAAGTAGCGGTAGACGGCGCCGGCCGACAGCCCTGAGGCGGCGATGACGTCGGCCATGCCGGTGGCCTGGAAGCCGTTGGCGGCGAAGCGGGCGGTGGCCGCGTCGAGGATCTGGTCGCGGCGGGCGGCGAGGTGGGACTCCGGGACGCGGGGCACGCCGTCCACTGTAAAGCGAACGATCGTTCTTGACGGCGGAGCGGGTGGTCGGCACACTCGTCCGAGTAAGCGAACGGTCCTTCGTTTTACTGGAGTGGTCCCCATGCCCGCAGCCCCTCCCGCCCGCGCCGGCCTGGCCGTGCCGGTGGCGGTCGCCGCCCTCCTCGCCGTGGTCCTCACGGCCTTCGCCTGGTTCGCCGTCCGCTCGGCGCCGCACGACCTGCCGCTCGCCGTCGCCGGGCCCGCTCCCGCCGTGACCCAGGTGGAGACCGCGCTCGACACCGCCGCCCCCGGCGCCTTCGCCGTCCGGCCGGTCGACGACGAGGCCACCGCCCGCGCGGCGATCGCCGGCCGCGAGGTGTACGGCGCGGTCGTCGTCGGCCCCTCCGGACCGCGGCTGCTCGTCGCCTCCGCGGCCTCGCCCACCGTGGCAGCCTCCCTGCGCCAGGTGGCCGCCGGCCTCGGCGCGGCCACCGGCACGGCGGTGCCGGTGGAGGACGTCGTCCCGGCACCCGAGGCGGACCCGCGCGGTGCCGGCCTGGCTGCGGCCGCCCTGCCGCTGGCGATCGGCGGGATCCTCACCGCGGCGCTCACCTCACGGCTGGTCCGCGGCCGCCTGCGGCGGGCAGCGACGGCGCTGGCCGCGGCGCTGGCCGGCGGCATGGTGACCGCGACGGTCCTCGGCAGCTGGCTCGGCTCGGTCGAGGCCGGGTGGTGGACGACGACGGGCGTGGTGGCCCTGGGCATCGCCGCCACGGCGCTCGTGCTGCTCGGCCTGCACGACCTGCTCGGCACGCCGGGACTGGCGCTCGGGGCGGCAGTCACGGTCCTGCTCGGCAACCCGCTGTCCGGCCTGGCCGGCGCGCCTGAGCTGCTGCCGGGCGCCTGGGGTGCTGTCGGCCAGTGGATGCCGCCGGGCGCCACCGGGACGCTGCTGCGCGCCACCTCCTGGTTCGACGGCGCCGGCGCCGGGCCCGCGCTGCTCACCCTCGCCGTCTGGTGCGCCGCGGGGCTGGCGCTGCTCGGCCTGGGCGCCGCGCGGTCCCGGCGGGTGCCGCCGGCGCCCGCCGCGCCCGCGCCGCGGGAGCCCGCGCTCGTCTGACCGTGCTCGTCCGACCGTGCTCGTCCGACCGTGCTGCCGTCGTCCGTCCGGGCGGCCATGCTCGGGACGTGCGCGCCTCCCCGGCAGTGTCCGCCTCCGTGCCCGTCGTGCTCACCGCCCTGCTGGGCGCGGCGGGCACCGACGTCTCCTCGGACTGGTACCGGCGGCTGGACACGCCGCGCTGGCAGCCGCCCGGTCCGGTCTTCGGGATCGCGTGGACGGCGCTGTACGCGCTGCTGGCCGTGGCCGGTGCGCGGGCGGGCCGCTCGGGACGCGGCTTCCGGCGGGCGTACGCCGCCAACCTCGCGCTCAACGCCGCCTGGCCGTGGGTGTTCTTCCGGGCGCACCGGCCGCCGCTGGCCGCGGCGGAGGCGGCGCTGCTCGCCGCGTCGACCGCGGACCTCGCGAGGCGGGCCTGGTCGGCCGACCGGGCAGCCGGCGCCCTGCTCCTCCCCTACGCCGGCTGGACCGCCTTCGCGACGGCGCTCAGCACGGAGATCGCGCGCCGCAACCGCGCCTGACCGCTCGTCCACAGGCGGCGTCTCCGCTGGTCGGAGCCCTGCCGTGTCGGTATGATCGAACGCGTGTTCGATGCGATGGGTCCGGTCGAGGAGGCGCTGCGCGCCGCCCTCGGTCCCCGGCCCGCCGTCCTCGACCTGGTCCGTCCCGAGGCGCGGAGCGGGAGACGGTGGGAGGTCGCGGGGAGGCCACACCACCGCAGGACGCCGGGCGCCGACGAGCTCGACCGGCTGCTCGTCCTGGGGTCGGAGGCGCTGTCGCGGGCGACGGCCGCGGCGCGGCGAAGTGCCCGTGAGGCCGCGGTCCTCGCCGTCTCGCTCGCCGACCTGGCCCGCTGCCGCCCGGCGGGGCGGTTCGACCGGCAGCCCGGCGAGCGGGGCGCGATGTCGGCGGCGAGCCGCGCCGCCCGCCCGGCGGTCCTCACCGGGGTGAGCGAGTGGGCCGTCGACGAGGTGGCGCTCGCCCTGCGGACCTCCGGCCCGGCCGCCGGCGCGATGCTCGAGGAGGCGGTGACGCTCGTCGAGCGGCTGCCCGCCACCCTGGCGCTGCTCGCCCGTGGGGAGATCAGCCCGGCGCACGCGCGGCAGATGGTCACCGTCGTCGGGCCGGTGCGCGACGACGCGCTGCGCACCGACATCGAGGCGCACGTGCTGCGCCTGCTCGGCGGCAAGACGCCACCGCAGCTCGGCGACTGCGCCCGCCGCGTCGTGCTGCGGAAGGACGCCGAGGCGGCCGGGCGGCGGCTGGTCGCCGCGGTGCGCGGCCGTGGGGTGCGCATGCACGACCGGCGCGACGGCTCCGCCACCCTCGTCATCGACCTCCCCCTCCCCACCTGCGCGGCGATCCACCGCGCACTGGAGGCCTACGCCGAGCAGAACCGGGTCGAGGGCGACGAGCGCACGCGGCAGCAGCGCATGGCCGACGCCCTCGCCGACCTGGTGCTGCGGCCCGGCGAGGACGGCCGCCCGCCGGTCACCGTCGCGCTGACCCTCGTCGTCGCGCTGGAGACGATGCTCGGCGGCAGCGAGCCCGGGCTGGTGGAGGGCGCCGTCGTGCCGGCCGAGATGGTGCGCGAGCTGGCGTACGCGCTCGGCCTGCTCCCCCGCCCGGCCGCCGCGGTGGACGACCTGCCGACGGGGGACGACGGGCCGCAGGACGACGAGCCGCAGGACGACGAACCCGGAGCCGACGAACCCGGAGCCGACGCACCGGGAGCCGACGAGCCCCGGGACGACGAGCCGGGAGCCGACCAGCCAGGGGACGACGGCGGGGTGTGCGACCCGGTCGGCGACGAGCCCACGTCCGGGCCGCCGTCCGATCCCACGCCCCGGCCCCCGGCCGGAGTCGGACCGATGGCCGAGGCCGCGGCGCGGCACGCGGACGCGGTGCGGCAGGCCACGGCCGGCGCCCGCCGGGCGGTGCTGCGCGGGACGTGGACCGACGGCGAGCTCCGCGGCCTGCTCGACGTCGGTGCGCTGCTCGACGTCCGCGCCCTCGGCGGCACCGCGCTGGCCGAGCGGCCGCGGGTCGCGGTCACCGACATGCTCCGCGGCAGCCTCGTCGCCCTGACCGATGCCACCGGTCTCCGCCGCGGGGCCGCGCTCGGGCCGCCCGCCGGCACCGACGCCCACGACCCGGGTGCCGCCCTCGACCGCTTCGTCCGGCTCCGCGACAGGCGCTGCCGGTTCCCCGGCTGCCGGGCACGGGCGCGCACCTGCGACCTCGACCACTGCCGCCGCTGGCCCGACGGGCCCACCACCGCCCGGAACCTCTGCTGCCTGTGCGAGCACCATCACCGCCTCAAGCACCAGGCGCCGGGCTGGTGCTTCGACGTCGGTGACGACGGCGCGCTGCTGGTCACGTCCCCCGACGGCGGGACCCGGGCGAGCCCACCACCCCGGTTCGGCACCGACCTCGACCTCCCGCCCTTCTGACGCGTGCACGCGCGGTGATGACCCGCGCGTCCGGGTGTCGCCCGCACGCCTGACGGGTGAACCGACGCCGCCGGCGTGCCCGCTCGCGTAGACGTCCGGTACCGGCCGGGTCACGATGGGTGCGGAGAGTCCTACGGCTCAGGGGGAAGAGCAGTGGACAGGTCGAGACGAGGCATCCGGTCCGCCCGGTTCATCCCGGCGGTCGGCGCGAGCGCCTGCGCGCTCGGGATGGCGGCCGCGCTGGCCGCGGTCTCGGGGCCGCCGGTCGCCGACGCCAGCACCACGGGCATCGAACCCGCGGGAGACACCGCCGCGCGGATGGGCGAGGCCGAGCCCGACGGCGGCCCGCTCGCGCTGCCGAGCATCGGCGTCGTGGCGCCCGGCTTCGAGGACGGCTGGGCGCCGCCGCCTCCCGCGCCGCCCGCGCCGGCGGCAGCACCGACGCCCGCCGACCCGTTCCCGGACCTGGATGCGGAGTCCGAGGCCTACCTCGACGCGCTGCTGCGGCAGTACCTCGACGGCTCCGGCCCTGCTCCGCTCGACGTGCCGGCGGAGAGCCCCCCGGCCGAGCCGCCCGTCGAGGCGCCGCCGCTGGCGCCGCCTGCTGACCCGCCGCCGGTGGAGGCGCCGCCTGCAGACCCGCCGCCGGTGGAGATCCCGCCGTCCGACGTCCCGCCGACCGAGGCCCCGCCCGCCGATGTGCCGCCCGTGGAGGTCCCGCCTGCCGACGTGCCGCCGGTCGAGGAGCCCGCGGTCGAGACACCGCCGACCCCGGCCGACGTCCCGCCGGCGCCCGTGGACCCGGCGCCCGTTGAGCCGACTGAGCCCACCCTGGCCGAGCCGACGCCGACTGAGCCCGCCCCCAGTGAGCCGGCCCCGGTCGAGCCCGAGCCTGTCGAGCCCGAGCCTGTCGAGCCCGAGCCTGTCGAGCCCGAGCCTGTCGAGCCCGAGCCTGTCGAGCCCGAGCCTGTCGAGCCTGCGCCCGTCGAGTCCGCGCCCGTCGAGCCGACCGAGCCCACCCCGGCCGAGCCCACCCCGGCCGAGCCCACCCCGGCCGAGCCGACGCCCGCAGAGCCGACGCCCGCAGAGCCGACGCCCGCAGAGCCGACGCCCGCAGAGCCGACGCCGACCGTGCCGGCCCCCGCGGAGCCTGCGCCCGCAGAGCCCGCTCCGGTCGAGTCCGCACCCGTCGAGCCCGCCCCTGCACCCGCCGAGCCGGCCGTCGAGGACGCCGGCTGCGAGATCTCCCCCGACGCGTCGGTGACCGACCCCGCGGCGCAGCCCGCGGAGCCCGTCCCCACGGAGGTCACCCCGGACGCGGCGGCCGCCGACGCCGCGACCGACGACTCCTGCGCCGCCACCGGACCGGCGACCGGGGAGCCCGCACCCGCTCCGGCGCCCTGACCGCTCACCGGCACGACGGAGGCCCGCCACCCGGACCGGGTGACGGGCCTCCGTCGTGCTGCGGAGCGGGTCAGCGCTCGGCGGCCTTGGCGAACGACGCGACGCACTCGCCCTGGTTGCGGAACTCGGGCAACGTGCTCGTGGCCCACCCGCCGTTCTTGCACTGGTTCTTGGTGCTCAGCCGGACGTGCTCGGCGAACGTGTACCGCGTCCCGGCGAAGTCCATCGACGTGATGGTGTGGTCCCCGTAGACGCCGGAGCCGAGCGAGAAGCCGAACGCCTGGACCACGGCCGCCTTGTCATCGACGCCATCAGCGGTGATGTCATCCTGCGCGTCCACGACGCCGTCGCCGTTGACGTCGGTGTCGCCGTCGAAGACCGCGGTCCACTCGGCGAGGGTGCCGTAGTAGGGGCTGCCGAAGCCACCGCCGGTGTGCGGAGCGAGCCGCTGGAACGGCAGAGTGCTCGAGGCGAGCCACCAGTTGTCCTCGTAACCCGGAGCCGTCGGCTCGCCCACCAGGATGCCGTCCTTCGTGCCGTTGCCATCGAGGTCGACGACGAGCTGGAATCCCGGCGCGATGGTCCCGGCGGTGGTGGTGACGTTGAGCCGCGGCGAACCCACACCGGCCAGCGGCGTGGTCGTGGCGACGTACTCGGCCACCTTGTCCGTGGACTTGTTGCTCTCGGTCCAGACGCGTAGCCCGGTCCCGACCACCTCGTAGTGACCCGTTGCCCGGGTCTGGCTGAGGGAGGTCACGAAGTCCTCGGGCACGTAGACGGTGTCGGTCGCGGCGGCCTGGGCGGCGGGACCGGTGAACAGGATCATCAGGCCGGCGGCGAAGGCCCCGGCGACGGCGGTGCTGCGGCGCACGTGTCGTCTCCTCGAGAGGTGCGCCGGTCCCCGGTGTCCGGCGCGCTGCGCGGCACGCTAGGTGTCGCGAGATGGGAGACCGGGGAGGTCCGCATCGCGTCGAGGGCCGGTCGTCCCACCGTCCCCGCCCGCCCCGCCGGCACCCCGGGGCGCGCGGCCCGGCGGCGCAGATGAGGATGGGGCGTGCCCATCGACGCCACCACCACCTACGCCGCCGACCCCGACCGCGTGCTCGCCGTCCTCACCGACGAGACGTTCCTGCGCGAGGTCGCGCAGGCCCTGGAGGCGCAGGTGCAGGAGGTGTCCAGCGCGAAGGACGGCAGCGACACCCGCACGACGACCCGCCTGTCGGCCCCGACCACGGGCATCCCGCCGGTCTTCGCGCGCTTCGTCGGCAAGACGGTCCCGGTCTCCCAGGTGACCACCTGGACCCCCGACGGCGACGGCGGCTGGCGCGGCAGCCTCGACCTGCGCGCCGAGATCATGGGCCGCGAGGCCCGGGTGACGTGCGACCGGCGGCTGGTCCCGGCGCCGGGCGGCGGCACCCGCGCCACCGTCACCGGCGACGCGAAGGTCGACGCCCCGTTCATCGGCAAGCAGGCCGAGGCCGCCGTCCGGGACCTGGTCAGCCAGGTGGTGCTGCGCCGCGAGCACGAGGTCCTCGAGCGCCGCCTGGCCTGAGTCGGGTCAGGGCGCCTCGGACCCCCAGCGCGCCACGTCCGAACCGGCGTCGTCGGCGAGCACGTACTCGGCGGCGCCGGGCGGGTCCTCCGCCCGGTGCCGCGCCACGGTCTCCACCGCCTCGGACTCCGCGGCCGCCGCGTCGGCGGCGTCCCACTCCTGCAGCACGGAACCGTCGCCGGTGGTCAGGCGGAATCGGGGCATGCCGGGACCGTAGGACCCTCAGGCCAGCCCGGCGAGCGCGCGCAGCAGCACCTCCCGGGTGTCGGCCGGGTCGACGACGTCGTCCACCTCGAACACCGACGCCACGTTGAGCGCCCTCCCCTGCGCGTAGGACTCCGCCACCAGCTCGGCGAACCGTGCCTCCCGCTCGGGCGGGGCCAGCGCCTTCAGCTCCCGCCGCGCGCCGAGCCGCACCGCACCCTCGAGGCTCATCGGCCCGAACTCGCCGGTGGGCCAGGCCAGCGTGAGCAGCGGGGCCCGCAGGTCGCCGCCGAGCATCGCCATCGCGCCCAGCCCGTACGCCTTGCGCAGCACCACGGCCAGCAGCGGCACGGGCAGCTGCGCCCCGGCGACGTACAGCCCGCCGAAGCGGCGCACCGTACCGGTCCGCTCCGACTCCGGCCCGACCATGAACCCCGGGGTGTCCACCAGCGACACCACCGGCAGCCCCGCCGACCCGCACAGCCGCAGGAACGCCGCCGCCTTGTCCGCCGACTCCCCGTCGATCGCCCCGCCGAGGTGCCGCGGGTCGTTGGCCAGCAGGCCCACCGGCCGGCCGCCGAGCCGGGCCAGCGCCGTGACCACGCCCCGCCCGAACGCCGCACGCAGCTCCAGCACGCTGCCGGCGTCGGCCAGCGTCGTCACCACCGGCCGCACGTCGTAGCTGCGCACCCGGTTGGCCGGCAGCGCCGTCCGCAGCGGCCGCTGGTCGGCGGCCTCCCCCGGGCGCCGCCGCCCGGCGAGCAGGCCGAGCGCCTCCCGGGCGGCGGCCACCGCGGCGGCGTCGTCGGGCACCACGACGTCGACGACGCCGGTGGCCGCGTGCACCGCCGTCGGCCCGACGTCCTCCGGCGCGACGACGCCGAGCCCGCCGGCCTCGATCATCGCCGGGCCGCCCATCCCGATGCTGCTGGCCTCGGTCGCGATGACGACGTCGCAGCAGCCCACCAGCGCCGCGTTGCCCGCGAAGCAGAACCCGGAGACGACGGCGACCGTCGGCACCCGCCCGGCGAGCCGCGCCATCGTCGTGAAGGTCGGGACGTCGAGCCACGAGACGCCCGCGCCGTCGGTGTCCCCGGGCCGTCCGCCGCCGCCCTCGGCGACCAGCACCACCGGCAGCCCGCGCTCGGCGGCGAGCTCCAGCAGCCGGTCGGTCTTGCGGTGGTTGACGTGGCCCTGCGTGCCGGCCAGCACCGTGTAGTCGTAGGCGAGCACCGCGCACGCGACGCCGTCGACCTCGCCGAGGCCGGTCACCATCCCGTCGCCCGGCGTGCGGGCGACGAGCTCGTCCAGCGACCGGCGGGCCCGCTGCGCGGCGAGGCCGAGCTGCCCGTACTCGACGAAGGTGCCCTCGTCGACCAGCGCGGCCACCGTCTCCCGCGCGGTCATCCGCCCCGCCCCGTGCCGCCGCGCGACGGCGCCGGGCCGGGCGTCGTCGAGGGTGGCCGCCCGCCGCTCGTGCAGCTCGGCGAGCTCGGGCCGGACGACGTCGGGGTCGCCGTCGTCCGGGCCGTCGACGGCGTCCACGTCGCCGGGCACGACGCCGGCGAGCACCGTCCCGGCGGTCACGGCGTCGCCCACCCGCGCGGCGAGCCCGGTGACCCGGCCGGCGCCCGGCGCGGGCACCACGTGCTCCATCTTCATCGCCTCGAGCACCAGCAGCGGCGCCCCGGCGGCGACGGCGTCCCCGTCCGCGGCGGCCACCTCGACCACGGCTCCCGACAGCGGCGCGGTCACCGGCAGCACGCCGTCGACCGGCCCGGCCGCGACCGCGGGCTCCTCGTCGGGCAGCAGGTCCGCCAGCCGCGCGTCGACCAGGTCGGTGGTCGCCCGACCGGCCGCCACCTCGGGCAGCCCGAGCAGCGCGGCCAGCAGGTCGCGTCCGGTCGGCACCCCGGCGACGTCGAGCTCGGCCAGCGCGCGGCGGCACCCCGCCAGCGCCCGCGGCAGGTCGCGGTCGCGCACCACCACCTTGGCGAGCAGCGAGTCGTAGCGCGGGGACACCTCGTCGCCGGCGACCACCCCGGTGTCCACCCGCACGCCCCGCCCGGTCGGCGGCACGAACCGCCCGAGCACGCCGGCGCCGGGCAGCACCGTCCCGTCGCGCCGCAGGGTCTCGGCGTTGACCCGCACCTGGACGGCGGCGCCGCGGACCGGGGGCGGCGCCGACAGCCCGAGCGCGGCCAGCGAGTCACCCGACGCCAGCCGGATGCCCACCTCCACCAGGTCCAGGCCGGTCACCTCCTCGGTGACCGTGTGCTCCACCTGCAGCCGCGGGTTCACCTCGAGGAAGGCGACCTCGTCCCCGCGCACCAGGAACTCCACGGTGGCCAGCCCGCGCAGGCCGGCCGACCCGCACAGCGCCGCCGCCCACCCGGCGAGGCGGTCCCGCACGGCGCCGTCGATCCCCGGCGCGGGCGCCACCTCCACCAGCTTCTGACGGCGCCGCTGCAGCGAGCAGTCGCGGTCGCCGAGGACCACCACCGCCGCGCCGTCACCGGCCACCTGCACCTCCACGTGCCGGGCGCCGGGGAGCAGCCGCTCCAGGTGGACGGCGCCGTCGCCGGACGCCGCCCGCGCCTCCGACCGGCACCGCTCCAGCGCGGCGGGCAGGCCGGCGGGGTCGGTCACCGGCCGCATCCCGCGCCCGCCGCCGCCGGACACCGCCTTGACCATCACGGGCCCGCCGGCGAGGAACGCGGCCGCCTCCTCCGGCGCGGGGTCCGGGCCGGTCGCGGCCGGCACGGGCAGGCCGAGCCCCGCCGCCCGGGCGCGGGCCGCCGTCTTGTCGCCGAACAGCGCCAGCGTCTCCGCGGACGGCCCGACGAACACCACCCCCGCCCCGGCGCAGGCCCGCGCCAGCGCCGGGCTCTCGGAGAGGAAGCCCCAGCCCGGGTGCAGGGCGTCGGCGCCGCTGCGCACGGCCGCGCCGACCACCGCGGCCACGTCGAGGTACGCGGCCGGCCCGGCACCGGGCAGCCGGACGGCGTCGTCGGCCCGGCGCACGTGCAGGCCGCCGGCGTCGTCCTCCGGCGCGACGGCGACGGTGGACAGGCCGAGGGCCGCGGCGGTCCGCAGCACGCGGACGGCGACCTCCCCGCGGTTGGCGACCAGCAGCCGCGTGACGCTCACGGTCGCGGGAGTCTAGGGAGCGGGCGGCCGCGATCCGGGGCAGGCTGCAGGCATGACGACGCCGCAGCCCGACCCGGAGACCCCGCAGCCGCGCGACATCGCGCTGGAGATGGAGACGCCGGAGGTCGCCGCGGACCTCGAGGCCAAGAGCGACCCGGAAGAGCCCGCGAACCCGGCCTGAGCCGGGACGCGGGCACGACCCCGGGCGTACTGTCCCCCGCATGTCCGCCGAAGCGGGTACCGGACGGCTGGTCGCCGGTCGCTACACCGTCACCGAGGTGATCGGCCGCGGGGGGATGGGCGTCGTCTGGCGCGCCACCGACGAGGTGCTGGGCCGGCCCGTCGCCCTCAAGGAGGTCGTGTTCCCCACGCACCTCAGCGACGACGAGCGCGAGGCGCTGCGCTCGCGCACCCTGCGGGAGGCCCGCACCGCGGCACGGCTGCTGCACCCGAACGTCACGACGCTCTACGACGTCGTGGAGGAGGACGGCCGGCCCTGGCTGGTCATGGAGCACGTCGACGCCCGCAGCCTGCAGGAGGTCGTGCAGCGCTCGGGCCCGCTGCCCTGGCCCACCGTGGCGCGGATCGGCCTCGACGTCCTCGAGGCGCTGGAGGCCGCGCACGCCGCCGGGATCGTGCACCGCGACGTGAAGCCGGCCAACGTGCTCGTCGGCGCCGACTGCGCCGCCCACCTCACCGACTTCGGCATCGCCACGGCCACCGGCAACCCCTCGATCACCACCTCGGGCGCGATCCTCGGGTCGCCCGCCTACATGTCGCCGGAGCGGGCGCGCGGCGAGGAGCCGGGGCCCGCCGTCGACCTGTGGTCGCTGGGCGCCACGCTCTACACCGCCGTCGAGGGGCGGCTGGCCTTCGACCGGCCCGAGCCGATGGCGACGCTGTTCGCCGTCGTCCACGAGGACCCCGAGCCGCCCCGGCTGGCCGGGCCGCTGGGCCCGGTGCTCGAGGGCCTGCTCACCCGCGACGTCGCCGAGCGGTGGGACGTCGCCCGCACCCGGACGGCGCTGCGCCGGGTGGCCGAGGAGGCCGGGCCGCAGCAGGCGTGGTCGCCGCCGGCCGCCGACGGCCCGCCGCGCGGGGACGCGCCCTCGCTCGGCGGCCAGGTGGAGCGCTTCGACGTCGACGACCTGCGGGCGCTCGCCTCGGTCATCGGCACCGTGGCCCGCGACGCCCGCGACCAGGCCCGCCACCTCGCCGACAAGCGCCGCGAGCGCAAGGCGGAGAAGCAGGCCCGCGCGGCCGCCCCGCCTCCCCCGCGACCGGCTCCCCCGAGACCGGCCCCTCCGCCGCCGCCGCCGGTGGCCGCACCCCCGCGGCCGGCCGCGCGGCGCCGCCGGTTCAAGCGCCGCTGGGTCGTCGTCCCGGTGGTGCTCGCCGTCCTCGCGGTGCTCGCGGCGCTCGGCGGGGCCGTCGCGCTGCTGGCGGCGGCGTTCGGCGTCTGGTGACTCAGGCGCGCTGCAGCAGCCGCGCGGGGTCCAGGCGGCTGGCCGCCACGTAGTACAGCGTCGCGCCCTCCGGCAGCGGGGTGTCCCAGGCGGGGCTGACCAGCAGGCCCTCGCCCGTGCGGATGGCCAGCACGGTGGCGCCGTGCTCGCGGCCGAAGGCGGTCTGGACGTCGCCGAAGCTGCGGTGCCGACACCCCGCCGGCACGGGCACCGAGTACGTGTTGCCGTGCCCGCCGGCGGTCATCAGCTCGTTGTAGACCTGGGTCAGCCCCGGGTCGGCCGCCTCCTCCGACAGCAGGAACGGCATGTGCCACTGCACCACCTGCACGCCGGGGTTGACGTAGCGCAGGGTCTCGCGCCGGCTGAGGTCGCGCACCGCGGCGACCATGTGCACGCCCGGGTTGGCGTGGTCGACGGCGACGGCGATCGCCAGCGTCTCGTTGTCGTCGCGGCCGTCGATGACGGCGGTGCGGGCGCGGGCGACGCAGGCGCGCTCCATCACGTCGGCGCGGGTGAGGTCGCCGCGGACGAAGGAGACGGCCGGCTGCTCGGGCATCGGGTTGCCCGGCACGTCGTCGTGGGCGCAGAGCACGACCTGGGTGCCCGGCTCGACGGTCAGCTCGGCGACGATCCGCTCGGTCCGGCCCGCGGTGTAGCCCAGGACGACGACGTGGTCCCGGAGGTCCAGGGCCACCACCCCTCTCAGACGCTTGCCCCGCGCGTTCTGCAGGGCGGTGGCCAGCTCGGTGAACAGCAGCGTCAGCGTGACGATCCCGCCGACGATCACGTACGCCCCGACGGCGTGGCCGGCGAGGGTCTCCGGGAAGAAGTCGCCGTACCCGACGGTGGCGGCGGTGACGACGAAGTACCACCAGTAGTTGCCCGGGGCGACGAGCTCGCTGCCCGCCGGCTCGGCCAGCGCCATCAGCCCCCAGCTGGTGAGGAAGACGGCGAGCGCCACGGCCAGCGGCAGGCGCCAGCCCGGCAGCCGGATGCGGGCGAAGCGCAGCAGCCGGTGCAGGAAGAACGGCAACGGGGCTCCTCGACGGCGCGGCGGACACCGCAACCTACCGTTCCGCCGCGGCGACAGGCGTCCCCCGCGAGCGGGACGGGTAGCGGGGCGCCATGCGCACCCGAGACCTCCTCACGTACGCCTACGCCCAGATCGGCGGGACGCTGCGCGCCGCCGTCGAGGGCCTCACCTCCGAGCAGCTGGCCGCGCGCGTCGCGCCCGACGCCAACCCGATCGGCTGGCTGGCCTGGCACCTGCTGCGCGTGCAGGACGACCACGTCGCCGAGGTCGCCGGCAGCGAGCAGGTCTACACCGCGCAGGGGTTCGCCGCCCGCTTCGGCCGCCCCGCCGACGACACCTCCACCGGCTACGGGATGAGCAGCCTGGAGGTCGAGGCGCTGCGGGTGCCGTCCGCGGACCTGCTGCTCGAGTACGCCGACGCCGTCGCCGCCCGCAGCGCCGAGTACCTCGGCGGGCTGACCGACGAGGACCTCGACCGCGTCGTCGACGAGCGCTGGGACCCGCCGGTGACCCTCGGCGTCCGGCTGGTCAGCGTCCTGTCCGACGACCTGCAGCACGTGGGCCAGGCGGCCTACGTGCGCGGCCTCCTGGGGGCCTGACCAGCACCTGATCGGACCGCGACCCGGGCCGCACGCACGACCGGCGGCATCCCCCGCCCGCGCGTAGCGTCGGTGCGTGGCCGAGACCGAGCGCACCGACTTCTACGCCCTCGACGAGCTGCTGGCGCCCGAGGAGCTCGAGATCCGCGACCGGGTGGCGGACTGGTGCGCCAAGGAGGTCACCCCGCGCATCAACGACTACTGGGAGCGCGCGGAGTTCCCCTTCGAGCTCGTGCCCGGCTTCGCGCAGCTCGGCATCGCCGGCGGCACGGTGCAGGGCTACGGCTCGCCGGGGATGAGCGCGGTCGCCGCCGGGCTGGTCGCCGCCGAGCTCGCCCGCGCCGACGGCAGCATCGGCACCTTCAACGGCGTGCACAGCTTCCTCGCCATGCAGTCGGTCGCGCTGCTGGGGTCGGAGGAGCAGCGCGAGCGGTTCCTGCCGGAGATGGCGCGCATGGAGAAGATCGGCGCGTTCGGGCTGACCGAGCCGCGGCACGGCAGCGACGCCGTCGCCCTGGAGACCACCGCCCGCCGCGACGGCGACGTCTTCGTCCTCGACGGGCAGAAGAAGTGGATCGGCAACGGGTCGATCGCCGACTACGTGCTCATCTGGGCGCGCGACGAGGACGGTCAGGTCGGCGGCTACGTCGTCGAGAAGGGCACGCCCGGCTTCACCGCGACCGTGATGACCGGCAAGACGGCGCTGCGGGCGGTGTGGCAGGCGGAGATCACCCTCGAGGGCGCCCGTGTGCCGGCGGAGAACAAGCTGGAGAACTGCCGGTCGTTCAAGGACGTCTCCACCATCCTCGACCGCACCCGCTACACCGTCGCCTGGCGGGCGCTGGGCGTGGCGATGGCCGCCTACGAGCTGGCGCTGGCGCACTGCCTGGGCCGCGAGCAGTTCGGGCAGCCGATCGCCGGCTACCAGCTGGTGCAGGAGAAGCTCGCCACGATGCTGGCCGAGATCACGAACATGCAGCTGATGTGCTGGCGGCTGTCCAGCCTGGCCGACGCCGGCCGGATGACGGCGGCCATGGCGTCGCTGGCCAAGCGGCACTGCTGCGCGACGGCGCGGCAGATCGTCGCCGACGCCCGCGACCTCTTCGGCGGCGACGGCATCCTGCTGCAGCACCACATCGCGCGGCACCACGCCGACATCGAGGCGATCTACACCTTCGAGGGCACCGACCACGTGCAGGCGCTCATCGTCGGCCGGGAGATCACCGGCCTGTCGGCGATCAGCGGCCGGCGCCGCTGACCGTCTGCCGGCCCGTCACCCGGCGCGGCTGAGCTGCGCGACCTCGAAGGCGAGTCCGGACAGCCGGCGGCACTCGGCGCAGCCGGTGCGGCCGGCCCCGACCCGGCTCCACTGCTGCCCGCCCCAGATCTGGGTGATCGCGCCGCACAGCGCGAGCTCCACCTCGCCGTCCAGCTCGCGGAGCGGACGGAGCGCGGGTACGGCGTGCCACGGGGTCCGCGCTGACCCCTGGCTGCTCTGCGACCACCGGTCCGGGCGCGCGAACCCGACCGCGTAGGACTCCACGTGCCTGCTGTGCCCCGCGCCACAACCGTCCGAAACCCGCCGTCCGAGTGAGCGTGTGCCGCCCTCCCGGCGCGGGAACCGACGGGGGGTGACCGAGACCCAGCGCGACGTGGTGGAACTGCTCAGCGCCGACCACCGCGAGTTCGACCGCATCTTCCGCGAGCTCGAGCAGCTCCTGGGGAGCACCGACCCCGCCGACCTCGAGCGCAAGCGCGCCCTCGTCGACGAGGTGAGCATCGGCCTGGTCAAGCACTCGGTGGCCGAGGAGACGCAGGTCTACCCGCGGGTGGAGGCCGAGGTCGACGCCGAGGAGGCCGAGCGCTCCAAGCACGAGCACGACCAGGCCGAGCACACCATGAAGCAGCTCGAGCGGCTCGACCCCGCCGACCCGCAGTACGACGCCGGCATCCGCTCGCTGATCACCGAGATCCGGGAGCACGTCGAGCACGAGGAGGGCCGCATGTTCACCGAGCTCAAGGCCCGCTTCGACCACGCCGAGCTGGTCCGGATGGCCGAGCAGGTGGAGCGCATCAAGGCCATCTCCCCCACCCGGCCGCACCCGCTGGTGCCCAACGAGGGCGGCATCCGGACGGCGCTGGGCCCGGTGGCGGCGCTCGTCGACCACCTGCGCGACGCGGTGAGCGGGCGAGGCCGGCACGAGGCCTGAGCTCCTCCGGCACCCCGGCCGCGCTCCCGGCGTTACCGTCGGGAGGACGTTCGCGGTGGGAGGAGATCAGCGGTGGAACCAGTCAGCCTGGTGGTCGGTGCGGCGTTGCTGGCCGCCGGGTTCCTGGCGGGCCGGGTCGGTCGGAGACGGCCGCCGGCTCCCCCGGCCAACCCGCAGCCGGTCTGCGGCTGCGGCCACACGCTGAGCCAGCACGACACCGAGACCAACACCTGCTACGCCGAGCTGCGCCGCGACGCCTACGACAAGCGCGGGCGCTGGGCCGGCCACACGTGGGTGCCCTGCACCTGCCGGCAGTACGTCGGCCCGCGCCCGATCGACGAGGTGTTCGTCCCCCGCGTCCTCCCGCCGGCGGAGTGAGCCCCGCCGGTCCGGATCCCGCGGTCAGGACCCCGCGGGCTCCGGCGGGGTCGCCAGGTCGGTGAGCGCGGCGGTCAGCGCGGCCACCCGCCCGGCGCCGAGCTCGGCGGCCAGCGCCGCCTCGTGCGCGGCCACCAGCGCCTCGAGCCGGTCCAGCCGCGTCCGCCCGCGCGCGGACAGGTGCACGCGCACCCGCCGGCCGTCGTCGGGGTCGGGCAGCCGGTAGGCCAGCGCGGCGTCGGTGAGGCCGTCGACCAGCCGGGTGGCGGTGGCCGCCGGCACGGCCAGCGCGGCGCACAGCTCGGTCATCGTCCGGCCGGGGCCCGCGCCGAGCGCCCGCAGCAGGCGGTAGGTCTCGAGCGTGGCGCCGTCCTCGGCGAGCACCGCCCCCACCCCGCGGGCCACCCTCCGGCTGACGACGGCGAGCAGCTCGACCAGCGACGGCGCGGTCGCCGGCGGCACGGGGGACCCCGGGGCCTGCTGCTCGACCGGCATGGACCGCACCATACTCAGGGAGTGCCCGGACCGACCGTCCCGATCGACGCCTGGGAGGCCGCGGTCACCGGCCGCTCCCCCGGTGTCGTGCGCGTCGGCTTGGCCGTCCCGCTCTCCGGCCCGCTGGCGATGACGGCGCCCTCCGCGCTCGACCTCGCGGGCCTCGCCGCCGACGAGCTCAACGACGCCGGCGGGGTGCGCGGGCGCGCCGTCGAGCTAGTCGCCGTCGACGCCGGCCGGCGCCCCGCGGAGGTCGCGGCCGACGTCGCGGCCCTGCACGCGGCCGGCGCCGTCGACGTCTTCGTCGGCTTCTCGACCAGCGACGTCTCCCGGGCCGTCGCCGCGGCGCTGGCCGGCCGGGCCGGGTACGTGTTCACCCCGCCCCACGAGGGCGGCCGGTCGCGGCCCGGCGTGCTGCGCATCGGCTCGTCCCCGCTCGCCCAGCACGCCGCCGCGCTCGCCTGGCTGGTGCGCTCCCGCCGGGCGCGGCGCTGGGTCCTGCTCGGCACCGACTACGTGTGGCCGCAGGCCGTGCACCGCGCCGCCCGCGCCGTGCTCGCCGACCTCGGCGCCGAGGTGGTGGGCGAGCGGCTGGTCCCCTTCGGCCCGACCGACCCGGGCCCGGCACTGGACCTGGTGCGCCGCACCCGGGCCGACGCCGTCCTGCTCAGCCTGGTCGGCCGCGACCTCGTGGCCTTCAACCGCGCCTTCGCCCGCGCCGGGCTCGACCGGCGGGTGGTGCGACTGTCGGGCGCCCTGGAGGAGAACGGCCTCTACGCCGTGGGCGGCGACGGCACCGGCGAGCTCTACGCCTGCATGCCGTCGTTCGCCGCGGCCGACGGCACCGGCGACGAGGGCCAGCTCGACCTGCAGGAGCGGCTGGCCGCGCGCGCCGGCCCGTCGGCGCCGGTGGTCTGCGCCTACGCCCGCGGCGTGCACGACGGCGTCCGCACCGCGGCCGCACTGCTCGCGGGCGGGGGCGCGGCGCCCGCCCGGCCGGCCCCGTCACGGCTGGCGCGCGCCGACGGGCTGGTCTTCCGCGAGGTCGGCTAGACACCGCCGAGACACCGGTGCTTCCAGTTGGAAACAACTGGGGTCTACCCTCCCCCGCGTCCGGCCCCGAGCCGGCCGAGAGGAGGAGCCGTGAGCGACCCCCGCACCACCCACTCACCCGACCTGTCCGGGACCGGCGCCGGAGCGGTGCCCGCCGCCGGCGCGGCCGGCGTCGAGGAGTTCGGCTACCGCCAGGAGCTCAAGCGCTCCCTGACCTTCACCGACCTGCTGGTCTACGGCCTGGTCTTCATGGTCCCGATCGCGCCGTTCGGCATCTTCGGCGGCGTCTTCCAGGCGTCGGGCGGCATGGTCGCCCTCGCCTACGCGATCGGTGCCCTGGCCATGGCCTTCACCGCGGCGTCGTACTCGCAGATGTCGCGGGCGTTCCCGATGGCCGGGTCGGTGTACACCTACGCCGGCCGCGGCATCGCCCAGCCGGTCGGCTTCATCGCCGGCTGGATGATCCTGCTCGACTACGTGCTCGTCCCGGCGCTGCTCTACCTCATCGCCGCGATCGCGATGAACTCGATCATCACCTCGGTGCCGGTGCTGGTCTGGCTGATCGGCTTCGTCGTGCTCAACACCGTCGTCAACTACTTCGGCATCGAGTTCACGGCGCGGGTCAACAAGATCATGCTGGTCGGCGAGCTGATCGTGCTGGCGATCTTCCTGGTGATCGGCGTCGTCGCGCTGGCCTCCGGTGAGGGCCGCGGCTTCGACCTCTCCCCGATCTACGACGCCGACACGTTCTCCCTCGAGCTGGTCTTCGGCGCCGTGTCGGTCGCGGTGCTGAGCTTCCTCGGCTTCGACGGCATCTCCACGCTCGCCGAGGAGAACCGCGACTCCGCCCGCTCGATCGGCAAGGCGATGATCGCCGCGCTGGCGCTGGCCGGGACGCTGTTCATCGTCCAGACCTGGGTCGCCGCCCTGCTCGTGCCCGACCCGGACACCCTCATCGCCGAGGGCGACGCCGCCGGCACCGCCTTCTACGACGCGGCCGAGGTCGCGGGCGGCGCGTGGCTGGGCACCCTGACGGCGGTGGCGACGGCGGTCGCGTGGGGCTTCGCCAACTCGCTGGTCGCCCAGGCCGCCACCTCACGGCTGCTGTTCGCCATGGCGCGCGACCGGCAGCTGCCGGCGTTCCTCAAGCAGGTGCACCCGACCCGCCGGGTGCCGGTGAACGCCACGCTGCTCGTCGCGGCCGTCTCGCTCGTCCTCGGCTGGTACATGACGACGCGCGAGGACGGCATCACGCTGCTGTCGACGCTGGTGAACTTCGGCGCGCTGTCGGCGTTCCTGCTGCTGCACGTGTCCGTCGTCGTCCACTACGTGCTGCGGCAGGGGAGCCGGAACTGGTGGCTGCACCTGGTGGTCCCGGTCCTCGGGTTCGCCATCCTGGTGTACGTCGTCGTCAACGCCCAGGTGACGGCGCAGCGGCTGGGCTTCGTCTGGCTGCTCGTCGGCCTGGGGCTCATGGCCTTCCTGCTCCTCACCGGCCGGAAGCCCGAGATCCGTGCGGAGGAGAAGCTGTGACGCAGTCCCTCGAGGTCGTCTCGCTGGAGCCGACCCCCGACCAGTGGCGCTGGTCCTTCGGCGGCGGCGAGCCGCTGCTGACCGTCGCCCCCGGCACGGTGGTCGAGCTGACCACCGAGGACTGCTACGCCGGCAAGGTGCGCGGCGTCGACGACCTGCCGAGCGTGGTCTGCCAGTTCCCCTACCTCAACCCGGTGAGCGGCCCGATCGCCGTCGAGGGCGCCGAGCCCGGCGACACCCTGGCCGTGCACCTGGTCGACATCGCGCCGGCCCGGGACTGGGCGGTGTCGAGCACGTTCCCGCACTTCGGCGCGCTGACCACCACCCACTCGACGGCGATGCTGCACGAGCCGCTCGAGGAGCTGGTCTGGCTCTACGAGATCGACCGGGAGCGCGGCACCTGCCTGTTCCGGCCGCGCCGCGGCGGGCCGGAGGTGGAGCTCCCGCTCGACCCGATGCACGGCACGATCGGCGTCGCACCGGCCTCGGGGGAGGTCTTCGCCAGCATCACGCCGGGTGCGCACGGCGGGAACATGGACACCCCCGAGATGCGGGCCGGCACGACCGCCTACTTCGGCGTCAACGTGCCCGGCGGGCAGCTGTCCATCGGCGACGGGCACTGCCGGCAGGGCGAGGGCGAGGTCTGCGGGACGGCGGTCGAGTCGGCCATGCGCACCGTCGTCGTCGTGGACCTGGTCAAGGGCGGCGGGCCCGCCTGGCCGCGGCTGGAGACCGACGAGTTCCTCATGTCCACCGGGTCGGTGCGCCCGCTGGAGGACGCCTACCGGGTGAGCCAGCACGACCTGGTCACCTGGGCCGCCGAGCTCACCGGCTGGGACCGGCTCGACGCCCTCCAACTGATCAGCCAGGCGGGGCTCGCGCCGGCGGGCAACGTCGTCGACACCAACTACACGATGGTGGCGAAGCTGGCCAAGCGGTACCTGCCGGGCGCGACGGCGGCCGACGGCGTGCACGAGCGGCTGCGGGCCACCGCCGCGGCCTACCTGGCCCAGCGCTGACCCCGGTCCGGGCGCCCGGGGTGCACCCGGGCGCCCGGCCGGGTAGCGGAGGTCCGTGACCGACCAGGACCGGCGCCGCACGCTGCTCGCCGCCACCGAGCCGGTGCGGGCCGCCGCCAGCGCCGGCGCGCTGGCGCTCGCCTACCCGCTGCTGCGCGGCGCCCCCAGGGGCGAGCCGCACGGCGTGCTCGTGCTGCCGGGCCTGCTGGCCTCCGACGTCTCCACCGTCACCCTGCGCCGCTGGCTGAGCGGCCTCGGGTACCCGGTCGTCGGCTGGGAGCTCGGCCGCAACCGCGGCCCGACGAAGGAGATCACCGACGAGCTGCCCCGCCTGGTGGAGCGGCTGGCGGAGCGGCACGCCGGGCCGGTGAGCGTCGTCGGGCAGAGCCTCGGCGGCATCTACGCCCGGCGGCTCGCGCTGCGGGTGCCGCGCCTGGTCCGCCAGGTCATCAGCCTGGGCTCCCCCTTCGGGCTGGCCGGCGGCGGCGGCGGCGGCGCCGGTGACGACAGCCCCGGCGCCCGCGCCTACGCCCGCTACCGCCACCTGCACGCCGTCCCCCGCGGCCGCGGCGGGCTCGGCGGCGCGCTGCCGGTCCCGAGCACCGCCGTCTACTCGCGGTGGGACGGCGTCGTCGACTGGCGCGCCTGCCGCCAGCAGGCCGGGCCGCGGGCGGAGAACGTCGGCGTCCACGCCAGCCACCTCGGGATGGGGCACGACCCCGCGGTGCTGTGGCTGGTCGCCGACCGGCTGGCCCAGACCCGGGAGGGCTGGGAGCCGTTCCGCCCGCCGGCCCGGCTGCGGTTCCTCTACCCGCGCGAGGACGGCGACACGGCCGGCTGACGCCGCCGCGCCCGCAGCACGGCGTCGGCCACGTGCGCGTGGCCGCCGTGGCCCTGGCCGCCCTCGCCGTGCCCGCCCTGCGCGTGCTCGCCCTGCCCGTGCTGACCGTGCCCGGCCCGGTGCTCGTGGGCCCGCGCCGCCCGGGGCCGGGTCTCGGCCACCTCGACCTCCCACTCCTCGCCGTCGAGGACCGCCGCGAGCTGCTCGCCGGTGGCGTACCACTCGGGCAGGCCGGGCCGCTGCACGCCGTGCGAGACGTCGCTGCCGTCGTGCATGGTCACCAGCAGCGTGCCGCCCGGCGCCACCGCGGAGGCGAGCCGGCGCAGCACGTCGTCGCGGGTGGCGGGCAGGAAGTGCAGGAACGACGCCGTCACCAGGTCCCACCGCTCCTCGCCCGGCTCCCAGGTGGAGATGTCGGTCTTGCGGGTGTCGAGCGGCACCCCGGCCGCCGCGGCCGCCGCGGCGGCCCGGTCGAGCGCCACGCGGGAGAGGTCGAGCGCGGTGACCGCCCAGCCGCGGCGGGCCAGCCACACGGCGTCGCCGCCCTCGCCGGCCCCGGCGTCGAGCGCGCGGCCCGGCGGCAGGTCGGCGGCCTCGGTGGCCAGCACGTCGTTGACCCGCCCGCTCCACGCGCGGTCGGTGGACCGGTAGCGGTCCTCCCACCACTGCTCGCCGAACTCCGGGTCGGTCTGCGCGCGCAGCACCTCGACGGCGAAGCGGGTGTCCTCGGCGACCAGGTCGGCGTTGATCTGCCCCGCAGCCCAGAGGCCCTGGGCGGCCGAGGAGATGACCTGCGCGCCCAGGTCGGCGACGTTGCCGGCCGCCCAGACGCCGGGCACCGACGTCGCGCCGCGGGCGTCGACGGGCACGTGCGAGCCCATGACCACCTCGCCCATCGCGAAGGGCGCCGCCTCGATGCCGAGCCCGGCCAGCACGGCCGAGCGGGCGGTGAACCGCGGCGCGACGACGACGGCCGCGCGCGGCACGACCTCGCCGGAGGTCAGCCGGACGCCGGTGAGCCGGCCGCCGTCGGTCTCCAGGCCCGCGACCTCCCCGGGGACGACCCGCACGCCGCGCGCGGCCAGCGCCTCCGCGGCCTCGGCGGGCAGCTCTCCCACGGTGTGCTGGAAGAGCACGACATCGGCGCTCCACTGCCGCCACAGCTGCGCCTGGTGGAGCGACAGCGGGCCGGTGGCGACGACGCCGATGGCCTGGTCGCGCACCTCCCAGCCGTGGCAGTAGGGGCAGTGCAGCACGTCGGTGCCCCAGAGCTCCCGCACGCCCGGGATGTCGGGGAGCTCGTCGGTCAGGCCGGTGGTGACCAGCAGCCGCCGCGCCCGCAGCGTCCGCCCGCCGGCCGTGCGCACCGTGAACGCGCCGACCTCCCCGCCGGCCTCGGTGACCGTGTCGGGCACCAGCACCCCACCGTAGCCGGCGACCTCCGCGCGCCCCGCGGCGAGCAGGTCGGCGGGCGGCGTGCCGTCGCGGCCCAGGTAGTTGTGCATCGCGTGCGCCGGCGCGTTGCGCGGCGTCCCCTCGTCGACCACCGCCACGGAGCGGCGCGCCCGTCCCAGGGCGAGGGCACCGGACAGGCCGGCCGCTCCCCCGCCGATGACCACCACGTCGTACGTCTCGTCCATGCCCGAGACGGTGCACCCGCTCGTGCCGTCTCGACAAATCCCGTTGCCATAGTGGCAAAGTGGGCGGCGTGACCGACCTCGACCCCGGCCTCGACGCCGTCCTCGACGCCGTGGGCCCGCGGCTGCGCGAGCTGCGGCGGCGGCGCGGCGCCACGCTGCAGCAGCTCGCCGACGACACCGGCATCTCGGTGTCCACGCTCTCGCGGCTGGAGTCGGGGCAGCGCCGGCCCACCCTGGAGCTGCTGCTGCCCCTGGCCCGCGCCCACCAGGTGCCGCTCGACGAGCTCGTCGACGCCCCCGAGACCGGCGACCCCCGCGTGCGCCTGCGCCCGCTCACCCGGCACGGCGCCACGTTCCTGCCGCTCACCCGGCGCCCCGGCGGGTTGCAGGCCTACAAGATGGTGCTGCCGCCGCGGTGGGGCGGGGAGCCCGGCGAGCTGCGCTCGCACGAGGGCTGGGAGTGGGTCTACGTGCTCTCGGGCCGGCTGCGGCTGCTGCTCGGCGACGCCGACGTCACCCTGACCCCCGGCGAGGTGGCCGAGTTCGACACCCGCACCCCGCACTGGCTGGGCAACCCCGACGACCGGGCCGCCGAGGTGCTCGCCCTGTTCGGCCCGCAGGGCGAGCGCATCCACGTCCGCGCCGCCCCCGCCGGGCGCTAGGGCGTCACGACCAGGCGGGTCCCCGCGTCGCCGGCGGCCTGGCGCTCCCACGCCCGGGTCACCTCGGCCAGCGGCACCGTCTCGTGCGCGACGGCGACCCGCCCGGCCGCGGCGGCGGCGAGGACGGCGTCGAGTGCGGCGCGGCGCTGCGCCGGGGTGAGCGCGTTGTTCGTGTAGCCGAGCACCTCCGCCGACCGGCCGCGCAGCACCGCGGAGGAGAACACCGCCTCGTCGCCGGACGCGCCGCCGAGGTTGACCAGCCGCCCACCGGGCGCGAGCACCCGCGCGGCGGCCGTCGCGGCGACGCCGAAGACCGGGTCGACGACGACGTCCGCCCCGCCGCCGAGCGCGTCCCCGAGCGCCGCGGCCAGCGCGCCGGCGTCGCCCCCGGCGGGCACGACGGCGTCCGCCCCGGTCGCGCGGGCCCGCTCCTGCCCGGCCGCCGACCGCGCCAGCGCCACCACCCGGGAGGCGCCGAGCACCCGCGCCGCGCCGACCGCCGCCTGCCCGACCGCGCCGCCCGCGCCGAGGACGAGCACCCGCTCGCCCGCCTGCAGCCGGCCGCGCCAGGTCAGCGCCATCCAGGCGGCCACGCCGGACAGGCCGATCGCGGCGACGGCGGCGTCGGGCAGGTCGGCGGTCAGCGGCACGAGGTCGGCGTCGGCCACCGAGCACCGCTCGGCGAGGCCGCCGTCGCCGGGGGCCATGCCGGCCGACGTCGCGAACCACACCCGGGTGCCGGCCGGCAGCCGGCCACCCTCCTCGACGACCCCCACCCCCTGCACGCCCGGCACGTACGGCACGGCCGGGGCGCCGAGGTAGGAGGTGCCCGACGCGCAGAGCAGGTCCAGCGGCACGATCGGCGCCGCGGTGACCCGGACCAGGCTGCGGCCGGGCGCCGGGGCCGGGTCGGGGTGCTCGGCGTGCCCGGGCGGCGTCCCGGGCGCGCGGACGACGGCGGCGCGCACGTCAGGTCGCCCGCACGTCAGGTGGCGATGTCGGGATAGGGCAGCGTGATGTGCTCCATCGCCTTCCCGTAGGCCTTCTGGTACTCCAGCGGCCCGTGGTCGCGCTCGAACATCGCGATGAAGAGCGTGAGCGTGAGGAACGGGTGGGCGCCCATCTGGAACAGCGTCACGTGGTCGTGCTCGCGCAGCGCCCGCCGCTCGTCCTCGGTGAACTCCAGCCAGGTGGAGCGCTCGTCGGAGGTGCAGTTGAGGATGCGGTTGGCCATCTCGGCCTCCCACCACTCGACCGTGCCGGCCGGGTCCTCGCGGTAGCGCTCGACCAGCTCGGGGTCGCGGTCGACGGTGTAGAGGAACTTGTCCAGCAGGTACCGGCTCATGCCGAGGCCGCCTCTCCGGGGACGCCGTTCGGGTACCAGGTGAAGTACGCCTCCATGGTGTGGAACAGGTCGAGGGTGTCCACGTGGTCGGCCTTCCGGCCCTCCCCGGCCACGCCCATCATCAGCATGAAGTCCATGAAGCCGTGGGTGGCGTTGCCCGGCTGGTGCAGGGAGTCCAGCGACACCTCGGCCAGGCAGCCCTCGATGTCGCCGGAGGCGATCCACTCGACGGCCTTGCGGTCGAACTCCGGGTCGGGCCCGTGCTCGCCGAACTGGCGCGGGCCGCCGAGCTCCAGGCTCAGGTGGCCGGTGCCGATGACCGCGACCCGCTTGTCGGACTCCCAGGACTCGACCATCTCCCGGATCGCCCGGCCCAGCTGCACGAACCGCCTCGGCTGCGGCAGGGGCGGGGCGAAGATGTTCGTGTAGACCGGCACGATCGGCAGGTCGGCCTGCGGGCGCAGCGTGATGATCGGGCACGTGATGCTGTGGTCGATCCGCAGCTCGTTGGAGAACGCGAGGTCGAAGTCGCGGTCGAGGCCGTCGCGCAGCAGGTGCGCGGCCAGGTCCTCCTCGCCGCGCAGCGTCATCCGCGGCAGGCCGAACTCGCGCTCCTCGTTGTAGAAGTTGGCGTCGAAGAACGGCGCCTTGCCCACGAGGAACTGCGGCATGTTGTCCAGCCACAGCTGGTGGAAGTGGTCGCTGCCGACCATCACCAGCACGTCGGGCTCGGCCCGGGTGAGGGTCTCCCGGAACCGCTCGATCTTGGCCACCCACTCGTCGGCGAACGGCGGCCGGTCGGCACCGGTCGAGGTGCTCGCCCGGTAGTAGAAGGGGTGGTGGGTCGATGCGATGACCGCGGCCAGCTCAGCCACGACTGCCTCCCAGGGTCTCGGGCTCGTACGGGTCCGGGGCGACGGAGCGGTTGTGCAGGTCGACCGACAGGAAGACCTCGTTGGCGACCGGGTGCCGGATCTCCTCGGCGAGCTGGCCGATGAGCCCGGCGGTGCGGGCGAGCAGCGCGAAGCCGCGCAGCAGCTCCAGCGGCAGGCCGAGGTCGGCCAGCGCCGCCCCGCAGACGCCGGCGCCGTTGAGCGGCAGCGTCCGCCCGAGCACCTGCGGGTGCGCCCGGCCGATCGCGGCGAACAGGGACAGGTGCGGGCCGACCAGGCCCTCCTCGGCGGCGATCTCGAACAGCCGCGGGGTGCGCGGGTCGCCGTCCTTGTGCACGTGGTGCCCGAGGCCCGGGACGAACCGGCCGGCGGCCCGCTGCGCGGTGACGGTCTCCAGCGCGAGGGCGTCCCAGCCGGCGTCGTCGGTCGGCAGCTCCCCGGTGGCGGCCAGGACCCCGTGCAGGAAGCGGCCGCAGTCCTCCGTGACGCCGAGGAACCGCGAGCCGCCGCCGAGCAGGCCTGCGGCCAGCGCGCCCTGCACCGAGTCCGGCGCGGACAGCCAGGTCAGCCGGGTGACGATCGCCGTCGGGGTGAAACCGTGGTCGGCGAGCGCGGCGAGCACCGCCTCGAACACCCGCGTCTCCCCCGCGGTGGGCCGGCGCTGGGTGGCCAGCCAGAAGGCGAGCTCGCCGAAGCCGACGTTGCCCATGACGTCGCGGGCGAGGTCGGTGCCGAGCAGGGTGATCGACTCCCGGCTCGAGGCGCCCAGCGCCGTCGGGTAGCCCTCCTCCGCGCTCACGGCGTCTCCTCCCCCTCGGCCAGCCAGCGGCGGATCTCCGCGCCGTGCTCGTCGAGCCCCGGCGGCGGCAGCCGGTACTCGGCGGCGGTGGCGGAGAAGCGGATCGGGTTGCGGATGGACGGCACGGCCGCCGCGCCCTCGCCCGCGACGACGACCGGGTCGAGGCCGACCTCCTCGGCGAAGGCGACGCCCTGGTCGATCGTGTTGATCGGCCCGCACGGCACGCCCGCGGCGATGATGTCGCGGAACCACTCCATCTTGGTGCGGGTGCAGAGCCGCTCGACCAGCAGCGGCCGCAGCTCCTCGCGGTTGGCCGTGCGGTCCTCGTTGTGCAGGAAGCGCGGGTCCTCGGGCAGCTCCGGGAGGCCGAGCACCTCGCACAGCCTGCGGAACTGGCCGTCGTTGCCGGCGGTCACGATGAGGTCGCCGTCGGCGCAGGGCAGCGGCTCGTAGGGGAACAGGCTCGGGTGGCTGTTGCCCATCCGGAACGGGACGACGTCGCCGGCCACGAACGCCGACGACTGGTTGACCAGCCCCGACAGGGCGCTCGCGAGCAGGTTGACCTCGACGTGCTGGCCCCGCCCGGTGGCGTGCCGGGCGTTGAGCGCCGACAGCACGCCGATGGTGGCGTGCAGCCCGGCCATCACGTCGAAGACGGCGACGCCGGCGCGGTACGGGTCGCCGTCCGGGTCGCCGGTGAGGCTTATCAGGCCCGAGATCGCCTGGACGATGAGGTCGTAGCCGGGCAGCGAGCGCCCGCCGGGGCCGCTGCCGAAGCCGCTGATCGAGGCGTAGACGACGGCGGGGTTGGTCGCGGCGACCGAGTCGTAGTCCAGGCCGAAGCGGGCCAGGCCGCCGGGCTTGAAGTTCTCCACCACGACGTCGGCGCGGCGGGCGAGCTCGCGCGCGGCGGCGAGGTCGGCGTCGTCCTTCAGGTCCAGGGCCACCGACCGCTTGTTGCGGTTGACGCCCAGGTAGTAGGTGGACACGCCGTCCCGGACGGGGGGCGCCCAGGTGCGGGTGTCGTCACCGCCGGGCCCCTCGACCTTGACCACCTCGGCGCCGAGGTCGGCCATCAACATCGTGGCGTAGGGGCCGGCGAGGATGCGGGAGAAGTCGGCCACCAGCAGCCCGGCGAGCGGGCCCGAGGGTGGCGGTGCGCCGGTTCCGGCCGGTCCTGCCGTCATCGTCGCTCCGCGCTCCTCGTGCTCGGGTGCCGCTGACACGGACGGGCGTCCGCCGGTGGCGCCGATCCTGGGCACCGGTGCTGACCTGTGTCAACCGCACTGCCCTGCGCTTGACATGTGCGGCAGGTCACGCGCAGGGTGACGCCGATCCGAGCTCGCGTCCGCTGGACGGACGCTCGTCCGCTCTCGTCGCCCGACGTCCGAGGAGACCTCCGTGACCCAGCCCGAGACCCCCGCCCCGCGGGCCGGCCGCCCCGTCGTCCTCCGCGGCGGCACGGTGCTCACCATGGACGACGCCGGCACCGTGCTGCGCGACGCCGACGTCCTCGTCGTCGGCGACCGCATCGCCGCCGTCGGGCCGGCGCTGGAGGTCCCCGAGGGCACCGAGGAGGTCGACGCCGCGGGCGGCATCGTGATGCCCGGGATGATCGACACCCACCGGCACATGTGGCAGACGGCGATGCGCGGCTACGGCGCCGACTGGTCCCTCACCCAGTACTTCGTCTGGTACTACCTCGAGCACGGCCGCCGCTTCCGCCCCGAGGACGTCGCCGCCGGCAACTGGCTGGCCGCCGTCGAGGCGCTGGACGCCGGCGTCACCACCGTCGTCGACTGGTCGCACGGGCTGCAGACGGTCGACCACGCGGAGGCCGCCGTCGACGCCCTGCAGTCGGTGCCCGGCCGGTACGTGCTCGCCTACGGCAACATCCAGGCCGCACCGTGGGAGTGGACCGCCGACAAGGCCGTGCAGGCCTTCCTCGAGCGCCGCCGCACCGGTGCCGGTGACCTGTTCGACGTCCAGCTCGCCTTCGACGTCACCGGCGACCCGGCCTTCCCCGAGAAGGCGGCGTTCGAGGTGGCCCGCGACCTCGGCCTGCCGGTGACTACGCACGCCGGCGTCTGGGGCGCCACCAACGACGACGGCATCCGGCTCATGCACGAGCACGGCTTCGCCACCCCGGAGACCGTCTACGTGCACGCCGCGTCGCTGTCCCCCGACAGCTACCACCGCATCGCCGCCACCGGCGGGTCGATCTCGGTGTCCACGGAGTCCGAGCAGAGCGCCGGCCAGGGCTACCCGCCCACCTGGCAGGTGCGCGCCCACGGCATCCCGGTGTCGCTGTCGATGGACACCAGCGTGTGGTGGAGCGGCGACCTGTTCTCCGCGATGCGCACGACGCTCGGCGCCGACCGCTCCCGAGAGCACTTCGAGGCCCACCTCAAGGGCGAGACGGTCACCCACCTGGCGCTGCGCGCGCAGCACGTCGTGCAGTGGGCCACCCGCGGCGGGGCGGCGGCGCTCGGCCGCGACGACCTCGGGCGCCTCGTGCCGGGCGCGAAGGCCGACGTCGTGCTGCTCAAGAACGACGCCTCGCCGGTGTCGTTCCCGCTGCTGCACCCCTACGGCCACGTGGCCTTCCAGGCGCAGCGGGGCGACGTGCACACGGTGCTCGTCGACGGGCGGGTCGTGAAGTCGCAGCACCGGCTGGTCGGCGTCGACCTGGCCGCCGTGCGGCGCGAGGTCGAGGCGACCGTGGAGCACCTGCGCGCCGACATGGGCGCGGACGTCTGGGTGTCCGGCATGGACCCGGAGCTGCCCGAGGGCAAGGTGCTCGACAACCCGTACCAGTACACCGACTACCGCTCGGAGACCACGCACGCCGCCCGCGAGGAGGCCTTCGAGCGGCACCTGGCCGGGGAGCACTGAGGCACCGCCGTGGCCGGACGCGGTGAGGGGCCGGACTTCGTCGAGGCGCTGGCCCGTGGCCTGGACGTGCTCACCTCCTTCGGTGCCGACCGGCCGGCGATGTCCCTGTCGGAGGTCGCCGCGGCCGCCGGGCTCGCCCGCCCGACGGCGCGGCGGCTGCTGCTCACGCTCGAGGAGCTGGGCTACGTCCGGTCGGCCGGGGGGACGTTCTCGCTGACGCCGAAGGTGCTGGCGCTCGGCATGGCCTACGTCGGCGCGCTCGGGCTGTGGGACGTCGCCCGGCCGCACCTGGAGGCGCTGGTCGCGCGCACCGGCGAGTCGTCGTCGATGGCGCAGCTCGACGGGTCCGACATCGTCTACGTGGCCCGGGTGTCGGTACCCAAGCTGATCACCCTGCGCGTGGAGATCGGCACGCGCTTCCCCGCCGCGCAGACGTCGCAGGGCAAGGTGCTGCTGGCCGCGCTGCCGGCCGGGGAGCTGGACGCCGTCCTCGCCCAGCCGAGCCGCTCGGGCCTGCCGCCCTACATCGGGCGCTCGCCCGAGCAACTGCGCGAGGAGCTCACGGAGGTGCGCGCCCGCGGCTGGGCGCTGGCCGACGAGGAGCTCGCGCCCGGGGTCCGGTCGGTCGCCGTCCCGGTGCGCGACGGGCACGGCGCGGTGCGGGCGGCGATGAACGTGACCGTGCACGCCGCGGAGACCTCCACCGAGGTCCTGCTCGCCGAGCACCTGCCCGCGCTGCTGCGCACCGCCGGCGAGGTGAGCGCCGACTGGGCGCGGTGGCAGTCCCGGCCGCACGTGGAGGTGGACCGGTCGCGGTCCGCCGGATGAGACGCGGCGGGATCGGGTACCCCCGGCCCATGAGCGGGAAGTCGGCGGAGGACTACGCCAGGGACTACACGGACCCGGAGCTGCGCGAGCGGCTCAAGGAGGAGATCAAGGCCGGCGACAGGGGCGGGCAGCCCGGCCAGTGGAGCGCCCGCAAGAGCCAGCTCCTCGCGCACGAGTACGAGGCCCAGGGCGGCGGCTACGTGCACGAGGGCGAGCGCACCGAGTCCCAGCGGCACCTGCAGGAGTGGACCGGCCAGGACTGGCACACCGCCGACGGCGGCGACCGCGCCCGCGGCTCCGGCGGCACGAAGCGGTACCTGCCCGACGCCGCCTGGGAGCTGCTGTCCGACGAGGAGAAACGCGCCACCGACTCCCGCAAGCGGCACGGCGAGGAGCAGCACGTCGCCAACACCGACGCCGCCAGGGAGGCGCGGAAGGCCGCCGAGCTGCTCGACGCGAAGGCCGACGAGGCGAGGCGCGCGGTGGGCCGCATGCACGGCGACTCCCAGCTCGACCGCGCGGAGAAGGCCGAGCGCGACCTCGGGAAGGGCCGCAAGACGGTGCTCGAGGCGATCGAGCGGCAGCGCGACCGGGACTGAGCGACACGCAGCAGGATCAGGCGGCCTGATCCTGCTGCGTCCCGACTCGCGGTCTGCGGTGAGCCAGGACGCGCGGCGGTGAGCCAGGACGTCGGTCGACACGCCGTGCAGTGCGCGCAACTTTGCACTGACTGCACCTTTCGGGCGATGATGAGCGGGTGACCTCCGGCCTGCGCGAGCGCAAGAAGCTCGCCACCCGCCTGGCGCTGCACCAGGCGGCGCTGCAGTTGGTGGCCGAGCGCGGCCTGGACGGCGTCTCTGTCGACGACATCGCCGGCCGGGCCGGCGTCTCCCCGCGCACCTTCTTCAACTACTTCCCGACCAAGGACGACGCCGTCGTCGGGATCGACGCCTCCGCCGTCGGGCAGGCCGCCGAGCGGTTCGCCGCGCGGCCGGCGCACGAGTCCCCGGTCGAGGCGCTGCGCGCCGTTCACGCCCAGCAGGCCGCCGAGATGGCCGGCGAGCCCGAGACGCTGTGGCCGCTGCGGCTGCGGGTCATCGACGAGCACCCGGTCCTGATCGCCCGGCTGCACGCGGTCTTCGGCTCCGCCGAGCGGGCCCTGGCCGAGGCGATCGCCGTCCGCACCGGCACCACCGTCGGTGCCGACCTCTACCCGACGCTGCTCGCCGCGGTGTCCGGGGTGGCCGTGCGCGCCGCCCTGCACGCCTGGCTCGCCAGCGACTTCACCGAGTCCCTGCCCGCCCTCGTCGACGAGGCCTGGGTCGTGCTCGCCGCCGGGCTGCCCGCCCCGCGCCCCTGATCCCCCGAGCGGCCGCCGCCGTCCGCTCGCCCCTCGGTGCCGCGCGCCCGCGGCCCCGTCGCACGACCCGTGGAGAACGAGTGAACCCGCCGCCCGACGGCACCGCCCCGCCCATCGTCCTGACCCGGCGCCGCATCAACGTGATCTTCTCGGCGCTGCTCGCCGGGATGCTCGTCGCCGCCCTCGACCAGACGATCGTCTCGACGTCGATGCCGACCATCGTCGGCGAGCTCGGCGGCGTCTCGCACATGGCGTGGGTGACCACCGCCTACCTGCTGGCCACCACGCTGGTCATGCCCGTCTACGGCAAGTTCGGTGACCTCTGGGGCCGCCGCACCCTGTTCCTCGTCGCGATCGGCCTGTTCACCGTGGCCAGCATCGGGGCCGCGCTGGCGCCCGACTTCGGCTGGTTCGTCTTCTGGCGCGGGGTGCAGGGCCTCGGCGGCGGCGGGCTGATGATCCTGTCCCAGGCGATCATCGCCGACATCGTCCCGGCGCGGGAGCGCGCGCGGTACATGGGCCCGATCGGCGCGCTGTTCGGGCTGTCGGCCGTCGCCGGCCCGCTGGTCGGCGGCTTCTTCACCGACACCGCGGCCCTGGGCTGGGAGTGGTGCTTCTGGATCAACGTGCCGGTCGGCGTGGGCGCCTTCCTCATCGGGTGGTTCGCGCTGTCCCTGCCGCGCCGGCGCAGCACCACCCCGCTCGACGTCGCCGGCATCGTCGCGCTGTCGGCCACGACGACGTCGCTGGTGCTGTTCACCGACCTCGGCGGCAGCGACGGCTGGACCGACCCGTGGACGCTGGCGCTCGCCGCGGCGTTCGTCGTCTGCGCGGTCGTGTTCGTGCTCGTCGAGCGGCGCGCGGTCGAGCCGATCGTGCCGCTGACGCTGTTCCGCAACCCGACCTTCGTCGTCGCCACCGCCATGGGCATGGCCGTGGGCCTCGGCATGTTCTCGGCCATCGCGTTCATGCCGACGTTCCTGCAGATGAGCTCCGGCCTCTCGGCGGCGGGCTCCGGCCTGCTCATGCTGCCGATGACCGCCGGGATCATCCTCACGATCCAGTCCTCCGCGGCGGTCATCCTGCGCACGGGCCGGTACAAGCGGTTCACGGTCGCTGGCGTGGCGGTCATCCTCGCGACGATGGTCTGGATGACCACGCTGACCGGCGGGACGTCGCTGTGGGTGATCGGCGCGATGTTCTTCGCCCTCGGCTGCGGGCTCGGGCTGATCATGCAGAACGTCGTGCTGGCGGCGCAGAACGCCGTTCCGGCCACCCAGATCGGCACCGCCACCTCCACGAACAACTACTTCCGCGAGGTGGGCGCCACCCTGGGCGTCGCCGTCTTCGGCACGCTGTTCACCAGCCGGCTGGCCGAGAACCTCACCGGGGCGCTGACCGGCAACGCCGAGCAGGCGGCCGCCGCGGGCATCACCTCGCCGGACACCCTGGTGCCCTCGGCGGTCGAGGCGGCCGGGGAGCCGCTGCGGACGGCGATCGTCGACGCCTACGCGGGCTCCCTCGCCCCGGTGTTCTGGTACCTGGTGCCGGTCCTCGCCGTCGCGCTGCTGCTGTCGTTCCTGCTGCGCGAGATCCCGCTCGCCGAGCACGCCGGCATGGTCGCCCGCGGCGAGGCGGTCGAGTCCGAGGAGGAACTCGCGACGCTGCTGCGGTCGGGCGCGCAGGCCGCCGTCCCGGCGCCCGAGCCGCCCCTGCACGGACCCTGCGACGACGACCAGCTGCGCGTCTGAGCGCGTCCTGACCGGAGGGGATGTGCGGCTGGGGTGCGGTGCGGACCCCGGACACGCCCCGGCTGCACATCACCTCACCCCTCGGTTGCATCCACCGCCGCGGTTCGTGCTACCCGGGTAGCATCGCGGTGTGAAGCTGAGCGTGAGCTTGACCGAGGAGGACGTCGCGGTCCTCGACGACTACGCCCGGTCGGCCGGCCTGCGGTCCCGATCGGCGGCCCTGCACCACGCGATCCGGCTGCTCCGCCATCCGGACCTCGAGGACGACTACGCCGCGGCGTGGGAGGAGTGGCAGACCTCGGGCGAGGAGGCCGTGTGGCAGACGACGACGGGCGACGGGCTGGACGATGCTCCGCGGTGAGATCCGGCTCGTCGACCTCGAGCCCGTCCGCGGCAGCGAGGCGGGCAAGCGCCGACCCGCGGTGGTCGTCAGCAACGACCGGGCGAACGCGGTGGCCGACCGGCTCCGGCGGGGTGTGGTGACCGTCGTACCGGTCACCAGCAACACCACCAGGGTCTTCCCCTTCCAGACCCTGCTCTCTGCCGAGGACACCGGCCTCCGGGTCGACAGCAAGGCGCAGGCAGAACAGGTACGCGCGGTCGCGGTCGAGCGCGTGGGCGCCGTGCTGGGCCGCGTCCCCGCGGCGGCGATGGCCGCCCTCGACGACGCGCTCCGGCTCCACTTGCAACTCTGACCGACCGCTGTACCCCGGTGGCCCGGCACCGTGCGGATCCCGTGCCCCCGGGGTCCAGCACTCCCTGGCCCGGGCGCGTCAGCCGGCGCGGGCGGCCCGGGCGACGGCGACCAGGCGGTCGAGCTCGGCGGGCGGGATGGCGGCACCGAAGTCGGCGGCGAACCGGCGCATCGGCATCGACCCGATCATCTGCAGCATCCCGGCGTGCATCTCCGCGGCGCCGTCCGGCATGGCGGCGAGGAACCCCTCGAGCAGCGGCGGCCCGACCACCGGGTGCTCGAACCACTCGGCCACCGACGAGCCCAGCGTGAGCTCCGGGACGACGGTGTCGCCGGTCAGCGTCACCGTCTCCTCGGCCAGGACCTCGGCGGCGTTCGCGCAGACCTGCACCGTGTACTGACCCGGCGCGACGACCCAGCCGCCCTCCCGGACGTCCCAGTGGGCGAAGGCCCTCCGGTCGAGCGCCAGCTCCACCGTCCGCGACTCCCCCGGCTCCAGCGGCACCTTCGTGAAGGCGCGCAGCTCCCGGGCGGGGCGGCGGACCGGGCCGGCCGTCGTCGCGACGTAGACCTGGACCACGTGCCGGCCGGCCCGCTCGCCGGTGTTGGTCACCGTCACCGACACGCTCGCCGCGTCGTCGCCGGTGACGGCCACCCGCAAGCCGGAGGTCTCCACGGTCGTGTACCCCAGCCCGTGGCCGAACGGGTAGCGCACCGGGCGGCCGACGGTGCAGTGGTGGCGGTAGCCGACCATCACGCCCTCGCCGTAGCGGACGTGCCCCTGCTCACCGGGGAAGGTCAGGAAGCTGGGGGTGTCCTCCAGGCGCAGCGGGATCGACTCGGCCAGCCGCCCGGAGGGGCTCACCGCTCCCGTGAGCAGGTCGGCCAGCGCGCTGCCGCCCGCCTGGCCGAGCAGGAAGCCGGCCAGGACCGCGTCGACGTCGTCGTGCCAGCCCTCCAGGGACACGACGCCGCCCGAGGACAGCACGACGACGGTGCGCGGGGAGGCTCGGGCCACCGCCCGGATGAGCTCGACCTGCACGGCGGGCAGGTCGAGGGTGGTGCGGTCGAAGCCCTCGGACTCGTCGTCCTCGGCCAGTCCGGCGAAGACGACGGCGACCTCGGCGTCGCCGGCCGCGGCGACGGCCTCCTCGCGGAGCGCGGCGGCGTCGCCGGAGCCGTCGAGGGAGAAGCCGGGCGCGAACGACAGCGCCGGGAGCGCCGCCCGCAGCGCGGTCAGCGCGTCGTCGACCCGGGTGGCGTTGACGTGCGAGCTGCCGCCGCCCTGGTAGCGCGGCGTGCGGGCGAACTCGCCGACGACGGCCACCCTCGTCCCCGGGGCCAGCGGGAGCACGGCGCCGTCGTTCCTGAGCAGCACCGCGCACTGCGCCGCGAGCTCGCGGGCCAGCGCGTGGTGCGCGTCGGCGTCGAAGCCGTCGGCCGGCTCGGCGACGAGGTCCGCGAGCGCGGCCACCCGCCGGGCGCTGCGGTCGACGAGCGCCTCGTCGAGGTCCCCGGCGCGGACGGCCTCGACCACGCGCCCATTGCCCGCACCGGAGTCGCCGGGCATCTGCAGGTCCAGGCCGGCGGCCAGCGCGGCGACCCGGTCGTCCACGGCGCCCCAGTCGGAGACGACGACGCCCTCGAAGCCCCACTGCTCGCGCAGCACCTCGGTGAGCAGCCAGCGGTCCTGCGACGCGTACACGCCGTTGACCCGGTTGTAGGCGCACATGACCGTGGCCGGCCGCGCCGAGGTCACGATCCGCTCGAAGGCGGGCAGGTAGATCTCGCGCAGGGTCCGCTCGTCGACGTCGGCGCTGACCTGCATGCGCTGCGTCTCCTGGTTGTTGGCCGCGAAGTGCTTGACCGAGGCGCCGACGCCCTGCGCCTGCTGGCCGCGCACGTGTGCCGCGCCGAGCACGCCCGTGAGCAACGGGTCCTCGGAGTAGTACTCGAAGTTCCGCCCGCACAGCGGGGACCGCTTGATGTTCACACCCGGGCCGAGGACGACCGGCACGCCGAGGGCGCGCGCCTCCCGGCCGACCGCCGCGCCGACCCGCTCGGCGACGTCGGGGTCCCAGCTCGACCCGACCGCGACGGCCGGAGGGAAGCAGGTGGCCGGCAGGCTCTGCAGCAGGCCGATCCGGTCGAAGTCGTCGGCCTGCCGGCGGACGCCGTGCGGTCCGTCGGTGAGGACGACCGACGACAGCCCGGCCTCCTCCACCGCGGGCGTCGACCAGAAGTCCTGCCCGGACAGCAGCGTCGCCTTCCGCTCCAGGGGCAGGTCGGCGGGGTCGGTCACGGGACCTCCTGCGGGTCGTCGGCGCCGGCGTACGCGAACGAGCGCACCACGAGCGAGCCGCGGGCGCACCAGACGCCGCCGAGCCGGCCGGTCATCCCGCCGGCGACCTCGGTGGACACGTAGCGCCCGTCCAGGCGGCCGAGCTCCACGGAGCCGCCCGCGCCGACGAGGCCGGCCACGAGCACGTCGGGCGCCAGCGCCGTCGAGGAGAAGTGGCCCTCGCCGGGGAGCGTCCGGATCTCCAGGGTCACGTCGCCGCCGGTCACCTCCGCCTCCCCCAGGACCTCCCGCAGCGGGCCGACCTGCGCCACCGCGCGCACCCGGGCGCCCTCGACCTCGACGTCGCGGGAGTGGCGGGCGTCGATCCGCAGCGTCAGCCCGCCGACCCCGTCGGAGGCCCGCACGACGGCGCGCAACAGCGCGTGCTCGTGCTCCTGGCGGCGTCCCACGAAGGCCACGTCCTCCGACGCCGGGTCGGGGTCGGCGGCGGCCAGCCGCCAGCCGCCCTCCACCCGGGTGAGCACGTCGCCGGGGAAGCGCCGAGGCGCCGCCCACGCCGGGCCCGCGAGGTCCTCGGTCACCGCGACCGCGCCGCCGGGCGGGGTCAGCCACTCCCCGAGCCGGGGCCAGCCGTCGGCCCACTCGACCTCGGCGGCGAAGGTCTCGCGGCCGAGGACGTGGAACTGGGGGCTGGTGCCGCGCGGGCGCACGCCGTGGAAGACGACCGCCCACGAGCCGTCGGCCCGCTGCACCAGGTCGGCGTGCCCGGTGTTCTGCACCGGCGACTCGACGCCCCGGTGGGTGAGCAGTGGGTTGTGCGGACAGGGCTCCCACGGCCCGGCCGGCGACGGGCCGCGGGCGATCGTCACCGCGTGCCCGCGCTCCGTGCCGCCCTCGGCGATCAGCAGGTACCAGTGGCCGCCCACCCGGTACAGGTGCGGCCCCTCGGGGAACCGCCCGCCGGTGCCCTGCCACAGCCGCCGCCGCCCGGTGAGCGGCGTCCCCGTGGCCGGGTCGACCGCCTGCTGCACCAGCCCGGCGGGGCCGCCCGCCCCGAAGCCGGCGTAGCTGACCAGCAACGTGCCGTCGTCGTCCCAGGTGAGGTCGGGGTCGATGCCACGCACGTCCGGCATCCGCACGGGGTCCGACCAGTCCCCCAGCGGGTCCTCCGCGGAGGTGAGCAGCTGCCACCCGCCGTCGGCGAGGTTGGTGGTGACCAGCCAGAACCGGCCGTCGTGGTGGCGGAGGGTGGGCGCGGTGATCCCGCCCGACCCGGGCGCCGCGGAGACGTCGAGCTGCGAGGGCCGGGCCAGCACGTGCCCCACCTGCTCCCAGGACACGAGGTCGGCCGAGCGGTACAGCGGGACGCCCGGGGCGTACTCGAAGGACGAGTGCACCATCCAGTAGGCGTCCCCGACCCGGACGACGCTCGGGTCGGGGTGGAAGCCGGGGACGACGGGGCGCGGCGTCACGCGTGCGCGTCCGGGTCGAAGAACAGTGCCGGCCTCTCCACCGGGCGCGGCTCCTCGATCGTGCAGGTGAACGCGTGCCGGCCCGGGCCGGCCTCCCGCGGCGCGCTGCCGTCGGGCAGCACCACCTCCGCCGTCGTGTTCGGCGGGACGACGACGTCGAGCGCGAACGCCGTCCCCCCGGTCAGCGCCCAGGACACCGACGCCGTCCCGTACGGCGTCTCGTGGGTGGCCGCCGCCGAGGTGAGGCCGGGCCCCGGGCGCGGGGCGAACCGGATCCGCCGGTAGCCCGGCGCGGCCGGCGCGAGCCCGGCCACCGTGCGGTGCAGCCAGTCGGCGACCGCGCCGAAGGCGTAGTGGTTGAACGACGTCATCTCGCCGGGGTTGATCGTCCCGTCGGGGAGCATGGAGTCCCAGCGCTCCCAGATCGTCGTCGCGCCCATCGTCACCGCGTACAGCCACGACGGGTTGCCGCGTTGCAGCAGCAGCTCGTAGGCGGTGGCCAGCTCGCCCGCGTTCGTCAGGGCGTCGGTGACCAGCGGCGTCCCGAGGAAGCCGCTCGCGATGTGGAACCCGTCCGCCAGCACCTGCTGGGCCAGCAGCCGGCCGGCGTGCTCCCGCTGCCCGGGCTCGAGCAGGTCGAACTCCAGCGCCAGGGCGTAGGCCGTCTGCGACGGGAAGGCGACCCGGCCGTTCGGGGAGACGTACTCGGCGCGGAAGCGGGCCGCGGCCCGCTCCCCCAGCTCGGCGAACCGGGCGCCGTCGCGCCCGAGCACCTCCGCCACCTGCGCCACGGTGCGCGCCGAGCGGGCCAGGTAGGCGGTGGCCACGCACTGCCAGGGGGTGCGGGCGGCGGCCGGGTTGTCCGGCGGGGCGGCGGTGTCGAGCCAGTCGCCGAAGGAGAACCCGCCCCCGGGGAAGTCGAGGTGCTCCCCCGCCCGCGCGGCGAACGCGTCGATCCACGCGGTCATCGAGTCCCACTGGGCGGCGAGCAGCCCGGTGTCGCCGGTGCGCTGGTAGAGCACCCACGGGACGACGACGGCGGCGTCGCCCCACCCGGTCTCCGGCTGCTGCGGGAAGGGCAGCAGCGGCAGGAACGGCACGTACATCGGCACGACGCCGTCGAGCTCCCGCTGCTCGGCGGCGAGGTCGGTCAGCCAGGAGCGGAGCATGCCGGTGGTGTCGTGGAGGAACGACGCGGTGGGCGCGAACACCTGCAGGTCACCGGTCCAGCCCAGCCGCTCGTCGCGCTGCGGGCAGTCGGTCGGGATGTCGAGGAAGTTGCCCCGCATCCCCCAGACGACGTTCTCGTGCAGCCGGCTGACGTCCGGGTCCGAGCACGTGAACGTGCCGGTCCGGCGCATGTCCGTGTGCAGCACCACCGCCTGCAGGTCCTCCGGCCGCAGCTCGCCGGGCCAGCCGGTCACCTCGGCGTACCGGAAGCCGTGGAACGTCGACCGGGGCTCCCAGGTGCGCGGGCCGCGCCCGTCGAGGACGGCGACGTCGGTGGCACGGGCGGCCTTCAGCGGCCGGGTGCCGAGCTCGCCGTGCTCGAGCACCTCCGCGTGCCGGACGGTGATCTCGGTGCCGGCCGGACCGTCGGGCAGGGACAGCCGGAGGCGGCCCACCAGGTTCTGGCCGAGGTCGACGAGCACCCTCCCCGACGGCGAGGTGGTGACCGCCCGCACGGGGAGGACCTGCGTGCGGCGCACCGGCGGTCCGGTGGGGGCCACCAGCGTGGCGGCGTCGAGGTCGGCGACCTCGACCGGCGTCCAGGCGGCGTCGTCGAACCCGGGCGCGGACCACCCGGGCAGGTCGCGGCGGAAGTCGACCGTCTCGCCGGAGTAGAGGCCGGAGCGGACGGTGGGCCCGTCGGTCGTCGAGCGCCAGGCGCCGTCGGTGGTCACCACGGTGCGCGAGCCGTCGGGGTGGTCGACCTCCAGCTGCAGGAGGGCGCCGGTGCGGTCGCCGTACCACCCGCGCTTGCCGGTGAAGCCGAGGTACCCGGCGAACCAGCCCTCGGCCAGGTGCACGCCGATTGCGTTGGGGCCCTCGGTGAGCAGTCCCGTGACGTCGTGGGTCCGGTAGCGGAGCCGGTGCCGGTAGCTCGTCCAGCCGGGCGCCAGCACGACGTCGGAGACCGCGGCGCCGTTGAGCTCGGCCTCGTACACCCCCTGCGCGGTGGCGTACAGCCGGGCGCGGGCCACCGGCCGGTCGAGGACGAACTCGCGCCGCAGCAGGGCCACGGCCTCCTCCCGGGCGGGGAGCACCGGGCGCACCAGCCGCGCGCTCCAGTCGGCGGGCGACAGCAGGCCCGCCTCGACGGCGACCTCCTCGCTCCACGCCGACGGCTCGGCGTCGTCCGCTCCCCACACGCGGACGCGGACGGTGCGCCCCTCCCGGGAGGCGAGCGGCGGTGCGTCCCACGGCACGAGCACCGAGTCGGCGGAGTCGACCCGGCCCGAGGACCAGGTGCCGATCTCCAGCTCGTAGGCCACCTGCCGCCAGCCGGGCAGGTCGGTGGAGGTGACCCACGACAGCCGCGGCGTCGTCTCGCCGATGCCCAGCGGCTCCCGGTGGTGCTCGGCGGTGACGGGGGCGACGGTCACGTCGCTCATCGGACCCGGTCCCCGAGCAGCGCGTCGGCGAGGTACGCGACGGAACGGTCGACGATCCCGTCGACGTCGTCGCACCCGAGCCAGATGTGCCCGGCACCCTCGACCGGCTCCAGCTCCGAGGTGGCGCCGGCCTCCTGCAGCGCGGCGTGCAGCGCCTCGCTCTGCGCGTACGGGACCAGCCAGTCGGCGGTGCCGTGCAGCAGCAGGAACGGGGGCGCGTCCGCGGTCACGTGGGTGACCGGGCTGGCGTCGGCGCGGGTGGCGTCGGTGAGGCCCGCGACCAGGTGCTCCTCCGGCGGTCCCCGCAGCTCCTCGGGGAGCAGGGCCGCGATCTCCGGCGGCGGCTCCTGCCGGGGCATGGTGGCGAGGTCGGAGACGCCGTACCAGTCGACGACGACGTCGACCGCGCTGGACTCCCCGACCACGCCGTGCGTCCCCTCCAGGTCGGGCCGGTGCCCGGTGAGGCCGAGCAGCGCGGCGACGTGCCCGCCGGCCGACTCGCCCCACGCGCCGATCCGGGTGGTGTCGACGCCGAGGTCGCCGGCGAACCGGCGCAGGTAGCGGACGGCGGCCTTCGCGTCGTGCAGCAGCGCGGGGAACGGCGCCTCCAGCGCGTGCCGGTAGTCGATGGTGGCGACGGCGAGCCCGGCGGCGAGCAACGCGTCGAAGACCTGGTCCACCCGCAGCGTCTCGGGCAGGTACCGGCGGTCGCCCATCATGAACGCGCCGCCGTGCACCCAGACGACCAGCGGCGCGGGCGCCGGGGTGTCGGGCACCCACACGTCGAGCTGCAGCGGGCGGTAGCCGAAGGCGACGGCGTAGGTGACGCCGGAGAAGTGGCGGGCGCCGTCCGCGCGCCGGACCGGCGGCGGCGGGGGCAGGAACCGGGCCGGACCGGCCCACTCGGTGGTGCTCATGCGGCGTCCTCCAGGGCGCTCGGGAACGTGTGGGTGCCGGGGCCGGCCGTCGTCGCGGTGCCGTCGGGCAGCACCACCTCGGCCTGCGTGCCGGCGGGGACCTCGACGGTCAGCGCGAAGCGGTCGCCGTCGACCCGCCAGGACGAGGCGATCCGGCCGTACGGGGACTCGTGGGTGGCCGCGGCGGAGGTGAGGCCGCCGCCGGGCCGGGGCCGGACGCGGAACCGGCGGTACGCGGGCTCCAGCGGCTCGATGCCCGCGGTGTACCGGTGCAGGAAGGAGACGACCGCGCCCTTCGAGTAGTGGTTGAGCGAGTCGCGCGGCCTGCCCTCGGCGTCCACGCCGTCCCAGTGCTCCCACACCGTCGTCGAGCCGCGGTCGACCATCACCAGCCAGCCGGGCTCGGCGTCCTGCAGCAGCAGCTCGTAGGCGACGTCGAGGTGTCCGGCGTCGGCCAGCACGGGCAGCAGGTACGGCGTCGCCAGGAAGCCGGTGCCCAGGTGGGTGCCCGCCTCGCGCACCAGCTCCACCAGCCGCTCGGCGACGGCGGGCCGCAGCTCCCCGGGCACCAGGCCGAAGGCGAGCGCGCGCACGTGGTCGGCCTGGGTGTCGCTGACCAGCCGCCCGTCGCCGTCGAGGTACTCGGCCTGCCAGGCGGCGCGCACCCGCGCGGCGAGCCCGGCGTAGCGGGCGGCGTCGTCGTCGCGGCCGAGCACGGCGGCGATCTCCGCCAGCAGCCCCGCGCTGTGCGCGAACCAGGCGGTGGCGACGACGCCCTCGTCGGCGGCGACGAACGCGCCGAAGTCACCCACCTCCTCGCCGGGGACGAGCCACTCGCCCCAGTGGAAGCCGGTGTCCCACAGCCACCGCTCGTGCGGCGCGGGCTCCGGCCGCCGGGCCGCGCGGTCGGGGTGCCGCTGCTCGCGGGCCATCCGCTCGGCCCGGTCCAGCCAGCGCACCATCGCCGGCCAGGTCTCCTCCAGCACGCGGGTGTCCCCGTAGGCGCGGTACAGCTCCCACGGCACGACGACGACCGCGTCGCCCCACCCGGCCGAGCCGTTGAGGAACGACACCGGGCTCTCCCGCCCCTCCGCGCGCGGGCAGGGGCTGACGTTGGCGACCGTGCCGTCGGGCCACTGGTCGGCCACCACGTCGCGCAGCCACTTGGTGGAGAACCCGGCGACGTCGTACAGGAACGCCGCCGTCGGCACGAACAGCTGCCAGTCGCCGGTCCAGCCGTGCCGCTCGCGGTGCGGGCAGTCGGTCGGGATGTCGCAGGCGTTGCCGCGGAAGCTCCACACGGCCGCCTCGTGGAGGGCGTCCACCCGGGGGTCGCTGCAGGTGAACGTGCCGGTGCGGCGCAGGTCGGTGTGCACCACGACGCCGCGCAGGTCGTCGGGCCTGAGGTCGCGGGGATGGCCCTCGATCCGCACGTACCGGAACCCGTGGGTGGTGCGGCGCGGCTCGAACGCCTCACCCGCGACGCCGGCGGAGACCACGACGTCGACCTGGCCGGCCGGCAGCGGGTGCGGCAGGAACGGCAGGTCGGGCCGCAGGTGCTCGACCGTGACGTCGCCGTCGGGGCCGAGCCACTCGCCGTGGGTGAGCGTGAGCGTCGTGCCGGCGGGGCCGAGGTCGGTCAGGCGCACCCAGCCGTTGACGTCCTGCCCGAGGTCGGCCACCTGGGCGCCGGAGGGCACGCGGGTCACCGAGACGGGCACGATCTCCTCCACCCGGCGCACCGGCGGGGCCGGGCTGTCGACCAGCCCGCCGGAGCCGTGCTCGGCCACGGTGACCGGGTCCCAGCCGGCGTCGTCGAAGCCGGGGGCGTCCCAGCCGCGCGGCAGCCGCGTGAGGTCCCACCGCTCGCCGGCGATGAGGTCGGCGGCGGTGACGTGGCCGGTCGCGCTGCGCCAGCCCGGGCCGGTGCCGAGCACGGTGACGGTGCCGTCGTCGTGGGTGAGGTGCAGCTGCGCGAGGAACGCGACGCGGTCGCCCCACTGGTCGGCCGAGCGCGTGACGCCGGTCTGTCCGCGGAACCAGCCGTCGGCGAGGACGACGGCCAGCGCGTGCCGCCCGGGCGCGACGGGGCCGGGGTCCAGCGTCTGCACCTGCAGCCGCCGGTCGTACTGGGTGTAGCCCGGGGTCAGCTCGGCGTCGCCGATGCGCGCGCCGTCGAGGAACGCCTCGTAGAGCCCCTGCGCGGTGGCGTACAGCCGGGCGGAGGTGACCGGCCGGTCCGCGTCGAACTCCCACCGCAGCAGGGCGGCCGCCCGCTCCCCCGCCGGGCCTGCCGGCATGGTGCCCGGCTCGATCCAGTCGGCCGACCAGTCGGTGGCGTGCAGCAGTCCGGTCTCGAACCACGCCGGGACCGACACCGGGCTCGCGCCGAGGTCGGTGCGCACCCGCACCCGCCAGGCCACCCGCTGCGCGGAGGACAGCGCCGGGCCGGGCCACGGGACCAGGACGTGCTCCTCGCCCTCCACCCAGCCGGAGTCCCAGCCGTCGTCGGTCGTCAGCCGGTACGCGTGCTGCTCCCGGGCGCCGTCGGGGAGCCGCCAGGACAGGCGCGGCGACGTCGTGCCGAGGCCGAGCGGCTCGTCGAGGTGCTCGACGCGCAGGCCGTGCGGTGCCGCACCCGTCACAGGGCGGGGACCCGGTCGGCGTGGTGGCAGGCCGCCTCGGTGCCCTCGACCAGCCGCAGCGCCGGCCGCTCGGTCACGCACACGTCGGTGGCCAGCGGGCAGCGCGGCACGAACGGGCAGCCGGTGGCCAACGGCTGGGCGACGCCGGCGGTGCCGAAGCCGGCGGCCTCGCGGGCCGCCCGGCGGGCCGCCTGCTCGGCGGGACGCGGCACCGGCGCGGCGGCGGTCAACGCCACGGTGTACGGGTGGCGCGGCGCGCTGCTGACCGCCTCCACCGGCCCGGTCTCCATGACCTGGCCGCGGTAGAGCACGACGGTCCGCTGCGAGAGGAACCGGACGACACCGAGGTCGTGGGCGATGAACAGGAACGCCAGGCCGCGCTGGTCGCGCAGGTCGGCGAGCAGGTTGAGCACCTGCGCCTGGGTGGAGAGGTCCAGCGCGCTGACCGGCTCGTCGAGGACGACGACCCTCGGGTCGCACACCAGCGCGCGGGCGATGGCGATGCGCTGCCGCTGGCCGCCGGAGAACTGCGCCGGGTAGCGGTCGACGGCGTCGCCGGGCAGGCCGACGGACTCCAGGCCGCTGCGCGCCCGCGCCGCCGCCTCCGGGCCCCGCACGCCCATGAGCCGGAGCGGCTCGGCGAGCGTCTGGCCGATGGTGCGCGCCGGGTTGAGCGAGGAGTACGGGTCCTGGAAGACGACGCGCAGGTCGGCGACCTGGCGGCTGCGCTGCTTGAGCGACATCGCGGTGACGTCCGTGCCGTTGACCCGGATCGTGCCGCCGGCGGCCGGCTGCAGGCCGAGCACGGCCGTGCCGATCGTCGACTTGCCCGAGCCGGACTCGCCGACCAGGCCGACGGTCTCGCCGGGGGCGATGTCGAAGCTGACCCGGTCGATCGCCGGCGGCGCCTGCCGCGCCCTGCGGCCCGAGCCGTAGCGCACGACGAGGTCGCGGATCTCCAGCGCAGGGGTGGTGGTGGCCGTGGCGGGCGCGGCCGTGGCGGGGGCGGTCATGCGGGGACTCCGGCGGTCGGGGTGGGCTGGACGTGGGTCTCGTCGCCGGCGGACTCCGGCTCCCAGGTGGCGTGCTCGCGGGACAGCTCGTCGACCCGGATGCAGAGCACCGACCCGGTGTCGTGCGCGGGCAGTGCCGGGAACGGGGCGGTGCAGCGCTCCTCCGCGAAGCGGCAGCGGCTGGCGAACCGGCAGCCGGCCGGCCAGGAACCCGGCGGCGGGACCGTGCCCGCGATCGAGGCCAGCCGCTCGGGGACCGGCTCGCCCTCGGGCACGTGCGGGTTCGCCCCCAGCAGGGCCATCGTGTACGGGTGCGCGGGGGCGTCGAGCACGGCGGCGGCGGTCCCGGACTCCACGACCTCGCCGGCGTACATGACGGCGACCGTGTCGCAGATGTCGGCGACGACGCCGAGGTCGTGGCTGACCAGGACCACCGACAGACCGGTGTCGCGCACCAGCGCCCGCAGCAGCGACAGGATCTCCGCCTGCACGGTGACGTCGAGCGCCGTCGTGGGCTCGTCGGCGACCAGCAGCCGCGGCTCGCCGGTGAGCGCCAGCGCGATGCAGACCCGCTGCGCCATGCCGCCCGAGAGCTGGTGCGGGTGGCTCCTCAGGACCCGCTGCGCGTCGACGATGCCGACGTTGCGCAGCAGCTCCGCGGCGATCCGTCTCGCCTGCTTCCGGCCCACCCCGCGGAAGCGGCGGATCGGCCCGACGAGCTGGGTGGCGATCGAGAACATCGGGTCCAGCGCCACCATCGGCTCCTGGGAGATCATCGCGATCTCGCGGCCGCGCACCCGGTCGATCTCCCGCTCGGTCAGCCCGGCCAGCTCCCGGCCCTGCCAGCGGATCGAGCCCCCGGTCACCGCCACGCCGTCGGGCAGCAGGCCCAGGAGCGAGCGCGCGGTCATCGTCTTGCCGCAGCCGGACTCGCCGACCAGGCCGAGCACCTGCCCCTGCCGCAGGGAGAAGGAGACACCGGTGACCAGGTCGGGGCCGTCGTCGACGGAGACGGTGAGGTCGCGGACCTCGAGCACCGCCTCGGGGTCGGCCGGGGTCGCCGGGGTGACCGCCTGCACGGCCCGGCGCAGCGGCCGGCGGCGGCGCCGCACGGTCGGTGCGGCGGCCCGGCCGGCGAGGGCGTCGGCGAGCTCGTTGGCCGCGACGACGGTCAGCGCCAGCACCAGGCCGGTGGGCACCATGAGCCACGGCGCGTTGTAGATGTAGCCCGAGGCGTCCTGGATCATGAAGCCCCAGCTCGGCTCCGGCTCCCCCGGACCGAAGCCGAGGAACGCCAGTCCCGCCACGACCAGCAGGCCGATGCCGAACAGCTGCGCGGCCTGCACTGCGACCACCGTGGACATCGACGGCAGCACGTGCACGAGGTTGACCCGCAGCGAGCCGAGGCCGTTCACGCGGGCGGCGTCGACGTAGAGGCGCTGGCGCACCGACTGGGCCACGCCGAGCAGCACCCGGTAGACGGCGGCCGAGATGAGCACGCCCATGACCGCCATGACCGGGTAGAGCCGGTTGCCGATCACGCCGATGACGGCGAGCAGCAGGATCGTCGCCGGCAGCGCGAGGAACACCTCGGTGGCCCGGCTGATGACCCGCTCGACGCGGCGGCCGCGCTCGGCGGCCACCAGAGCCAGTGGCAGGCCGATGCCGAAGGCGACGACGAGCATCAGCGCCGACGCCAGCAGCGGCAGCGCGCCGGCGGTGAAGATCCGGCTGAGCAGGTCGCGGCCCAGCGGGTCGGTGCCCAGCCAGTGCTCGGCCGACGGCAGCGCGAGCCGGTTCGCGGTGTCCTGCTGCCCCGGCTCGTAGGGCCGCCACAGCGGCGCGCTGAGCGAGGCGACCACGACGAGGACCAGCCAGCCGGCGCCGAAGACCCCGCCGGGGCGGCGCAGGAAGCCGGGCAGGCCGCGTCGGCGGCGGGCCTGCGGGACGGGCTCGGTGGCGACCTCGTCGGCCGCGGCCTCGGCGCCAGGGAGGGGCAGCACGCTCATGCCGCACGCACCTTCGGGTCCAGCGCCGCGACCAGCAGGTCCAGCAGCAGGTTGATGACGACGACGACAGCGGTGGCGACGACGACCACGCCCACCAGGGCCGGGAAGTCGCTCGCCGTGGCGGCGGCCTGGCTGGCCTGTCCGAGGCCCGGCAGGGCGAAGAGGTTCTCGATGATCACCGAGCCGCCGAACAGCGCGATGAACTGGATGCCGAGCGTGGAGACGACCGGCACGCTGGCGTAGCGGAGCGCGTGCACGTAGCGGATCCGCCACGGCGGCGTCCCCATCGCCCGCAGCGTGCGGACGTGCTCCTGCGCCAGCGCCTCGCGCATGCCGGCGTTGGCGGTCCGGGCGACGATCGCCGCGCCGCCGACGGTGAGGGTGAGCACCGGCAGCAGCAGGCTCTGCAGCCACGCGGCCGGGTCGGCGGAGAAGTCGACGTACCCGGTCGCCGGGAGCCAGCCCAGCTGCAGGGAGAGGAGGTAGACCAGCAGGATCCCGACCCAGAACGCCGGGAGCGACAGGGCGACGCCGCTGCCGGTGGTGATGCCCTTGCCCAGGCGGCCGCCGCGCACCGCGGCGGTCACGCCGAGCAGCACCCCGACCACACCGGACAGCAGGGTGGCGAGGAAGGCGATGGAGGCGGTGACCGGCAGCCGGTCGGCGAGGTCCGCGGCGATGTCGCGGCCGTCGATCAGGGAGGTGCCGAGGTCCCCGCGGAACAGGGCGCCCACGTAGTCGAGGAACTGCGCGTACAGCGGGCGGTTCCAGCCCAGGGCCTCGTTCTCCGCGGCCACCGCCTCGGCGGTGGCCCCGGGGCCCAGCCGGACCGCTCCCGGGGAGCTGTCGCTGGCGTGGACGAGCAGGAAGGTGATCAGGACGGCGGCCAGGAGGGTGCCGACCGCCAGGGCGAGTCGCCGGGCGACGTAGGCGAGCATCTGGGTCCTCGTGTCAGGGGTGTCGAGGAGGGGGCCGGTGGCCGCGGCGGGACCGCGGCCACCGGCCGGGGACCTCAGCTGGCCGGCTGGACGGCCGACAGCACGAGGTAGTTGTTCGTCCCGGCGAAGGCGGGCTCGCTCACCGAGTCGGCGTTGTAGCCGGCGTAGGTGACGTCCTCGTAGACCGGGATGAACCAGCCGTGCTCGGTGATGGCCCGGTTCAGGTCGGTGAGCGCCTGCTGCTGCGCGTCACCGGTCGCGCCGAGCGCGGCGCCGAGGGCCGACTGGATGTCGGGCTCCTGCGCCTGCTGCATGTTCATGAACCCGCCGTAGAGGACGCCCGCGACGAAGCCGGCCGGGTTGGACCCCACGGAGAAGGGCCCGAAGATCACCGGGTCGGTGCGGACGGCCGCGAAGACCTGGTCGGTCGAGGTCGCGGTGACGAAGTTCAACCGGATGCCGACCTCGGCCCACTGGCTCTGCACGGCGACGGCGTCCTCGTCCGGCTGGCCGAGCACGGTCAGGTCGACGTCGATGCCGTCCGGGTAGCCGGCCTCGGTCAGCAGCTCGCGGGCGCGGTCGGGGTCGTAGGCGAACTCCTCGTCGAGGGCGGGGTCGAAGCCCGGGGCGTCCTCGGGGAAGAACTGCGACGTCGGTCGGGAGCCGTCGTGCAGGTCGCTGACCAGCGACTCGCGGTCGGTGGCGAACAGCAGGGCCTGGCGCACCTGCTCGCTGCCGAAGGCCGGGGTGCTGCTCCCCAGCTTGTCGATCACCGGGAAGCCGACGATGGTGCCGCCGACGTCCACGGTGCTCTGCCGGGACTGGACCAGGTCGATCGTGGTGGGGTCCAGCTGGGTGGCGATGTCGGCCTGGCCGGAGACGACCGCGTTGGCCAGCGACTGCGGGTCGGTGATGACGTCGTACTCGATGGTGTCCCAGACCCACTCGTCGGCGGCCCAGGCGTCGTCGTTCTTGACCACGGTGTAGGTGCTCGCCCGGGTGGTCGCGTCCTCGTCGAGGACGTAGGCGCCCGAGCCGTCCGGGGTGGTCTCCAGCGAGGAGGGGTCGGCGACGCCGGTGGGTCCGACGATGACGCCGGTCGTGTCGGCCAGGTTCTGCTCGGGCGTCGCCTGCGGCTGCGCCCAGGTGATGACGACCGTGCGGGGGTCCTGGACCGTGACGTCGGTGATCTCCGACGCCTGGCCCGGCGCCAGGGAGCCGTACGCCTCCAGGTCGGGGTCGCTGCGCCGGTCGAGGTTGGCCTTGACCACCTCGGCGTCCAGCGGGGACCCGTCGGTGAAGGTGACGCCCTCGCGCAGGGTGAGGGTGGTCTGGGTGTTCTCGGGGTTGTTGGAGAACTCCGTCACCAGGCTCGGCTCCACCGACCCGTCGGGCTGGGTGACGAACAGCGAGTCGTAGAGCGACGCGAAGAACTCGAACTGGCGCTGGGAGTACAGCAGCGGGTCGTACCCGGTCGGGGCGGCGTCGGCGTCGAAGGCGATGGTGAGCGTGCCGTCGGCGCTCTGACTGCCGCCACCCCCGCCGCTGCCGTTGCCGCCGCAGGCCGCGAGCGTGGCCGCGGTCGCCGTCGCGAGCACCGCGGCGCCGATCCGCACGGTCGCCGGCCGGGTCTGCCGGGAGGTCCGCGTGGTGAATCGATTCATCGTGTCCTGGCTCCTCATCCTCGACGGACGCGAGGGGTCTGGACGGCCGACCGGCGGCCGTGCGGGCTGCTCCGCCCGACTGCCCCAAGACGATGCGGACGTCTCCCCTGTGGCGTCAGGCACAATTCCGGCCAATGGCACGCGAGTGTGGTGCGCGCCTCAGCTGACGGGGAGGTGGCCGACAGGTGTCGGAGACGTCGCCCGGGGACGTGCCCCGGGTGCGGGGCAAGCGCCCGCCGCAGGGCGATCCGGTGGTCGACCGGGCGCTGGCGCTGCTGTCCGCGTTCGACGCAGCCCACCCGTCGCTGACCCTCGGCGAGCTGGCCCGGCGCAGCGGCATCCCGACCAGCTCGGCGCTGCGGCTGGCCGGCCGGCTCGTCGCGTGGGGCGCCTTGGAGCGCGACGCCGAGGGCCGGTTCACGGTGGGCCTGCGGCTGTGGGAGGTCGCCTCGCTGGCCCCGCGGGCCCGCGGGCTGCGCCAGGTGGCGATGCCGTTCCTCGGTGACCTGGAGGAGGTCACCCGCCAGCACGTGCTGCTCGCCGTCCGGGAGGGCGGGGACGCCGTGCTGCTCGAGCGGCTGTCGGCGCACGCGGCGATCCCGGTGCTCTACAGCGTGGGCGGCCGGCTGCCGCTGCACTCCACGGGCGTGGGCCTGGTGCTGCTCGCCTACGCCGAGGCCGACGTGCAGGAGGAGTACCTGTCCCGGCCGCTGCTGCACGAGCCGGAGCGCACGCCGGTGTCGGAGGCGGCGCTGCGGCGCACGCTGGCCGACGTCCGCCGCGAGGGCATGGCGCACTTCCGCCGGAAGGTGCCGCGGCCGATCGTGTCGGTGGCCGCGCCGGTGTTCGACGCCGCCGACCGGCTCGCCGCCGCCGTCTCGGTGGTCGTGCCACAGGAGGGCGCCGATGCGCGGGTGCTCGGGCCCGCGGTGCGCACCGCCGCCCGCGCGATCTCCCGCGGCCTGGGCGCGCGCCGCCCCCTCGGTCCGGGCCGCTGAGCGAGCACCTCAGGCTGCGACCCCTCCCCGCCGCGCTGTCCCGCCGCGGGCCGTACCTCCGCGATCATGGAGCTGCGGTGGCGACACCCCGGCGGGCGCCGGCGCGTCCTCACGCCGGCTCCATGATCGCGGGAGCCACAGCGACGTGTGCCGCTCAATGGCACGGCCGTTGGTCGGGTGACCGGGGTCACGGATGCTCGACCGGTCAGCGTCGACCCGACCCGGGAGTGCAGATGAGCTTCGAGTACCTGATCGACCCGGAGAAGGGGCCGCAGTGGCAGGGGGTCCTGCCCGGCAAGCCCGTCCCCTACGTGCTCCGGCGCGGCGAGGGGGAGCACGCGAAGCTCTTCGGCGACCTGTTCACCGTGCTGCTCTCCGGTGACGAGACGGAGAACCAGTTCGGGATCGTCGTCAGCGACTCCCCCGCCGGCGACGTCATCCCCACGCACTCGCACGACGCGACGCACGAGACGTTCTTCGTCCTCGACGGGAAGGTGCGGCTGTTCTTCGAGGACGCCGAGGGCGGCAAGCAGTCCCAGCTGCTCACCCCCGGCGACTTCGGCTACGTCCCCGCCGGCTTCGCCCACGCGTACCAGATCGTCGAGGACGCCCGGATGATGGGCACGCTGTCGGGCGGCTTCGAGCGGTTCTTCCAGCACATGGGCACCCCGACCGACTCCCCGGCGACGGACCAGCCGCCGTTCGTCCCGGACTTCCCGCGCATGCAGGCGGCGGCGCAGCAGCACCGGATGCGGTTCCTGCGCGACTACACCTGGCCCGAGCAGGGCTGAGTCCCGCATCCCCTCACCGGGCGCGGCTCCTGCGTGGAGCCGCGCCCGTCGCGCGTCCCGAGGAGGCCCCGTGCCCACGCCCGCCCTGCCGCTGCCCCCGCCGGCACACGCCGCCCCGCTGCCGCCGGCCCTGCCCGGCCCGGACGGCACCCGCCTCCTCCCCGGGGTCCCCTACGCGGCGCTCCCCGGCGCCCGCCCGCTCGAGCTCGACCTGTACCTGCCGGCCGGCGACGGCCCGCACCCGGTCGTGCTCTTCCTGCACGGCGGCGGCTGGCGGCTCGGCAGCCGGCGCTCCGGCGGGCCGGCCTTCCCCGGCCGGACGCTGTTCGAGCGCGTGGCCGCCGCCGGGATCGCCGTCGCCAGCGCGGACTACCGGCTCTCCGGCGAGGCGGTGTGGCCGGCACAGCTGTCCGACGCGAAGGCCGCCGTCCGCTGGCTGCGGTCCCGGGCGCACGAGCTCGGGATCGACGGCGACCGGCCGGCCGCGTGGGGCGAGTCGGCCGGCGGGCACCTCGCCGCGCTGCTCGGCCTGGTCACCGACCCGGAGCTGGAGGGCGACGTCGGCGTGACGGGCCCGTCCAGCGCCGTCGTCGGGGTGGCCGCCTGGTACCCGCCGACCGACCTCGTGGGCTTCGCCGGGGACGCCGGCGCGGACCCCGCCGACGCCGGCACCCGCGAGGCGCAGCTGCTCGGCGCCGCGCCCGCGGACGCCCCCGACGCCGCGGCGGAGGCGAGCCCGCTCACCCACGTGTCGGCCGGGGCGCCGCCGTTCCTGCTGCTGCACGGCCGCGCCGACCGGTTCGTCCCGTGCGTGCAGTCCGAGCGACTCGCCGACGCCCTCCGCGCGGCAGGCGCGGACGTCGCGCTGCACACCTACCCCGGCGCCGACCACATGTGGCTCGACGCCCCCGAGGCGGCGGCCGACGCCCTCGACCGGACCGTCGCCTTCCTCCGCGCGCGGCTGCTCGGCGGCTGATCCGGAACGGCCGGGGTCCGCTTGCCGGTCAATGGAATCGGCACTCGGCAGGGTGACCCGCGCCACGGATGCTCGTCCCCGTCCGGACGCGGCCCCCCGAGCCCGGCGGCCCCCCTCCTCGGCCTCCATCGCGCCAGAGGCTGCTCCCGCACCGCTGTTCGACAGGAGTCCCCCGTGACCGAAGCGCACGTCCCCCCGCGGGTCCCGGTCCTCGTGGCCGGCGGCGGTCCCAGCGGCCTGGCCGCGGCGATCGAGCTGGGCCGGCGCGGGATCGAGGTCCTCGTCGTCGAGCCGCGCACGGCGCTGGACCCGCTGCGCCCCCGCGCCAAGACCACCAGCGTCCGGACCATGGAGCACCTGCGCCGCTGGGGCCTGGCCGACCGGCTGCGCGCCGCCGCGCCGCTGCCGGTCTCGTACGCGCAGGACGTCGTCTTCTGCACCGGGCTGTTCGGCCACGAGATCACCCGCTTCCCGGAGGCGTTCGGGCTGTGGACCCGGCCGCGGCAGATCGCCGCCGAGGCCGGCCAGCAGGCGCCGCAGTCGGAGGTCGAGCGGCTGCTGCGCGAGGCCGCCGCGGAACTGCCCGCCGTCACGCTGCTCCTCGGCTCCCGGGTCACCGCCGTCACCGACGGCCCCGACGAGGTGCGCGCCGTCGTCGAGGGACGCGACGGCGGGACCGCCGAGGTGACCGCCGGGTACGTGCTCGGCTGCGACGGCAGCGCCGGCGTCTCCCGCCGCGCGATCGGCGTGCGCTACGAGGGCTCATCCGGCGCGCTGCCCAACCTCAGCGTCACCTTCCGCTCGCGCGCGCTGGAGGAGCGGCCGCTGTGCGCGCACGGCGTGCACCACTGGGTGATCGGCACCGAGCGCGGCGGGCTCATGGGCCGCCTCGACCTCGACGGCACCTGGTGGGCGATCGTCCAGGGCGTCGACACGGTGGCCGGCGACGCCGACGCCGCCGCGCTGGTGCGCGCGATGGTCGGGGACGACATCGACGTCGAGGTGCTGGCCACCGACCCGTGGCAGGCGCGGATGCTGCTCGCCGACCGCTACCGCGGCGAGCGGGTGTTCCTCGTCGGCGACGCCGCGCACCTCAACCCGCCGTGGGGTGGCCACGGCTTCAACACCTGCGTCGGCGACGCGGTCAACGTCGGCTGGAAGCTCGCCGCCGTGCTGCAGGGCTGGGCGCCCGCCGCACTGCTCGACAGCTACGAGCCCGAGCGCCGGCCGGTCGCACGGCGCACCATCGACGCCGCCGGCAGCCAGGAGGCGTTCCTCGCCCCCGCCTTCACCGGCCGCGACCTGGACGACGACGGCCCGACCGGCGTGGAGCTGCGCGCCGCGCTGGCGGAGGCGCTGCAGGTCAAGGACCCCGAGTTCCACAGCCTCGGCCTGGTCCTCGGCTACGACTACCCCGACTCCCCCGTCGTCGTCCCCGACGGCCGGCCGGTGCCCGGGCCCGCGCTCGCGACCTTCACCCCGTCGGCGCACCCCGGCGCGCGGCTGCCGCACGCCTGGCTGGCCGGCGGCGACTCGCTGTTCGACCGGCTCGGCGACGGGTTCACGCTCCTGCGGCTCGACCCCGCAGCGGACCCCGGCGCCCTCGCGGCCGCCGCGGCCGCCCGCGGCGTGCCGCTCGCCGTCGTGGACCTGGCCGGCGAGCCGGGCCTGCGCGACCTGGTGGACGCCGACCTGGTGCTCGTGCGGCCCGACCAGCACGTCGCCTGGCGCGGCGCGTCCGTCCCCGACCCGGACGCGCTGCTGGCCCGCGTGCTCGGCGCCGCCGTCCCCGCCCTCCGCTGACCCTCCCCGAAGGAGATCCGCCCATGACCGCCGCACAGTTCCCGGAGGGCTTCCTCTGGGGTGCCGCCACCGCCGCCCACCAGGTCGAGGGCGGCAACGTCAACAACGACCACTGGGAGGCCGAGCACTCGCCGCACTCGCCGTTCGCCGAGCCCAGCGGCGACGCCTGCGACTCCTGGCACCGCTGGCCCGAGGACCTCGACCTGGTCGCCGGCGCGGGACTCACCGCCTACCGGTTCAGCCTCGAGTGGAGCCGCATCGAGCCGGAGGAGGGCGAGTTCTCCCGCGCGGCCCTCGACCACTACCGCCGGGTCCTCGACGGCTGCCGCGACCGCGGCCTGGCGCCGGTCGTGACGCTCGTGCACTTCACCCAGCCGCGCTGGCTGCTGCGCGACGGCGGCTGGACCGGGCAGAAGACCGGTGACCGGCTCGCCCGCTTCGCCGAGTACGCGCTGCCGGTGCTCGCCGACGCCGAGTACGTCTGCACGCTCAACGAGCCCAACCTCATGGCGGCCCAGCCGGTGATGGGCGCGATGGCGATGCGGGGCGAGGAGATCCGCGGCCTCCCCCGGCCCGACCAGGGCGTCGCCGAGGCCCTGCTCGGCCTGCACGGCCGGGCGATGGACGTGCTCCGCGGGAACGTACGCGCCGCCGGCATGACGCTCGTCGGCCGCGAGCACCTCGCGGAGCCCGGCGGGGAGGAGCGGATGCGCGAGGAGCGCGCCGCGTTCGAGGACCAGTTCCTCGAGGTGGCCCGCGACGACGACTTCCTGGGCCTGCAGGTCTACACCGCCGCCCGCTTCGACGGCGGCGGCCTGGTCGCGCCCGCCCCGGAGCTGCAGACGCTGGCCCACGGGATGGAGCGCCGGCCGCAGGCGTTGGGCGCCGCCGTCGCCCGCGCCGCCGAGGTGCTGCCCGGCCTGCCGCTGCTGGTCACCGAGAACGGCATCGCCACCGCCGACGACGACGACCGCATCGCCTTCACCCGCGACGCGCTGACCTCCCTGGCCGGCGCGGTCGAGGGCGGTGCCGACGTCCGCGGCTACCTGCACTGGTCGCTGCTGGACAACTTCGAGTGGATGCTCGGCTACCGGCCCACCTTCGGCCTGGTCGCCGTCGACCGGCGGACCTTCGCCCGCACGCCCAAGCCGAGCCTCATCTGGCTCGGCGAGGTCGCCCGCCGCAACGGGCTCGCCTGATGCGGGTCGTGGGCATCCGCCGCGACGGCGGGCCGGTGGAGGTGGCGGCGCTCTCGGAGGACGGCGCGACGGTGACGGTGCTCGCCGGGCTGGAGGACTTCTGGGCCGACGCCGCCGGGCACCTCGCGCGCCAGGTGGACGGGGAGCCGGTCCCGGTCGGCGACGTGGAGTTCGTGCCGCCCGTGCTGCCCGGCGCCCGGGTGGTCTGCATCGGGCTGAACTACCTGAAGCACGTCGCGGAAGGCTCCTTCGCCGGCGACGGCGTGCCGCCGTACCCGACGCTGTTCGCCCGCTGGACGCAGTCGCTCACCGTCGACGGGGCGGAGATCCCGGTGCCCGCCGATGAGGACGGCCTCGACTGGGAGGGCGAGGTGGTGGCCTACGTCGGCTCGACGCTGACCGACGCGACGCCGGAGGAGGCGCTGGCCGCCGTCGTCGGCTACTCCACCTTCAACGACGTCACCTCGCGGCGGGCGCAGAAGCTGACCAGCCAGTGGATCCTCGGCAAGAACGGCGACGAGTCGGGCCCGCTCGGGCCGCTGGTCCCCGCCGCCGAGGTGGGCGACCTGCGCGAGGGCCTGCGGGTCCGGACCCGGGTCAATGGGGAGACCGTCCAGGACGGGCGCACCGACGAGATGGTCTACACGGTCGGCGACACCCTCGCCCTCGTCTCGCGCACGTTCACGCTGCGCCCGGGCGACCTGCTGGCCACCGGCACGCCGTCCGGCGTCGGCTACGCCCGCACGCCCCCGTGGCTCATGCAGCCCGGCGACGTCGTCGAGGTCGAGGTCGAGCGGCTCGGCGTGCTCACCAACCGCATCGTGGGGAGCGGGGCGCGCCGTGCCCGGTGAGTTCCGGCGGTACCTGTTCCCGCACGACCACCCGCGGCTGGCGGAGGTCCGCGGGATGGACCCGTACGCCTACCGCGAGCACGCCCGCACGCCCGGGACGTTCACCGGCGGCCTGGTCGAGGGCTGGACGCCGCTGTACCTGGCGCCGTTCCGCGGGGTGACCGAGGACGGCACGCTGCGCCCGGAGGTGCACCGTTTAGAGCCCGCGCGCCCCGGCGAGGAGGCGCCGGTGGCCGCGATGGTGGCCGCCGCGGGGTCCCTGCTCTCCCTCCTGTCGGCCGAGGACCGCGCGCGCGTGTGCTTCCCCGTCGACGCGCCCGAGTGGCAGACCTGGGCCAACCCGGAGTTCATGCAGTTCGACACCGGCCTGCGCCTGGAGTCCCAGCCCGAGGAGGTGCGCGAGGCGGCGCTGGGCCTCGTGCGCGCGTCGCTGTCGCCCGAGGGCGCGGGCCTCGTGCACGCCGCGATGCTGGTCAACGGCTTCCTCGGCGACGTCGTCGACCTGCCCACCGTGCTCGGCGAGTGGAGCTACAACCTCGCGCTCTACGGCGCCCCCGACCTCCGCGCGCCGTGGGGCTGGCAGCTCTACGGCCACCACTGCGCGGTCAACGTGCTGGTCGTCGAGGGCCGGATGGTGGTCTCGCCGGTGTTCGTCGGCGCCGAACCCGACGAGATCGACGAGGGCCCGCACGCCGGGGTCGCCGGCCTGTTCGCCGACCGCATCGAGGCCGGCCTGTCGGTCATGGCCGCGCTGACGCCGGAGCAGCGGGCGGCCGCCACCGTCTACGAGCGGATGGTCGACCCGGCGATGCCGCCCGGCCGCGTGCACCCCGGCGACGAGCGGCACCTGGCCGGCGCGTTCCAGGACAACCGGGTGATCCCGGCCGAGGGCGTGCGCGGCGCGGACCTCTCGGCGGACGCCCGCGCCCGGGTGCTGCACCTGGTGTCGACGTTCGTGCGGCTGCTCCCCGAGGGCCCGCGGGCGGCGCGGCTGCGCGAGGTCGGGGCGCACCTCGACGACACGTGGTTCTCCTGGATCGGCGGGCACGCGCCCGGCGACGTCTTCTACTACCGGGTGCAGTCGCCGGTGGTGATCGCCGAGCTCGACCACCACTGCGGCGTCTTCCTCGACCACGCCACTCCGCAGCCGTTCCACGTCCACACCGTGCTGCGCACCCCGCACGGCAACGACTACGGCCGCGCCTGGGTGCGGCAGTGGCAGGCCGGGCACGATCAGGCCGGCTGATCGTGCCGCGTCCTGGCTCACGGTGGGCGGCGAGCCAGGACGCACCACGGTGAGCCAGGACGGGTGATCAGGCCTGCGGCTGCGCGTCCCGGGTCTGCGGCGCGTCGTCGGGCGGGCGGGGGTCCTCGACCTGCGGGTGCGGGTCGTCGCCGCGGTCGCGGGCGCGGCCGGCGCCGGGCAGGCCCGACACCACCTGGTGGACGTCGTCGACGAGCTCGAGCAGGGCGTGCAGGTCGGTCGGCACCCGCCCGAGGTCGGCGGTGGTCGGCAGGGTGCCGGCCTCCAGGCCGCGCAGCAGCCGCGGCGCCTGGTCGGCGAGCGCCGCGAGGACGGCGACCCGCTCCTCGGTGAGCAGGCCGGGCAGGCGGCCGAGCAGGGTGCCCAGCGCGCGGGCCGCGTCGTCGGTCAGCTCGCGGTCCAGCCGGGTGACGAGGTCGAGGACGGCGTCCACGGTCCCCCCGTCGAGCACCTCCTCGACGCGGTCGAGGCGCTCGTCGGTCAGCAGCGCGTCCGCCCGGGCGCCCAGCCGCGCGAGGCGCTCGTCCTCCAGCAGCGCGCCGGCGCGGTCCACCAGCCGCGGGACGCGGTCGGCGGCCAGCAGGTCGTCGAGCCGGCCCAGCAGGCGCAGCACCCGCTCGTCGGCCGCGAGGGCCAGCAGCGTGCGCACGCGCTGGTCGGCGGCGAGGTCGAGGGCCTGCTGCACCCGGTCGCCGGTCAGCAGATCCAGGGTGCGGTCCACCCGGGGGTCGGTGAGGACGTCGAGGCTCCGGTCGACCCGCGGGTCGGTGAGCACGTCCAGGGTCCGCTCGACCCGGTCACCGGTGACGAGCTCGAGGGCCCGCACGACGCGGTCGTCGCCCGCGAGGTCCAGGGCGCGCTCCACCCGCTCGTCGGCGAGGTGGTCGAGCAGGCGGTCGACGCGGGGCAGCAGGTCGGCGTCCAGCAGCCGGTCGAGCCCGTCGGCGAGCCGGTCCAGCCGGCCCGAGGACAGCAGGCCGTCGACGGCGTCGAGGAGCCGGGGCACGACGTCGGCGCGCGAGCGCAGCGTGTCCACGGTCCGGGTGACCGCCTCGACCCGCTCCGGGGCGAGCGCGGCGCCGAGCCGGTCGACCAGCGCGCCCACGGTCGCGACCCGCTCCGGCGTGGCGACCGCGGCGAACCGCCGCACGAGGTCGGCCGCCACCTCCACCGCCTCCGGGCCGACCGCCGCCGCGCGGGACACCGCCGGCGCGGCGCCCTCGAGCAGGGCGCGGGTGCGGCGCAGGACGTCGTCGGCCAGCGGCAGCAGCGTCTCCGCGCGCGGCAGGGCCGCGCTCAGCGAGCGGACCGAGTCGGCGAGCGTCCAGGGCAGGTCGAGGAGGTCCGAGGGACCGGGCAGGCGCACGGGCGTCGTCTACCCGCGCCGGTGCCCCTGACGCCCCGACCGCCGAGCCCCTGCGTCATCCGCGTGCGCGCAGCACCTGCTCCAGCGTGCGCGCCGGCCGGCCGAGCAGGTCGGGCACGGCGGGGCTGACGACGTCCAGCTCGCCCGCCGCGACGGCGGTGTAGGTGGACACCCACGCCTCCACCTGCCAGTCCGGCGCGCCGTAGGAGGCCCGCGAGGCGTACGCCTCCTCGAGCGTCTCGGGCACGTAGCGCACGTCCCGCCCGGTCGCGGCCGACAGCGTCGCGGCCAGCCCGGCGAAGGTGAGCGCCTCCGGGCCGGTGAGGTCGTACGTGCGGCCGGCGTGCGCGGCGGGGTCGCGCAGCACCGCGACGGCGACGTCGGCGATGTCGTCCTGGGCGACCGGCGCCACCCGCCCGTCGCCGGCCGGACCGCGGATGGCGCCGTCCTCGCCCACGAGCACCGGCGCGAAGTCGGCGTAGAGGGAGTCGCGGAGGAACGTCGCGGACAGCCCGCGGGCGCGCACGTGCTCCTCGGTGGCCCAGTGGTCGCGGGCCAGGGTGAACGTGGCGTCCGGGGCGGCGCCGAGGAACGACACGTAGACCAGGTGGGCAACCCCGGCGTCGGCCGCGGCGTCGACGAAGGTCCGGTGCTGCTCCACGCGGTCGGGCGTCTCCGACGCCGAGACCATGAGCACCGTGCCGGCGCCGTCCAGCGCGGCCCGGACCGCGTCCCCGTCGGCGTAGGGCGCGGCGACGGCGGTGGCGCCGGGCAGCCGGGGCGCGCGCGAGGTGTCGCGGACGAGCAGCCGCTGCTCCACCCCGGCGTCGGCGAGCCGGCGCGCGACCCGCCCGCCCAGCTGCCCGGTCGATCCGGTCACGGCGAGGGTCACGGGCGTCTCCTGACGGTCGGGGCCGGACGCCGCGTGCAACCGCCCGGCCCGGCCCCGCCTTCCCGCTCAGGACAGGCGCGCCTCCGCGGCGGCCCACCCGGCGTCGGTGCCCGACGGCCGGTACTCGACCAGGGACTGGGTGGCGCGCAGCAGCTCGCGCATCTCCCCCAGCCCGCCCTCGAGCCCGCCGAGCGCCCGCGCCTGCACCAGCGCGTTCCCCAGCGCCGCGGCCTCCACCGGCCCGGCGAGCACCGGCCGCCCGCAGGCGTCGGCGGTGAGCTGGCACAGCAGCGCGTTGCGCGCTCCCCCGCCGACCAGGTGGACGACGTCGACGTCGCGGCCCGACAGCTCGACGGCCCTCCGGACGGTGCGCCGGTAGGCCAGCGCGAGGCTGTCGACGATGCAGCGGACGGTCTCCGCCTGGCTCTGCGGCGGCGTCTGCCCGGTGTCGGCGCAGGCCTGCGCGATGCGGGCCGGCATGTCGCCGGGCGGGAGGAAGCGCGGGTCGTCGGCGTCGACCACCGCGGTGAACGCGGGCACCCGCGCCGCGGCGGCGAGCAGCTCGGGCAGGTCGGCCGGGAGCCCGGCGGCGGCCCAGGTGCGCAGCGACTCCTGCAGCAGCCACAGCCCCATGACGTTGTGCAGGTACCGGACGGTGCCGTCGACGCCGAGCTCGTTGGTGAAACCGGCCGTCCGGCCGGCCTCGGTGAGCACCGGCCCGTCCAGCTCCACGCCGACCAGCGACCAGGTGCCGCAGGAGACGTAGGCGAACCGGTCGCCGCGCGCCGGGACGCCGACCACCGCCGAGGCGGTGTCGTGCGAGCCGACGGCGAGCACCGGCACCTCGCCCAGCCCGGTCTCGGCGCGCACCTCGGCGGTGAGCCGGCCGATCTCCTCCCCCGGCTGCACGAGGGCCGGGAGCAGGTCGCGCGGCAGGTCCAGCCGGTCGAGCAGGCCGGTCGCCCACTGCCGGGTGGTGGCGTCGAGCAGCCCGGTGGTGGACGCGTTGGTGACCTCCGCGACCCGCGCCCCGGTGAGCCAGTGGGCCAGCAGGTCGGGGACCAGCAGCGCCTGCCGGGCGGCGGCGAACCGCGCCGTGCCGCGCATCGCGGCGAGCTGGAACACCGTGTTGAACGGCAGGTGCTGCAGCCCGTTGACCCGGTACAGCTCGTCGGGCGGGACGAGCGCGTGCACGGCCGGCACCGCCGTCTCGTGCCGGGCGTCGCGGTAGTGCACGGGGTTGCCGAGCAGCGCGCCGTCGGCGTCGAGCAGCCCGACGTCGACCGCCCAGCTGTCGATGCCGATCCCGTCCAGGCCCCGCCCGTCCGCCTCGTGCCCGGCCGCCCGCAGGCCGTCGAGCACGCCGGCGTACAGGCCGAGCACGTCCCACTGCAGCGTCCCCGCGGTGCGCACCGGCCGGTTGGGGAACCGGTGCACCTCGGTGAGGTCGAGCCGGCCGGGGCCGACCCGCGCGGCCATGACCCGGCCGCTGGAGGCGCCCAGGTCGACGGCCGCGAGGGTCAGCTCCCGCGGGCTCACCGGAGGAACGCGGCGGCGACGCCGGAGTCGACCGGGACGTGCAGGCCGGTGGTCCGGCTGAGCTCCCCGCCGGTGAGGGCGAACACGGCGTCGGCGACGTGCTCGGGCAGCACCTCGCGCTTGAGCAGCGTGCGCTGGGCGTAGAACTGCCCGAGCTCCTCCTCCGGCACCCCGTAGACGGCGGCGCGCTGGGCGCCCCAGCCGCCGGCGAAGATGCCCGACCCGCGGACGACGCCGTCGGGGTTGATGCCGTTGACCCGGATCTGGTGCTCGCCGAGCTCGGCGGCCAGCAGCCGGACCTGGTGGGCCTGGTCGGCCTTGGTCGAGGAGTAGGCGATGTTGCTCGGGCCGGCGAACACGGCGTTCTTCGAGGAGATGTAGACGACGTCGCCGCCCATCCCCTGCTCGATCATGATCCGGGCCGCCTCGCGGGAGACGAGGAAGCTGCCCTTGGCCATGACGTCGTGCTGCAGGTCCCAGTCGCGCTCGGTGGTCTCCAGCAGCGGCTTGGAGATCGACAGGCCGGCGTTGTTGACCACCAGGTCGACGCCGCCGAAGGCGAGCACCGCCTCGCGGAACGCGGCGGCCACGGCCCCGGCGTCGGACACGTCGGCGGCCACGCCGATCGCGACGTCGGGACCGCCGATCCCGGCCGCGGCGTCGGTGGCCTTCTGCAGGTCGAGGTCGGCGACGACGACGCACGCGCCCTCGGCGGCCAGCCGCTCGGCGATGGCCTTGCCGATGCCGCTCGCCGCGCCGGTGACGAGCGCGACCCGGGTGGCCAGCGGCTTCGGCTTGGGCATCCGCTGCAGCTTGGCCTCCTCCAGCGCCCAGTACTCGATGCGGAACTTCTCGCTCTCGTCGATGGGCGCGTAGGTGGAGACGGCCTCGGCGCCGCGCATGACGTTGATGGCGTTGACGTAGAACTCGCCGGCCACCCGCGCGGTCTGCTTGTTGGCGCCGAAGCTGAACATGCCGACGCCGGGCACCAGCACGATCGCCGGGTCGGCGCCGCGCATGGCCGGCGAGTCCGGCGTCGCGTGACGCTGGTAGTAGGCGGCGTACTCGGCGCGGTACTCCTCGTGGAGGGTCTTGAGCCGCGCGACGACGTCCTCCACCGGCGCGGTGGCCGGCAGGTCGACGACCAGCGGCCGCACCTTGGTGCGGAGGAAGTGGTCGGGGCACGAGGTGCCGAGCGCCGCGAGCGGGGCGAGCTTCTCGCGGGACAGGAACTCCAGGACGACGTCGGAGTCGGTGAAGGAGCCGACCTGCGGCTTGTCGGTGGAGGCCAGCCCGCGGATGACCGGCGCGAGCGCGGCCGCCTTCGCCCGGCGCTCGTCCTCGGGCAGCGCCTCGTAGCCGGGGACGACGGCGCCGAACGGCTCGGCCGGGCCCTTCTCGGCCAGGAAGCGCTCCGCGGTGCGGATGATGTCGAGGGAGTTGGCCTCGGCCTCCTCGCTGGTCGCGCCCCACGCGGTGATGCCGTGGCCGCCCAGGACGCAGCCGATGGCCTGCGGGTTCTTCTCCTTGATGGCGGCGATGTCGAGGCCGAGCTGGAAGCCGGGACGGCGCCACGGCACCCAGACGACGCGGTCGCCGAAGCACTCGCGGGTCAGCGCCTCGCCGTCGGCCGCCGTCGCCAGGGCGATGCCCGAGTCGGGGTGCAGGTGGTCGACGTGCGCGGCGTCGACCAGGCCGTGCATCGCGGTGTCGATGGAGGGGGCGGCGCCGCCGCGGCCGTGCAGGCAGAAGTCGAACGCGGCGACCATCTCGTCCTCGCGCTCGACGCCCGGGTAGACGTCGGCCAGCGAGCGCAGCCGGTCCAGCCGGAGGACGGCGAGGCCGCTCTCCTTCAGGGTGCCGAGGTCGCCGCCGGAGCCCTTGACCCACAGCAGCTCGACCGGCTGCCCGGTGACCGGGTCGGTCTCGGTGCCCTTGGCGGAGGTGTTGCCGCCGGCGTAGTTGGTGTTGCGCGGGTCGGCGCCCAGCCGGTTGCTGCGCTCGAGCAGCTTCCGGACGACGGGGTTGGTCACGGGGGTGCTTCCTTCCGGTGGGAACGTGCTGGAACGGCCCGGCCGCAGGGACCCGCGGCGCGCGGAGCGTGGCGTGGGGGGCGGTCGGGTCCTTGCTCAGGCGCCCCAGGAGGCCTGGGTGCCGCCGACGCGCTCGCGGGCGATGCGCTCGGCGTGGCCGGAGCGGGCGTAGGCGGCGTACGGGTCGGCGTCGAGCCCCTTGCTCTCGCGGAGCTCGGCGAGCAGCGGGCGGACGTCGGTGGAGAAGGCGTCGGTCAGCGCGCCGTGCGCGCCGAGCACGTCACCGGACTGCTGCGCGGCGGCCAGCGCCTCGCGGTCGACCAGCAGCGCCTTGGCGGTGGCCTCCTGCACGTTGGTCACCGAGCGGATCTGGCCGGGGATCTTCGGCTCGATGTTGTGGCACTGGTCGAGCATGAAGTTGACGCCGGAGTCGGGGCGCAGCGCGTCGGCGGCCACGATCTCGTTCATGATCCGGAACAGCTGGAACGGGTCGGCAGAGCCGACGATGAGGTCGTCGTCGCCGTAGTAGCGGGAGTTGAAGTCGAACGCGCCGAGGCGGCCGGCCCGCAGCAGCTGCATGACGATGAACTCGATGTTGGTGCCCGGCGCGTGGTGGCCGGTGTCGAGGACGACGGTCGCCTGCTCGCCGAGGGCCAGGCAGTGCAGCAGCGAGGTGCCCCAGTCGGGGATGTCCATCGCGTAGAAGTAGGGCTCGTAGAACTTGTACTCGAGCAGCAGCCGCATGCCCGGGTCGAGCTGGGCGTAGATCTGCTGCAGGGAGTCGGCGAGCCGGTCCTGGCGGCCGCGCAGGTCGTCCTGGCCGGCGTAGTTGGTGCCGTCGGGCAGCCACAGCTTCAGGTCCGTGGAGCCGGTTGCCCGCATGACGTCGATGCACTGGGTGTGGTGCGCGATCGCCTTGTCGCGCACCCGCTTCTCCGGGTGGGTCAGCGACCCGAGGCGGTAGTCGTCGTCCTGGAACAGGTTGGAGTTGATGGCGCCGATCGAGACGCCGAGGTCGGCGGCGTGGGCGGCGAGCTTGCCGAAGTCGTCGACGAGGTCCCACGGGACGTGCAGCGACACCCGCGGCGCGGCGCCGGTGTAGCGGTGCACCTGCGCGGCGTCCTCGATCTTCTCGAACGGGTCGCGGGCCACCCCGGGCTGGCCGAAGACCTTGAACCGGGTGCCGGAGTTGCCGAACGCCCAGGAGGGCAGCTCGATGGTCTGCTCGGCCAGCGCGGCGAGGGCGGCGGCCCTGCGGTCGGGGGTGCCGGGGTCGGTCACGAGGGGTCTCCTGGAGCGGCGGTGGTGGGTTCGCCGAGCGCGGTCAGCTGGGCGTCGAGGTCGAAGACGAGGGACAGCTCGGCCTTGCCGGAGCCGTCGCCGGTGACGAAGAAGGGCGCCATGGAGGCCTCCCAGCGGGCGCTCACCTCGGTGGCGTCCACGGCGGCCTGGGCGGCGGCGAGGTCGTCGGTCTCCACGACGCCGACGAGCAGGCCGTCGTCGCGGAGGTAGAGCCGGTAGTCGTGCCAGCCGGCGTCGCGCAGCGCGCGCAGCATGTCCGGCCAGACGGCCGCGTGCCGCTCGCGGTACTCGGCCAGCCGGTCGGGGCGGACCTGGAGGGTGAACACGGCGCGGGGCACGCGGGGGTCCTCTCGGGAGGGGGTCCCCGCCGCCGCCCGCCGGGGGCCAGCGGCGGCGGGGAGACGACTCAGAAGTCGAAGTCGTCGATGTTGTCGGCGCTGAACACGGTGGGCTCGCCGAGGACGACGACGCCGTCGGCGCCGATCTCGTACTCGCCGAGGTCACCGGCGGTGAAGGTCTCGCCCTCCTCGCCGGTGATCTGGCCGGCGGCCAGCGCGGCACCGGCGTACGCGGCGAGGTAGCCCAGGTCCTCGGGGTTCCACAGCGCGAAGGCGGTGACGGTCCCGTCCTGGACGAACTCGCGCATCTGGTTCGGGGTGCCGAGGCCGGTCAGCGCGACCCGGCCCTTGTACTCGGAGCCGGACAGGTAGCGCGCCGCGGCGGAGATGCCGACCGTGGTGGGCGAGATGATGCCCTTGAGGTCGGGGTAGGTCTGCAGCAGGCCCTGGGTCTCCTGGAAGGACTTCTCGTCCTCGTCGTCGCCGTAGACCGTCGTGACGATCTCCATGTCCGGGTACTCCTGGGCGGCGTACTCGGTCATGAGCTCGATCCAGGTGTTCTGGTTCGTGGCGTTGGCGGTGGCCGACAGGATCGCCACCTGGCCCGTGCCGCCGATCTGCTCGGCCATCGTGTCGATCTGCGTCTGCGCGATGCCCTCGGCGGTGGCCTGGTTGATGAACAGGTCGCGGCACTCGGGGTCGGTGTCGGAGTCGAAGGTGACGACGCTGGCGCCGCCGCTGCGGGCCTGGTCGAGCGCGCTGCAGATGGCGTTCGGGTCGTTGGCCGAGGTCAGGATGACGTCGGCGCCCTGCTGGGTCAGCGTGTTGATGTAGCTGACCTGCGAGGAGGCGCTGGCCTCGGACGGGCCCACCTGGCTGAACTCGCCCTCGATCTCGCCGACGGCCCGCTCGGAGCCGGTGGCGGCGACGTCGAAGTACGGGTTGTTCAGCTGCTTGGGCAGGAAGGCGATCGCGAGGTCCGCGGGGATCTCGGCGTCGGGGTCGGCCGAGGCGCCGGCGGCGTCGCCGCCGCCGGAGCTGCCCTCGTCCTCGCCGCGGGTGGTGCCGCCGCAGGCGGCCGTGGTGAGCACCATGGCGGCCACCGCCAGGCCGGTCAGTCCTCCGCGCACGCGGCGGCTGGTCAGGAACAGCGACATCGGGGTCCCTCTCTTCGGGTGGATGGGGGTGGTGCGGTGGTGCGGATCTGGGGGTCAGGCGGGGGCCCGGCGTCGCCGGCCCTTCAGCCGGGCGGCGACCTGCGGCGCGACGACCGCGGTGATCAGCAGGACGCCGGTGACGATGTTGAGGACGTCGGAGGGCACGTTGACCAGCTGCAGCGCGTTGCGGACCGAGGCCAGCAGGAGCGCGCCGGCGATGACGCCGAGCAGGCCGCCGCTGCCGCCGAAGATGGACACGCCGCCGAGCAGGATCGCCGCGATGACCTGCAGCTCGAGACCCGTGGCGTTGTCGGCGCGGGCGCTGCCGTAGCGCAGCGTCCAGTAGACGCCGCCCAGGGCGCTGACGACGCCGGTGACGACGAACAGCCAGAGCTTGGTGCGGGCGACGTCGATGCCGCTGAACCGGGCGGCGTCCTCGCTGTTGCCCATGGCGTAGAGCGAGCGGCCGATCGGGGTGGCGTGCAGGACGACGGCCGTGACCGCGACGAGCACCAGCAGCGGGACGACGACGGTCGGGATGCCGGTGGAGCCGATCGAGCTGATCGCCCAGGTGGTCCAGGCCCGCGGGAAGTCGGCCACCGCCTGGTCGCCGAGGACGACGAACGCCAGGCCGCGGTAGAGCGCCAGGGTGCCGATGGTGACCGCCAGCGAGGGCAGGCCGAGCCGCGTGACGAGGAAGCCGTTGACCGCGCCGAGCACGCCGCCGAGCACGAGGACCAGCGGGACGATCGCCTCGAGCGGCAGGCCGGCCACCCACAGCTGGCCCATGACCGCGCTGCACAGGCCGACGGTGCTGGCCACCGACAGGTCGATCTCGCCGGTGACCACGACGAGCGTCAGCGGCAGCGCGATGAGCGCGATGACGACGACGTCGAGCAGCAGGAAGCCGGCGTTGCGGGTGCTGGCGAAGCCCTCGACGGAGAAGGCGGCGACCACCAGGAACAGCACGAGGAACGTGGTGATGACGCTGCCGCTGGGCAGGGTCGGCCCGCGGCGGGCGGGCGCCGCGGCGGCCGGGGCCGGCGCGGGCGGGGTCTCAACGGTCACGGCGGGCGTTCCTCCCCCGGAGACGGGCGGCCAGGCGCAGCTGCAGCGCCCGGTCGAGGGCGATGGCGGCGAGGATCAGCCCGCCGACGGCGGCGTCGCGCCAGAACGGGTCGAGGCCCAGCTGCGGGAGCGCGGTGCCGATCGTGGTGAGCAGCAGCGCGCCGAGCGCGGCGCCGTAGACCGAGCCGCTGCCGCCGAAGATGGCCACGCCACCGACGACGGCGGCGGCCACGACGAACAGCTCCTGGCCGGTGCCGGCGGTGGTGTCCAGCGTCTGGAACCGGGCGGCGTAGAGCACGCCGGCCAGGCCCGCGAGGGCGCCGTTGACGACGAAGGCGGTGAGCACGCGGCGGCCGACCGGGATGCCCGACAGCCGCGCCGCCTCCGGGGCGGAGCCGATGCCGTAGAGCTCGCGGCCGCTGCGGAAGGTGCGCAGGTAGTAGCCGACGACCAGCACCACGACGACGGCGACGAGGAAGAGCACCGGGACCCCGAGCAGGCGGGCGGTGCCGAGCGCCTTGAACCCGCCGGGCAGGTCGGCGGCGTTGATCTGCAGCCGGTCGGCGCTCGACGCCCACAGCGAGTCCAGGCCGCGGAAGGCGTAGAGCGTGCCCAGGGTGACCACCAGCGAGGGCACCCCGGCGACGGCGACGATCGCGCCGTTGAGCAGGCCGCACACCGCGCCGACGGCCATGCCGGCGAGCACCACGACGACGACCGGCGTGCCCGGCGCGACCACCATCAGCGTGCCCGAGGCGTAGGCCGACAGGCCGAGCACCGAGCCGACCGACAGGTCGACGTTGCGGGTGATGATCACCATCGTCTGGCCGGCGGCGAGCACCGTGAGGATCGCCGCGGACAGCAGCAGGTCCCGGACGTTCTGCCCCGACAGGAACCGCGGGTTGGCGACGACCGTGGCCACGACCAGCAGGACCAGCGCGGCGACGATGCCGAGCTCGCGGACGACGACGAGGCGCTGGACGAGCGCCGAGCCGCGGCGGCCGGTGCGCTCGGGGGCGGCGAGCTCTTCGGGCAGCGGCGCGGGCTTCGTGAGGGGCGCGCTCACCGGGCACCTCCCGCGAGGGAGCTGCCCTGGCCGGTCGCGGCCAGCATCACGCTGTCCTCGTCGGCGCGGGCGCGGGGGATGTCGTCGACGAGGCGGCCCTCGGAGACGACGAGGACGCGGTCGGCCATGCCGAGCACCTCCGGCAGCTCGCTGGACACCATGATCACGGCCAGTCCCTCGGCGGCCAGCTGCGACAGCAGCCGGTGCACCTCGGACTTGGTGCCGACGTCGATGCCGCGGGTGGGCTCGTCGACGACGAGGACGCGCGGCTCGGTCGACAGCCACTTGGCCAGGACGACCTTCTGCTGGTTGCCGCCGGACAGCGTGGACACCGGGTCGGAGAGCTTCCCGGCCTTGACCTGCAGCCGCTTCGACCACTCGGCGGCCTGCGCGCGCTCGGTGCGGGAGCTGAGCAGCCCGGCCTTCGCGAGCTTCCAGCGCCGGGTGAGGGTAGCGTTCTTCTCCACCGAGAGCTCCATGACCAGGCCCTGCTGGCGGCGGTCCTCGGGGACCAGCGCGAGGCCGGCGGCCATGGCGACGGCGGGGCTGCCGCCCTTGAGCTCCCTGCCGGCGACGCGGACGGTGCCGGCGTCGTAGGGGTCGACGCCGAAGACGGCGCGCACGATCTCGCTGCGGCCGGCGCCGACGAGGCCGGCCAGGGCGACGATCTCGCCGGCCCGCACGTCGAAGGAGACGTCGGAGAACACGCCGCGGCGGGTCAGGCCGCGCACCTCGAGCACGACCTCGCCGGGGGTCACGTCGACCTTGGGGAACAGCGAGGAGACCTCGCGGCCGACCATCCGGCGCACGACGGCGTCGACGGTGAGGTCGCGGGCGAGGTCGGTGGAGACCCACTGGCCGTCGCGCATGACGGTGATCCGGTCGCACAGGTCGAAGACCTCGTCGAACCGGTGGGAGATGAACAGCACCGCCGCACCCGAGTCGCGCAGCGACCGGGCGACGGCGAACAGCCGCTCGACCTCGACGCCGGACAGCGCGGCGGTGGGCTCGTCCATGACCAGGACCCGCGCGTCGAAGGACAGCGCCTTGGCGATCTCGACCATCTGCTGGTCGGCGATCGACAGGCCGCGCGCCGGCCGGTCGGGGTCGAGGGCGACGCCGAGGCGGTCGAACAGCGCCCGGCACCGCCGGGTGAGGCCGCGGCGGTCGATCCGGCGGCCGGACAGCAGCGGCTGGCGGCCCATGAAGATGTTCTCCGCGACCGACAGGTCGGGGAACAGCGTCGGCTCCTGGTAGATGACCGCGATGCCGGCGGCCCGCGCGGCGGCGGGGTCGGCGAGGTGACCGGCTGCCCGTCGAGCAGCACGCGGCCGGTGTCGGGACCGTGCACGCCGGCGAGGATCTTGACGAGCGTCGACTTGCCGGCGCCGTTCTCGCCGACGAGCGCGTGGGCCTCCCCCGCGCGCAGCTCGAGCTGCGCGCCGCGCAGCGCGGCGACCGCGCCGAAGCTCTTGCCGACGTCCTCCAGGGCCAGGACGACCCGGCCCTCCGCCGGCGGCGCCGCTGGCGCCGGGGCGTGGTCCACGACGACCACCTCCGTTGTGAAACGATTCAGACGACCTGTGGCGCAGACCATAGGGGTCGGGTCGAGAACGTGTCAACGCCCGACCAGAGGCCGTTGCCTGACCGCGATCCGGCACCGTGGCGCGCTGTTTGACACGTTTCAGCGTAGGAGCGACCATCTCTGCCGGCGGGTGTCCCCCGTCACCCCGTCCGACCAGCGCGAGGAGGCGCCGTGGCCGCGAGCATCCGCGACGTCGCCGAGCACGCCGGGGTGTCGGTGGGCACCGTGAGCAACGTCCTCAACCGGCCCGACGTCGTCAGCGCGGCCACCCGCGAGCGGGTCCTCGACGCGATCGCCGCGCTCGGGTTCGTGCGCAACGAGTCGGCCCGCCAGCTGCGCGCCGGGCACAGCCGGACCATCGGCCTGGTGGTGCTCGACATCGCCAACCCGTTCTTCACCGACGTCGCCCGCGGCGTCGAGGACGTCGCCAACTCCGCCGGCCTCGCGGTCATCCTGTGCAACTCCGACGACCGGCCGGAGAAGGAGAGCGCCTACCTCGACGTGCTCGCCGAGCAGCGGGTGCAGGGCGTGCTCATCACCCCGACGGCGGAGCTCTCGCCCAACCTGCAGACGCTGCGCCGGCGCGGGGTCCCGGTGGTGCTCGTCGACCGGCGGGCGCCCGGGCCCGACCAGTGCGCCGTCGCCGTCGACGACGTCCTCGGCGGCCGGCTGGCCGCCGAGCACCTGCTCGAGCGCGGGCACCGGCGGATCGCCTTCATCGGCGGCGCCTCGGGCCTGCCGCAGGTGCAGGAGCGCCACGCGGGCATCGAGACCGCCGTCCGGGAGGCGACCGGCGGCGACGACGCGCTCGTCGTCTTCTCCCCCGAGCAGCTCACCGTCGACGCCGGCCGCGAGGCCGCCGCGCGCATCGTCGGCATGCCCGCCGCGCGCCGGCCCACCGCCGCGATCTGCGCCAACGACCTCATGGCCCTCGGGGTGCTGCAGGAGATGGTGCGCCAGGGCGTGCGGGTGCCCGACGACTTCGCGATCGTCGGCTACGACGACATCGACTTCGCCGCCTCGGCCGCCGTGCCGCTCACCAGCGTGCGCAAGCCGCGCCAGGCGCTGGGCTCGCGGGCGGCCGAGCTGCTGCTCGACGAGGCCCGCGGCGGGGAGCACGCGCACGTGCAGGAGGTCGTCGAGCCCACGCTGGTGGTGCGCGAGTCGAGCATGGTCTTCCGCGACAGAGAGGGGACCCCGTGAGGGTCGCGCTGTTCGCCACCTGCCTGGTGGACACGATGGTGCCGCAGGTCGCGCGCGCCACCGCGACGCTGCTGCAGCGGCTGGGCCACGAGGTGGTCGTGCCGCCGTCGCAGGCCTGCTGCGGGCAGATGCACGTCAACACCGGCTACCGGCGCGAGGCGGTGCCGATCGTGGCCAACCACGTGCGGGCTTTCGCGGGCGCCGAGGCCGTCGTCGCCCCGTCCGGGTCCTGCGTGGCCTCGATCCACCACCAGCAGGCGATGGTCGCCCGGCGGGCCGGGGAGCACGCCCTGGCCGACGACGCGGAGGCGCTCGCCGCGCGCACGTACGAGCTGAGCCAGTTCCTCGTCGACGTCCTCGGCGTCACCGACGTCGGCGCCTACTACCCGCACCGGGTCACCTACCACCCGACCTGCCACTCGCTGCGGATGCTGAAGGTGGGCGACCGGCCGCTGCAGCTGCTGCGCGCGGTGCGCGGCCTCGACCTCGTCGAGCTGCCCGGCGCGGAGTCCTGCTGCGGGTTCGGCGGCACGTTCGCGGTGAAGAACGCCGACACCTCGACGGCGATGCTCACCGACAAGATGGCCGCCGTGCTGTCCACGCACGCCGAGGTCTGCACCGCCGGTGACGCGTCCTGCCTGATGCACATCGGCGGCGGGCTGTCGCGGCTGCGCTCGGGCACCCGCACGGTGCACCTGGCCGAGATCCTCGCCTCGACGGAGGAGCACGTGTCCCCCACCCAGACCACCGCCCCCGCGGTGCCCGCGTGACCGCCTCCCCGCTGGCCCCCGGCGCCCCGCGGTCGGGCACCACGTTCCTCGGCCTGCCCACCGCGCCGCCCGGCGTCGGCCACCTGCGCGGCGACCGGCCCTTCCCCGACGCCGCCCGCACCGCCCTGCGCGACGGGCAGCTGCGCGCCAACCTCGGCCGCGCCACGACCACGATCCGCGGCAAGCGCGCCGCCGTCGTGTCGGAGGTGCCGCACTGGGAGCAGCTCCGCCAGGCCGGCAAGGCGCTCAAGGCCGCCACCATGGCCCGGCTCGACGAGCACCTCGAGGAGCTCGAGCGGCAGGTGACCGCGCGCGGCGGCACGGTGCACTGGGCGCGCGACGCCGCCGAGGCCAACCGCATCGTCACCGACCTCGTGCGGGCCACCGGCAGCTCCGAGGTGGTCAAGGTCAAGTCGATGGCCACCCAGGAGATCGGCCTCAACGAGGCGCTGGAGGCCGCGGGCATCGAGGCGGTCGAGACCGACCTGGCCGAGCTGATCGTGCAGCTGGGCGAGGACTCCCCCAGCCACATCCTGGTGCCGGCGATCCACAAGAACCGCTCGGAGATCCGCGAGATCTTCAGCCGGACCCTGCCGCACCTCCAGGGTCCCGGCGCCTCCCCCGGGCTGACCGACGACCCCCGGCAGCTGGCGATGGCCGCCCGCGCCCACCTGCGCGAGCGGTTCCTGCGCGCGCGGGTGGCCGTCAGCGGGGCCAACTTCGCCGTCGCCGAGACCGGCACGCTGTCGGTGGTCGAGAGCGAGGGCAACGGCCGGATGTGCCTGACGCTCCCGCAGACGCTCATCACCGTCATGGGCATCGAGAAGGTCGTGCCGCGCTGGGCGGACCTCGGCGTCTTCCTGCAGCTGCTCCCCCGCTCCTCGACCGGCGAGCGGATGAACCCCTACACCTCGACCTGGGCCGGCGTGACGCCCGGCGACGGGCCGCAGGAGTTCCACCTCGTGCTGCTCGACAACGGCCGCACGGCGGTGCTCGCCGACGAGGTGGGCCGCGAGGCGCTGCACTGCATCCGCTGCTCGGCCTGCCTGAACGTGTGCCCGGTGTACGAGCGCACCGGCGGGCACGCCTACGGCTCGGTCTACCCGGGCCCGATCGGCGCGGTGCTGTCCCCGCAGCTGACCGGCGTCGAGGACAACGCCTCGCTGCCGTACGCGTCGTCGCTGTGCGGCGCCTGCTACGACGTCTGCCCGGTGGCGATCGACATCCCGTCGATCCTCGTGCACCTGCGCGCGGAGCACGTCGAGGCGGTCGCCGAGGAGCGGTCGCGGCCCACCGCGGAGGCGGTCGCCTTCCGGGGACTGGCGCGGGTCATGAGCAGCCCGCGGCTGTGGCACCTCGCCCAGCGCGCCGCCGGGCTCGGCCGGCTGCTGTCCCGCGGCAGGCCGACGCTGCCGGCCGCGCTGCCGCCCCCGGCGAGCGCCTGGACCCGCACCCGCGACCTGCCCACCCCGCCGGGGAGGACGTTCGTGCAGCAGTGGAACGAGGAGCACCGGTCGTGAGCGCGCGCGAGGAGGTGCTCGGCCGGATCCGGACGGCGCTGGGCGAGCAGCGCCCGTCCGTGGCCGTCCCGCCGGTGCCGGCGCCGCGCGACCTGCCGGCCGGCGAGCTGCTCGACCTGCTCGCCGAGCGGGTGGAGGACTACCGCGCCACGGTGCTGCGCTGCGCGCCCGCGGAGATCGGCGCGACCGTCGCCCGCGGCCTGGACGCGGCGCTGGGCGGGGGCTGGGACCCGGCGGGCGTCGTCGTCGCCCCCGGGGTGCCGGCCGCCTGGCGGCCCGACGGCGCGACGGAGGACGACGGCCGGCCGCCGGTCGAGCTCGCCGCCTTCGCCGCGACCCTGACCGGCGTGGCGACGGCGGTGGCCGAGACCGGCACGCTGGTGCTCGACGGCGCGCTGCTGTCGGGGCGGCGGGCGCTGTCGCTGCTGCCCGACGTCCTGGTGTGCGTGGTCGAGGCCGCGCAGGTGGTGCCCGACGTGCCCGACGCGCTGGGCCGGCTCGACCCGGTCGCGCCGCTCACGATGGTCAGCGGCCCGTCGGCGACCAGCGACATCGAGCTGCAGCGCGTCGAGGGCGTCCACGGCCCCCGGACGCTGGTGGTCGTGCTCGCCGGCTAGTGCTCCTGGCGCAGCGGCTCGGGATAGACCGCGCGGACGGCCGGCATGTCGAGCGCGCGGATCGTGTCGACCAGCAGGTCCAGGGAGTCGGCCGGGAGCCAGCCGGGCTCGGCGAACACCAGCACGCCGTCGCGGTAGGCCATGAGCGTCGGCGCCGACCGCACGCCGAGCTCCGCCGTCAGCGCCTCCTCGGCGGCGGTGTCGACGGCGGCCAGGCGCAGGTCCGGGTGGCGCGCGGCGGCCGCGTCGAACACCGCGCTGAACGCCCGGCTGCTGCCCGAGCGGTCCGTGCGGAAGTCGACCAGCACGATGCCGGGCCCGGCCACCGCGCCGGCGTAGCCGTCCGCGTCGAGCACCTCGGTGGTCATGGCGCACCTCCCGTCCGCGTCCAGTGTGGCCCGGGGGACGGCGCGGGGCACGATCTCGTTCCGGTCGGTGCGGGCTGCCGTACCCTCCGTACCCGGCACGTGCGGGGACCGCGGGCCGGGACGGAGCCGGGGTGAGGGAACCGACCGACGACGGCGCGGCCGGCGTCGAGCGCGACCGCTTGCGCTACCTGGCCGAGGTCACCGAGTGCCTCACCCAGAGCCTGGACACCGGCACCGCCGCCGACCAGCTCGCCCGCCTGGTGGTGCCGCGGCTGGCCGACTGGGCCACCGTCACGCTCCTCGCCGGCGACGGCGCCCCCGGCAGCTCGGCCCGGGCGCACCGCGACCCCGGCCTGCTCGACGCCGTCGACACCTACCTCGCCGGGCGGGTCACCGCTCCGCGCGACCAGTCCGCGCTGGCCTCGGCGCTGCTGTCCGGCGAGCCGGTCCACCTCACCGCGCTCGAGCCCGACCTCGGCCCGGAGTCGCTGCCGGAGGGCCCGGTGCGCGCTGCCTGGGACCGGCTGGACCCGCGCTCGAGCCTGTTCGTCCCGCTGCAGGCCCGCGGCTCCGGCTTCGGCGTCCTCTCCCTCGTGCGGTGCGGGGACCGCCCGCCGGCGGGGCCGGACGACGTCGCGCTCGCCGTCGAGGTGGCCCGCCGCGGCGGGCTCGCGCTGGACAACGCCCGCCTGTTCGGCCGGCAGCTGCGGGTGGCCGAGACGCTGCAGCACAGCCTGCTCACCCCGCCGCCGCAGCCCGCCGGGCTGGAGCTCGCCGTCCGCTACCGGGCCGCGGTGTCCCAGGACCTCGTCGGCGGCGACTGGTACGACGCCTTCGGCCGCCCCGACGGCGCCACGGTGCTCGTCATCGGTGACGTCGTCGGCCACGGGGTGGAGGCGGCCGCGGCGATGGCGCAGCTGCGCAGCGCCGTGCGGACGCTGGCCTACGACTCCCCCGACGGCCCCGCCGGCACCCTCGACCGGGTCGACCGGGTGCTCGCCGGCCTGCACGTGGGCACGCTGGCCACCGCGCTGGTCGCCCACCTGCTGCCGCCCGACGGCGCCGCACCGCGCCGGGTGCTGCGCTGGTCGTCGGCCGGCCACCTGCCGCCGCTGGTGCTCGACGCCGCCGGCGGGGTGCGGATGCTGGCCACGCCGCCCGAGCGGCTGCTCGGCGCCGACGAGCCGGGTACCCGCCGCGACCACGAGGTGGTGCTGGAGCCCGGCGAGACGCTGGTGCTGGTCACCGACGGGCTGGTGGAGGTCGGCCGGCGGGACATCGACGAGGGCCTGGCCGCGGTCGCCGAGGCGCTGGCGGGGCTGTCCCGGCTGCCGGCGGACGCGCTGTGCGACCGGCTGCTCACCCGGGTCCTGCCCGACCGCACCGACGACGACGTCGCCGTGCTCGCCGTCCGCGTGCTCTGACCGGGCCGGGTCAGCCCAGCAGGGCCAGCCGCAGCTCCTCGGCCTCGGCCCGCACCCGGTCGACGACCAGGGTCAGCGGCTCCTCCTCCAGCAGCCCGCCGCACAGCCGCCCGACCGGTACCGGCCGGTGCGGCCGGCCCGAGAGCCGGGCGGCCACCTCGGCGGCGACCCGCAGCAGGGCGCCCTCGGGGGCGGTGAGGTCGTCGGCGCTCTCCAGCGCGGTCACCATCCGCGGCGGGAACCCCCAGTGCCGCAGCGCGACGGCGCTCAGCCGCTCGGCGTGCATGCCGTAGCGCCGGGTCTCGGCCAGCCGGCGGGCGGGCGCGTCCTCCGCCCCGGCCACGAGCGCGGGACGGCCCTCCGGGTCCTCGTGGTGCAGCAGCGCGGCCCCGATCTGGGACAGCATGCCCAGGCACAGGGCGTCGGGCGGGCGCTCGCCGAAGCGCGGCGCGAGCGCGGCCGCCGCCTGGGCGACGTGGGTGCCGGTCAGCCAGAAGTCCTCCGGCAGCGCGGACTCGTCGCCGAGGTCGGTGAGGGCGACGGTCGCCATCGTCCGGACGGTCATGAGGCCGACGACGGTGACGGCGAACTGCAGCGAGGTCACCCGGCCGCACATGCCGAAGTAGGCGGAGTTGGCCAGCTTCATCACCCGGCCGGCCAGCGCCACGTCAGCGGCGAGCACGCGGGCGAGGTCGCGGGCCCCAGCGTCCTCGGCGCTGGTCATGGCGACCAGCTGGGCGGCCACGGGCCGGCTGGCGGCGAGCGTGTCGATGCGGGCCAGCAGCCGGTCGGCGTCGAGCGGGACCGGGGGGTCGAGGACGGTCACGGCGTCTCCCGTCGGGCGGCGAACCAGGCGGCGCAGTCGGTGCCGGCCATGGGGCGGGCGTGCAGGAAGCCCTGCAGGTGGGTGACGCCGAGCCGGGCGAGCTCCCCCGCCTGGTCGTGCGTCTCGACCCCCTCGGCGACCGTGCTCAGCCCCAGCGTCCGGGCGAGGCCGATGACCGCCGCGGCGATCGCGTCGCCGCCGGTGGTGAGCTCGGCGACGAAGGAGCGGTCGACCTTGAGGCAGTCGACCGGCAGGTGCCGCAGGTAGGCCAGCGACGAGTAGCCGGTGCCGAAGTCGTCGATCGCGAGGTGGACGCCGAGGTCGCGCAGCTGCTGCAGGACCTCCCGGGCCGCGGCCGGGTCGGTCATGAGCGCCGACTCGGTGAGCTCGATCGACAGCCGCCCGGGGGTGAGCCCGTGCCGGGCCAGGGCCGCGGCGACGCGGCCGGGCAGCGAAGCGTCGAGCTGCAGCGCGGACACGTTGACGTTGGCGCGCCGCGGGGCGGCGTCGCCCAGCTCGGCGTCCCACGCGGCCAGCTGGCGGCAGGTCTCGTCGAGCACGTGCAGGCCGAGCGGCCCGATGAGCCCGCTGGACTCCGCGAGCGGCACGAACTCCTCGGGGCTGACGGCGCCGCGCTCCGGGTGCATCCACCGCGCCAGCGACTCGACGCCGCTGGGGCGCCCGTCCGCGGCGGAGAGGATGGGCTGGAACCACACCGCGATGCCGCCGCCGGAGATGGCGTCGCGCAGGTCGGCGACCAGCGCCAGCCGCTCGCGCGCGGCCACCCGGGCGCGCTCGTCGAGCACGGCCACCCGGCCCTTGCCGCCGGCCTTGGCCTGGTACATGGCGATGTCGCAGTCGCGGACGAGGTCCTCGGCGGTGACGTGCGCGCCGGTCTGCACGGTGACCCCGACGCTGGTGGTGGGCCGCACCTCCACGCCGCTGAGCCGCACCGGCAGCGCCACGGCCGCCACCAGCCGCTCGGCGAGCAGCACCGCCTCGGCCTCGTCCACCGACGTCGCGACGACGACGAACTCGTCGCCGCCGAAGCGGGCCACGAGGTCGCCGGGCCGGACGGCGGCGCGCAGCCGGTCGGCCACCTCGACGAGCAGGACGTCGCCCGCGGCGTGGCCGAGGGAGTCGTTGACCACCTTGAAGTCGTCGAGGTCGAGGAACAGGCACGCCAGGCCGCCGGCCCCGGGCTCGAAGTGCTCCGCGATCCAGCCGCTGAGCAACGTGCGGTTGGGCAGGCCGGTCAGCGGGTCGTGGTTGGCCTGGTGGGCCAGGCGCGCCTCGAACGCCATCCGCTCGGTGACGTCCTCGAGCGTGGCGACGAAGCCGGCGCCCACGCCGGGGGTGGTCACGTGCGACAGCCGCAGCACCGCCGTCCGCACGTCCCCGTCGGCGCGCACCACGCGCATCGAGGTGACGCCGTCGGCGCCCTCGAGCACGCCGGCGACCTGGTCGACGACGTCGTCGAGGTCGTCGGGGTGCAGGAAGTCCAGCCAGCCGACGCCGAGCAGCTGCTCGGCCCGTGCGCCGACCAGCGCGCACATGGCCTCGTTGACGTGGGTGAGCCGCATGCCCTGCTCGCTGAGCAGCAGCGGCACCGGCGAGCGCTCGGTGACCGCGGCGAAGCGCCGCTCGTGGGCGTCGGCGGTGGCGCGCAGCGCCCGCTCGAGCTCGTCGGCGGTGGAGATGACGCGGAGGGTCCAGCGGGTGCCGGTGGGCTCGGGCATGGCGACGACGACCGCCTCGACGTGCTCGCCGGTCGCCCGCCGCACCGGGGCGGTGAGCTGCGCGGTGCGGCCGGAGTGCAGCAGCGCGTGCAGCACGTCGGGCGCCACGCCGGGGAGGAAGGAGCGCAGGTCGTGACCGCGGAGGTCGGCGGCGCGCGCACCGAGCAGGCGGGCGGCGCCCTCGTTGGCCCAGCTGACGGGCAGCGCCCCGCCGCCGACGGCGTCGACGACGAGGAGCGCCGTCGCGTCGACCGCGGTGGCGCTGTAGGTGGGGGCGCCGGGTGCCGCCGTCGCTGCCGTCACGCCGCCACCTCCTCTCCTCCGGGGACGGCATCCGCCGTCCGGGACCAGGTCGCCCGGGCCGGCCGGGCATCCTGGTGATCGGCGGGACGGGCGGGTGCTGGAGCCGGTCCGGCGACGCCCTCCCCGGAGGGGTGAGGCCCCAGCTCCCCGGAGGGATGAGGCCTCAGCCCCAGACGGCGGCGACCTCCGCGGCGACGCGCCCGGCCTGCGCACGACCGGCGCGGGCGGCGGGCTCCCGGGTGGCCGGGTCAAGGGGGTTCGACCCGAACGCCGCCAGCGCCGCCTCGTCGGCGAGCACCAGGTGCGCCTGCCCCTCGCGGCGCAGCGTGGCCAGCTCCTCGTCGAGCGAGGGCCCGAGCGGGCTGCCGGGGAAGCCGCCCATCGGCGCGACGACGAGCACCCGGTCGTGCCCGGCCGCGAGGTCGGCGTTCGTGGGCGAGCGCAGGCCGCCGTCCATGAACCGCCGGTCGCCGATCGTGATCGGCGGGTACACCCCGGGCACCGCGCAGGACGCGGCGACGGCCGGCAGCAGGTCGAAGCCGGTGCCGCTGTCGACGGCGAGGAACTCCCCGTCGGCGGTGTCGATCGCGGTGACCACCAGGCGCGCGGCGGGCCACCCCGGCGACCCGATCCGCCCGCCGATGACCGCGAGCCGCTCGGACTCGGCCATCGTCTGCGCCCGCAGTGCCAGCGCGCCGATCCGGGCCCGCGCCTCCTGCTGGGAGGAGACGCCGGCCAGGGCCTCGGCCATCGCGGCGAAGAACCCGGCGCCGTCGAAGTCGACGGCCCGCTCGGTGGCCGGCACCGGGCCGAGCTGCGCGGCGTAGGCCTCCTCCAGGTCGGCGCCGGTGCGCACCAGCGTGCCCACGATCGAGCCGGCCGAGGTGCCCACCACGGTGTCGGCGTCGCGGACGTCGACGCCGGCCGCGGCCAGCCCGGACAGCAGCCCGAGCTCCCACGCGATGCCGGCGATCCCGCCGCCGCCGAGGACCAGCGCCCGGCTGCCCGGGGAGCCCACCTCAGAACTCCGAGACGCCGGCGTCGACGGCCATCTCGTGCGCCGTCACGTACCGGGACTCGTCGGAGGCGAGGAACAGGACGACGTCGGCGACGTCCTCGGGCTGCGTGATCTGCACCGGCAGCAGGTTGCTGAACATGGGCGCCAGTCTGGGGTCGCCGGCCATCGCGGCGCCCAGCGTCGCCTGCATGTCGCCCTCGCCCATCGGCGTCGCGACGCCGGTCGGGTGCAGGCTGTTGACCCGGATCGCGTGCTGCGCGAGCTCGGTGGCGAAGGCCTTGGCCATCCCGCGGACGGCCCACTTGCTGGTCGTGTAGTGGACCATGAACGGCTGCACCTTGAGGCCCGCCGCGGAGCTGACCAGCACGATCGAGCCGCCGCCGGCCGCGACGAGGTGCGGCGCGGTGGCCATCACGGTGTTCCAGACGCCGGTCACGTTGACGTCGAGGGTGTTGGCGAAGACCTCCGCGCCGACCTGGTCCCACGCGCGGGGGCTGCAGATGCCGGCGTTGGCGACGACGACGTCGAGCCGGCCGAGCTCGGCCACGCCCCGGTCGGCGGCCGCGCGCAGCCCGTCGAGGTCGCGGACGTCGACGACCGCCGACACCGCCCGCCGGTCGTGGGCCTCCACCTGGCGCACCGTCTCGGCCAGGTCCTCCTCGGTGGCCGAGGGGTAGCTGACGTCGGGCAGCGGCCCGCAGACGTCGACCACCACGACGTCGGCGCCCTCGGCGGCGAGCCGGACGGCGTGCGCCCGCCCCTGCCCGCGCGCCGCGCCGGTCACCAGCGCCACCTTGCCCTCGACCCGTCCCGCCATGTCGTCTCCTCCGCTCGGCCGTGTGCCGCGCGTCACGCTAGGGATCGCTTGCACTCAGTGCAAGGCCCTAGGGTCGGGGCCGTGACCCAGGCCCGCCACCCCACCCGGCTGGAGACGTGGCGGGCGCTGCGCGAGGCCACGCTGCGGCTGGTGGCCGAGCGCGGCTTCGCGGCGGTGAGCGTCGACGACGTCGCGGCGGCGGCCGGCACGTCGCGGCGGACCTTCTTCAACTACTTCCCCACCAAGGCCGCCGCGCTGTTCGACCCCGACCCGGAGCTCGCGCAGCGGCTGGAGCGGCTGACCGCCGAGGCGCCGGACACCGGCGACGTGTGGACCGACCTGCGCGGCATCTGCGCGGTGTTCGTCCGCTGGGGCCCGCACGACGCGCTGCGCGTCTACCGCCGGGTGGCCGGCTCCGGCGAGCTCGGCGACTACCCGGTCGAGGTGCACCGGCACGTGCAGGCGGCACTGGAGGCGTGGGCCGCCCGGCGGCTGCCCGGCGACGAGCTCGGCCCGCGGCTGCTGGCCGCCGCGGCCGGCGCGGCGCTCGGGGCGGCGTTCCGCACCTGGGACCCGGCGTCGCCCGCGGAGGAGTTCGCCCGGCTCGCCGACGAGGCGCTCGCCCGGGTGCGGGTGGGCCCGGGACGCGCTACGGAGGACACGTGAGCGGGGGCGCGGAGGACAGCAGGCTGCCGGTGGGGTTCGCCGGGGAGGTGGCCACCGCGCTCGGCGCGGAGGAGGCCGACGCCTTCCTCACCCGGGTCGGGCTCGCCCTGCCCGACCTCACCGCCGCTCTGACCGGGCTGTACGGCGACCGCGCCGGCGACGTCCTCGCCCGCGGGCTGCGGACCGCCCTGGCCGCCGCCGCCGAGCGGCCCGCGCCGCTGCGGCGGATCGACCGGCGCCGCGAGATCGACCCCGGCTGGTTCCAGTCCCCCGGCGTGCAGGGCTACGTCTGCTACGTCGACCGGTTCTGCGGCACGCTGCGCGAGCTGCCCGCCCGGCTGGACCACCTGCAGGACCTCGGCACCACCTACCTGCACCTCATGCCGCTGCTGCGCCCGCGCGAGGGCGAGAACGACGGCGGCTATGCGGTGGCCGACTACCGCGCCGTCGACCCGCGGCTGGGCACGATGGCCGACCTCGAGGCGGTCGCCGCCGCGCTGCACGGGCGCGGGATGAGCCTGTGCATCGACCTGGTGCTCAACCACACCGCCCGCGAGCACCCGTGGGCGCGCGGCTGGCTGGCAGGCGACCCGGCGTACGCCGGCTTCTACACCGCCTACCCCGACCGGGCGGAGCCCGACGCGTGGGACGCGACGATCCCCGAGGTCTTCCCCGACCGGGCGCCGGGCTCGTTCACCTGGGTGCCGGAGGCGCTCGGCGGTGCCGGCGGCTGGGTGTGGACGACGTTCTGGCCCTACCAGTGGGACCTCGACTACGCGAACCCCGAGGTCGCGCTCGCGGTGCTCGGCGAGATCACCTGGCTGGCCAACCGCGGCGTCGACGTCTTCCGGATGGACGCCGTCCCGTTCATGTGGAAGCGGCGGGGCACCGACTGCCAGAACCAGCCCGAGGCGCACCTGCTGCTCCAGGTGCTGCACGCGCTCACCCGGCTGGCCGCGCCGGGCGTGGTGTTCAAGGCCGAGGCGATCGTCGCGCCCGACGACCTGGTGCGGTACCTCGGCGCCCACGAGCGCGAGCGGCCCGAGTGCGAGCTGGCCTACCACAACCAGCTCATGGTGCTGCTCTGGAGCAGCCTGGCCACCGGCGACGTGCGGCTGGCGCGGCAGTCGCTGGGCGGGATGCGGCCGATCCCCCGCACGACCACCTGGTGCACCTACGTGCGCGGGCACGACGACATCGGCTGGGCGGTCACCGACACCGACGCCGCGGCGGTCGGCCTGGACGGCTTCGCGCACCGCCGGTTCCTCAACGACTTCTACGCCGGCCGCTTCCCCGGCTCGTTCGCCCGCGGCGCGCTGTTCCAGGAGAACGAGGCGACCGGCGACGCCCGGATCTCCGGCACCACCGCCTCGCTGTGCGGCGTCGAGGCCGCCCTCGAGGCCGGCGACGACGCGGCACTGGACGCCGCCGTCCGCCGGTTCGTGCTGCTGCACGCGGTCGCCTACGGCTTCGGTGGCATCCCCCTGCTGTTCTCCGGCGACGAGCTCGCCCAGCGCAACGACGCCGGCTACCTCGCCGACCCGGAGCTCGCCCCGGACAACCGCTGGATGCACCGGCCGCCCCTGGACTGGGCCGCCGCCGCACGGGCCGCCGACCCCGCCACCGTGGAGGGTCGGGTGTGCGCCGCGCTGCGCGAGCTGGGTGCGGCCCGCCGGTCGCTGCCGTCCCTGACCGGCGACGTCGGCGCCGAGCCCCTGGACGCCGGCAGCGACGCCGTCCTGGTGTGGCGCCGCCGGCACCCGCGGCACGGCACGTTCGTCGGGGTGGCCAACGTGGCCGCGGGCCCCGCGTCCGTCGACGCCGACACGGTCACCGGCCTGGGCACCTTCACCCAGGTGCACGGCAGCGACGGCGTGCTGCCGGTGGCCGACGGCCGGGTCGTGGTGCCCGGCCACGGGTTCGCCTGGTACGCCGAGGGCTGAGTCGCGGGGCCCGACCCCACCGGAACCGAGGAGGAGCGCGTGGCACGGATGGACCTGCGGGTGCGGGTGCTGGGCCGGCTGCTGGGCCGGATGTCGGTCTCGTCGATGGACGAGGAGCGGATCCGCCGGGCGCAGGCGCAGCGGATCCCGCACAACCCCGTCACCGACGCGCTGCTCGGCGGGGTGGCCCGCGGCGTGCGGCTCACCGACGGCACGGCGCGCGGCGCGGCCGGGGAGGTGCCGGTGCGCACCTACCGGCCCGGGCGCGGCGACGGCCCGCTGCCGCTGGTCGTCAACTTCCACGGCGGCGGGTGGACGCTCGGCAACCTCGACTCCGCCGACTGGCTGTGCAGCAACGTGGCCGCCGCGGTCGGCGCCGTCGTCGTGTCGGTCGACTACCGGCTCGCGCCCGGGCACCGCTGGCCCGCGGCGGCCGAGGACTGCTACGCCGCGCTGGTCGACGTCGTCGCGCGGGCGGCCGAGTTCGGCGCCGACCCGGAGCGGGTGGCGGTCATGGGCGACAGCGCGGGCGGCAACCTGGCCGCCGTCGTCTGCCTCATGGCGCGGGACCGCTCGGGTCCGCGGATCGCCCACCAGGGGCTGGTCTACCCCTCGGTCGACCTGACGATGAGCAGCCCATCGATCGACGAGAACGCCTCCGCGCCGGTGCTGACCAAGGCCGACTGCCTCGCCTTCCGCGACCACTACCTGGGCGGCCAGGACCCCACCGACCCCTACGCCTCCCCGCTGTTCGCCCCGGACCACACGGGCCTGCCCCCGGCGCTGGTGCAGGTGACCGAGCACGACCCGATCCGCGACGACGGCGCCCGCTACACCGCGGTGCTGCGCGCGGCCGGGGTGCCGGTGCGGCACACTGAGTACGTGGGCATGCCGCACGGCTTCCTCGCCTTCCCGCGGCTGTGCCGGTCGGCGCCCCAGGCGCTGGCCGAGCTCTGCGCGGAGCAGACGGCGGCGCTCGCCGCACGCTGAGCCGCGCGCTCCCTCACCCCGACGGGTCATCTCCCCGGCGCCGCCGCGCGCCGATGACAGGAGGAGACCGCCGTCGACCGAGAGGAGCGCGGTATGGCCCCGCCCCGCCCGGCCCCCCGGCACCTGGGGGCGCTGCTCGTCGCCGTCTGCGCGGCGGGCGTGCTCGCGACCGCCGTGCTGCCCTCCTCCGCCGCGACGCTGGTCTCCGACCTCACCCAGGCGCTGGCCGCGGCCGCCGCCGCGGGAGCCACCGCCCGGCACGCCGCCGCGTCGGCCGGCCTGCGGATGCGCACGGCCTGGTGGCTGCTGGCCGCGGCCTGCGGGTCGTGGTCGGCGGGGCAGGCGTACTGGACGGTGCTCGCCGCCCGCGGGGAGTCGCCGTTCCCGTCGCTGGCCGACGTCGGCTTCCTCGGCTTCTCCGCGTGCGCGGTGCTGGCGCTGGCGGTCCACCCGGCCGGCGGCGGGCGCACCGGGCGGTGGCAGCGCTGCCTGGACGCGGTGATGACCACCGGCGCCGTGGGCCTGGTCAGCTGGCAGACCGCGCTCGGCGCGGTGCTGCGCGAGGACACCGGCCACGACGTCGCCGCCCGCCTGCTGCTGGCCGCCTACCCGGTCGCCGACGTCGCCCTCGTGGTGCTGGCGGTCCTGCTCGTCACCCGCACCGCCGGCGACCGCCGCCCGCTCAACCTGGTCGCCGCCGGCGTCACCGCGATGGCGGTCGCCGACAGCGCCTTCACCTACCTCGCCGCCACCAGCGCCTACGACGGCGGCACCGCCGACGCCGGCTGGACGCTGGCCTTCGTGCTGCTCGCGGTGGCGGGCCTGTGCCGCCCGGCGACCGCCGCGGGCGCCGCGCCCGCCGGCCACGCCGCCCGCCGGACCAGCGCCGCGGCGTCGCTGCTCCCCTACGCCCCCGTCACCCTGGCCCTCGGCGCCGCCCTGGTCCGCACGCTCGGCGGCGGGACCCTGGCGCAGGGCGAGGAGCTCGTCGTCGCCGTCGTCATCGCCGCGCTGCTCGCCCGCCAGTACGGCACGGTGCGCGAGAACGTGCGGCTCGCCGACGACCTGGCCGCCCGCGAGGCGCAGCTGCGCCGGCTGGCCTTCTCCGACCCGCTCACCGGCCTGGCCAACCGCGCGCTGTTCCTCGACCGGCTCGAGCACGCCCTCGCGCTGCACGCCCGCGACATGCGGCCGGTCGCCGTCGTCTTCCTCGACCTCGACGACTTCAAGGCGGTCAACGACACCCTCGGGCACGCGGCCGGCGACGAGCTGCTGCAGGGGGTGGCCGGCCGGCTGACGGGCTCGCTGCGCGCCGGCGACACCGTGGCCCGCCTCGGCGGCGACGAGTTCGCCGTGGTGCTCGAGGACGGCGGCGACGCCGGCGAGGCCGCCGCCCGGGTGGCGGCCGCGATGGCGCTGCCGTTCACCGTCGCCGGCACGCTGCGGCCGGTGGGTGCCAGCACCGGCGTGGTCGCGCTCGGCCCGGGCGACGCCGCCGTCGGCGCCGACGAGCTCATGGCCCGCGCCGACGCCGCCATGTACGCCGCCAAGCGCGCCGGCAAGGGCCGCGTCGTCCACCACGGCGCGCCCGCCTGAACCGCCGCCCTCCGGCGGGCCGGAGGCGGGACTGACAGGCTGTTCCGGTGACCGACCTCCAGCACCGCGACGGCCGGCGGACCGAAGCGGTCCGCACCTACCGCGGGCACGGCATCCACGCCGCGCCCGGGGTGCACGAGTACGCCGCCGCGCAGGTGCGCGCCGCGCTGCCCGACGGCGGCCGGGTGCTCGAGGTCGGCTCGGGCTGCGGGGCGCTGGCCCTGCGGCTGCGCGACGCCGGCATCGACGTCGTCCCCACCGACCTCGACCCGCCGCACGACTGGATCGCCCGGCTCGACCTCGACGACCCCGAGTGGACCGACGACACCCGCGGCCCGTTCGACCTGGTCGTCTGCGTGGAGACCCTGGAGCACGTGGAGAACCCGCGGCAGGTGCTGCGCTCCATCCGCGCGCTGCTGCGGCCCGGCGGGCGGCTGCTGGTCAGCACGCCGAACGTCACGCACCCGCACTCGCGGCTGCTGACCCTGCTGCGCGGCGCCCCGTACATCTTCGGGCCGCGGCACTACGACTCCCCCGGCCACATCACCCTGCTGCCGGACTGGATGCTCACCCGGCACGTGCAGCGGGCGGGCTTCGGCTCGGTGGAGGTCACCACCGCCGGCGACACCCTCTACACGGGGCCGATGCGGATCGCCTACCGCGTGGAGATGGCGCTGCTGTGGCTGCTGGGCGTCCGCCAGCGCGCCACCTCCGGCGACGGCGTCTGCACCTTCGTCACCGCGACGGCGGTCTAGCGGGTACTCCCGGCCTCCCCGCGCGGGACGGCGGGGCGAGGGTGTGCGCGCACGCCGCACTCCGGCGCCCCGAACGCGGCGTCGGCGCACACGCTGGACCGACCGCCCGGTGATGTGCACCTGAGGTGCGCTCCGGGCTCGAAGTGCGCCCAAAGCGCACATCGCCTCGCGACGCCCGGCGCCCTGCGGTCCTCCCGAGCGCCTGCTGGGCGTCGTCCGGGAGGACCGTAGGGGGGTCAGCTGGGCTGGACCCCGAAGGTGGCGGCCAGCCGCTCGATCTTGCGGGCGCGGCCGAGGCGGGGCAGGTCGCTGCCGTCGCGGATGACCTGGCCGCGCGCCTCGAAGTCGGCGAGGAAGTCCAGGGCCCAGGCGACGTCGGACGGCGCGGGGCTGATGACCTCGTTGATCACCGGCGCCTGGTCGGGGTCGAGGCACAGCTTGCCGGTGAGGCCGAGGGACACGGTGACGGCGGACTGCTCGCGCAGCACCGGGTGGCTGGTGCTCACCGTCGGGCCGTCGATCGGGCCGGGCAGCCCGCCGATCCGGCTGGCCACGACCAGGCGGGAGCGCGGGTAGGCCATCGCCAGGTCGTCGGCGCTGGTGCCGGTGTCGCGGCGGTAGTCGCCGCTGCCGAAGGCGAGCCGGAAGGCGCCGCGGGCGCGGGCGATGCCCACCGCCTCCTCGATGCCCAGCGCCGACTCGACGAGCGCGAGCACCGGGGTGGAGCCGCCGAGCCGGTCGAAGGTCTCCGTGACGTGCTCGCCGGCCTCGGTCTTGGCCAGCATCACGCCGGCCAGGCCGGGGAGGCCGGCCAGGGCCGCGACGTCGTGCTCCCACCAGGGCGTCGAGTGGTCGTTGATGCGCACCCACGCCGAGCGGCCGGCGTCCCCGAGCCACTCGACGACGCCGGCGCGCGCCTCGTCCTTGTGGGCCGGGTCCACGGCGTCCTCGATGTCCAGGACCACCTGGTCGGCGCGCGAGGCGTACCGCTCGTCGAACAGCTCGGGGCGCGCCCCGTTGACCAGCAGCCACGAACGCGCGTCCGCGGGGCCGACCCTCCTGCGTGTCGTCATGACGTCATCCTCCCGTCCGCGGCCGCGAGGACCGAGCCGACTCCCGGCCAGCGGGACGTGACACACCCCACCCGACCGGATCGGACGGCCGACCGACCGATTTGGTCGGTCGCGCGTACCGTGTGACGACGTGGCACGACCCTTCCGGCAGCAGATCGACGAGGGCATCCTCGACCGCGCCGCCGGCCTGTTCGCCCGCCGCGGCTACGCCAAGACCTCGCTGCAGGACGTGGCGGACGCCGTCGGGCTGTCGAAGGCCGGCCTGCTGCACCACTTCCCCAGCAAGGACGCCCTGCACGAGGCGGTGCTCGCGCACGCCGACGCGCTCGGCCGGCGGGTGCTCGAGGCCGTCCGGCCCCTGCCCCCGGGCCCGGCCCGCGACCGGCGGGCGATCGAGGTCCTCGTCGACGTCGCCCTCGGCCACCCTGGCTTCGTGGCCATGCTGCTCGCCCCGGTGACCGAGCTCCCCGGCGGCGGCGCGCACGAGCCCGGCGGCCCCGAGACCGCGGTCTTCGAGTGCTTCGGCGTCGACCCCCACGACGAGGACGCCGACCCCGAGCGGCTCGTGCGCGTGCTCGGCGCCGTCGCCGCCCTCGCCGTCCTCTCCCTCGCCGCCCACGAGGCGGACCAGACCAGCACGTGGCGGCCCCTCGTGGTCGCCACGTGCCTCGACGCGCTCGGACACCGCCGTCCCCGCGCGGTCCCTTCCCACCCCCACCAGGCGGAGGCCTGATCCATGGCTGTCCTGTTGTCCCGACTCGGGACCTTCTCCGCGCGGCACCGGTTCGCCGTCCTGGCCGTGTGGCTGCTCGTCCTCGTGGCGGGCGGCGTCGGCGCCGTCACCCTCTCCGGGCCGACGTCGACGAACTTCTCCATCCCGGGCCAGGAGTCGACGACCGCGCTCGACCGGATCCAGTCGCAGTTCGGCGCCGGCGCCGGCGGGGCGACCGCGCGGGTCGTCGTCGTCGCTCCCGAGGGGCAGACCCTGACGACGCCGGAGAACGCCGCGGCGGTGACCGGGCTGGTCACCGAGCTCGGCGAGCTGCCCGGCGTCACCTCCGCCACGAACCCGCTGGACCCGGCCGCGCCCGCGGTCAACCAGCAGCAGACCACCGCCTACAGCACGGTGAGCTACGACGCCGCGCCCGGCGGGGTCACCCCCGAGGAGCAGGAGGCGCTGCAGGACGCCGTCGCCGACGCCGGCGCGGGCGGCCTGACCGTCGAGGTCACCGGCGAGGCGGTGCAGGAGGTGCCCGCGGTCGGCGGCCCGTCGGAGGTCATCGGCGTCGTCGTCGCGCTGGTCGTCCTCGCCGTCACCTACGGCGCGCTGGCCATCGCCGGGATGAACCTGCTGACCGCGCTGGTCGGCGTGGGCGTCGGCGTCCTCGGCATCACCATCGCCACCGGCTTCGTCGACCTGTCCTCGACCACGCCGATCCTCGCCGCGATGCTCGGCCTCGCCGTCGGCATCGACTACACGCTGTTCATCGTCACGCGGCACCGCCAGGAGCTGCTGCGCGGCACCGACGTGCGCCGCTCGATCGGCCTGGCCGTCGGCACCGCGGGCTCCGCGGTCGTCACCGCCGGGCTGACCGTGGTCATCGCGCTGGCCGGCCTGTTCGTCGCCGGCATCCCGTTCCTCACGCAGATGGGTCTGGCCGCGGCCGGCACCATCGTCGTCGCGGTGCTCGTCGCGCTGACCCTGGTGCCCGCGGCGCTCGCTCTGCTGGGCACCCGGGTGCTGCCGCGGAAGGCGCGGGCGGCGGCCGCCGGCGGCGCACCGGTGGCGGCCCGCGGTCGCGGCTTCCTGGCCCGCTGGGCCGACGGTGTCACCTCCCGGCGGGTCGCCTCGCTGCTGCTGGCGATCGTCGCGCTCGGCGTCGTCGCCATCCCGGTCGCCTCGATGCGCACGACGCTCATCCAGCAGCCGGCGGAGGACACGTCGGCCGCCCGCGCCGACGCGCTGCTCGCCGAGGGCTTCGGCGAGGGCTTCAACGGCCCGATCACCGTGCTGTTCGAGGGCGACGGCGCCGTCGAGGCCGCAGCGGGGCAGGCGCAGGAGATCCCCGCCCTCGACGACGTCGCCGTCGTCGCCCCGCCGATCCCGAACGCCGACGGCACCGCCGCCCTGCTGACGGTGGTCCCGCAGTCGAGCCCGAGCAGCACGGCCACCGAGCAGCTCGTCGCCGACCTGCGCGAGCAGTTCGGCTCGCTCGACGGCGTCGAGGCCTCGGTCACCGGGCAGACGGCGGTCAGCGTCGACGTCGCGCAGAGCCTCGACGAGGCGCTGCCGAAGTACCTGGCGCTCGTCGTCGGGCTGGCGCTCGTGCTGCTGGTCCTGGTGTTCCGGTCGCTGCTGGTGCCGCTCGTCGGCGTCCTGGGCTTCCTGCTCACGATCGGCGCCTCGCTCGGCGCGACCGTCGCGGTGTTCCAGTGGGGCTGGCTGGCCGACGTGGTCAACCTCGACACCACCGGGCCGCTGCTGAGCCTCACCCCGATCCTCGTGATCGGCATCCTGTTCGGCCTGGCGATGGACTACCAGGTGTTCCTGGTGTCGCGGATGCACGAGGCGCACAGCCACGGCACCCCGCCGCTGCAGGCGATCCGCACCGGGTTCCGCCAGGCCGCGCCGGTGGTCGTGGCCGCGGCACTGATCATGTTCAGCGTGTTCGCCGGGTTCGTGCCGGCGGGCGAGGCGACGATCAAGTCGATCGCGTTCGCGCTGGCGATCGGCATCCTGGTCGACGCGTTCGTCGTCCGGATGGTGCTCGTGCCCGCGGCGCTGGCGCTGCTCGGCGAGCGCGCGTGGTGGCTGCCGCGCTGGCTGCGGTGGCTGCCGGTGCTCGACGTCGAGGGCGCGGCGCTGGAGCGCGACCCGGCCACGTCCCGCGAGCGGGAGCTGGTCGGCGACCCGCGCTGACCTCCCCCGCAGCACCGGTCCGGCCCGTCCCCCCTCCCGGGGAGGCGGGCCGGACGCGTCACCAGAGGCGGCCGGTCGGCAGGTCGGTCAGGTGCGGGGTGCTCGCGTGCAGCAGGTCGAAGGGCGTCGACCCGGCGGGGACGGTGTCGGGCACCGCGCTCCACAGCACGAACCGGACCAGCTCCCACCGGGAGGGGTCGACGGCGACGGCCTGGCTGTGCCACCGGTCGTCCCCGGGGCCGGGCTCAGCGGCCTCCCGCTCCACCGCCTCCCCCGGTGCGACGTCGGCGGGCAGCGACCGCACCGCACGGGTGGCGAACACCGGCGCCTCCGCGAACGCCGGGCCGCGGTCGAACGAGGCGCCGATCCAGGAGCGCACCGGCGGCCGGCCGAAGTCGGCGACGATGTTCCGGAACGGGCCGTAGAGGAAGGCGTCGAGGCCCGCGGGGTCGCGCCACAGGTAGAACGGCGCGTAGGCGTTGACCGCCGACCCGTGCCGGCCGACCCGGCGGACGGCGTAGGCCTTGACGCCCAGGTGCGGGAAGTCGTCGGTGGCCGTGCCGCGGGTGGCCACCCGGCGCTCGATCACCCCCATGTCCTGGTCGGCGGGCAGGCCGATCTCGTACTGCATGACGTGCACGTCGTCCCCTCCTCCGGGGTCTCAGCGGGCGAGGGCGCCGAGGAGCGCGACGGCGCCCTCGACGGCCTCGTCGAACGGCTCCGGCCGCCCGGCCGCCCGGGCGAGGACGTAGCCGCCCTGCACGGTGGCGACGACGGCCGCCGCCACCGCCGCGGGATCGGCGCCGGGGCGCAGCTCCCCGGACCCCTGCCCCTCGGCCACGACCTCGGCGAGACGGGCGCGCAGCCAGGCGAACGTCGACTCGACCGGCGCGCGCAGCTCCGGGTCGGCGACGAGGTCGGGGTCCTGCGCGTGTCGGCCGACCGGGCAGCCGCGCATCACCTGGCGCTCGCGCCGCAGGTAGGCGGTCAGCCGCTCGAGCGCCGGGCCGTCGCCACCGAGCAGGGCCTCAGCACCGGCCCGCTCGCGGTCGGCGGTGCGCTGCAGGGCGGTGCGCGCGAGGTCGGCCTTGCCGGTGAAGTGGTGGTACATGCTCCCCTGGCCCGCACCGGCGCGGTCCTGGATCGCCTTCGGGCTGGTGCCGACGTACCCGCGCTCCCACAGCAGGTCCTGCGCGGCCTCGACCAGTCGCTCGCGGGCGTTCACGGCGCGGACTGTACACACCGGTAGGTACAAACAGGCAGAGCCACTGCCCCGGCCGTTCGGGGGTGCCGCGGGCCGCCCCGAGGGTGCAGCCTCTACCCACCCATGCCCGGACGGAGAGGACCAGCAGTGACCCAGCACGGCGCGCCCCCGGCCCTGCCCTCGTACGCGAGCGGCACCTCGACGGTCCCCCTGCTCGGCGACACCATCGGGGCGAACCTGGACCGGACGGCGGCGCGGGTCGGTGACCACGAGGCGCTCGTGGAGTGCGCCACCGGCCGCCGGTGGACCTACCCGCAGCTGGTCGCCGACGTCGACGCCTGCGCGCTGGGCCTGGACGCGCTGGGCGTGGCGAAGGGCGACCGGGTCGGCATCTGGTCGCCCAACTGCGCCGAGTGGGTGTTCGTGCAGTACGGGACGGCGAAGCTCGGCGCCGTCATGGTCACCATCAACCCGGCCTACCGCACCCACGAGCTGGCGTTCGTGCTGCGCCAGGCCGGCATCTCGGTGCTCGTGGCGGCCCCGGAGTTCAAGACCAGCGACTACCGCGCGATGGTGGCCGAGGTGCGCGGCGACTGCCCCGACCTGCGCGAGGTCGTCTTCCTCGGCGACCCGGAGTGGGAGCGGCTGCTGGAGACCGGCCGCGCCGCCGACCGCTCGCTGCTCGCCGCCCGCGCCGCGGAGCTCTCCCCCGACGACCCGATCAACATCCAGTACACGTCGGGCACCACGGGCTTCCCGAAGGGCGCCACGCTCACCCACCACAACCTGCTCAACAACGGGTTCTTCGTGGGCGAGGGCTGCGGCTACACCGAGGCCGACCGGATCTGCATCCCGGTGCCCTTCTACCACTGCTTCGGAATGGGGATGGGCAACCTCGGGGCCACCAGCCACGGCGCCACGATGGTGATCCCGGCGCCCGCCTTCGACCCGGTGGCCACCCTGCGCGCGGTGCAGGAGGAGCGCTGCACCTCCCTCTACGGCGTCCCGACGATGTTCATCGCGGAGCTCGCCCTGCCCGACTTCGGCACCTACGACCTGTCCAGCCTGCGCACCGGGATCATGGCCGGCTCGCCGTGCCCGGTGGAGGTGATGAAGCGGGTGGTCGCCGAGATGGGCATGACCGAGGTGACCATCTGCTACGGCATGACCGAGACCTCGCCGGTGTCCACCCAGACCGGCGCCGACGACGACCTCGACCGCCGCACCTCCACCGTCGGCCGCGTGCACCCGCACCTGGAGGTCAAGGTGGTCGACCCCGCCACCGGCATCACCGTGCCGCGCGGGACGCCCGGCGAGTTCTGCACCCGCGGCTACTCGGTGATGCTCGGCTACTGGGACGAGCCGGACAAGACCGCCGAGGTGATCGACGCCGCCCGCTGGATGCACACCGGCGACCTCGCCGTCATGGACGAGGCCGGCTACCTCAACATCGTCGGCCGGATCAAGGACATGGTGATCCGCGGCGGGGAGAACGTGTACCCGCGGGAGGTGGAGGAGTTCCTCTACACCCACCCCGACGTCGTCGACGCGCAGGTGATCGGCGTCCCCGACGAGCGCTACGGCGAGGAGCTGATGGCGTGGGTGCGGCTGCGCGAGGGCGCCGCGCCGCTCACGTCAGAGGCGCTGCGCGAGTTCTGTGCGGGCAAGCTCGCCCACTACAAGGTCCCCCGCTACGTGAAGGTCGTCGACGCCTTCCCGATGACCGTCACCGGCAAGGTGCGCAAGGTCGAGATGCGCGAGGTGTCGGTGGAGGAGCTGGGCCTGCAGTCGGCCGCCGCGGTCCGCAACGCCTGACATCCCGCCGTCGGCGGAGGGCGGCCGGCGGCGGGCCGACGGTGTGCGCGGAGGTGCAGTCCCGAGCCGCGGAGCTGCACGTCCGCGCACGCTGTCACGTCGAGGCCCGCCGTCCGCGCGCGGATGGCGGGGTCAGGCGGTGGCGGCGGCCTCGGCCATCGCCGCGAGCAGGGCGGCGGTCCGCTCGCGGGACAGCCGGCCGGCGCTGTGCGGGGTGGAGTTGACCAGCCCGAAGACGGCGTGCGCGCGGGCGCGGCTGGCCGCCGTCCCCTCCTCCGGCAGCAGGCGGGCCAGCACGTCCACCCACACCTCGACGTAGCGGCGCTGCAACCGGCGCACCCGCGCGGCGTGCTCGGGCGCCAGCGAGCCGAGGTCGCGGTCGTGCACGGTGATCAGCGCCGGGTTGTCGAGCGCGAAGTCGACCTGGAAGGCGACCAGCGCGCGCAGCTGCGCCGCCGGGTCGTCACCGGCGGCGGCCACCCGCTCCCGCCCGCCGGCGAGCAGCCGCTCGCTGATGCCCTCGAGCATCTCGGCGAGCATCGCGTCCTTGCTGGCGAAGTGCCGGTAGATGGCCGGCCCCGTCACCCCGATCGCCGCGCCGACGTCGTCGACACCGACCGACCGGGCGCCGCGCTCGGCGAACAGCTGCGCCGCCGCCCGCAGGATCTGCTCGCGCCGGGACGGCCGGGCCGCGTCGGCGGCCAGCGCGCTGTCGACGTCGCCCCCGGCCGCTGCCACGCCGGGATGGTAGCGCCGGGTGTGAACGTGCGTTAACGTGACGCCCGTGACGTTAACTGCGGTTAACACGTCGGGGACGCCGCTCGCCTCCAAAGCGGACGTCCGCGGCGCGACCTTCGGCCGCAACGCCGCCGCCCAGGACCAGCTGCGCGCCGAGCTGCACGACCGGCTCGCCGCCGCGGCCCTCGGCGGCCCCGCGCGCACCCGGGAGCGGCACGTCGCCCGGGGCAAGCTGCTCCCCCGCGAGCGCGTCGACGCCCTGCTCGACCCGGGCAGCCCGTTCCTCGAGCTCTCCCCGCTCGCGGCCGACGGCATGTACGACGGCGACGCCCCGGGCGCCGGGATCATCACCGGCGTCGGGCGGGTCAGCGGCCGCGAGGTCGTCGTCGTGGCCAACGACGCCACCGTCAAGGGCGGCACCTACTACCCGATGACGGTGAAGAAGCACCTGCGCGCGCAGGAGGTGGCGCTGCACAACCGGCTGCCCTGCGTCTACCTCGTCGACTCCGGCGGCGCCTTCCTGCCGATGCAGGACGAGGTCTTCCCCGACCGCGAGCACTTCGGCCGGATCTTCTTCAACCAGGCCACCATGAGCGCCCAGGGCATCCCGCAGATCGCCGCGGTGCTCGGCTCGTGCACCGCCGGCGGCGCCTACGTGCCGGCGATGGCCGACGAGGCGGTCATCGTCCGCGACCAGGGCACGATCTTCCTGGGCGGCCCGCCGCTGGTGAAGGCCGCGACCGGCGAGGTCGTCAGCGCCGAGGACCTCGGCGGCGGGCTGCTGCACAGCCGCACCTCCGGCGTCACCGACCACCTCGCCGACGACGACGCGCACGCCCTGCGGATCGTCCGCGACATCGTGGCGAACCTGGGCCCGCGCGCCCCGCGCCCGTGGGAGGTGCGCCCGGCCGAGCCGCCCGCCGTCGACCCCGCGGAGATGCCCGGCGTCGTCCCCGCCGACCCGCGCACGCCCTACGACGTCCGCGAGGTCATCGCGCGGCTGGTCGACGGCAGCCGGTTCTCGGAGTTCAAGGCGCTGTACGGCACCACGCTGGTCTGCGGGTTCGCGCACGTCGAGGGCCACCCGGTGGGCATCGTCGCCAACAACGGCGTGCTCTTCGGGGAGTCGGCGCTCAAGGGGGCGCACTTCATCGAGCTGTGCGACCAGCGGTCGATCCCGCTGCTGTTCCTGCAGAACATCACCGGGTTCATGGTCGGCCGCGACTACGAGGCCGGCGGCATCGCCAAGCACGGCGCGAAGATGGTCACCGCCGTCGCCTGCGCCCGGGTGCCCAAGCTGACCGTCGTCATCGGCGGCTCGTTCGGCGCCGGCAACTACTCCATGTGCGGCCGGGCCTACTCCCCCCGCTTCCTGTTCACCTGGCCCGGCGCCCGCATCTCCGTGATGGGCGGCGAGCAGGCGGCCAGCGTGCTGGCCACCGTCCGCCGCGACCAGCTCGGCGACTCGTGGAGCGCCGAGGACGAGGAGGCGTTCAAGGAGCCGATCCGCGCGCAGTACGAGTCCCAGGGCAACGCCTGGTACGCGACCGCGCGCCTCTGGGACGACGGGGTCGTCGACCCCCTCGACACCCGCACCGTCCTCGGCCTGGCGCTGTCGGCGTGCGCGAACGCGCCGCTCGCGCCGGTCTCCTACGGCGTCTTCCGGATGTGAGCGTGTTCGACACCGTCCTCGTCGCCAACCGGGGCGAGATCGCCGTCCGGGTCATCCGCACCCTGCGCCGCCTCGGCGTCCGCAGCGTCGCCGTCTTCTCCGACGCCGACGCCGGCGCCCGGCACGTCCGCGAGGCCGACGTCGCCGTGCGGCTCGGCCCCGCCCCCGCGGCGCAGTCCTACCTGGCCGTCGAGCGCCTGCTCGAGGCGGCGGCGGCCACCGGCGCCCAGGCGGTGCACCCCGGCTACGGCTTCCTCTCGGAGAACACCGCCTTCGCCTCGGCCTGCGCCGACGCCGGGCTGGTCTTCGTCGGCCCGCCGGCCGAGGCCGTCGAGATCATGGGCGACAAGATCCGCGCCAAGCAGACCGTGAGCGCGGCCGGCGTCCCCGTCGTCCCCGGCCGCACCGACCCGGGCATGACCGACGACGACCTGGTCGAGGCGGCCGCCGAGGTCGGCTACCCGGTGCTGGTCAAGCCCTCGGCCGGCGGCGGCGGCAAGGGCATGCGGCTGGTGCACCGAGACGCCGACCTGCGCGCCGCGCTGGTCTCCGCCCGGCGCGAGGCCGCCACCAGCTTCGGTGACGACACCCTCTTCCTCGAGCGCTTCGTGCCCGACCCGCGGCACGTCGAGGTGCAGGTGCTCGCCGACACCCACGGCACCGTGGTGCACCTCGGCGAGCGCGAGTGCAGCCTGCAGCGGCGGCACCAGAAGATCGTCGAGGAGGCGCCCTCGCCGCTGCTCACCCCGGCGCAGCGCGCCCGCTACGGCGCGCTGGCCTGCGAGGTCGCCCGCTCCGTCGGCTACACCGGCGCCGGCACCGTGGAGTTCATCGTCGCCGGCGACGCCCCCGACGAGCCGTTCTTCATGGAGATGAACACCCGGCTGCAGGTCGAGCACCCGGTCACCGAGCTGGTCACCGGCACCGACCTGGTCGAGCAGCAGCTGCGGGTGGCGGCCGGCGAGCCGCTGTCGTTCGGCCAGGACGACGTCGTCCTCACCGGGCACGCGGTCGAGGCGCGGCTGTACGCCGAGGACCCGGCGCGCGGCTTCCTGCCCACCGGCGGCACCGCGCTCGTCCTCGCCGAGCCCGCGGGCGCCGGCGTGCGGGTCGACAGCGGCCTGCTCGAGGGCTCGGTCGTGGGCACCACCTACGACCCGATGCTCGCCAAGGTGATCGCGCACGGGCCCGACCGGGAGACCGCGCTCACCCGCCTCGACCGCGCGCTGGCCGGCACCGTCGTCCTCGGCGTCGGTACCAACACCGCGTTCCTCCGCGCGCTGCTGGCCTCCCCCGACGTCCGCGCCGGCCGGCTCGACACCGGGCTCGTCGAGCGCGATCTCGACGCGCTGACGAGCAGCGCCGTCCCGGTGGAGGCGTACGCCGCGTTCGCGCTCACCCGCCTGGCCGCGCTGTCCCCCGCCGGCCCCGTCGTCGACCCGTGGGACGTGCCCAGCGGCTGGCGCACCGGCGGCCGGCGCGCGCCGCTGCGGTGGGACGTCGCCGGCCCCGACGGCGAGCGGCTGACCGTCGCCCTCACCGGCGGCACCCGGCTGCGGGTGGGCGACGGCGACGAGCACGCGGTCGCAGCCGTACCCGCGGACGGCGGGCTGCTGCTCACCGTCGACGGCCGCACCACGTCCGCCCGCACCGCCGTCGACGGCGCCACCACGTGGGTGCACGTCGACGGCGTCACCGCGGCGCTGACCGAGCTGCCGCCCGCCCGGCTGCACGCCGACGCCGGCACCGCCGACCGCACGGTGCGCAGCCCGCTGCCGGGCACCGTCGTCGCGGTGCACGTGGCCGCCGGCGCCGAGGTGGCCGCGGACGCCCCGCTCGTCGTCGTCGAGGCGATGAAGATGGAGCACACGCTCACCGCTCCCGCCGACGGCACCGTCGACCTCTCCGTCCGCGTCGGCGACCAGGTCGCCCTGGGCCAGGAACTGGCCGTCGTCCACCCCGCGGCAACTCCCGCGGCACCCCCCGCAGCACCGACACAGGAGTCGTGACGTGCTCGACACCCGCCTCACCGACGAGCAGCAGCAGCTGCGCAAGACCGTGGAGGAGTTCGCGCGCGAGGTCGTCGCGCCGGTCTCCTACCAGCACGACCGCGACAGGACGTTCCCCTACGAGGTCGTGCGCGGCATGGCCGAGATGGGCCTGTTCGGCCTGCCCTTCCCCGAGGAGTACGGCGGCATGGGCGGCGACTACTTCGCCCTGTGCCTGGCCATCGAGGAGCTCGCGCGGGTCGACCAGAGCGTCGCCATCACCCTGGAGGCCGGCTGCTCGCTCGGCGCCATGCCGGTCCACCGGTTCGGCAGCGAGGAGCAGCGGCAGCAGTGGCTGCCGCTGCTCACCAGCGGGGAGGCGCTGGGCGCCTTCGGCCTGACCGAGGCCGGCGCCGGCAGCGACGCCGGGGGCACCCGGACGACGGCGGTGCTCGCCGACGGGCAGTGGACGATCAACGGCAGCAAGGCGTTCATCACCAACTCCGGCACCGACATCACCCGGCTGGTCACCGTCACCGCCGTCACCGGCGAGCTCGCCGACGGCCGCAAGGAGATCAGCTCGATCCTCGTGCCGGTGCCCACGGCCGGGTTCACCGCCGAGCCCGCCTACGACAAGGTCGGCTGGCACGCCAGCGACACCCACCCGCTGTCGTTCGACGACGTGCGGGTGCCCGAGGAGAACCTGCTCGGGCAGCGCGGCCGCGGCTACGCCAACTTCCTGTCGATCCTCGACGAGGGCCGCATCGCGATCGCCGCGCTGTCGGTGGGCGCCGCCCAGGGCTGCGTCGACGAGAGCGTGGAGTACGCGCGGGAGCGGTCGGCGTTCGGCCGCCCGATCGCCCAGAACCAGGCGATCGCGTTCAAGATCGCCCGGATGGAGGCGCGGGTGGTGGCCGCGCGCGCCGCCTACTACGACGCCGCGGCGAAGATGCTCGCCGGCCTGCCGTTCAAGAAGGAGGCGGCGATCGCCAAGCTCGTCGCCGGCGAGGCCGCCATGGACAACGCCCGCGACGCCACCCAGGTGCACGGCGGCTACGGCTTCATGAACGAGTACCCGGTCTCCCGGCACTACCGGGACTCGAAGATCCTCGAGGTCGGCGAGGGCACCACCGAGGTGCAGCTCATGCTCGTCGCCCGCACGCTCGGGCTGTGAGCGAGGGGCCGGGCCCGCGAGGGCCCGGCCCCTCCCCTCAGATGGGGAACTCGACGCCCTGCGCCAGCGGCAGCTCGCCGGAGAAGTTGATCGTGTTGGTGGCCCGGCGCATGTAGCCCTTCCAGGCGTCCGACCCGGACTCGCGGCCGCCGCCGGTGGCCTTCTCGCCGCCGAACGCGCCGCCGATCTCCGCGCCCGACGTGCCGATGTTGACGTTGGCGATGCCGCAGTCGGAGCCGTCGGCGGCGAGGAACCGCTCGGCCTCGGCCTGGTCGGAGGTGAAGATGGTCGACGACAGCCCCTGCGGGACGTCGTTGTTGAGCGCCACCGCCTCCTCCAGCGTGCGGTAGGTCAGCACGTAGAGCACCGGCGCGAAGGTCTCCTGCCGGACGATGTCGGTCTGCCCCGGCATCCGCACGAGCGCCGGCTCTGCGTACCAGGCGTCGGGGGCCTCCTCGGCCAGCCGCCGCCCGCCGCCGACGACGACCTCGCCGCCCTGCTGCCGCGCCGCCTGCAGCGCGTCCTGCATGCCCTTGTAGGCGGCGTCGTGGATGAGCGGGCCGACGAGCGTGCCGCCCTCCAGCGGCGAGCCGATCGGCAGGTTCCGGTAGGCGGCGGCGACCCGCTCGACGAGGGCGTCGGCGACGTCCTCGTGCACGATCACCCGGCGCATGGTGGTGCAGCGCTGCCCGGCGGTGCCAGCGGCGGAGAACACGACGCCGCGGGTGGCGAGGTCGAGGTCGGCCGACGGCGTGACGATCGCGGCGTTGTTGCCGCCGAGCTCGAGCAGCGAGCGGCCGAACCGGTCGGCCACCCGCGGGCCCACCGCGCGGCCCATGCGGGTGGAGCCGGTGGCCGACAGCAGCGCGATGCCGGGCGAGTCCACGAGCGCCTCGCCGACGTCGGCGCCGCCGATCAGCACCTGGCTGAGCCCCTCGGGCGCGCCGGTCTCGGCGATGGCCCGGTCGAGCAGCGCGGCCGACGCCAGCGCCGACAGCGGGGCGAGCTCCGAGGGCTTCCACACCACCGGGTCGCCGCAGACCAGCGCGAGCGCGGTGTTCCACGACCAGACGGCGACCGGGAAGTTGAAGGCGCTGATGACGCCGACGACGCCGAGCGGGTGCCAGTTCTCGGTGAGCCGGTGGCCGGGCCGCTCGGAGGCGATGGTGCGGCCGTAGAGCTGCCGCGAGAGGCCGACGGCGAACTCGCAGATGTCGATCATCTCCTGGACCTCGCCGGCCGCCTCGGAGGTGATCTTCCCGACCTCGATGCTCACCAGGGTGGCCAGGTCGGCCTTGTGCTCGCGCAGCAGCTCGCCGAGCCGGCGCACCAGCCCGCCGCGCACCGGCGCCGGCACGGTCCGCCACTGCCGGAACGCCTCGCCCGCGCGCTCGACGGCGGCCGCGACGTCGGCCGCGCTCTGCCGGCGCACCGACAGCAGGTGCTGCCCGTTGACCGGGGAGGTCACCGGGTGGTCGCCGGCGACGGCGCCGAGGTCGACCCCGCAGCGGCGGGCGGCCTCCTCGGCGAGTCGGCGGAGCTCCTCGGCGGTGGGCAGGCTGGTCACGGGGATGGATCTCCTGGTTCTAGACGACGTTCAGCTCGGGCCGGACGGCCGCGCCCTCGAAGCGTCCCGCATCGAAGACCGACACGTCGACGAGGGGTTCCCGGCCCAGGTACAGGTCGCGCACGACCTCCCCGACGGCCGGCCCCATGAGGAAGCCGTGCCCGGAGAAGCCGGTCGCGTAGAGGAACCCCTCGACGTCGCGGGCCCGGCCGATGAGCGCGTTGTGGTCCGGCGTCATCTCGTACAGCCCGGCCCAGCCGCCGGTGACGCCGACGCCGGCCAGCGCGGGCGCGCGCCGCTCGATCGCCTCGCCGAGGCGCGGCAGCCACGCGTCGGAGCGGGTGAGCCGGAAGCCCGGCGTCTCCTCGGGGTCGGACATGCCCATGAGCAGGCCCCGGCCCTCGCGGTGGAAGTAGAAGGAGGTGGCGAAGTCGATGGTGAACGGGGTGTGCGGGTCGAGGTCCGGCACCGGCTCGGTCACCAGGATCTGCCGCCGCAGCGGGGTCACCGGCAGGTCGACGCCGGCCCAGGCACCCACCTCCGCCGACCACGGGCCCGCGGCGCAGACGACCGCGCCGGTGCGGATGCTGCCCGCGGCGGTGTGCACCGCGGTGACCCGCCCGCCGGTGACGTCGATGCCGGTGGCCGCGCGGCCCGGTAGCAGCGTGGCGCCGGCCCGGCGGGCGGCCGAGGCGTAGCCGAGCACCACCGACTCCGGGGTGCAGTGCCCGTCGGTGGGCGAGAACGCGGCGGCGAGCAGCCCGTCGGTCTCGATCAGCGGGGACAGCCGTCGCGCCTCGGCGACGTCGACCATCCGGCTGGGCACGCCGAGGGAGTTCTGCAGCGCGACGGCGTCCTCGAATGCGGTCACCGCCTCGGGCGTGGACAGCAGGAACAGGTAGCCGACCTCCGCGTAGTCGATCTCCTGGCCGAAGCGGGCCGGGAAGTCGCGGAAGGTCTCCAGGCTGCGGGCACCGAGGGTGACGTTGACCGGGTCGGAGAACATCGCCCGCACTCCCCCGGCCGCCCGGCTGGTCGAGCCCGAGCCGAACGAGTCCCGGTCGAGCAGGACGACGTCGGGCACCCCGGCGCGGGCGAGCTCGTAGGCGCTGGCCAGGCCGGTGAGCCCCCCGCCGACGACGACGACCGATGCCTCCTCCGGCAGCGCCGCGCTCACGCCGCACCCCCGAAGGCCGCGACGACCTCGGCGGTGGAGCAGCGGTGGCTGAGCAGGCTGTAGTCCAGGCTCGCCAGCGACCGCTGCGCGGCCTCGTCGTCGACCACCCCGCAGGCGTCGTCGACCACCACCGGCAGCAGCCCGAGGTCGGCGGCGTGGCGGGCGGTCGGCTCGATGCCGATCTCGAGCACCGCGCCGACGACGACCAGCGTGGTGACGCCGCGGTCGCGCAGCGCCGCCTCCAGCGGGGTGCCGACCAGCGCCGACATCCCGAGCTTGTCGAACACCGGCTCGCCGTCGGCGGGCGCGAGCGCGGGGTCGAGCCGGGTGTGCGCGGCGTCGGGCGGGAAGGAGGAGGTGACGGCGTCGGCCCGGTCCTTGCGCTGCCAGGCCATCGCGGTGCGCAGCGCGGCCACGCCCAGGTGCGACGGCGGCAGCGACACGTGCCGCACGTAGAAGACGGGGACGCCGGCGGCGCGGGCCGCGGCGAGCACGTCGGCGATCCGGGCGGTGAGCCCGTCCCGGTCGCGGACGGCGGCGAGGATGCCCACCTGGGCGTCGTAGACCAGGACCGCGGCCGCTCCGGGGCGGCACATCTCCGCCACGGACTCGGGCACGTCCAGGCCGAAGGCACGCTGCATGGCGGGCAGCCTCTCAGCCGGGACGCGGTGCCACCAGGCCCGCCACGCCCTAGCGTGGGGCCGCAGGCGACGGCCAGGGAGGCGACGTGCAGGCGGTCCTCATCGAGTCCACCGGCGGACCCGAGGTGCTCGCGGTGCGCGACGTGCCCGACCCCTCGCCCGGCGAGGGGCAGGTCCTGGTCGACGTCGAGGCGGTCGGCGTCAACTTCCGCGACGTGTACGAGCGCGAGGGCCGCCCGCCCTACGGCCAGGACCTGCCCGCCGTGGTGGGCAGCGAGGGCGCCGGCCGGGTGGCCGGCACCGGGGAGCGGGTCGCCTGGCTGGACGTGCCCGGCAGCTACGCGGGCCGGGTCGCCGCACCCCGGGAGGAGCTGGTGCCGGTCCCCGACGGCGTCTCCGCCGAGACCGCGGCCGCGGTGATGCTGCAGGGCTGCACGGCGCACTACCTCGCCGCCGACTCCCACCCGGTGGCCGAGGGCGAGTGGGTGGTGGTGCACAGCGCCGCCGGCGGCGTCGGACTGCTGCTCACCCAGCTGGTGCGGCTGCGCGGCGGGCACGTGCTGGCCACGACGTCGACCGGGGAGAAGGCGGAGCTCGCACGCGCGGCCGGCGCCGACGAGGTCGTCGTCGGCTACGACGGGTTCGCCGAGCGGGCGCGCGAGCTCACCGACGGCGAGGGCGTGGCCGCGGTCTACGACGGGGTCGGCCGGACGACGTTCGCCGACGGGCTGCGCGCGCTGCGCCCGACCGGGCGGATGGTCGTCTACGGCGCCTCCAGCGGGCAGCCCGAGCCGCTGGAGGTGCAGTCGCTCGCCTCGCACGGCTCGCTGTACGTGCAGCGCCCGACCCTCGGCACCTACACCCGCACGCCGCAGCTGCTGCGGGAACTCGCCGGGCGGGTGCTCGGCCTGGTCGCCGACGGCCGGCTCGACGTGCGCGTCGGCGGCCGGTACCCGCTGGCCGACGCGCGGCGGGCGCACGAGGACCTCGAGGGCCGGCGCACCACGGGCAAGCTGCTCCTCCTCCCCTGAGGCGCCTGGCGCCGGCCGCGCCGACCGGCGCTCAGACCAGCCCGTGGGCGTGCACGGCCTCGGCCACCTGCAGGAAGCCGGCCACGTTCGCCCCGAGCACGAGGTCGCCCGGGGAGCCGTACTCCTCGGCCGTGTCGTGGCAGCGCTGGTGGATGCCGCGCATGATCTCCTCGAGGCGCGCCTCGGTGTGCTCGAAGGACCATCGGTCCCGCGAGGCGTTCTGCTGCATCTCCAGCGCCGAGGTCGCCACCCCGCCGGCGTTGGCGGCCTTGCCCGGCGCGAAGGCGGTGCCCGCCTCGCGGAAGACCCGGACCGCCTCCGGGGTGGCCGGCATGTTGGCCCCCTCGACGACGTAGCGGCAGCCGTTGCGCGCGAGCACCGCGGCGGCCGCGCCGTCGAGCTCGTTCTGCGTGGCGCTGGGGACCGCGACGTCGCACGGCACGTCCCAGATGCTCCCGCCCGGCACGAAGGACGCGGACGGGACCCGGTCGGCGTAGGCACCGATCCGGGCCCGCTCGACCTCCTTGACCTGCTTGAGGACCTCGAGGTCGATGCCCCGCTCGTCGACGACGTAGCCGCTGGAGTCCGAACAGGCGACGACGGTCCCGCTGAGCTGGTGGACCTTCTCGATGCCGTACACGGCGACGTTGCCCGAGCCGCTCACGGTGACGCGCTTGCCGTCGAAGGACTCCCCCGCGGCCTCCATCATCGCCTGCGCGAAGAAGGCCGCCCCGTATCCGGTGGCCTCGGTGCGCACCAGCGCGCCGCCCCAGCCCAGCCCCTTGCCGGTGATGACCCCGGACTCGTAGCGGTTGGTGATCCGCTTGTACTGGCCGAACAGGTAGCCGATCTCGCGCGCGCCCACGCCGATGTCGCCGGCGGGCACGTCGGTGTACTCGCCGAGGTGCCGGTAGAGCTCGGTCATGAAGGACTGGCAGAAGCGCATGACCTCGGCGTCCGAGCGGCCCTTGGGGTCGAAGTCCGAGCCGCCCTTGCCCCCGCCGATCGGCATGCCGGTGAGCGCGTTCTTGAAGACCTGCTCGAAGCCGAGGAACTTCACGATGCCGAGGTTCACCGAGGGGTGGAACCGCAGGCCGCCCTTGTAGGGACCGAGCGCGGAGTTGAACTCGACGCGGAAGCCGCGGTTGATCTGCACCTCGCCGGAGTCGTCCTGCCACGGGACGCGGAAGATGACCTGCCGCTCGGGCTCGCAGATCCGCTCGATCGTCTTCATCTCGGTGTACTCGGCGTGCCGGTCGAGGACCACCGCCAACGACTCGAGGACCTCGCGGACGGCCTGGTGGAACTCCGGCTCCGCGGGGTTGCGCCGCAGGACCTCCTCGTGGATGCGTTCCACCACGGCCGGTACGTCGGTGTGCACGTGGGCTCCTCGGGGTCGGCCGGATCCGTTCCGGATCCGGGCTGTCGTCATGATGCCCGCCGCGGTCCGGGCGGACGCCCGGCGGGGAGAGTCCCAGCGGACTCACAGCCGGTGCCCGGGATGCGCACCGGCGGCACACCGACCGTGGACGGCGACCGAGCACCACCGTCCGCCAGGAGAGCCCGTGCCCCCGCACCCCCCGACCGTCCCCGCCTACGAGGGCCGCCCGCTGCCCCGCCCCGACGAGGAGGTGGTCGACCAGGGGCTGGCCTTCGACATCGGCACCCTCATGAGCCGCCGCCGGCTGCTCGGGCTGTTCGGGATCGGCGCGGCGACCGTCGGCCTCGCCGCGTGCGGCTCCGGCTCCTCGTCGGCCGCCGGCTCGTCGTCGTCCTCGTCGTCCTCCGCGGCCGCCGCGGCCGGGGAGATCCCCGACGAGACCGCCGGCCCCTACCCCGGCGACGGGTCGAACGGGCCCGACGTGCTCGAGCAGTCCGGCGTCGTGCGCAGCGACATCCGCTCCAGCTTCGGCGAGTACAGCGGCACCGCCGAGGGTGTGCCGATGACCCTGCGCCTGACGGTCACCGACCTCGCGAACGGCGGCGTCCCGTTCGCGGGGGCCGCCGTCTACGTCTGGCACTGCACCCGCGAGGGCGGCTACTCGCTCTACTCGGAGGGGATCACCGACCAGAACTACCTGCGCGGCGTGCAGGTGGCCGGGTCCGACGGGACCGTGACGTTCACCAGCGTCTTCCCCGCCTGCTACGACGGGCGCTGGCCGCACGTGCACGTCGAGGTCTACCCCGACCAGGCCTCCATCACCGACTCGACGAACGCCGTCGCGACCACGCAGGTGGCCCTGCCGCAGGACGTGTGCGAGGCCGTCTACGCCACCGCGGGCTACGAGGCCTCCGTCGCCAACCTCGCCCGGGTGTCGCTCGACGGCGACAACGTCTTCGGCGACGACGGCGGCGCGAGCCAGCTCGCCACGGTCACCGGCGACGTGAGCGGCGGCTACACCGTCGCGCTCACCGCCGGGGTGGACACCACGACGACGCCCAGCGGCGGCGGCGCGGCCCCCGGCGGCGACGGCGCCCCCTCGGGCGCGCCGCCCGGCGGTCCCGGCGGCACGCGGCCGAGCCCGCCGGCCTGACGCGGCAGGGGGACCCGTGAACCTGGGACCGGCCGAGATCGGCCTCGTCGTCCTCGCCGTCATGCTGCTGTTCGGCTACCGGAAGCTCCCCGACGCCGCGCGGTCGCTGGGCCGCTCGATGCGCATCCTCAGGAGCGAGGTGCACGCCGAACCGGAGCCGGCCCTCCCGTACGAGGAGCCGCGGACTCAGGCGTCGACCGGCGCGTAGAGCCCGGCGTCGGCGCTCGTCCCGGTGGTGACCAGGTCGGCCACCACGCGGGAGGCCACCCACGCCTGCACGTGGCCCGTGCCGTTGTAGCCGCCGAGCGCGAGCACCCGCCCGTCACTGCCGGGCACCGGGCCGCACCGGGGCAGGGGGTCGTCGGCGAAGCCCACGACCCCCGCCCACCGGTGCGTCACCGGGGCGGTCACGCCGAGCTCCTCGGCCAGCCACCGGTCCAGCCGCGCCTGCACCGGCGCGGACACCTCGGCGCGGTCGGTCCAGCTCGCCGGCCCGTCGAGGTCGGAGAAGCCGCCGAGCGCGATCCGGCCGTCGGCGGTCTGGTGGGCGTACTCGTAGCCGTGGCGCACGTAGACGGGGAACGGGAGCACCGTCTCCGCCAGCGGGGCGGTGGCCAGCATGTTCAGCCGCCGCGGGCGCACCGCCGCCGCCGAGGGGACCAGCGCCGCGAGGTCGCCGTCGGCGGCCACGACCGCCCGGTCGCAGCGCACCTCCCCCGCGGCCGTCGGCACCCGGACGCCGTCGCCGTCCACCGACGGCGGCGCGACGACCGCGGTGCGCTCGTGGAAGCGCACCCCGTCCCGCTCGAGGGCGGCGGCGAGCGCCCGCAGCCAGCGGACCGGGTGCACCGACCCGTCGTGCGGGAAGAACAGCCCCGCCCGGTCCGGCCGGGCCAGCCGGCCGGGGAGGTCCTCTCCGGCGACCGGGTCGCCCGGGAAGCCGTCCTCGGCCAGCGCGGCGGCGTCCGCGCGCACCTCGGCGGCCTCCGCCGCGTCGGCGGCGACCCGCACGAGCCCGTCCACCCGGAACGCCCCGCGCGCGCCCACGGCCTCGGCGACCGCGAGCATCTCCCGCTGCGCGGCCAGCGTCGCCGCGTGCACGGCCGCGGCCCGCTCGCGGCCCCACAGGGCGCGGGTCTCGCCGTAGGCGGGGGCGGCACCGGCGAGGAAGAAGCCGCCGTTGCGCCCGCTGGCGCCGGAGGCCACCTCCGCGCGGTCGACCACGACGACCGACAGGCCGGCGGCGGACAGCCGGTGCGCGGTGGCCAGGCCGCCGGCGCCCGCGCCGACCACGCAGACGTCGGCGGTCACCGCGCCCTCCAGCGGCGGGCGCGGGGCGTACGGCTCGTCCTGCCAGAGCGGGACGGTGCTCACGTGCCGCGCCACGGTCAGGCCGCCGCCGGCTGCGGGAACAGCCGGCGGAGCACGTCGGCGAGGGTGACGACGCCGGCCACCGCACCGCCGTCGATCACGAGTGCGAGGTGGTTGCGGGTCTCGCGCATCGCCTTGAGGGCCGCGTGCACGGTGGTGTCGGCCTCCAGGGTGAACACCGGGCGCGCGAACGGGGCGGCCGGCGCGTCGTCGGGGGCGGTGAGGGTGTCGCGGACGTGCACGACCCCGGTGACCTGCTCACCGTCGACCGCGCCGAGCAGGATCCGCAGGTGCCCGGAGGCCCGGGTGGCGGCGCGGACCTCGCCGGCGGTGGCGGTCGTCCGCACCCCGGTCGGGCGCGAGCCGGTGCCGAGCAGCTCGCGGACGGTCAGCCGCTCCAGCTCCAGGGCGCCGGAGATCTGCGCGGAGAAGCTCGCGTCGAGCGCGCCCACGTTGGCCGAGTGCTCCACCAGGTGCCGCAGCGCGTCGGGGCTGTGGCCGACGGCGACCTCGTCGACCGGCTCGACGCCGACCCGGCGCAGCAGCGCGTTGGCCGCGGAGTTGAGCAGCCGCAGCAGCGGCCGGAACACCGCCATGAACGCCCGCATGGGGCCGGCGAGCAGGGTGGCCGAGCGCTCCGGGTGGGCGATCGCCCACGACTTGGGCGCCATCTCGCCCACCACGAGGTGGAGGAAGGTGACGACCAGCAGTGCCAGCACGAAGCCGGTGACGTCGGCGGCGACCAGCGGCAGGCCCCAGTCCTCGAACAGCGGCGTCAGCCAGTGATGCACCGCCGGCTTGCTGACGGCACCGAGGGCGAGGGTGGCCGCGGTGATGCCCAGCTGCGAGCCGGCCAGCAGCAGGGTCAACTCCGAGGAGTTGCGCAGCGCGGCGCGCGCCGAGCGGCTGGTGGGCGCGGCCTCCTCCAGCCGGTGCCGCTTGGCGGCCAGCGCGGCGAACTCGACGGCGACGAAGAACGCCGACAGCGCCACGATCAGGACGGTGACCGGGACGATCACCCACGGGTCGTCGGTCATCGGGAGGTCTCCTCGGCGGCGGTCCGGTCGGTGGTGTGGCTCCCGGGGTGGTCGGGCAGCTCCAGGCGCACCCGGGACGGCACGTGCCGCTCGACGGCGAGCACCTCGACGGCGAGGGCCCGGCCGACGGGGACGTCCTCGTGGACCAGGTCACCGGGGTCGGGCGGCAGCTCGACCGTCAGCGTCGTGCCCGGCTCGGGCAGGTCGCCGTGGGCGGCGATCACCAGCCCGGCGATCGTCTCGTAGTCGCCGCGCGGCAGGTCGACGCCGAGAGCGCGCTCCACCTCGTCGACGTGCACGTCGCCGGCCATCTCCCACACGCCGTCGCCCTCGACCGGCACGTACTCCGGGTCGACGTCGGCGTCGTGCTCGTCGGTGATCTCGCCGACCAGCTCCTCGGCGAGGTCCTCCAGCGTGACCACGCCGGCGAACCCGCCGTACTCGTCGACGGCGCAGGCCAGCTGGTTGCGCGACTCGGTCAGCTGGTGCAGCACGTCGGGCAGCGAGGCGAGCGTGGAGACCACCAGGGGCGGACGGGCGATGGCGGTGACCGGCGCGGTGTCGGGCTCGGCGGTGGTCAGGACGTCGGCGAGGTGCACGACGCCGACGACGTCGCCGGTGCCCGACTCCAGCACCGGGTAGCGCGAGTGCCCCGAGGCCATCAGCTCGCGCAGCCGGCCGACCGTCTCGGCGTCGGACACGGTGCCCACCCGGGGCCGCGGGATCATCGCGTGCTCGACGTCGCGGTCGGGGAAGTCGAGGATCCGGTCGACCATCATCGACAGCTCGGGCGTCAGGTCACCGCTCTCGCGGGACTCGTCGACGATGTGCTCGAGGTCGCGCGCGGTGGCGGCGTGCTCGACGTCGTGCACCGGCTCGATGCGCAGCACGCGCAGCAGCAGGTTCGAGGCCTGGTCGAAGACCCGGATGAGCCAGCCGAGCACCGTCAGGTAGACGGTGGTGGAAGCGGCCAGCCACCGCGCCACGGGCTCGGGGCGGGCGATGGCGAGGTTCTTCGGGAACAGCTCGCCGAAGAGCATCTGCACCAGCGTGGAGAACAGCAGGGCGAGGACGGCGCCGATCCCGACGCCCACCGCCGTCGGGATGCCGACGCCGCCGAGCAGCGAGCCCAGCGACTCCCCGATCAGCGGCTCGGCGACGTAGCCGACCAGCAGGCCGGTGACGGTGATGCCGAGCTGGGCACCGGAGAGCATGAACGACGTGCGGCGGGTGACCGCGAGCGCCCGCTCGGCCGCGCCGTCACCGGCCTCGGCGCGGGCCGCCAGCGTCGAGCGGTCGACCGCCATGTAGGCGAACTCCTGCGCCACGAAGTAGCCCGTGGCGGCGGTGATCGCGAGGACGACCAGGACGCCCAGGAGCAGAGACAGGACCTCGGTCACCGGCCACGCACCCCCTCAGCGGATCCGGGGGGCGTGGCCTGGGGACTGTGATAAGGGCTCATGACTCTCTTCGACGGCCGGATGGGCACAGCGGTGCTGTCCCCCGAGAACGGAGCAGCCCCGGCGCGCGTTCCGGGGACGCCCCCACCGGGAGGCGGGTCACAGGGCGGCGTAGAGAGCGCCGAGGTACGCCTCCGACCGCGGCGAGCCGACGATCCCGGGCGCCATCCGGTTCATCATGTAGCTCGTCGTCACCCGGCGGTCGAGGTCCATGACGATCAGCGAGCCGCCCCAGCCGCCCCAGAACGCGACCCGCCCCTCGGGCAGGTAGGGCACGGCGGCCGACGGCGAGAGCCCGAAGCCGATGCCCATCCGGAACGGCACCCCGAGCACGAGGTCGACGCCGTCGGCCTGGACCTCGAAGACCCGGTCGATCGTCTTCTCCGACAGCAGCCGGACACCGCCGGCCTCCCCGCCGAGCGAGAGCACCCGCATGACGTCGAGGACGCCGCGGGCGTTGGAGTGCCCGTTGAGCGCGCCCATGTCGGCGGCCCGCCACTCCGGGGTGTTGGCCCGGCTCGCGTCGGCGACGGGGCCGGTGAAGCAGCGCACCATCGGGCTGGCCGGGTCGAGCGCGGCGAGGTCCATCGGCAGCGGCGGGGGCGGGACGACCGGCGCGATCCGGCCCTCGTCCTCCGGCCGCGCACCGATCTGGAAGTCCGCGCCCAGCGGCCCGGCGAGCTCCTCGGCCACGTACCGCTTGAGCGACCGCCCGTCGACCCGCCGCAGCACCTCGCCGAGCAGGTGGCCCTGGTCCTGCGCGTGGTAGCCCGACGCCGTCCCCGGCTCCCACCACGGCGCCTGCGCGGCGAGGCGGGCGACCGAGGTCTCCCAGTCGTACATGTCTTCGAGGGCGAACGGCGGGTCCCAGCCGGCGACGCCGGAGGTGTGCGCCATCAGGTGCCGGACGAGGACCCCGGCCTTGCCGTTGGCGGCGAACTCCGGCCAGTACTCGGCGACCGGGGCGTCGAGGTCGAGGCGGCCCTGGTCGGCCAGCGTGAGGACCGCCAGCGCGGTGACCGTCTTCGTCGTCGACCAGACGTTGACGATCGTGTCCCGCGTCCAGGGCGTCGTGCGCGCCTCGTCCCGCCAGCCGCCCCAGACGTCGACGACGGTCTCGCCGTCGACGTCGACGGCGATCGAGCCGCCGAGCTCGTCGCCCTCCAGCTGCGCGGCGAAGGCGTCGCGCACCCCGCGGAAGCGGTCGTCGAACGTGCCGTGGACCTCGGCCATGAGCCCTCCCGGGGCGCCCGCGCGACCCCGGTGTCGCGTCGGCCGGATCACACCACGGTGCTCGCGGCAGGGGCAACGAGCACGGGCGCCGCGCCGCCGCCCGCCAGGACCCGCTCGGCAGCACAGCGGACAGGATCTGACCTGCAGGTTCCCCAGGATGGGTGCACCGCCCACCCCGAGATCCAGGGAGCTCCCGTGCAGCCCTTCCAGCTCGACATCTCCGCCGCCGACATCGAGGACCTCCGCGACCGCCTGGCGCGCACCCGCTGGCCCGAGCAGCTGCCCGGCGACACGGGCTGGGCCAAGGGCGTCCCCGTGGCCGAGGCCCGCGCCTGGGCCCGCGACCTGGCCGTGTTCGACTGGCGCGCCCTCCAGGACGAGCTCAACGCGCTGCCGCAGTTCACCACCGAGATCGACGGCGCGACCGTCCACCTCGTGCACGCCCGCTCCGCGCGCGCGGACGCCGTCCCGCTGCTCGTGCTGCACGGCTGGCCGGGCACCGTCGTCGAGCTGGTCGACCTGGTCGCGCCGCTGACCTCCCCGGAGTCCGACGACGACCCGGCCTTCTCCGTCGTCATCCCCTCGCACCCCGGCGTCGGGCTGTCCGGCCGGACCGCCGAGCCGGGCTGGGGCGTCCCGCGCACCGCCCGGGCCTACGCGGAGCTGATGGCCCGGCTGGGCTACGGGTCCTACGTGGTGCAGGGCGGCGACCACGGCGCGGTGCTCGCCCCGCAGGTGGGACGCGTCGACCCCGCCCATGTGCGCGGCGTGCACGTGAACGCCGCGACGGTCGGCTTCATCCCGATGGGAGAGGTCGACGAGGAGACCGCGGCGGGCCTGTCGCCGCTCGAGCAGCGCCGGCTCGCCCGCATCGCCGAGTTCATGACCGACGGCAACGGCTACACCGTCATCCAGGCGACGCGGCCGCAGACGATCGGCTACGGCCTGGAGGACTCCCCCGCCGCCCTGCTGACCTGGATCGTGGAGAAGGTCGAGGCCTGGACGCACGACCCGGCGCGGCTCGGCGACCGGCACTACCGCGACCGCCACCTGGCCGACGTGCTCGTCTACTGGCTGACCCGGACGGCCACCTCCGCCGCCGACGTCGTCTACGCCTCCTACGGCGACCTGTTCGCCGACCCGCTGGCCTTCGCCGACTCCGGGGTGCCGACGGCGGTGCTGGCCTACGCCGAGGACGTCGCCATCCGCCGCTTCGCCGAGCAGGGCAACACCATCGTGCGCTGGACCGACGTCGACGACGGCGGGCACTTCGCCGCACTGGAGCAGCCGGCGAGCCTGGTCGCCGACCTGCGGGCGTTCGTGCGCGGGCTCGGTCCCGTGCGGCGGGACTGACGCCGTCGCCGCCCGGCCGCCGGGGAGGCGATGGGCTCCGTCACCTCCGGGCTCGGCGTCAGCAGCACCGACGCGCTCGCCCTCTCGCCCGCCCCGTCCCCGACGACGCAGGCGCGACCCGGCGCCGCGCAGCTCGTCGTAGCGTCACGCGTCCCCCGGCGAGGACGGCCCTCCCCGTCCCAGCAGGTGCAGCAGCCGCGCGGGCTCGTCGGTGATGACGGCGTCGACGCCCAGCGACAGCACGAAGCGCATGTCCTCCGGCTCGTTCACGACCCAGACGTGCACCTGCGCGCCCGCCCGGTGCAGCCGGGCCACGAGCGCCGGGTGCTGGCGCAGCAGGGCCAGCGAGGGCCCGACGACGCGGCCCGCCAGGTGCGGCCGCCGGGCGGACATCCACGGCCGCACCTGCCCGAAGAGCTGCACGGTGGGCAGGTCCGGCGCCAGCAGCCGGACCCGTCGCAACGCCGTCGGCGAGAAGCTCATGACGCGCACCGCGGCCCGCCCCGACCACTCCAGCGGGCGCCCACCGGTGAGCAGGCCGAACCGCTGCAGGCTGGCCAGCAGCGCCACCTCGACCTGGCCGGAGTGGCGCGTCGGGTGCTTGGTCTCGATCGCCAGCCGCACCCGCCCGGGAGAGGAGGTCGCGTAGTCCAGCAGCCGGTCCAGGGTCAGCACCCGGCCCGCGTCCTCGTCGGCCTCCACGTCGTCGGCCTCCAGGTCGTCGTCCTCCCCGAGCACCGGGGCGGCGACCGGGGCCGCGGCGCGTCGGGCGCCGCGCGGACGGCGGTGCACCACCTGGTACTGCTCGAGCTCGGCCAGGTCCAGTGCCGACACCACGCCCCGGCCGGTCGACGTCCGGTGGATGCGGCGGTCGTGCACGCACACGAGGACGCCGTCGCGGGTCATCCGGACGTCGCACTCGACGGCGTCCGCGCCGAGCGCCACGGCCTGCCGGTACGCCGCGAGGGTGTGCTCCGGCGCGGTCGCGGAGGCGCCGCGGTGGGCCACGACCTCGACCTCGGGACGGTCGGGCGGCTGGGTGCTCACACCGCCTCCGCCGGGACGCCACGACCGCATCGGGCGACGGCAGCGGTGCGCGGCCTGCGGTGGTGCTCCCCCGATTGGACTCGAACCAATAACCCTGCGATTTGATCTTGAGCGGTTGGGTCGCGTTGGCAGGCATTAAACGCCCAGCTCAAACATGGTGCGGCGCGTTGGCTGCGATGGTTGGCGAGGATTGAGGACGGTGGTATTGGGTGCCTAAAGAGTGCCTACTCCGGGTGACTCCGCGCTGAGGACCGCTAGCACGGTTGCCGTGCCTACCTGTCAGCCGTCCGCCGGAGACCGGGCAGGTCCACCATGGCACGGCAGACCTCGACGGTGCCGCCATACCCGGTGTCGAAGGTCAGCACCGGCCAGCCTGTCGCCCCGCGCGTCTGGCTTCGGTAGTCGCTTCGTGAGACAAGTTCCTCCAAGGCTTCCATCCGAGGCCGATTCGGGTTGGCGAGTCTGTGGAAGAAGAGAAGGACGGCCGCGGTGTCCTTCGTGTCCAGGTAGCTCAGGTGCTGGTCCAAGGCCTCGTTGACCTTCGCCCGGCCGCCCCACCACTTGCTCTCACAGACGAAGACCTTGGCTGGTCCTGTCCCTTCGGCCAGGACGTCGGCGCTGATGAAGATGTCCGACTTGCCGGTCCGTCGGTACACCTCCCGTTGGGCGCCGGGCAGCGCCGCGTTCAGCGTGGCTGCCAGTAGGTCGCTGAGTCGGTCCTCCGGCAGGCGGCTGAACGCTCGCGGATACCGCTCCACGGCGTCGGCCCAGACCCGCATGGTGCGCTGGACATCAGCGAAGGAGGCCGGCGCCAGCCGCGGTCGGTGCTCCACGTGTATAAGCGCGCTCTCGGCCGCCGGGCGGTTACCTTCGGGTTGAGGCTGCACGGCCCGCTCGAGCTGTGGGCGTGCGTACTTCCACCCGTCCGGCCAGCTGAGGTTGTCCGCCACTGCTTGACGAGCGCGAACCCGCTGCCTGCGCTGCTCCACCGCTTGGGTAAGCGCCGAGGGAAGCTCGTCGGCGAAGAAGCGCTCCGTCTGGCCCCGTATGGCCGCGACGATCGGCTCGATCTGGCTCCGCTGTTGTTCCACCTCGGCGCGGAGGTCGCGCGCTCCCCGCTCGACCTCATCCTCTTCGTCCTCGGTCAGATCGACGAAGGTCCACAGCGCCACCGGGCCACGCTCCTCGCGGTACTGCAAAGTCCACTGCTCGCGGGCCAGCGATTGGCCGTGCCGGCGAAGTTCGGCCTCGTAGTCGTAGGGCGCCGAGTAGTCGCCGACTTGCTCAAGAGCGACTTCGCCAGGATCGACGACCGCGAGGTCGACGTCTGCGTCGTCCGGCCACCACTCCAGGAGCTCATGGTCGCCGATGACCTCGATAGCCACGTAGTGCCTGTAGGTGGCCACTCGTGTCCCGCGCTCGAGACCTGGGCGCCACGCCCCTTCCCGCACTGAGCCGCGATCCCAGCCACCGAGGGCGGGGGGCTCCACGCGGGCCGCCGCTATGAGCTCGCTCACGATCCGCTCGGTCGACCGCTCACAATCTGCGGGTTCCAACCCCCTGACCTGCTGCAGTAGGGGGCCGGCGAACCTCTGGCGCAGGTATCCAGACAGTGGCCTGTTCTCACGGATGAACGCTCTGAAAAGGCCATCGCCAGGACCCACGCCTCGACCGTACGGGACCATGCGTTGCAGACGGTCGCGCGCACCGGCGACCACCTCGGTGCCCGAAAGCGAGCCGGTCGCCGGCAGATCACTCAACGACGGTCACTTCCGTCCAGATCGGCACGTTCGTCCGGCTCCAGCCTTCATCGCTCGTCGCTCTCCTGGCGGCAGGGCGAGTCGTCCCCGGGAGCAGCCGACGTGACCCAAGCTTGACTCGTGGCCGACCTCGACGACCTAGACACCATCGCCCAGTTCGTCCTACGCGCTCGTCGCATCCAGGCGCACTCGCTGGTTCGCGACTGGGATGCCCTCGTTCATCACGCGCAGGGATCGCTCACGGGCCATCTCGACATCTCAGGCACGACGTCGCTCACGCGAAAGCTGCCGGAGGACGAGGAGGCCTTCGAGTCACTCGCTGCCCGCGTGCGCCCGCTGACGGTCAAGAGCGAGCCGATCTACTACGTCACGGTCCTGGACGCCGTCGAACGGCTGCTCCATGGCTCGGCGGCCACGACGGATGCTCATCGGGACAGGCTGCAACGCCTTCGCGGCGCCTGGGAGGCCTCCGAACTCCAGGGCACTGCGATCCAGGGCTACGCAGTCCAGTCCATTCGGGTCGATGGCACGGACGCAACGCCCCTCGTGTCCGACACCCAACTGGCGGCCGGATGGCTGTACGCCGACCTGGTCCACGCCGACCCGAAGGGCCCCAAGCAGGAGGCGCTGCGCTTTCCGCTACGAGAACGCTATGCGGCGGCGGTCCGCGTCTTCTCTCGGATTGCCGCACTCGCCGCATCGACCCTTTCGTTCGTCGAGACCCTGCGGAAAGCGGGATTAATCTCTATCGACGAGCGAGCCTGGAACCAGGACGTAATCGTCGGCGCCTCCGAGCTGACCGAGACCGCGCGCATCCTCGTCGCGCCGCCGGAGACTTCCGTCCCCGACCTGCGGGACTCCGCGGTGGGCCTGACCGACGACTGGAGGCCGTTCACCGTCACCGACCTTCTGCGGCAGGACCCCGCCAACCATGTCAGTGTTCGACTCGCACGTGGGGATGCCTCGACTGTGGCGGAGTACGAGGCGGCGGTCGCCCATCGGCGCGTGGAGGGGAGCACCGCTCACTGGCATGTCCTCGTGGCCGGCAGCGTCATGGTTCACTTCCAGTTCGACGTCGAAGGCGAACTGCTAACGCGTCCCTCGGTCGCACAGTGGGAAGCGTTCAACTTCACGAACCAGCTCATTCTCGCCTCGACTCAGCTTCAACTGCAGCTGCACGAGGCCGAGACAATGGTGTTCGAGGTGGGGGGCGAGGCCTTCGTCACACTGGAGCCATCGCAGTTGGATGAGCACTCGCTGTACCAGGTGCGGGCGCACACCGAGACCGTGTCCGACATCGTCGCGATCGAGACTGCGACCGGCGAGGATCTGATCCCCTGCATCGGTGCCTACGACGATGCCGCCCGAGTACATTTGCGGCAGACGCGCCTAATCCTTGAGGGCAACCTGGTCGCCTCCACCCGCGGCCCCTTGATCATCACCGCGGTCACCGGCAAACCTCCCCAAGTAATAGCCGTGCACCCAGGCCAACTGGAGGTGGGCGGCACTCGCGTCCCTATCCCCGGGCTCCTCCTCCGCCACCCGACCATGGTCAGCCGCGACCTCGGAGCCGACACCACAACGGGGCCGGAGGCCCGGAGGTTCGAGGTTTTGCCACCGGATGACGAGCGATTCCTGGCCTGGTGTCCACACCTGCATGAGGTCACTGGTGATCAGGATCTTGTCGACGCGACACCGTGGGGGCTCACCGGCATCGACGAGGAGACCTTCCCCCGGTAGTTCGCCAACCGGAGCAGCGGAACTCCTGCCGCTCCGGTCCCTCGGACGCCCCTCCCCCGCCGCTACGAAGTCCCCGGGGACACGGTGCCACTTGGGGCAGCACCGCCGCGCACCAACTCAGACCCGCGAGGCGGTATTCGCCGCGAGGAGAGCTCGGATCCGCCGTTCGGAAGTCGGGTGTGACGCCAAGAGCAGCCGCAACCGCCCGCTTGCAGCAGGCTGACCGTCGTCCATCGCGCCGAGTGCCGCAGCGAGCTGCAGTGCGAGGCCGTGGTCGGCAGCGAAGCGGTCGGCGACGAACTCGGCCCGCCGGCTGATCGCGGCGTCAGCAAGGGGACAGAGCACCACCGCCAACCCGAGAAAGACCAGCACTCCCCCGACCATCCACTGCCCCTGGTGCAGTGTCCGGGTCACGGCGACGGCCAGTCCGACGACCACGGCGACCATGGCTCCTCGCTGGCTCTGCCGCCCGGCCAGAACACTCGCCAGAGCGATCAGCAGGTTTCTCGCCACGCGCCAGGGCGCGGCCAGCCACGACACCAGCAGCATCGGACGAGTCGCTCCCGAGGCGTGATGGCCGAGCTCGTGAACAAGCACAGCCACCAGCTGGTTCTCCGACAGTCGTCCGGACTTGCAGTCCTCCACGGCCCGGCTGGTGACCGCGACGCTGCGTCCGCCGGCGGCGTACGCGTTGGGCACCCGAGCGGCCTGGACGTACAACTCGACGTCACCGGCTGCGGTTCCGGTCATTCGTAGGGCAGTCGCCCATGCGGGCTGCAGCACCACCGCCTGCACCGCGCTGGGTCGACCGAACCTGTAGGCGCCGCGGACGGCTATCCGTTCGCCGACCCGGGTCAACAGCACCGCCGCACTGGCTACCCAAACCAACGGGAACAGTGCCGCCCACGGGCCCAGGGGGACGGACGCCAGCGTCAGCAGCGAGCTGCCGAGCACGGCGGGAGCTGCGGCCACTATTCGCCAGAGGCCATCCCCGACGGCGTGGCGACGCCCATCACCACGCGGTCGACGCTCGCTCACCGTCATCTTCGGACCTCCTCCACGCAGCAGGTGCCGGTCAGCCTGCCGGCCGGTGCTGACATGCGCGGTCGCCGTCACGTCTGCCCACGGCCTCCAGTCCCCGAGTCCGGCGCGCACCACGTACTCAGCTCAGTAGCGAAAAACATCCGCTGGCTGTGTCACCAAACGGGCCGAAATGGCGCCTTCTCCGGCTGAGAGCAACGGCCGCAGGAGTGGAGCGCCGATGGAGAAGCGAGCTCGGAAAGCGCGCGGGGTCGACACGGGCCCCCGCTCCGTTGCGGGCGCACTTGGCTCCCAGGTCACCGGCGGCCACGACGGCGTTGCGTCGATTGGGGAGACCGTTCGCCCCTGGGCCGTGGAGGCCGTCGTCACCGCCTACGGCGCCGACGCCTACCGGCTGCTGACCGATCTGGGTGATCTCCTCGAAGCGAGCATCGCCTACGTCGACCGGCCCACCGTCGAGGCCCATCTGGAACGGTCGCTCTCCGACGACGAATGGTCGGCGGTCGCCGCCGAGTTCACCGCGATGGCCTTCGACGAGCACGTCGGTGACGCCGGCACCGTTCGCACCGACTGGATCGAGGACCGGGTTCACCGAGCCGGCGTCCTCGGCCGCCACCTCCGCGCCACCGGAAGGTCGGAGCCCTCCCGGCAGCCGAGGCAGCTATGAGGGTCAGCCGCACCTGCCCGTCCTGCGGCTACACCGCCGACTACGCCAGCGCCGCACTCGCCGACGCTCGTCATCGGCAGCACTCCTGCGCCAAGCATCGGCGCGGCCTCGAGCAAGCCGCTCGCCGAGCCGCGCGACTCCAGGGGCGAGTGCCACGCGACTGCACCCATCCGCAGGCCCGCCATCAGCACGGAACCCGTGCTGCCTACGTCAAGGACCGCTGCCGCTGCACCGACTGCACCGCCGCCAACACGGACGCCAGCCGCGGCGTCACCAGAGAGCGGATCTACGGCCGCTGGCACCCCTACGTCGACGCCGGCCCCGTCCGCGAGCACATCGCTGCTCTGCGGGCAGCAGGGATCGGCGTCGAGCGCATCGCGCAACTTGCCAGCCTCTCCGTCAGCCACATCCGCGAGCTCGCACAGCATGGCCGCGGCGACACCCCAGGGACACAGAGGGTCCGCCCGAGCACCGCCATGCGCGTGCTGGGCATCCGTATCGACGACGCCAACCGTGCGCCGAACAGCCGTGTCGACGCCACCGGCACCTGCCGTCGTTTGCAAGCGCTCATCGCCATCGGCTGGCCGGTCGAGCTACTGGCCGCCCTGCTCGGCCGCCGCCCGAGCAGCCTGTGCCGCAGCATGACCGGCGAGTCCGTCACCGCCCACACCGCCCAAGACGTCGCGACGCTCTACGAGCGACTGTGGAACGACCGACCACCACGGACGACCAGCGAGCAGTGTGCGGCCGCCGACGCCGCCAGAGCCCACGCTGCGGCACGAGGGTGGCTGCCGCCGCTGGCCTGGGACGACATCGACACCGATCCTGTACCGCCGCCAGCGATCGTCGGCGCCTCCCTTAGAGACGACATGGACGAGATCGCCGTGGAACGTGCCCTTGCCGGCGATCACATCACCTACGAGGACCTCACCACGATCGAACAACAGGAGGTCATCCGCCGTCTCACCACTCGCGGTAGCTCCATCCGAGACATTGCTGCCCAGCTCGGCACCACGAAGCGCACCGTCTCCCGCCGGCGCGCATCCCGCGGCGCAGCATGACCTCGTGGATGCGGGCAGGGCCGACCTTCGCCTTGACAACGACCGACTGTCCGGGTCCGAAGCAGGCATCAGCGACGGCGATCTCCAGCCGGCCGTGCCGGTTTGATCCCGATCACCCGCTCCACGCACTGACGCGTCTGAGCAGCTCAGCGCAGCTCTGGCGCGCCTCCCGTGCCTAGACGGGTCCACCCCTGTTGACCGCTGACGACCGGCTTTGGCCGGTGCTTAAGGCACGGACAAGGGACGCCCCGACCGTGAATGACCTCGACGTCGTGCAGCCGCAGGACACGGGGCGCCAGCCCACGAGCGACGCCGAGCGCGGACGGCCAGGTGTCATCTCGTGGCTGGCCTGTGCCCTTACCGGGGGTGGCCGGCGCACCGTGATCGCAGCCCGGCCATCCCTGTACTTCACCCGTCGTGACGGACATCGAGCGGGGGCAGGGAGTCCACCACCTTGATCGTCTCCAAGGAGACTGTGACGATGCGTGCCAGCAGGTCGACGACGTAGCGCGGATCGCCTACCTCGCGGGACCAGTCGTTGGGGTCGTTGACGATGCCCGACGCCTTGTCCGTCTTCACCCAGTAGCGGTCGATGATCCACTCGATGGCCGAGCGGCTGCCCAACGTGTACCGGTACGCCTCCTCTGGGACGCCGCGCAGGGTGATCCGCTCGTTGTAGTGGATCACCGACCGGTCGTGTCGAAGCCCCGCGGCCTTCTGCTCGGCGGTCGGCTTACCGAAGGCCATCTTCTTGTCCCGGACGGCGAAGAACCCGTAGTCCGCTTCGCCACCGGGACCGGCAACGTCCAGCCCCTCCAGCGGGTACGGCTTCACGGTCTCATAGCCCAGGTGCACCTCGGTCAACTGCTTACCTGCGTCGGCGAAGGCGCGGAAGTCCTTGGCGAACGGAATACGCGGCAGCATCTTCTTCAGGTCCGCGGCGTACGTCTCCCGGTACTCCGACGAGTGCAGCAGCCCGTAGATGTAGTCGAAGATGTCGTCCTTGCTGATCGACTCCCCGGGGTAGGCCGCGGTGAACGCGCCCAGCGCCTCGTCGGTGATGTTGTCGATCCGCCGGTGGCCGTCGATCACCTCACCCTCGTGGACGTTGAACATGCCCGACTCGTCGACCTTGTCGTATCGCCACCGGGCAAAAAACTGCCCACTGTCGAGAACGTGCAGATCGGGGATGGTGGATACAGCGATGGCACTGAAATCGGCGTGCGAACTTACGCCAGTCAAAGCGAAGCCCCAGTTGGCCTGACCGGCCTCTGGAAATACTGCAGGAACGCGGTAGCGGCGCTCGTTGAGGACCGAGTCGTAGTACAGGAACTGTTTGGTGAAGGGACGGTACTGGCTGACGCGGGACCGATCGACGGAGCGGGCTAGCGGTTGCCCAGCAGTGGCGCGCTTGTCGAGGTTGCCACTCCAGCCGAGTTTGGTGCCGGTGCGTCCGGATGCAACGAATTCGTTGAAAGCTCTAACAAGCTGCTCGATGCCCTGCTCTAGCTTGCTTCTCGAGAAGTTGTAGGCCCAAAGGTCGCGATTGGTCTTTATACCGGCCGTGCCAAGCTTGATCACGGCAGCGTCCCGACCCGCCAGCGGTAGAAATGTCGAGAAGTCATCGGCACGCTGGTCCAGCCAGTCGCCATGCTCGTTTGGGACGATCGCGGAAGGGGCAAGACCGCTGATGCTTCGCGCCTCGGAGACCTTCGCTAGCTTCTCCTCGCGAGTCAGGTAGTCGCCGACGTCTGTGTAGCTGACGATGGCCGGCCCGCTTGCCTTCGGCTTCTTGACCAACAGAGTGATAGCAACGGTCGCTCGACTCCCGCCGCCAAACACCTTGCCTCCTTCGGCCTTCCAGTTTGCCGCTCGCTGGTTGCCGCGCAGGTTGAAGACGTGGATGGCGGAGAACTCCTCGGCCAGTACCTTGCGCATACCGTCGGCGGTATTGGAGTCGAGGAAACCACCGTTGGTCACGAAAGCGACGATTCCGCGGTCCTTAATCCGGAGCGTCGCCCACTTGATGGCGCGAATGTACGAGTCATAAAGCGAGTTCTTGTTGGTCGCCGTGGACCGCGCAGCATAGGTGTCGCGGATCGCTGCGTCGAGCGTTGGGTACTTCTCATTCGCGTTGTCGTCGTTCGCAGAGTCCTGGCCCACCGAGTATGGCGGGTTTCCGACGATCACCTGGATGGGCAGCCGCTTCTGCCGCTTCAGGCGCTCGTTATTCTCCGGGATGACGTCGATGTCCTGCTGGTCGTCGTCCTCCCACGACTGGAAGCTGTCAGTGAGGACGAGTCCAGGGAACGGCTGCGGCGTCCCCTCCAGCTCCTCGTACGTCGTCTCGATGTTGGCCGCGGCGATGTAGTAGGCCAGCAGGAGGATCTCGTTGGCGTGCAGCTCCTTGGCGTACTTGCGGGCGAGGTCGTGCGGCTCGATCAGGCCGCTTTGCAGCAGCCGCACCAGGAAGGTGCCGGTGCCGGTGAACGGGTCGAGCACGTGCACGCCTTCGTCGCTCAGCCCTTGGCCGAACTCCGCGCGCAGCACCTCGTCCGCAGAGCGCAGGATGAAGTCGACGATCCCCACCGGCGTGTAGACGATGCCGAGTTTCGCCACCGTCTTCGGGAACGCGGTGGCGAAGAACTTGTCGTAGAGCTCGACCAGCACCCGCTGCTTGCCGGCCGCGTTGTCCACCCCGGCCACCCGCTTGCGCACAGTGTCGTAGAAGCCCTCGAGCGTTTCGTTCTCTGCGCCCACAGCGTGGGCATCGAGCACCGCGAGCATGTTCTCCATCGTCCGAGCGACCGGGTTGCCAGCCAGGAAGCTGGAGTGGGCGAACAGCGCCTCGAACACGGGCCGGGTGATGAGGTGCTGGGCCAGCATGTCGATCGCGGCGTCGTCGGTGATCGAGTCATTCAGGTTGCCGCGCAGCCCAGCGACGAAGTGCTCGAACTCGGAGGCCGCCGGCCCCGGCGTCGCGAGCAGGCCCTTGATACGGGTGACGTGCGCGGCGGCGATGTCGGCGATGTCCTTCGCCCAGGATTCCCAATATCGGCGCTCGCCGACCTTGGCCACGATCCGCGCGTACATCGCGTCCCGAAATTCGTCGGCCGGGAACTCCATGAGCAACTGCTCGGTGGACTTCTGCGCCGGCTGATCCGGGTCGGGCACGGCCACGCCGTCGCCGTCCGTCGGACCGGTGATGGAGACGATCTCGATGGTGTCCGGCTTGCGCTTGTTCAACTCGATCTGGTTGACCATCGCGTGGAAGCGGTCATCGTGGCTGCGCAGCGCCTGCAGCACCTGCCAGACCACCTTGTACCGCTCGTTGTCCCGCAGCGCCTCCTCCGGCGCGACGCCGCTGGGCACCACCACCGGCAGCACGATGTAGCCCAGCTCCTTGCCCGGCGCCTTGCGCATCACCCGGCCGACGGACTGCACCACGTCGACCTGCGAGCCGCGGGGGGTAAGGAACAGGACGGCATCCAGCGAGGGAACGTCCACCCCCTCGGACAGGCAGCGGGCATTGGTGAGCACCCGGCACACGCCGTCGGGGGCGGGCTCCTTGAGCCAGGCGAGATGGGTGTTGCGTTCGTGTACGCCCATCGTGCCGTCCACGTGCGCCGCCTGAATCCGCAGCCGGGGGCGGTCCTCCGGGGCGTCGATCTGCGCTCGGTCGGCCAGGTCCGGGAACGCCGCGGCCGCCGTCCTGGACGCCTTGATGTGCTGCGCGAAGGCCACCGCCGTCCGCATCGGCGCCCTGCCGACGACCGACGGTTGGCCATCGGTCGCCGACGGGCCGAAGTTCTTCGCCAGGCCGTTCCAGCAGCCGATCAGCTTCGCGGCCTGGTCGAGCTGGATCTCACCGGAGTTCGCCATGGCCTGCTGGAAGTTCTCCGCCACGTACTTCTCGTCGACGGCCAGCACCAGCACCTTGTAGTCGGTCAGCAGGTCGGCCTCGACCGCCTGCCCGAAGCCGAGCCGGTGCAGCTCCGGACCGAACGTGTCCTGGTCGCCCATGTCGGCCAGCACCGCATCGGCGTCCGTGGCCTTGCGACGGAGCTCCTCGCCGAACACTTTGGGCGTTGCGGTCATGTACAGCCGCTTGGCCGCCTTCAGGGCATCGGCGTCGTGCACCCGCACGAACGCGGACTCGTCTCCCTCGGCGAGGGTGACGCCGGTCGTCCGGTGCGCCTCGTCGCAGATGACCAGATCGAACCCGGGCAGGCCGAGCTCCTGGGCGCGGGTGACCACGTCGATCGACTGGTAGGTGGAGAACACCACCCGCATGCGCCCGTCGGCGTTCGTGCTTGCCTGGAACCGGCTCAGCAGCGTCTGCGGATCGGTCGAGGCAGGCTCGGTCAGGTCGATCGGCAGCTGGTCGGCGTCGTCAGACGGCGCTCGGCGCCCCACTCGGACGTCGGAACAGACCGCCAATGCACGGATGTCGACCTCCGCGTTGGCCATCCACTCCCGCAAGCTCTGGCTCAGCAGCTGAATGCTCGGCACCAGGAACAGCACCGTGCCGCCGGCGCCGACCAGCTCCTCCGCGATCCGCAGGCTGGTGAAGGTCTTCCCGGTGCCGCAGGCCATCACCAGCTGGCCCCGGTCGTGCTCGGCGAGCCCGGCGCGAACGTCGTCCAGCGCCTTCTGCTGGTGCGGACGCAGCGCCTTCTTGCCCGTCGGGACGACGATCTCCGGAGTCGTCCAGGAGAACTGGTCCCAGTCGATCGCTGCGTCTGCGAGGTACCCGATGTCGACGCGCTGGGCCACTCCCCCGGCCAGCGTCTCCTCGGCGTTGGTCGACCAGCCCGCTGCCGTGTCGAACACGATCCGCTTGGTGAACTGGGCGGAAGCGGAGGCGGAGATGAACGAATCGATGTCCGCCTTGGCGACCGTGCGACCCGATGCGTAGAACTTGCACTGGATGGCGGTGAGCCCGCCGTCGTCTGCGTTCGCAGCGACCAGGTCGATGCCGGTGTCCGGCCGGCCGGCGCGCTCGGGCCAGTCCGACCACAGCCAGACGTCGGAGAACCGCGACTTCCACTCAGGGTCGGAGGTCAGGTAGGCCCTGATCAGTCGCTCGAACTTGCTGCCCTTGTCCCGCTCGTCCAGCGCTTCGCTGCGCAGCCGGTCCAGGACAGCGTGGATAGTCCCCGTCACGCCTCGCATCCTGCCTGACAGACCGTCGGGACAGGGTTGCCCCGCCCAGACGGGTCGGCCCTCACAAGATCCAAGATTGACTGGCTCACGTCCATCGACGTTGATGACCCACGGTCGACGACCCCCTCGTCCAGCCCAGCCCGCCTCATGTACCTGAGCGCCTGCGGTTCGTGGTGACGAGCTACTTGACGCGTTCACCGCACTGAACGGTGCGCTCGACGACGGTCTACGACCCTCACTTGATCGAGAGAGGCTGCCGCCGCGGCCTCCGATCCCCACACTGTTAAGCCGACCTGACGCCGTTCGCCAACATGCGCCGGCGCGCAAAAGCGCTGGTCAAGCAGCCACACGTGCCGCTCTGGACGCTGACGAACCAGGACGGAACAAGACCCTTCCGCGCCAATTGCAACCAGAACTGCAACCAGCCGTGCGGGTGCATGGCCTCGGCATCTCATGCGTCGCAGGGATCAGATGCGAAGTCGTCGTCATCCGGCTCATCTTCATCGGGATCGACGTCGATCCACAGATCGTCCAGGTCCGGGTACGTCTCACGATCTTGTGCAGTCGAAGGACGCAGGTCCGCGACGGGAGAGACCCCGGCCGTGAACATCTCGTAGGCGCTGTCGAAGTGAAGGTGGCAGGCAGGACAGTCCAGCCGCTCCGCGGAGAGCAGGAGATGGAGATCGGTCTCCGAGGTGTGGGGTCCGACGTCGACGGCGGCCGGGTAGTCGAGGTAAGGAAAGCCGCTGAGGACAGCGGTGCGACCGCATGCTGGGCAGAGAACCGGCGAACGCTTGTCGTCGCCGAGCACGGCCGCCTGGATGTCGGCGAGGCTCAGCAACGCCTCGGACTCTGGGGTGGGGACCGTGCCGTAACGCGCCAGGAACGCGGTGCGGGCGGTGTCGACCCTCGACTGCAGTTCTCGCTCAAGCTTGGTGGTGTTGGCCTCGATGAGGCTGCGAGCGGTGTCGCCGTAGCTGGCGAAGAGGTCGTCGAGGTCCCGGCCAATCTCCGCAACCAGGTCGCGAGCGCAGGCGACGGCGAGCTCGGCGATGTTCTCGGGGTCGTCGGGGCTACCGCCGAGGTGAGCGGCATCGTTCCGCGCGGCGGCGATGGGTTTGTAGACCTTGAGCCAGGTCTGCCCGGCGCCTCCGATGGGATGCAAGATCTGGGCCACGCGGGCCATGGCCTCCTCGAACCCGACGGTGCGCAGACTGTGGTCGGACTTCGCGCGGTGCCCTTGGCCGGCAAGCTTCAGCATGGAGTTGAAGTCGGGGTTCTTGTCATGAATCAGTACGGGGTTCAGATTGACGAGCACCGCCTTCAGTAGGTGCTCGACCATCGTGCCCAGGTGAAACGCCGCATCATCGTGATCGCCGTCGTGACGAGCTCGAAGACCGCGTTGAGCCTGCTTGACCCCTGACGCGAACAGCGAGTCGACAGTGACCGGGACGGGCGCAGAGGTGAAGCCGCCGCCTCGTGCGGCCAACTGAAGGCCACCGACTGCGAGGTGTCCTGTCCCGCTCATGGTCGAGTGGGCGGGCACAGATGGCGCCTGTGCGTCGCTGCTCTTGGTCATCTCGCCCCCTTGTTCGACATCCACTTGGCATGCCTGACCACCATGCTGCTCTACCGCCGGCGTAGCTGGACGACGTTGTTCGGCATCTCCCGGGGCTCGTCAGTCGCTGGCATCGTTGTGGTCGCGCGCGATGGACGGGTACGGCTCGGCGCCCCGGCGTACCGGGCAAGATCCCGCTGCAGGTCGGTTGCGTAGCGGTGCATCATGCCGGCGACCCGGGCGATGTCGAACTGGGGCCCGTAGGCGAGCTCGAACATCTTGCGAAGAGCGCGGGGCCGCTCAGGCGGACGCGCATCCCACCCGGGCTCGCGGGTTCGCCAGCCCCGCACGCCGATCTGCTGGTGCAGGCCACGGCGTCTCTCAAGGTCGATGACGCCGACCTCAAAGGCGCGCCACACGAGGGCGCCGAGGGACATGCCCCAGCGCTCCTTCAGCGGGAACAGCTGGTTGAGCGTGAACCCGCGAGGGATCTCCTCCAGGGCCGCGTCCCGAGGCATCAGGAACGCACCGGCAAACCGATCGGCCTCGCCCTCGACGTCGTTGGCCAGCTCAGGCAGGTGAGCGCTGGCACGATGCATGACCAGGTGGCCGAGCTCGTGCGCTGCGGTGAGCCGGAGGCGGTCCCAGCTGCCGGTCGCTGCGATGGCCATGATCGGCCTCTCCAGGGCCGGCCCTGTCCAGGTGGTGAAGGCGTCGATCTTGCCGCTCTCGATCGGCTCGACCGCATACACAAAAACGCCGGCGCGCTCGAGGGCATGCACCACGTTCGGGATGACCGCGTCGGGGGCTATCGACAGCGCTGCCCGGGTCTGCTGCGCCGCCTCCTCGATGTCGCCAGCGGGCAGTGCCGGTACTCGACTGGCCGGGGGGTTGACGAAGCGGACCAGATGGTGGGCGAGCTCGTGCGCCACTTCCGCGCGCCGTCGGACCAGGGCCAGGTCGGCCTTGGTGGTCTTGCGGGCGCGGAACCGCATGGAACCGTCGCTGAGCTCCTCGGGAATGGGAGTGCTGAAGAAAGCGGGCGGCATAAGCAGGTGGGCGCTGAGCAGCTCAGGGGTGATTGCGCCGGCGATGACGCCGTCGCGCTCGATCTGGGTCAGCCGGCCCGGGGAGATGCCCAGGCTGTCCGCCAGGGATCCGCTCTTGATGCCGCGCAGCTCCCTCGCCTGCTTGACGCGGGAGCCGTGGATCATGCCAGTGCCGGCCCGTCGTCGTCACCGTCGTCGGCGATCTCGTCGCGAGGCTGGAACAGATCGTCCAGGTCGTCGCGGTCGTCGTCGTAGTGGTCCGCCGAGCCGCCGGCTGCGAGGCCGGCAAGGGCGTCCGGGACACGGACGCGCCAGGCGTGCCCCGCGGCCGCGGTGAGTCCCCCGTGGCTCTTGGGCAGGAGCAGGTGCTGCAAGACGACACCATCGGCGGTCAGGTGCCACGTCCAGTTCAGGACCAGCCGCGAGGGCGCCACGTCCTCGCCGAACAGCGCCTCGTTTTGCCAGCACTCCAGCGAGCGGCGGCGGCTGCGCGGCTGCGGGACACGTGCGTCCGTCGGCTTCTTCAGCACTCTTAGGCTCACGTTCAGTTCGGGGTCGATCAGGAAAGCCAGGCTGTTTCGGTCGCCCTTCCTCCCACCCCAGGGCTCGAGCACGCCCTCCTCGATGAGCGCCGTGCGGATCTCGGGCCGCACGAAGTCGGGCATGGCGTCCTCGGCGGCGGCGGGAGCGAGACCCTGCGTCCGGGCGCGCGCGGTGTAGACCGACCTCTCGACGATGTCGGGCAGTCGCGGTATTCGGGTCAGCACCCGATTTAGCGCGCTGCAGCCGTCGGCGTACGGATGTTCATCCACGGCTAAAAATTTAGCCGGTCTGCTACAGGCGCGTCAAGCGGGAAACGCGTGTGGCCGAACCGTGCCCACCCAGCGCCACCAGGTGCGCCCACGGTCATCGACGTCTTCGTCGAGCACCCCGCGTGTTCGCCACCCTTGAATAGCTGACCGGCTAGCTCCCGCCCTCGCTGCGGTACGTCGCGAGGCTCATCTGGGTGATCACCCGCCGCCCGGGCTGGTCCTTCAGCGGCTCCCCGTTCTCGTCGAGGTGTCGCAGGACGACCATGTCGTGGCCGGTGCCCAACGGCAGCACCGGCCGTCCCACCAAGGCCTCCTTGCAGCCTGGGCAGTGGATCTGGTCGCGGTGACCGTCGGGGAGTCGAGTCATCGCCGCACCGTAACGACTGCGCTGGTGCCTCGCTCCCCGTCTGCAAACGCTATCGGAGAAGTTCCTGCCGGTGACGCCTCCGATACCGGTGTGGACGCGGGTGCCGGGCACGCGAGGTCCGGAGACACCTACCGGTGGGGGCACGGTGAAGTCCCGGTGCGTCGATTCGGCCGGGGTGGACCCAACAGAGCGCAAGATCCGCGTCCCGTCATTCCGGCGGGGTCCCGGCTTCGATTCCCGCCACCAGTAGCGGCGAGCTAGGGCCCCTAGCCGGCCAGCGATCGCGAAGAACTGAAAGCGCAACAGCGTCTGTCCGCACCCCATGGACCCCTGACTCGACCCGCTCTGGCAGACACCACGCCGTCACGCACCACCACCAGCAGCATTGACCGACACACCTAGTGCATCCAGGATGATCTTGGTGGGACAGGGCTTCCTAGCGTCAGGTCGTGATGACGCTGCACAAGCTCACCGCGGGCGATGGGTACACGTATCTGACCTGCCAGGTGGCCGCGCACGACGCCACGACACGCGGATCTGGGAGCCTCGGCGACTACTACAGCGAGAAGGGCGAAGCTCCCGGCGTCTGGATGGGCCGCGGCCTTGCCGGTGTGCCGGACTTCCCGCTCGGTGAGCGGGTCACCGAGACGCAGATGGTGGCGCTGTTCGGAAACGGACGTCACCCCAACGCCGAGGAGATCGAACAAGCGGCCCGGCTCGCGGGCAAAGACGCGCAGCACGTTGATCAGGCCAGCCGGCTGGGTGCGCCGTATCGCGTGTTCGATCAGTCCAACGAGTTCCGTCGTCGCTGCGCCGAGGGCTTCCGTGACCACAACATCGCCTGCGGACTGGACGCCGTCACCCCGGTTCCGGAGGAAGACCGCGCGCGGATCCGCACGACCGTGGCGAGCGCGATGTTCGTCGAGAGCTACGGCCGTCACCCGGCCGACGCTCGGGAGCTGTCCGGCCACCTGGCTCGGATCTCCCGGCAGGCCACGACGGCGGTGGCCGGCTACGACCTGACGTTCAGCCCAGTCAAGAGTGTCTCCACGCTCTGGGCGATCGCCCCGCCAGACGTCGCCGCGGTCATCGAGCAGGCGCACGCCGACGCCGTCGCCGACACGCTGACGTGGCTGGAGGACCACGCGACGTACACCCGTGTCGGCCGCAACGGAGTGGCGCAGGTGGAGGTCCGAGGACTGATCGCGGCGGCGTTCACCCACCGCGACTCCCGTGCCGGTGACCCGGACCTGCACACCCACGTGGCGATCAGCAACAAGGTGCAGACCCTCGACGGCCGGTGGCTGGCGCTGGACGGGCGACCGATCTACAAGAACAAGGTCGCCGCCTCCGAGCGGTACAACACCCGGCTGGAGGCGCTGGTGGTCGAGCGGCTCGGCGTCCGCTTCGCCGACCGGCCCGGCACCGAGCCGGGCAAACGTCCGGTTCGGGAGATCGTCGGTATCGAGGGGCCACTCCCCCAGCTCTGGTCCTCGAGGCGGCGGGCGATCGAGGTCCGCCGCGCGGCACTGGCGGTGCGGTTCCAGGCCGACCACGGCCGCCCACCGACCACGGTCGAGGCGATGTCCCTGGCTCAGCGGGCCAACCTGGAGACCCGCCAGGCCAAGCACGAGCCGCGGTCCCACGCCGAGCAGCGCGCCTCCTGGCGGGCGCAGGCGTTGGCCACGTTGAGTGGCGAAGCGGGATTGCGCGCGTATCTGGACGGCGTCTTGCGCGGTACACGCGGCCGCTCACGCGGCCCGACGCGCGCGTGGGTGACCGAGACCGCCCACCAGGTGCTCGCAGTGGTCAGCAGCGCGCGGGCGACCTGGCAGGAGAACCACGTCCGCGCCGAGGCCGAACGCGAGGCCCGGGCCGCCGGAATCGGACTGACCGACGTGGACCGGGCGGTCGACGCGGTCGTCACGGCCGCGCTGTCACCCCCGCTGTCGATCCGGCTGGACGGCGGGGTGACACCAGGCCGACCCGTCGCCGACGAACCCGCCGCGCTGCGCCGCTCCGACGGCACGTCGGTGTACGTGGTGGCCGGCTCGGCGCTCTACTCCTCGAGCGAGATCCTCGCCGCCGAGCAGCTCATCCTTGCCGCGGCCGGCAGACGCGACGGGCATGTCACCCCTGCTGCGGCCGTCGAGGTCGCGCTCGTGGAGTCGGTCGCCAACGGGGTGACGCTGAACCCGGGCCAGGTGCAGCTGGTCCGTGAGCTGGCCACGTCGGGCGCGCCGGTGCAGCTGGCACTCGCGCCGGCCGGCACCGGCAAGACGACCGCGCTGCGGACGCTGTCGGCCGCCTGGCGCGCCGGCGGCGGCACCGTCGTCGGACTGGCTCCCTCCGCGGCGGCGGCCACGGTGCTGCGCGAGCAGATCGGCGCCAGCACCGACACGCTGGCCAAGCTGATCCACGCGCTGACCACCGGCCTCGACGTCCCGGCGTGGTTGCCTTCGATCGGCCCGGACACCCTCGTCGTGGTCGACGAGGCCGGCATGGCCGGCACCGCAGATCTCGCCCGCGTGATCGAGCACGTCACCGCGGTCGGCGGGTCGGTCCGGCTGATCGGTGACGACCAGCAGCTGGCCGCGGTCGGCGCCGGCGGAGTGCTGCGCGACCTCGCCGCCACCCACGGCGCGGTCAGCCTCTCCCAGGTCGTCCGCTTCACCGACCCGGAGACCGGCAGTGCCAACCACGCCGAGGGCGCGGCGTCGCTGGCGCTGCGCGACGGCGACCCGGCCGCGCTGGCCTACTATGTCGACCACGGCCGGGTGCACGTCGGCGACCTCGCCACGGTCACCGAGGACGCTTACACCGTCTGGGCCACCGACCGCGCCGCGGGCCGCGACGCCATCATGCTGGCCCCCACCCGCGAGCTGGTCACCGAGCTGAACGCCCGCGCCCGCACCGATCGCCTGGTCCGGCAGACCGGACCGATCGGCCGCGAGGTCACGCTGGCCGACTCGATGTCCGCCTCCACCGGGGACGCGGTGATCACCCGCCGCAACGAGCGCACCTTGGCGCTCGGCGCCACCGACTGGGTGAAGAACGGCGACCGATGGACCGTCACCGCCGTCCACGACCGCGGCGCCCTCGACGTCGTCCACCAGCGCACCGGCCGGCACGTCACCCTGCCCGCCGGCTACGTCACCGAGCACGTCACCCTCGGCTACGCCACCACCGTGCACGGCGCCCAAGGCGTCACGGCTGACACCTGCTATGCCGTCGCCACCGGCATGGAGACCCGCCAGATGCTGTACGTGGCGCTCACCCGCGGCCGTCACGCCAACCACGTCTTCCTCCTCACCGCCGGGGACGGCGACCCGCACAGCGCGATCACCCGTGACGCGCTGCTGCCACCCACCGCCGTCGACCTGCTCACCCGGGTCCTGGGACGCGACGGCAGCCAGACCTCGGCCGCCAGCCAGAGCCGGGCGCTGGCCGACCCAGCCGCCCGGCTCTCCTCCAGCGCCGACCGGTACTCCCACGCGCTGAGCACCGCCGCGGAGGACCGGCTCGGGTCCCACGCGCTCGTGGCGATCGACAGCGCCGCCGAGGCCGCGGTGCCCGGACTGACCGCGCAGGACGCCTACCCGGTGTTGCGCGCGCACCTGGCGCTGTGCGCCGTCGCCGGCCGGGACCCGGTCGATCTCCTCGGGCGGGCGCTGGCCTCGCCGCGCGGTCTGCACGACGCCCGCGACGCCGCGGCGGTCCTCGACTGGCGGATCGACCGCACCGGTTCCCACTCAGCCGGAACCGGTCCACTGCCGTGGCTGCCCGCCATCCCCGAGACGCTGCGGAGCGACCCCCAGTGGCGCGCCTACCTCACTCACCGCGCCGACGAGGTCGCCGCGCTCGCCACCGCCGTCAGCAACGGGGCCCGCGCCTGGACCCCGGCCAGCGCCCCCGCCTGGGCGCTGCCGCTGCTCGACCGCGACCCTAGCCTCGTCGCCGACCTCGCCGTCTGGCGCGCGGCCCACGGCGTCGACGGCGCCGACCGGCGCCCCACCGGCCCCCCGCTGCCCGCGGCCGCCGACGCCCGCGTCCAGCGCACCCTCAACGGCCGCGTCGAGCGGCTGCTCGGCGCACCGGGCACGGCCGCCGCAGAGTGGTCGGCGCTGGCCCACGGCATCGACCCGCGCCTCACCGCCGACCCCTACTGGCCGACCCTCGCCCAGCGTCTCAGCACGGCCGAGCGCGCCGGTATCGACGTCACCTCGCTGGTCCAAGCCGCCGGCGACCGTCCGCTGCCCGACGAGCAGCCGGCCGCCGCGCTCTGGGCGCGGCTGTCCGGGCACCTCTCCCCCGCCGCACTGGCAGGCGATGCCGTCTCGGCGCAGACGCTGCGCCCGGACTGGGCGCCGGCCCTTGCCGCCGTCGTCGGCGGCCCGTCTGCCGACCGGGTGCTCGGCGATCCGGGGTGGCCCGCGCTGGTCGCCGCCGTCAGCTCGGCCCGCCTCACCGGCTGGTCCCCAGAGCAGCTCCTTAACACCGCATACGACCTACTGCGCGCCGGCCACCCCGACGACGAGCCGCTGCGTCCCGAGGAGTTGACCACCGCTCTGGTGTGGCGGATCGGCCTGCTCACCGATCCGACGTCCGGCGGGCTCACCAACGCATGCCCGCCGCCCGACGACCTCGACGAGCTCCCGACGCCGGACGGCGTCCTCGATGAGGACTGGCTGGCCGGTCTCGCGGAACCTGACGAGCCGGACGCCCCTGGGCCGCCCGAGGACGAACCCGCTGGTGCCGCAGACACCGGTCGCGCGATCGGCCATGCCGAGTTGGGCGACGCACCCCGCGTTGACGGACAGCGCCTCCTCAAGCTCAACGAGGAGGCCGCTGACTTCTTCGCCGCCTGCTTCCGCGACTCGTGGGCGCCGTCCTACCTCATCGGAAGGCTCGGCACCGACCTTGCCGCGGACGAGAGGGTCGCCCTCGGCTACGCACCCGCCGGCTGGACTGAGCTGACCGACCATCTGCGCCGCCTCGGCGCCACGGACCCCGAGATCGTCGCCGCCGGCCTCGGTAGCTACGCCTCCACCGGGCGGGTCATCGACCGCTTCCGCGACCGGCTGGTCTTCGCCATCCGCGACGGCGCGGAGATCCACGGCTGGATCGGCCGCCGCAACCCCGCGCACGACGGCGACGAAGCCGGTCGAGTCGTACCCAAGTACCTGAACACCGCCGAGACCGACCTGTTCATCAAGGGGCGCGAGCTGTACGGCCTGACCGAGGGCGCCACAGCCCTGGCGGCCGGCGCCGCCCCGGTTATCGTCGAGGGCCCCCTCGACGCGCTGGCAGTCACCTTGGCTGGCGACGGCAGGTACGTCGGCATCGCACCCTTGGGTACCGCGTTCACCGATGAACAGGCCGACCGACTGCTCCGCTTCATTGGCGAAGCACGACCGGGGGTCATCGTCGCCACCGACGCCGACCCTGCCGGCCAAATGGCAGCGCAACGCATCTTCTGGCAGCTCACCGCCCGCGGTGACGACCCACGTCACCTCGCCGTCGCGACCGGCAAGGACCCCGCCGAGATGCTGCAGACGGCCGGCGCCACCGCGCTGCGCCAGGCCCTCGCTTCCTCCCCCAGCCTGGCCAGCACGCTCATCGACGCCCGCGTTGCCGTCTACGCCGACCGCCTGGACACCGTCGAGGGCCAGGTCCACGCCACGCGTCGCGCCGCCGAGGTCATCGCCGCGCTCCCGGCCATCACTTGGCCAGCGCACCTCACCGAACTGGTGGCCCGCACCGGCATCGCGCCTGACATCGCGCTGTCCGAGCTTTTCGACGCCGCGCAGGCACGCAGCGAGGTTGACCGACGGGCGAGAGCAGCGCTTCCGGCACAGGACGAAGACGCCAACGTCCGAATCCCCGGCTGCGCAACTGAGTCATCTCCACCAGTGACCGGGCGGCAGACTCTCACGGCCAGCACGCGGACAGCTGAGCTCGCCGCATCCGCGGCACCTCATTCTCAGCCTGCAGTTCGGCTTGGGTCCCGCCCGCGGTGCTAGCGAGGAAGGTAGGGAGCTTCCACAGGGCGACCAAGCGGCGCCGTCAGCTGCCGGGAAGTCGGAGCCCGGACGACGTCATCTCTGCCTGTCGCACTCGGTACAGATCCGTCGTTCGACCGACACGACGGGATCTCTCTACGGTGACGGGGGCCCGAGGCCCCGGACCTGTCCCTGAGGGCGGCCTACGGGCCAGGTGAGGCGAGGCCGCTCGGCCCGTTCCTCCGCGGTCAGCGGCAGCAGCCCGCTGGAGTCGGGCTCACCCCGCTCGGCTCGGTCGGCCTTGACCCAGTTGCCCAGCGTCGTGTCGTTGATCTGCAGGTCACGAGCTACCTCGGCGACCCTCTTCCCGGTCGCTCGAACGAGCTCCACGGCCTGCTCCCGGAACCCGGTGAGAACTTGCTTGGTAGGCCCATCAGGACCCCTTCCTCGGGCGAGATGCCCAAGCTCAGGGTGCCCACCGAAGCGTGTCAACTCCAAGCCTGCTGCCTGACGGGCGCTGCAGGTCGGCGGTGGTGGCGCCTACCAAGCAAGGGGGCCTTCGGCCTCGAGCACGGTCCCGGTGCGGCCGTCGAGTCCAGCACATGCCAGGTCGACGATCACCCCGACGGCATCCTCCACCGGCTGAGCGCCCGGGAAGCCTGCGGCGAAGTCAGTGGCGGTCAGGCCCGGGCAGGCGGCGTTAACCCGCAGCCCAGGAAGCGCCTGGGCGTACTTGAGCGTCAGCATGGCGACGGCTGCCTTGCTGGCGGCATAAACGATCAGCGGCGTCTGCGACTCAGGCCGGGCGGGGTCGGTGTTCGCCCCGAAGGACCCTAGGCCGCTGGAGACGTTGACGATCGAACCGCGGTCGGACGATCGGAGGAGCGGCAGGGCGGCCTGGGTAACGCGGACGACGCCGGCGACGTTCGTGTTCAGGACGGCGAGCGCCGTCGCACCGGAGATGCCCTCGACTCCCACCGTGTTGTCGGGGATGCCGGCGTTGTTGACCAGGACGTCGAGTCGTCCCGCCTGGTCGGCGATCGCCTCGAGCGCCGCGCTCACCGACGTGTCGTCGGTGACGTCGAGCTGAACGGCCCGGGCGCCGATCCGATCGGCTGCCGCTCGGCCACGCTCCGCGTCCCGGGCACCGACCCAGACGTCGTGGCCGGCACCCACGAGCCGTCGCGCGGTCTCGTAGCCGATGCCCTTGTTCGCCCCAGTGATCAATGTCGTCGTCACCCGCCCCACGCTGCCACCGCGCCCGACGCTCTGCAGGGCGGGGCCAGCGTCGCACTTAGAACATGGAGCAACTCAAGGTGATCCGTGTAAGCGCGGGTTCGGATTCGCCGCTACTGATCCCAGGCGACCCAACGGTTGCTCAGAGTGTCACTAAAGCCGCCCTTAGGGACAGGTCCGCCGTCAACCGCACAGGGAACCCCCAGCGGGAACAGCGGGCCAGCGTCGGCGCCCGTACCGGGGCGTCCCGCAAGACTCGCCCGGTGATGCGTTCTCACAGCGGGGCGACATCCGGTACGCCCGGCAACACCAGACGATCTTGGACCAGCCCGACAGTCGTCTCGGTGTACATGGCCGCGGTAGCGTCTGCGCGAGAGTCGAGCATTACGGCCGAGCGGCCAGCAGGCTGGCAACCGTGCTGGTGGCTTGCACGTGCTGTCCGAGCTGCGGATCCAAGCGCTTGGCCAGGCCGAGCAGGTCGGTCAGGCGCGCGGCGATGTCGGTGTTCAGCAGGGGTTCGTGGTGGGCCACCCGGTTGCGCAGGTCGTGCAGCCGACCGACGGGTCCGTCCACGTGGGCGGCGCGGTCGGTACCCGGTGGAAAGGCGCGATGCAGGGCGGGCACCCACAGCGTCTTCTCGTGCGCGGCGGAGCTGAGGTAGCGCCAGAAGCCGAACATCAGCTCCGCGACGATCTTGCCCGGCGGGGCGGTCGGTCCGCCGGCGTTGGCGACCGCGTGGCGCAGGCTCTCCCGGGGCCTGTCGTTGACGTCGACGCGGCGTCGGCCTCTTCGCCGGTACAGCGGCGCGAAAACGGTGCCCCCGGGGAGAGTCCAGTGCGGTGGCCCGGGCCAGCGAGTCGACAGCGCCACGTCGTAGGCGTTGCGCAGCCCGACCTCCAGGTGCGCCAGGTCGTGCAGAAGTGCAGCACTGAGCTGGGCGTTCCACTCGTACAGGGCCAGCGCCCGAGCCCGATCCCCGCCGGTGGCGGTCAGATAGACCGCGAACCGCGGCGCACTCAGCCAAGCTTCCACCCAGGACCCGGCCGGTGGGAAGGTCGGGGGCGTCGGCGTTGTCATGACGCCCAATCTTCGCGTACTCTCATCGCGAAAGCCCCGGTGGACCGCTGGCCTCTGGCCATGTCGCCGGGGCTACGTCTTTTCCGGCAGCTACTACGTCCCCGTGCCCCGCTGCAGCCCTTCGCCCTGGTCACCACGACGGAGCGTCGAGGGACGCGATGTAGCGGCTCTCGGCGGGCCAGTCCTGGTGTCTGCCGGTGCGACAGGTGCTCTCTCCGAGGCGTCCGGTCATGCGGTCGCTGAACATCGGGAAGGCGTAGCGGTTCCACTCCTCCACCGGCTCGGGCCCAGCAGCGTTCTCCGCCGTCCAACGCAGAACCGCCAGGACGGGCAGCTCGCGGGCGATGTGGGGATGACGCGCCCAGCAGGCCGGAACCATCTGCGCGGGGCGCCACGCGTACTCGTGGTTGATCCACGTGACGACGTCGTCGCACCAGCTCCAGACCGCAGCGCCGAGCTCGGCGCTGCAGCTGGCCGGCTCCCAGGGGCGTTCCAGGTCCGCCACGGCACCTGTGCGGGCCGCTCCCCCGCGGTCACGTCGCCGAGCGTCCTCCAGCAGCTCGAGAGCGTGCAGGACCGCGAGCGGTGGCGGTGGGAACGGCAGCACGATCACGACGACCACGGCCCGGGCAGCGATCCGAACGGCCGCTCGGTGTGCTCGTCCTGCCTCGGGCCGAGCCGGTGGTCCCGGGCATAGGCGAGGGCAGCAGCGGTGCGCTCACGAACATCCAAGGAATCGGTACGGGCGCGGTTGACGTCCGCTCGTGCAGCGTCCAGCTCCCGCCTCAGTCGCTCGCCGTCCTTGCCGTCGAAGCAACGCTGCAACCGCGCGATGATCGGTGGCGCGTTGCCGGCGACCACCAAGGCGTGGCGCTGCTGTATGCGGCGGATGTCGCCGGGCCGCAGGACCCGCACGTCCTCACCGGAGCGCGAGGTGCCGACGCCGCCGGGCCCGTCGGTGATGGTCTGGCGGCTGATTCGTACGTCGTCGAGCAGGTCGGACAGCTCCCGGTAGAAGTGGATGTCCTTGCCGCCGCCGAAGACGACGAGGTTGTTGGTGAGCCCGAACAGCGAGCGGGCCTCGTCCTCGCCGTAGGAGACGACCATCTGCTTCCACGTCTGGGCGGCGTAGATGAAGGAGAGGCCGAGCGCGCGTTCGTTGGCCATCCGCACCCGCAGCGTGGGCAGCGGCGTGGTGGAGGGCAGCTCGTCGAGGCAGGCCAGGAAGCACGGGGTCAGCCGCCCGTGCGGCGAGGTGGCCGCAGCCCGCAGAGCGGTGTCGAGGACGTGTTCGGCGACCGCGGTCATCAGCGGCGCCGCCGAAGCGTAGGGGTCTTCCCGGCCGAGCAGGTACACGGTGCCCTGCCGGGCGATCAGGTCGGCGAGATCGGTCGCCGACCGTCCGGGCGAAGGCACGCAACGAGCACGGATCTCGGGCTGGAAGAACAACGCCATCGCCTGCTGGACCGTGGTGACGGTGTTCCCGACGGTGTCCGGGCTGCCGTGCAGTGCCCCGGCGAGCAGCCCGTCCCAGAACCGGGCGGCGTGCGGGTGCTGCTGCAGGATCTCGGCGGGTTGCTCGGCGGCGACCGGGTTGGCGACCCACTCTAGAACGTGCTCGAGGGTGCGGCCGGTGAGCGCTGCGGCGTGCAGGAAGCCCTGCAGCACCTTGGCCGTCTCCGCGGCGTAGAACCGGGCGGCGTTGTCCTGCCGACCGCCGGTGACGGCTCCGGTGACGGTGCCGGCGGCGAAGGCCTTGGCTCGTCGCTCGGCGGTCTGCGGGTCCACACAGCCGGCGATCGGGTCCCACACCAACTCGGGCAGCCCGGGCGCGGCGCCGAACGGGTCGAGCACCGCGATGGGGCGCGGTGGATCCCCCGGATGCGGTGGCTGCTCGCGTCGTCCGGCGGTCAGCAGCAGATCGTCGAGCTTGGTCAGCGTGGCCAGCCCCGCGCCGCGGTGGGCCAGCAGGGCGGGGGCGAGCAGGTCGAGGGTCTTGCCGGACCCCTGCTCGCCGTAGACGCCGGTGGTGCGGTCGTACCGGCACCACAGCTCCACCCCGTGCGGAGCCCGGGACCGGCCCAGCCGCCAGCCCACGTCGGTCGGGTTGAACGCGTGTCTGCGCATCGCGTCAGCGCGCCCGGCTCGGACCGGGGCGGGCACGGGTCGCCTGCAGTTGTTGGTGGGCCTGCTGGCGGGCCTCGCTCAGCGCCACCGGCGTCTGCGGGTCGTCGAGCAGCGCCCGATTCGCTGACCAGGCCCGCTGCGGGAAGCCGGCCGTCGCGCGTACACCTGGGCCGGCGGCGTGATCGGCGACGGCGAGGGAGAGCAGCCGGGCGTTGTGCAGGGCACCGGCGACGGGCTGCAGGTCGACCGCGTCGGCGCGGACGAGCCCACCGAGCTGATAACCGCGCAGGTACGCCGCCACGCGCTCATCGCGCGGCGGCATGTCCCGGGCGTAGCCGATCAGAGTCCCGGCATCGGCCCAGTGCCGGACGGTGCGGTACAGCAACTGGTTCGCGAAGGTAGGCAGGTGCTGAGCACCGGCCACGACCGACGCGCGCAGCGACGCCGTCCAGGTGGCCGGGTCGACTCCAGCCTCGCTCAGGATGGCATGGAGCCGTCCGGCCGCAGTCACGCCGGACGGCGCGTGCGCGTGGGGACGCCGGCTGCCGTCCTCGTACGGACGTAGCGCAACACGTACCGCACGCCAGGCGTCCGACGCCCTGCTCTGTCCAGCAGCTGTCGCGCCGGCCGCGCCTAAGCGTTCGGCAGCGGAGCTGAGTGTCTGGGCGGCGATCGTGTAGGCCGAGACCTCGGCGACCGAGGGTGGATCACTGCCCCGGGCGGTGGCGCGCAGCAGGACGCCGACGGCGTCGGGCACCACGGTCGCGGGATCGACGGACCGATCGGCTGCGGGGCCCGGGACGGGGCGGTCGAGGATGGCAGCGTCGGTGCGTGTCGGCGGTTGGAGCGCGGCGGTCTGTTGCACCAAGACCGCCTGGTGCCTGACCTCGGCCAGCCACTCTGCCGCTGGGCCGGCGGGCAGGCCACGGGCGATCACCTCGGCCAGTGGCGTCACGGTCTCGGCGACGGCAGTGGCGGCGGCCCACCGGCTGGCGACCGTGGTCTGGGAGTGGAGGACCCCGACGGTGTCGGCTGCGGCGGCCGATATCCGGGTCAGCGTCGACTCGGTCGCCGGAGCGCGAGCGGCCAGCTCGGTGCAGGCGGTAGCCAGGGCGGCCACGCGTTGTTCGCGCTGGTCACCGGCGATCGGGGACACGCCGTCGCGACGCAGGTGCGCCAGCGCTCGGCCGACGTGGCCGAGCGCGGTGGCGGCGTCGGCACGGGCGGCCGGGCCGTCGTCGACCGAATGGGCGCTGTCGACGAGGGCGTCGAGGAGCTGCCCGAGTGAGGTGGCCATCAGCGCGGTGCCCGGAGCGCGCGGTGACCGTGCTGGGCGGCGGCGAGGACGTCGGGGTGCGCGAAGTCCTGCGCGGGCAGGTTGCCGAGGATGCGCAGCGCCTGCTCGATCAGCCGGTCGGGGTCGGTGCCGTCGGGCGTCGCGGGCACCGGGCCGGGGGGTGCCAGAGTGGTGGCCGCGGTGAAGCAGTGCAGCTGGGCTGTCGGCCCGGCCTTCTCGTTGCGGGCGGCGGCGGCGAACAGCGCCGCAGCCTCGGCCCGGGCGGTCAGCAGGTCCGGCCGGTGGCCGTTGTCGGTCGAGCTCATCGATATGACTCCTTCTCGGAACGAACGGTTGGACGAGATGTCGACGTCGACGGTCGTGGCGCGGTCGACCCCGAGTCGGGGCTCGCGCCGGATCTGTGGGCACGACGGCGAACTGCATCGCCGCCTGTGGACAGCAGCCGGCGGAGGCGGCCTCGGCCGCCTCGAGACGGGTAGCGGTCCGGGCGGATGACCGCTCGCCCGGCGCGGAGTTGGCGCAGCCCCAGTGCTTGCTCGGCCTCCCGGCGCGTGGCCATGCCGCCGCGGGCGTCGCCGGGACGCCGGTAGCGAACAGCCAGGACAGCGGTCGTGAGCGCCCCGCTCAGCAGGACGAGCTCGGCTGCGGCGATACAGGCGTACGCCGGGAGGGGCCCGGCGACCTGGCGCAGCTGGTCGGGCGGCAGACCGCGGCCGGGCTGGCCGTGCAGCAGCCCACCGAGGACTCGCACGACCGTGTCGGTGCCGTGCGGCCACACCCAGCCTCCGCCCCACAACGCCGAGGCGATCCCGAGTCCGGCCAGGGCGGCCAGCGCGACGGCGATCAGGGTGCCCCCGGCTGCCACGACGGCCAGTTCCCATCCTCGACCGATCGGTTGGGGATCGCGACGCCGGGGCGGTGTGGTCACGCGCCGGCCCCCGCGTGGAGGGAAAGGTCGACTCCGCGTTCAGCGAGCCAGGGCGCCGGGTCGACGGGTGCGCCGTCGAGGCGGACCTCGAAGTGCAGGTGGACGCCGGTGCTGTTGCCGGTGGAGCCCTGGAAGCCGAGCAGCCCACCGGCCGGAACCTGCTGCCCGGGAGTGACGGTGTAGCCCGAGAGGTGGGCGTAGCGGGTGGTCACCTCGTCGCCGTGGTCGAGTTCGACGAGGTTGCCGTAGCCCGCCAGACCGAGGCTGCCGTCGCGGTCGCAGAAAGCACTGGTGCACGCGGCGGTGAGCACGGTGCCGGCCGCGGCGGCGTACACCGGGCTGCCGCGCGGCCCGGCCAGGTCGACGCCGGCGTGCTGGCTGCCCCATCGCGGCCCGAAGCCTGAGGTGAGGACGCCGGCGCTGGGGCGGGCCCACGCCCCGTCGGGCACCGACAGGCCCGGGCAGACGCCGTCCACCGCCCCGACCGTGTCCGCATCCACCGTCTGGGAACCCGGCCACAGCATCGCAGTGAGTTGCTGGGCGAGCGGCTCCCAGCGGGCGTAAGCGCCGCCGGCGGCCGAGATCTGCACCGCCTGCGCGGCCTGGGTCAGCGGGACTGTCTCCCAGTCAGGCACGTCGACGAGGCGGGTGTAGAACGCCTCGGCCGCGTAGACGGGATCCATCAGCTCGGCGACGGTGCCCCAGCCGGCGATCCAGCGCTGCTGGAAGGTGTTGACGCTGTCGTGGTCGGACCCGAGCCCGTCGTGCGGATAGCTCAGGCTGGCGGCGGTCACCGCGGCCTGCTCGGCGGTGAGCTCGAGGCTGCTGCCGTCGTTGGCCAGCATGCGCAGCCGCGACTCCTGCCAGGCGGTGGCCAGCGCCACCGTCGCGGCGTGCGCGGGCAGGCCGCGCGCGGCGGCGACGTCAACGATGGTCCACGCGTGACCCATCTGGACGGCGTCCAGCGCGATGCCGGCGACTGTGGCCCCGGTGCCACCGGCCCCACATGAGGTGTTGGGGGTCTCGCTCGACGCTGCCCCGCCGAGGAGGAGCAGCACGGTGGACATGGCCAGCAGGGGCAGGACGATGACTGCGGCACCCGCCGCCAGCGCCGTCCGGCCGGCGTCCGTTCCGGCCATGGGCTACGCCACCCCCGCCCGGCGGGCGGCCACCGAAGCTGCCTCCGCGTCGCCGGACGTGGAGGTCGTGATGGCGTCGTTGGTGTCGGTCAGGGCCACGTCGATCGAGGTACGAACCGTCTGCACCTTCGCGCTGTGGCTGCCGACCAGCCACAGCGCCCTCCCCCGGGCGGCGGCGGCCCAGTCGGTGACGATGCGCTCGGCCATGGGGCTGAGTCCGAGCAGGCCGGAGAGCTCGTCGCCGATCTGGTCGTCCTGGCCCAGCAACACCTTGGTGGCGCACAGGTGCAGGAGGTCCTTGGCGATCGCCACGGCCTGGCTGCCGGCATCGCCGACGGTGAGCATGTCCGACGGCTTGTGCGCGACGACGACCTGGATGCAGCCGTCGTTGCGGGACAGCCGCAGGTCCGCATCCAGCGACCGGACGGCGTCGGCGCCCAGGCGCATCTGCTTCCAGCACTCGTCGCGGATGACGATCCGCAGGTCGCCAGGTTCGGCGAGCTGGGTCATCGCCCGGCCCCAGGAGTTCAGGCATGTCAGGGCCACGCCGACGGCCTCGTCGCCGAGCGGGTCCAGCCGGGACAGCGACAGCGACTGGATGGGGGCGCGCCAGTCCACCGAGATCGTGGTCGGCGCGTCGAACAAGCCCGCCAGGTGCCCGGTGACCAGCGCGCCGAGCGCGTCGCGCACCGGTCGGGTGTCGTCCAGAAACTGTTGGTTCGTCGCGTAGCGGCAGGCGTCGACCAGCTCGGCACTGGGGGCGCGCAGTGCCTCCCACACCTGCGGGATGGTGATCTCGCGCATCCGGTCGGCGCCGGTGGTGTAGCCGGTCAAATCCCGGATCACCTGGCCGACCGCGGTCTCGGCCGTCGGCCCGAACGGCACGTGCTGGGACCCGACCAGACCGCGGAGAAGCAACAGCCAGCGGGAGAACACCATCGCCGCGCGGCGTTGCGCCTCCGCGCGCGGCAGCCGGGTCCAGTCGTTGCCCAGCGGACCGAAGTCCAGCGGATTGATCCGCGCGGGCAGGCCATGGCCCACCGCGTGGGGCTGCACCTCCAGCGCCCGGCAGAGCGGCTCGTACTCGTCCTTGACGTCGCCGAGGACCAGCGTGCGGTAGCCGTAGGCCATCTGCCGCAGGGCGAACATCTTGACGGTGCCGGACTTCCCGCGGCCCGGCGCTCCGAAGAAGATCATGTTCGGGTTGGTGACGCCGGCGACCGCTTGCAGCGTCCAGCCGATCGGATCGACGGAGAAGGCGCCGCCGGAGAGGTAGTCGATGCCCAGCAGCGCGCCCGTGGGAGGCAGTCCGTTGCCGGCGATCAGCGGCCACACCCCGCCGGCCTGCTCCGACGTCATCCGGTAGACCGCCAGCGGCGCGGGCACCGGGCACCAGCCCGTGGCCCGACCGGTCCGTCCGTGCTGGCCGACCAGGAAGGAGAGAGGGTCGCGGTCGTCCGACCGAGCCGGACGTGGGGCGAGCGGCGGCAGTTGGTGGCCGAAGTCCGAGACGAGCTTCGCCACCCCCCTCCCCCGCACGCGAGCGGCGCGTCGGCCGATCACTTCGTGCCCCGACGTCGAGGCAGGCCGATGCCGAGCGGGATGCAGGCCGCGGCGAAGCCAGAGTCCTGAGCCAGGTCCAGCCGCAGCGGCTTGAATCCGCTTCCGGTGATGCTCGCCTCCAGCCGGCGGCCGTAGTCGGTGATCGACCACGTCCCGGGCACCGTCACTGATGCGGCGATGCCGACGCGGACGAGCGCGTTTCCCTCGGCGAGCCGGACGTCCTGGCCCTCGACGCGGGCGGCGTCGCGGCGGTGGGACGCGCGGACCTGGAACCCACCGCGACGCCGGATCTCGGTCGCCAGCTCCGAGCTCATCGACTCGTTGCCCACGAGGCGGTCGGCCTTCGCCATGCTGATCGGCTCGAAGAACACCGTGGCGCACCGCCGCTCCCCCGCCGTCGTCGGGGTCAGCACCGGTGCCAGGGCACCCATGACGGCTCCCTTGTCGGGCAGCAGGACGGTGCAGATGGCCGAGTGCCAGGCGTCGTGGGCGTAGTGGCGACGCTCGGGGTTCGGCGCGACGGTCGGTCCGGCTGCGGCCATCGGCAGCGCCGCGGCGACCCGCGGATCGGAGTCCGCGGCGAACTCGGCCGCCGCGAGCCCGGCCCGGTCCCCGGGCGCGAAGCCGGTGCGGATCGCAGTAGCCAGGCCGGGCGAGTCCAGCCAGGTGACGCTCGTGCAGCCGACCGGACCGACCAGCCGGGCCTCGATCTCGCCCATCACCCCGTACAGGACGCGCGCGCGGCCGTCGACGCCGCCGCCGGCTTCCTTGGCCGCGCGGGCGATCCGCCGCTCCGGGACGACGACGGTCACGAATGCCTCGTGGCGCACTCCGGCGGACGTCATCACCGCGGCTAGTTCGGCGTTTGCCGCCAGCGCCAGCCCCGGAGCGCTCCGGCGCAGATGGGTGCGCTGCCACGCCTCCCGTTCGGCACCGTCTTCGGGCAGCGTGCGGATCTGCAGGGCGACCACCGACACCAGCTCCGCCGTGGCCGCGCCCTCGAGCAGCTCAGCCAGGCCCGCTCCTAATCGCGCGCGGGCGGCTGCCTCGGAGAGCCCGATCCCGGGGTGGGTGATCCTGGCGACGGCGGCCCAGGTGCGCTTCCGGTGGTCGGCCACGACGGCCGGGCGGACGAGCAGCGGGCCGAACGGCGGGCCGTCGTAGGTTCGGATACCCGAGAGCACGCCGGGCAGGTCGGCCTCGTCGAGGTCGTCGGCAGTTCCGGCGGCGGCCTTGGACTGCCAGTCCGTCCAGCCCAGGACGGCTCCCGACCAGCGACGCAGACACTCGACGGCCCACTGGAACGCCGAGCGGCCCCGCACCGGGACGGCGACCAGCACGATCAGTACCGCCCACACCGGCGCCCATCCCAGCGCCAGCAACCACTTGGCCGAGCCCGCGGCCAGCAACAGCGGCAGGCCGCCCACAACGATCACCACCCACGACCCGCCGCCGAGACCCAGGAACCAACCCTGCCTGTCCTTCGACCACGACCCGTACCGGACCGGCCGTGCCGGGGCCGTCACAGCGCCACCGTCGCAGCCGTCTTGGCAGCCGCGGCGCCGCCGGAACCACCGCCCGCCGTCCCCTCCTGCGCCCAGCCCGCCAGGCCCCCACGGGGAGTCCGGGGAGTCCCGGCAGGGGGTCCCCCATCGAAGGGCGGCGGCCCCGGCGGCGGAGTCGATGGACCGCCACCGTCGGCTGCCGGTCCACCGGCCGAGCCGCCGTCACCGGAACCGCCGTCGGGACCTCCGCCCGTGTCGCTCGACGACCGGCCTACGCCCCGCCGGCGGCTGCCCGCGTCGCTGGGCGGCAGGCCGTAGGCGGGATGGCCGACGCCGGCCGAGCCCAGCACGTCCGCACCGACAGCGACCGCACGGTGAGCCAGCGAGGTGCCGACACCCACCGCGGCGCCGACCCCACCGAACATCGCGGCCAGCCGCCCCGAGGACTGGGCCTCCGCTGCGGCCTCCCCACCGGACCGGCCGTCACCGCCGCTGCGCGCCGCGGCGCCACTGCCCACGGACTCGCCACCACCGCCGGAGAGCACGCCCGACAGGCCGCCCGCGTCGGTCCACGACTGGCGCAGCGCCGCACCGGATGCGGTTCCTGGGTCCACGAACGCCAGCAGCCGGAACAGCACCAGCGGGCAGACCGCACCAATCGCGATCATGACCGCGCCGACGATGGCCGTTCCCGCGGCCTGGGCGGTCGAGTCACCGTTCCCCGCGACCACCCCGGCGGAGAGCTGGACGCCGATGCCGAGGACGAGTGACGCCACCGGCGCGATGAGCAGGCAGGAGAAGAACCAGCGCAGGCTCTTCCAGAACCACGCTTTGGTGCTGTCGCTGAGCAGTCCGCCGGCGGAGATCGGAGCCGTGGCGGCCAGGATGATCAGCGCCGCCTCCCGGACGAACATGATCACCAGGTAGAAGAACGAGGCGGGGATGAGAAGCAGCAGGGAGGAGATGCCCAGGACGGTGGCCACCGTCGCGTCGACCACCTCGCGGGGCCAGGAGCTGCTGGGGTCGAAGGCCGACAGGCTGTCGATGTCCAGCATCGCCTGAAGGATTCCGCGGGACAGCCCGGCCGCGGCGGTGACCAGGGCGCCGGCCACTCCGAGGTAGCCGACCCAGACCAGTCCGAACTGCGCCACACCCAGCAGCACCCGGCCCAGGGACTGTCCGTCGCGACGGATCAGTGCCACGGTCAGCTGGACGAACATCATGATCACCGCGACCGACGCACCGATCCACAGCGTCGTCGGGAGCACCGCCCCCATCGGTCCTCCCGCCGAGAGGTCCGGGGTGGTGAACGCGTCGATGACCTGGAAGGCCAGAGTGAGCAGCCAGAGCCCGGCGGACCAGAGGGCGATCATGGCGGCCTTCCAGACATCAGCGACGGCCGCGGAAGCGGCGTCCCCGAGCCAGCTGATCGGGTTCAGGTCGATCGCCAGCACGCTGGTGCTCACAGCCTCCGCGTCGCCGGCCAGGAGAACGTCAGCCATGGCGCAGCTCCCGGTAGCCGACGTCGATCGCCAGGTCGGTTCCGGACCACACCGATGGCGGCTGCGCGGGTTCGTCGCCCGGTCCGATCATCCAGCGGTCGCCCTGCCAGACCATCCGTTGGCAGTCGGCGGTCGCGCCGCGAGCGGTCTGCATCAGGGTCACGTCGAGCTCGAAGTTCACGCAGGGCACGACGAAGTCGGGCCCGACGCTGCCCTTGAGTTGGCCCATGCGGGGCGTGAGGACGACGGCGAGCTGCTGCGATCCTCCGCCGGACAGGCCGGCGGCACTCAGGAGCGTGCCCATCGCTCGGACGCCGGACCAGCTCGTGGTCGTCGGGCCACCGGGCATCGCCCAGGCGGCGATCACGTCGCGCGCGCCGGCCAGCGAACCGGACTCCAGTGCGACCTGGTCGATGGCCGCCAGCTGCGCCATCGCTCCTTCGGGCGTGTGCGGGAAGCCGGTCGGCACGCCCGCCGGGCCAGTGTGGGTCGCGCGCGGCAGCACGATCGGCGGGCCTGGGTCACGGTTGGAGAGGGGCGCGGGACGAGAGGCGGACTCCGGCACCGCACGCATCCGCCTGGCGGCGAGCGCATCACGAGCCTCGGCGGCGGGCAGCGTGCCGGTCGAATCGGCTTCCGTCGCCGGGCCCGTCGCGTTCCCGACCGAGGCGCTGGCGTCGTCGCCGTCTCCGGTCGGGGCGACCGCGTGGACCAGGGCCAGCACCAGGCCTGCCATCAGAACCGCGACCGTCAACGCTGCCATGACCAGCAGGGCGAGCAACTTCCGTCGCGACCATTGCGTGCTGCGCGGCTCTTGGCCGCCTCGGCGGGGCGCCATCAGCAGCCGGTCCCGACGATCGACAGGACGATCACGTATCCGACGACGTAGAGGATCGCGCCGACCAGGCAGATAAGAATGCCGTCCATACCGAGCCGGGCACCGCGGGGATGGTGCGTGACCCGGCCCCAGACCAACATCCCGACGCTGGCGAAGAAGCAGATGCCCAGGATGGCCAGGACGCCCCACTTCACCCAGGACTGGATCTGGTCGGCGTAGACCTGCACCCCGGGCGGTGCGGCCGGACAGACAGCGGCCGCCGTGAGTGTGTCGGCGAGCAGGGTTCTCATCGACGAGTGTCCTCCGGAGTCAGTGCGGGATCGATGGCGGCGTCTGACGCCCTGGTCGCGGCTCCGTGAAGGCCGTCGTCGAGCAGCTCGTGCAGCGCCCGGCCGGCCCCGCGGAGAGGCGGGGGGAGCCGAGAGGGGGTGGGTCCCGTGACCTGGAGGCGCCGATCCATCGGCACGGACACGACGCGACCAGCTGCCCGGAGGGCGAGCAGGCGAGGACCCAGGCTGCCGGTGACCTCGCCGGACCACCGGCGTGGACCCACGGCGGCAACCACAACCGGTCGTCCTCCCAACTGCTCCAGCAGCTGCTCGGTCAGCCGCACCCCGGGCACGGTGGGCCGGCAGACGACGACGGCGCGGCTGCGGCCGGCCAGCCGGGTCAGGTTCTGCGGAGCGGCGAGACCGAGGTCGATGACGGTCAGCGGCGGGCCGTCGGCGACCGGAGCGACCGGCCAGTCATCGACTGCAGTGTCGGTGGCGCGGCGGTCGATGGTGACGCCGGCGCGCAGCCCGCGGCGCCATGCTCCGGTGACGTCGGTACCCAGCTCCTCCGAGGCCGCGGCGACCAGCCCGGACCGGAACGGATGGGCAGTGTCCACGAGGTGCACCCGCTGGCCGTCCGCTGCCGCGGCATCGCTGATCACCAACGCCACCGTGGAGGCACCGGCGCCGGCGTGGGCCGCCACGACCCCAATCCAACTGGCCTCCAGCTCACCGCGGTGAGCCCCGGGGTGCCTGGTCCCGGGGGCACGGTCATCCCCGCGGACAAGCACCTCCCCTTCGAACTTCCCCCGGCCTCCAACCGGTGAGCTCGCCCCCGCTCTTCTCCGACGTCGCGCGGCCGGGACCGACTCGCTCGTCGAGGCGGGCCGCTGGGAGCTGCCGTTGCTCGGGCGCTGCGACGGTGCGGAGATCCCTGCTCTGTCGGGTCGCGGCCCTCGGGACTGCAGCTCCCGCAGGACCTGCTGGATCTCAGCGACGGACAGAAGGCGGCCGTCGCCCCGGGGGTCGCCGGAGTCGTGATGGCCGCCATCGGTCGTGCCGACGGTGGGCAGGAGCGCGGTCACGCGACGGCCCCCAGGTACTGCGGAGCCACGTCGCGCAGGGCGGTCAGCGTCCGGCGCCGCCGGCGGTACAGGGTGCGGGTCGTGATGCCGTGCGCGGCGGCCACCCGCTGGTCGGCATCGCGCTCACGTAGGGCTCGGGCGCACTCGGTGGCGACCAGCAGCGTCAGGTCACCTGCGTCGACTCCGGACCGCACCGCCCACTGCAGCAGGTCGGCGACGTCGAGGTCCTCCCGCTCGTCGTAGGCGGTGGCTGGAACCAGCCGAGTGACGTCGCCGTCGACGGTGAGGAGCTCCCCCCACTCGGGGTGACGTCGGCTCCGGGGTCGCAGCTCGCTGAGCACCATCCGCCGCGTCTCGGCTCCCAGGTTCGCAGCGACCGCACGCGGACGCCGTTGCCAGGGGTAACGCCGGACCTGGCAGGCGAGCTCGCCGACCACCACGGCGACGATGTCGGGACTGAGATCCCTCAGTTGCGCGGCCATCCTCCACACCAGGCCACTGAGCAGGTGCAGGATCAGCAGCAGGGCGTCGTCGTCTCGGCCGCCATCGACGGCGGCCAACCGAATCAGCGCGGCAAGGACGACGTCGGTGCGGTCGGACTCGGCGTCCCTGGACCAGACAGCGAGCAGCTCGGCGACGGTGGTGAGTTCGGCCAGATCCGGCTCGGCCGCTGCCCAGCGGGGCAGGACGGCGTCGGCGTCCAGTCGTGCGGCCAGCGCCGGCCAACTGCCGACGATGGTGGGGTTGTGAAACATCTGCGGGTCCTCCGGCATCAGTGCGATGCCGTCGACGCTCCGAAGAGACGTTCGAGGAACCGTCACCCCCGACGGGGGTGACATCGGGACGAGCACGGCTCAGCGCCAGGTCACCAGCGCCGCAGCGCGCCCATGCCTCGGCACCGCCCGGGTCCTGGTGCCGGCGAAGGGGTGATGGAGCGACTCGCGGGGGTGACGTGCGCGGTGCTGCTCGCGGGTACGAACTGTCCGCTGCTCTGCAAGACCCGGGCCCGCATGACGTGCCTCAGCGGGAACGGCAACCGGACGGGTCTACCGGGACAAGCTCGCACGAGCGCCTCGTTCAGCAGCGGCGTTCTCGGTAGCCCTTGGACATACGGGGCGCATGGGCGGTGTACGGCAGGCGCGGCGTCTCTAGGTAGAAGCTCGGTGATCGAACCAGGGACCAGTCGTAGAAGACCACGCCTGGTGCCTAACACTGTCGGCGAAACACGGAGCCTGTGCCCGCAGGGCGTGGCGCGTTGACCGCACTAGCAACTCGGTGTCTAGTGCGCTTTGTGACTCTTCCTCAGACGCTGCTCGGGCTCCTCGAGCCGACACCACGGCACGGCTACGACCTTAAGCGCGAGTACGACGCCCACTTCGGTGCGCAACGCCCGGTGAAGTCCGCGCAGGTCTATTCGACGCTGAGCCGCCTGCTGCGCGACGGGGAGATCACCGTGGTCGGCACCGAGCGGGTCGACGGGCCGGACCGCACGTCGTACGCGCTCAGCGCCGAGGGCGTGACACATCTGGAGCGCTGGCTGGCCGAGCCGGAGGACGCCACGCCGTACGTGCAGTCGGTCGTTTACGTGAAGGTCGTGCTGGCGCTGCGGTCGGGTCGTCCCGCCGAGCAGATCCTCGACGCCCAGCGGGAGTCGCACCTGGCCGTGATGCGCGAGCTGACCGCCCGGAAGCGCGGCGCCGCGCTGTCGGAGGTGTTGGCCTGCGACTTCACCCTCTTCCACCTCGAAGCCGACCTGCGCTGGCTCGAGCACACCGCCGCCCGCCTCAACCGACTCGCCGTGGAGCTCTCGTGACCGACCCTCTGCTCATCGCCGAGGACCTGCACCTGTCTTTTGGGCCGACTCCGGCACTGGCCGGCGCCTCCGTGCACGTCGCCCCGGGGGAGGTGCTGGCCCTGCTCGGGCCCTCGGGCTCGGGTAAGTCCACGCTGCTGCACTGCCTGGCCGGAATCCTGACTCCCGACCGCGGAGAGGTCCGCTACCGCGGTGCCCGACTGGATGACCGCAGCGATGAAGCCCGCAGCCAGCTGCGCCGCAACGACTTCGGGTTCGTCTTCCAGTTCGGCTCCCTGGTGCCCGAGCTGACGGCGGTTGCGAACGTGGCGCTGCCGCTGCAGCTGACCGGCACCCGTCGGCGCGCGGCCGAGGAGCAGGCGCGGGACTGGCTCGATCGGCTAGGTGTCACCGAGGTGGCGGACAAGCGCCCCGGGCAGATGTCCGGCGGCCAGGGCCAACGGGTGGCCGTGGCCCGCGCGCTGATCGGCGGCCCGCGGGTGGTGTTCGCCGACGAGCCGACCGGTGCGCTGGACAGCCTCAATGGCGACCTGGTGATGGAGGAGTTCACCGCCGCGGCCCGAGAGCAGGGCTCCTCGGTGGTGCTGGTGACCCACGAGAACCGGGTGGCGGCCTACGCCGACCGGTCTGTGGTGCTGCGCGATGGCCGCCTGTCGAGCACATCGGTGTTCGCGTGAATCCCCGGCTGAGCCACCGCGGCGCTGCCGTTCTGGTTATCCGCTTGGCGGTGACGGCGATCCGCCGGTCCCCGCTGCCGGCCGTGGTCGGGGCGCTGGTCGTCGCGCTGGGCGTGCTGGTGCTCTTCGCCGGCCTGACCCTGTACCCGACGGCGCAGGACCGCGGCATCGCCGGCAAGGCCATGATCGCCGGCCAGTTCGCCGACGACGGCGAGCCAGGACTGCTCGAGGCCTCCACCCGCGGCTTCTACCGGGGCCAACCGATCTCCGCGTCGCTGGTCTTCGACACCAGCGACGGGACCGTCGTCCCGCCGGGGCTGGACCGGGTGCCGGCCCCGGGTGAGGTCGCGCTGTCCCCCGCAATGCGCGAGCTGTGGTCCGATCCGACCACCACCCTGGCCGAGCGGTACCCCGGCCGGGACGTCGGCACGGTGCAGCGGGCCGGCCTGATCGGGCCGCAGGACCTGGTGGTCTGGGTCGGGGTCAACCAGGACCAGATGCCCGGGACGCGCGTGGTGACCGGGTTCGGCGGGGCCGGCGTGGCCGACATCGCCGACGTGCCCTCGGAGCTACGACTGGCCGTGCCACTGCTGGTCATCGGCTTCCTGCTCCCGCTGATCGCCCTGTTCCTCACCGTGGCCACCACCGGGACCGCGGCCCGGGAACGACGGCTTGCCGCCTTGCGCCTGCTCGGGTTCAGCGCCCGGCACTGCCGCCTGATCGCCGCCCTGGAGTCGACGCTGGTCGTCCTCCCCGGTGTCGTGCTGGGCGCACTGGCGTTCCGGCTAGGGGCACCTGCGCTGGCTCCGCACCTGCCGGTGGCCGGTGGGGTGTGGCCGGACCAGGTGCGCTTCAGCCCGGTGGTCGCGGGAGCCCTGCTCGTCGTGCTGCCGCTGCTGGGAACCATGGCGACCTGGTGGGCGCTGCGGCGGGTGCAGGTCAGCCCGCTGGGTGTGGTCCGCGGATCGACTGACCGGGAGCTGCGCCGCTGGCGACTCCTTCCGTTGGGCATCGGCGCCCTGGCCCTGGCCGGCTCGGCGGCGGCCAGCTACCGGGCCGACGACGTCACCATTGCCGGCGTGTTCCTCCTGCTGGCCGTCGTGGCACTGCTCGTCGGCATAGTCACGGCCGCGCCACTGCTCTGCCGGCTCACCGCCACCGCCCTCGGCCGGGTGCTGCCCGGCATCCCCATCCAGCTCGCCGCTGCCCGCGTCACTCGGGACGCCACCAGCGCCGCCCGGCTGGTCACCGGCTCCGCGCTGCTGGTGTTCATCAGCGGCCTGCTGCTCTCCTTCCTGCCGCTGTTGGAAGTCGGCAACGCAGAGGACGAGCGGGCCCTGCGCACCACCGTCGGTGGCGACCTCCTCGTCGCCGACGTCCGGCTGGTCGATCCCGCGGCGCTGGAAAGGCTCCGTACCGACCCGGCTGTCGCCGCCGTCGCCCGGTTGACCCCGGTCCAGGTCAGCGACGGCAGCGGGGCGGGTGGTCCGATGGCCGACGCCGTCGACTGCACCGAGCTCACCGACGTCATCCCGACCCTGCGTGACTGCCTCCCCGGCGGGCTGCTGCTGGCACCGGCCGAACTGGACCCCAAGTCCGCACCCATCCTGACCAGCGGCCCGCTGCAGGCCGTCACCATGGTCGAGTCCGCCGACGGCAGCAGGCTGGACACCGTCGACCTGGGCCCGCTCGCGCTGACCGGCCCTCCGCGCACCTCGCAGCTGCTGGAGTCCCTCGTCCCGGTGACCGGCGGGGGCCTCGGCCTGATTGACATCCAGGCCCTGCCGGCCGCAGCGCAGCCCACCGACACCGGCGGAACTCTTCTGGTCCGGCCCGCCGAGGGCAGCGCAGGAACGGCCGAACTGGAACGGGTCCGCACCCTGCTGACTCAAGCGACCAACGCGGTCACCGTGCTGACCGTCGACGAGCAGGTCGCCGAGTTCGAGCGCACCACCGAGACCTATCGGAACATCACCCTGACCGCGCTCGGCTGCGCCGCTCTCGTCGGCTTGCTGACGCTCACCTCGACCCTGCTGCAGCAGGTCCGCGAGCACCGCCGGGCGCTGGTCGCGCTGTGGATGACCGGGATGCCCCGAGCCGCCGTGCGCACGGCGACGCTGCTACAGAGCGCCCTGGTGATCCTGCCCGTTGTCGCGCTCAGCCTCGCCCTGGGGCTGGCCACCGCGACGGTCTACCTGGCCCTTGACGGCGACGGCGGCATCAGCCGGCTGCCCTGGCCGGCCATCGCCCTCGTCGCCGCCGGCGCCACCCTCCTTCCTCTGCTAGCCACCGCTCTGACTCTGCCGGCGTTGCGCGCCACCGCCCGCCCCCAGCTGATCGCCGACTGACCACCACCGTGCCCTCCCCAACCACCAAGGAGCTCCCGTGCGTCCGCGCCCCCTCACCGCCCTGCTCCCCCTCGCGCTCCTCGCCGGCACAGCTCTGGCCGGTTGCGGCGGCCCGGGCGAGGACTTCGACCCAGGCCACCAGCCCGGCGCCGAGGGCATCACCGCGGTGATCCGCGTCTACGGGAAGGCGATCGGCGAAGGGGACGGACCCCGCGCGTGCTCCCTCATGTCGAGGGCCGCTCAGGAGCAGGTGATGGAACGAAGCGGGGTACCCGGCAACTGCCTGGACGCGGTGTCCGCGATCGCCGAGCCGCTCTCCGACGACGCGAGAACCTCCCTCGCCGATGTGCAGGTCACCGACATCGACGGAGAAGAGACGACCAGCGCATCCGCGACGGCCACCGCCTCGGGCGCAGGCGCCGAGGAAGCGACCGCAGCGCTGGGCGGAACTGTTTTCACAATGTCGGTGGCCGAGGCACGCTGGGGCATCGACTCGATCCAGCATGGGTGAACGACCGCAAAACCAGAACCGCTCGGCCAATGACCGAGACCTGCCCAACGTGCCGGCCGACGCGGGCGTCCCACCCTCCGCGACCATCGTCGCTGCGCGACAGCTCGCCGACGAGGCCCACCAGCGCAGACGGGCCAGCAGCAGAGCGCTATCGATGCGCGGCGGTCGGCTCCGTCTCCCTGGCTGACCGCTCGGCCTCCCGCCGAGGAGTCGTCGACGCGACCGTGAGTCGTCCCGAACGACGATCGGCTATCGGCACTTACCCTCCGACGGTGCACGGGGGAACCGTCACTTCTTCTTGATACTCAAGGGAGTCAATATGGCCACCAATGACTGTCCAACCTGCGGGCGTCCCACTGCTGAGCAGGACAACTACGCGGAACGCCACGACCCGGTGTACTGCTCCCCGCTCACGTCCCCCAACTGCTGGCAGTGGCCTGACCCGGACACCGCCCTGATCCATTACGACGTGGGCAGCTCGGGGGCACGAGCTGCGTGCGGGAAGCGCAGCGGCGACGTCTGGACCTCGAACGAGAGCGACGTGAACTGCTCCGGGTGTCTCGCGGTCATGTGACTGGGATCGGCGATGGGATGGGACGCAGCATGCGCTGGTGCTGTGCGCCTGTCGCCCAGACCCGCGCGGAACACTGCTCATCCTGGCCCGACCTTGCGGCAAGCCGTACCAATGACGACCGCCCACCGGCAGGCCGTACCGCGAGCCGAAGCGTTAGCGGCGCACTTCGGGCGTCTCAGAGGACGATTCCTTGCGGACGGAAGACGACGGCGATCTGTGCGTCTCGGAGCGGTTGGTGAGCCATGGAGGCAGTCGAGGCCGGCGCGGCGTGTCCACCTCGCCGCTCATCGGAAATCGCCGATCGGGAGGCAGGCTGACACTCATGGCGTTGACGCTGTGCCGCGAGTGCACCCACGAGGTGTCCACGGAGGCGACGACCTGCCCCAACTGTGGGGTACCGGACCCGTCTTACCGCGACGCATCGAGATTCCACTCGTCTCCTCCCGAGTGGCGGCCTGGAGATCCATACCCGGCACGTCTCCAGCCGCGCCCGCACGTCCGGGGTGGCCTGTTCGGCAAGCGGATAGGCGGTCTTCGAGTCGGCAACTCGGTGAACGTGTCCAACCCCTTGGCCCATGGCAGCGCGACGATCCTTGACATATCGACAGACCCGTCGCGCGGGTACGCCACGAAGCTCTTCCCATCGTTCCTGGTGGAGTTTGCGGATGGCACACGCGGGTGGTTCAACCGCATCGACTTGGAGAAGGTGTCCAGCGCCGATTAGCCGCGGCCGCTCTGGAACCGCCAGATCCGGTGGTCCAAGCCACGGAGATCGACGTTCAACCCGGTAGCGACGGCCGTGACCAGATCCGCGGCCTCGTTCGGCGTCGGGGTGCGCCCGATGGCACGCGAGACAAAGCGAGTGATCATCCGGTCGGGTTTGACCTGTTGCACGCCGGCGAGCAGCCGGACGTACCGCCACGAAATGCCCGAACCTTGACCTGGCACGGCGCGCCAAGCGTGCTCGGCAGCCGAGGTCATGGGCTCGACGGCGCCGCGAAGGTCGGCTGCCGACTCCACGCCAGTCGCGACCAGCGCCCGAGCGCACAGCAGCACCGCTTCAGCTTTGAGGATTCCACTCCGCGTCGAGGTTCGGTGCCGGTTGTCCATCACGTCGGCGAAGGCGACCGGGCCGCCGGTTCCCTCGATTGCGACGACCAGGTCGCGGGCGCCATCGACGTCCGGGTCGGCTCCTTCCTCGGCGCGCAGGGCGCGATACCGCCGGACGACTCGCCGGACCCCGCCGTAGCGCACTCCCATGGACCAGACGGCATCCATGATGCAGAGCCCCAGTCCGTCCGGGTATCCCTCCGGGGGCGTCCAACTGTCGGTCGGGCCGAGCAAGTGCTCGCACTGCACCGCGAGTTTCGCGACGTCCTCGTCGGAAGACATGGTCGCCATACAAGCACCCGCGACGGCTCAGCCCGCGCTCTCGTGTCGGGTTGCACCGGACGTGGCGGTCCGACTCCTCGATGCAGCTGACGGATGCCCTCCAAGCCGGACAGCTACCCAACCACCGCTGGCAAGCGATCGACCGAACCCTCGCAAGGGGTTACCGCGGTCGACGATCCAGCTGCCGGTCGGCGACAACCGCGGGATCCGGATGCGGTTCCCCGGAGAGCTCCAGCCAACGAGCGAGACGGTTGAAGTTGGCCGGGTGGTAGTCCGCCGACCTCGGGTTGCTGCTGAAGACGATCTGCAGGCCAGGTTTCTCGCCGTCGTCGCCCACGATGTCGGGGTTGTTCGACGCGAGGCGGATGCGATCAGGGGTGTCCTCGTGCCACCAGACGTAGAAGCCATCGAGAGGCGGAGCGGCCATGGTGGGAAGGTAGTCCGAGACGGGAAAGAACGCCGCTCCGTCGTCCCGACACAGGCGGCAGTCAGCTGGCTCGACCAGCCCACTGGCGCCGGAAGAGGATCTCGGCGGTTCGAGGTGGCAGGTCCTCTTCGACCTCGGCGTCGTGGTTGGCCAGAATGCGGGCGACGTAGGCGTCGGCCTCGGCTCTCTTGCCCTGCGCGTCGCAGGCGGCAACCAGGTCGAGCAGCGGCACGTCTTCGTAGCTCCCGGCTTTCAGGGCCATCTCGGCGGCGGCCTCGGCGAGTTCGGGTTGGGCGACGGCCAGGTAGTGGGTGGCGACGGTGTGGGCTACGTCCACGATCATCGCGGCGTACTCGTGATCCAGTCGAGCGTTGTCGTCCACCAACCAGCTGTAGCCCCCGGCGGCGCCGGTCCGCGGCGCGGGCACGTCGAAGGGGCGTCCGGTGACCAGGCCCAGCGCCGCGCACAGGTCGGCGATCCCGTCGGCTCCTCGGGCTTGCCCACGAACGCGCAGTCGGCGGAACAGTTCCGCGTCGATGAGGATGCCGTCGATCCGGTACCGGCCCGCCGCTGCGGCGGTGAGCCCGGAGGGCAGGTAGTCGGCGCCGGTATCCGGATCGGTGCCGAGCCAGGCTCGCACGACGGAGATGGACTGGCGCACCTTCGTCTTGCCGACGACGTCGGGCTCGTTGGGCCAGATGGCGGTGGCGTAGCGCTCGCTGGTCACACCGCCCGGGCGGGTCGCCAGGTAGGCGACGATCTCGGTGTAAAACTGCCGCCGCGGATTGCGCTCCGGTAGCGAGCCCTGAGCGCGCACCTCGACGGGGCCGAGCAGCGTCAACTTGGGTCGCGCGCAGGACGGATCGGCCCAGTCGGCCAGGTCTTCGTCCAGGCCAGGATCGGCGCTCTCCACCTGGCGCCGGATGCCCTCATCGGTGGCCGGGGCCAGCTCCTGCAGGTCCTGCTCGGTCGTCGCCGCCTGGTCCAGGTAGGTCTGCATGGGCAACGGCAGCACAGAGCTTGCCGTCGATAGCGGCTTCCTTATCTGGCCCGGCGCCGGGCCGTCAGCCGCGACAGAGTCTGGTCGCTCCCGCCGCGATGTGCCGGCCGGGTCGACGCGTAGGCCGCCGCAGGCGTCGGCGTGCGCATCCCACGGCTCGTTTCCATGGCTCGGCGGCACGGGCTGGTCCTCGGTGACAGACGCCAGGGCGAGCACCTGAGCCAACTGGGCGGCCTCGTGGGCCGGGACCTGTTGGGCGATCAACTCGAGGTCCAGTGCCGGGATGTGGAGAACCCCGTCGTCGTCGATGGTCAACCGCCAGCGGACGTCGTCGGCGAGATCAGTGTCGTGAACGAGCACCACCGCGACCGCGCTTCGGGCCGGCTGCTGCCGAATCGCAGTCACCAGCTCGGCCAGATCGTCGCCGTCCTCGGCCGCGTCCGAGGCGATCAACAGCACGTGCGGAGCCCAGGCGTCGGCCGCGACGTCGTGCAGCCGGCCCCCGAGCACGTCGGTGCCGGCAACCCGCATGGCGTCGGTGACCGACTCCAGCCGCCCGGTGAGCGCCGCGATCGCCTTCTCGACGTCTTCGGAGTAGGTCAACCGGTCAGGATTGATCTCGGCCAGCTCTTCGCCGAAGCCGACCATGGTCACCTGCAGCATCTCCGACCAGCTGTTGTGCGCCAGCTCGGCGGCGAGGAACCGCGCCAGATCCATGCAACGCTCGGAGTTGCCGGACAGGGAGATGGCCGCGACACGTTCGAGGTCGACGAGCCAGTGCTCCCCCGCAGCGCTGTGACCCACGGACGCGAGCGTCGGGAACGGGGCGAAGAACCGTGTCCGCCGGTGTTCGTCGTACGTCAGTGGGTCGCCGCGTCGGATCGACCAGCGGGTTCCCGTGCAGTCCACGGTCCATGGCTCCGGTGCCTGCGGCGAGGGGCTCGTGAGTACCAGGGTCAGGACGTCGTCGGTCGTGCACGCCGCGACGACGTCGGGCAGCCGGGCGCTCTCGGCGTCGACTCGAGCCTGCACCAGGCTGCGCAGCGCTTGGTCCAGCCAGCTCACGTCAGCGCTGCCGGCGCTTCCCGCCATCAGCAGAGCCCGCTCGGCGTCGAGAAGTTCGGGCGGGGTGCTGCTGATGACCCGGCCGGGACGGCGGTGGCGGAACTGGCGTCGCCGATAGCGCAGCAGAGCAGCGAGTGAGGTACCGGCCAGGAGTAGCCCACCACCCGCGAAGGCGACCATCGGCAACTCGGATGCGCCGTCCTCTGTCGGGGACTCGCTCTGCTGGGTTGGTGACGACTCGGCGTCCGGCGCGGCCGCTCCCGACGGAGTCGAGGGCGGGGTGTCCGGCGCCGGCACGGACGTCGTCGGGGCGTCACCGGACGGCGGGGGCGGCTCCGTCGTCGGGAGAGGCGCAGGTGCGGGCGGCATCGGTGGGCTGGGCTCGGGCTCGGGGCTGTCCACCGGCGTTGGGATGCTGAGCGTCCATCCCGGCCGGATCAACGATGGATCGGTGAAGGTCGCTCCGCCCGGCTGGATGCGTCCGCGGTTCAACTCCCAGGCTTGTCGCCAGTCCTCACCGCTCCCGGTGATCTCCTCCGCGAGGTCCCACAGGGTGTCCCCCGGCTCAACGGTGACCTCCTCGGTAACGGTCGCGCCGGTGGGCTCCGGACCGCCCCCGGCCGGCGGCAGGCCGGAAGCGTCCAAAGGCAGGATCAGCACCGTGCCTGGGATGATCTCGTTGTCCGGACCGACGGCGGTGGCGTTGAGTTCGACGATCTCCGGATAGCGCAGCGGGTCACCCAGGTAACGCTCGGCCAACGCCCACAGGGTGTCTCGGCGCTGGACCTGATAGGTCGTGCGCGTCGAGGCTGGGGGCGCCAGGTCTTCCGGAGCCGAGTGCGCGGATGCCGGTTGGATGACCCGGACGCCGATGTCCGGCTGCGCCGACGCGGACAGGCCAGTGGACACGGTCACGACTGGCAGCGGCGGCCGGGCAGATGCGGTCCCGGATGGGGACGCACTAGCGAATGCAGGGGCGACGGTCAGACCGACGGCGACCGCGGTCACCAGCGCGGCCGCCGGCCGTTGGAAGATCCGCAGCCCCGGTAGCGGTGAAGCCGGCCGGTCGCGGACCAGCCCCAGCAGCTCCGCCGCTGTCGACAGAGTGAACAGCGCCCAACATACCCACACGCCCGTAGCGAGGACGATCTGAACAAGTCGTCCGTCGTCTCGCGCCTTCAGCGAGGTCACGACCTCGCCGAGGGACGGCAGGCCGTGCGGCACCAACTGCAGGGCCGCGAGGAGCAGCGGTACGCCGACGACGACCGCGATGAGCACGACCAGCGCACCCACGGCCTTGATGAGGCGGACGGCGCGCGCGGTCACGACAACCCCTCGCCTTGGGTGACGCCGACCAGCAGTTGCGCGGTGTGGGCGCGGGTCTGGCTGACCGCGATTCCGAGCAGGGGTGTCGAGGCGGTGACGGTCACGCTGACCTCGACCACCCCGGGGCCGAGGACGTTCACCGTGCCGACCGCGCCGGCCTGATCGAGGTAGCCGCGGGCGGCGGTCACGGCCAACGCCGCGTCCGCGCTGCCTCCCGTGGGGACCGGTCCGACGGCGATGCTGGCCGCCCGCGCCGCCTCGGCGGAGTACGTGTCGGCGCGATTGGCCGCTTGGATCGCCGTGCCGGCGTCCACGAGGCCGGTCACCAGGACCCCGGCGATCAGCACGATGAAGCAGAAGAGGACCGCCACGGACCCGCGCTCGTCGTCGCGGACTCGGGCGTCGGTACGCCCCGGGCAGGTCACGACAGGTCCCGGGCGGGGTCGAGAGGGCTGGTGGCGGTGTCACGCAGGGTGCGCGAGCCGGGCAGTCCGGCCACCCCGATGTCGGACAGGTCGACGGTGCATGCCACGGTCACGGTGACCGACGCCGGAACGCCCGGGGCGCTGTTGAACCCGGTGGTGTCGACCCGCACCTGGACGTCGGCACAGTGCAGGTTCCGGTCGGTCAGCGCGTCGGTGGCGCTGGCCGTGGCGATCTGCTGAGCGGCGCTGGCTGAGCGGGCGAGCGAGGCGTCGCGGGCGGCGATGCCGGCTACGCCGCTGATCCGGTCGCCGGCCAGTGCGATCCGGGCTCCGATCACCAGCATCGCGAGGATCAGGATGCCGACCGGCAGCAGGATGGCGAGCTCGACGGACTCGGAGCCGCGGTCATCTCTCCGCAGCGGGCCGGTCGGAGCGGTGCCCGGCTGCAGGCGACGGTTCATGGCGAATCCGGCGTGGTGAAGCGCTCCCTGCCGCGCGTCACCGTGACGTCGACGGTCGGGGCGTAGCCGGGCAGCGGGATCACGTTGGGCACCTCGGCGGTGACGTGGACGGTGACCGTGGTGGCGGTGTCCTGTTCCTCCACCGCGTAGCCAGTGATGGTGCCGGTGCCGAGTCGGGCCAGATACTGGTCGGCCGCTTCCTGTCCCGCTCCCCCGGCCGCGCCGCTGACGCTGGCTGCCCGCGCCCCGGCGTGCGCGGCAGCGTCGGCGGCTTCGCGGGCGAAGTACCACAGCGCCAGCTGCGGTCCGGCGAGCAACAGCGTGACGATGATCGGGAACAGGATTGCGAACTCGACGCTCGACGAACCCCGATCTCGCCCGCCATTGCGGCTCGGGACGCCTGGGCGCACGACCACACCGCACGGCGGTACCGCGGTGCGTCTCCGGGCACGGAATCCAGGCATGGCGCTGCTGGTGCGTCTCGCTACTGGAACAGCGCCGTCTTGCTGGCCACGAATGCCACCGCGGCGACGGTGACCGCGCCACCGAGCGCGATGGCCAAGATGACCATGAAGGCCTTCTCGGAGGAGTCCGAGCCGCGCTCGTCGCTCACGTGCTCGGCGCGCAGCCACGCGAACGCTGTCAGGACCGCCGCGTGCAGCGCCGCCTGGAGGGCCAGGACTGCGCGAAGGCCATGGCGACGGGTTGTGAGCTGGAACATGGGACCTCCCGTTGGTGGTGGAGTCAGGTGCTGACGGCGAACATGCGGAGCAGGAACGGGACCAGGACGAACAGAGTCAGTCCGGTGACGAGCAGCGCCAGCGGGCGGGACATCCGCTCGCTGACCTCGTTGGCCTGGCTGCGGGCATCGGACAGTTCGGCATGCCGGAGGGTGCGGGCGCTGGCCAGCAAGGTGTTGTAGACCGATGCCCCGTCGGCGGCCACTGCGGCGATGTCGGCGAGGCTGCGCAGTTCGGGAACCGCGAGCTCGTCACCGAGGTCGCGCAGGTCGCTCCAGGGCTTGCGGCCGGACAGCGCGGCGCGCCGGATCGCGCGCCGCATGCGGACGAACGGCAGGCTTCCCGAAATCTCCGCGGCCTCCTCGAGGGCCTGCTCGACCGAGCCTCGCGCACGGCGTTCGCCGGCCACCAAGGTGAGAAAGGACTCCAGGTTGCTGCGGAACTCCGCCCGTGCCTTCTCCGCCGCCTCCCGGGCCTCGGCCGACGGGAGCAGCCACCCGACCGCAGCCAACCCCAGCCCGGCGGCGCCGGGCACGACGAACGGCACCGGCATGTCGACCAGCACGGCAACGAGGCCGAGCACCGCGGGGGCGAGCAACCCGGCGAGGGCAAGGGTCAGCTTGCGCGCGGCAAGCTCACTGCGGGTCTGGCCGAGGATGGCCAGGTCGGCATCGGGGACGCCGAGGCGTCCCTCGACCACGCGAACCATGGCCGACGGCAACCAGGTCCACCGGTGCCCCGCCGAGTTCGACGTCGTTCCCGGCGGGGGCAGGGTTCCCGCGGTCGGGCTGGCCGAGAGCTGCTCGAGCGCCGCGATCAGCGACGGCGGCGCGGGACGCAGCGCCCGGGCCGCGAGGACGAGACCGAGCGCCACCACCATGCCGGCCAGGGTGGCCGTCTGCAGCCCGGTCACCGGTCCACCGTGACCAGATCGGGGTCGACGAGCACACGCGGCGGCCGGGGCGGGTCGGACAGGCGGCGCATCCACCGCAGCGCCGTACCGAAGAGCACGACGTCCAGGAGCAACGCCACCTGCCCGAGAGGCGTGGAGTAGCCCGACAGGAAGGTACGGGCGAACAGGGTCATCGCGACGACCAGGACCAGGGTGACCACCACGATGGTGCGCATGTTCGCCCGTGGCTTGGCGCGCTCGGCCTCCACCTCGCGAACCATCCGCGAGCGGTCGTCGAGGTCTGCGGCCAGCGCGGTGAGCACCTCGGCCAGACCTGGCCCGCCGTTCCGCTCCCGCAGGATGAGCACCATGGCGATCTTGTCGGCGGCCGGGTCGTCGACCTCCCGGGCGAACTGCCGCAGCGCGGACTCCACGCCCTGAGGCCCCATCCGGGTCACCAGGTTGGTGACCGCCGGCGCGATCGCCTCCGGCGCCGAGCTCAGCGAGCGGCGCAGCGCATCCCGGGTCGAACCGGCAGCGCCCGAGCTGATCAGGTCCGCCAGCCGCCGTGTCCAGTCCGCCAGCGCCTCAGAGGTGGCGATCATCCGCTTGGCGGCCTTGCCGCCGCCGAGCACCTTGGGGATGAACACGACGCCGCCGGCGGTGGCCAGCGCGGCGACCGGCCAGCCGGTGATCAGCAGCGCGAGCACCCCGGTTGCCACGGCGCCGAGGTGCTGTGGCGTGATCCGCCGTCGGCGGGGACGGCGTACGGACAGCGAACCAGTGGACGTGTCGACCCCACGGACCGCTGCGACCGCGGCGACCAGACCGCCGGAGACCAGCAGCCCGGCGAGGACGAGCAGCAGCATCCCGGCGGTCACGACGCCCACTCCTGCCGGCGGAGGTCGGTGGGCCAGTCGGAGGCCTCCGGGTACAGCCAGTTCAGGTCGAAGCCGACCGCGGTCAGACGTTCGGCCAGCGAGTCGCTGAGCATCCCCGGCCCGGTGGCCTGAGCGCGGCCGTCGTCGGGTCGCGGCGCGAAGATCGGCTTGAGGTCGGGGCGACCGGAGTCGCCGATCGCACCCAGTTCGTAAATGCCTGACACGAACCGGGCGTAGCCGTGGTCGCGCTGCACGTGCACGACCAGACCGAGGGCGGCCAGCGAGCGCAGGACCAGCTCCGGTGACGGCGTCGGGTGTGCCTTGAGCGCGTTGATCAGGACCTTGTCGAAGACGCCGTCAGCCGACGGGGAGTGGATCGTGCACATCACCGAGGCGATGCCGCTGGTCGCGGCCTCCAGCAAGGAGGTGACGTAGGCGCCGCGGACCTCGCCGACCAGCACCCAGGTTGGCGAGGCCCGGAGCGCCAGGTGCAGGGCGTCCCCCATGTCGAATCCGCCCCTGCCCTCGGCGTTGGGCAGCCGCGACTCGAAGGGGCGGCAGACGGCGTGCCGCTTGACCAGTCGCTGCTGGTCGGGATCCCACCGCGGCAGGTGCAGGCCTAGCTCACGCTCGTCCTCCACGGTGATGACCACGTTGTTCCACGGGATCGCGTTGCCGAGCGCGCGCAGCAGGGTGGTCTTGCCGACGCCCGGCGCCCCGGTCACGAGCGGCGATACGCCGGCCTCGATCACCGCGCGCAGGAAGGCCCGGATCGGTGAGTCGACCATGTTGAGCCGCTGCAGGTCGTCCAGGCTCGGGTCGGAGAAGCGGTGCACCCGGATCACTCCGGCCGGGCGGGGCAGCACGTCCATCGCGGCCTGCAGGCGAGCTCCCAGCTGGGTGACGCCCTTCAGACGCACGTTGAGGATGGGGCTGGCCGAGGAGAACTCGCGGCTGGTCTGCCCGCCGTCCGAGCGTGATCCGATCGACCGCAGCAGCTGCTCAAGTTCCTCGTCGGTGGAGGCGATCGGCGGTCCGGCCACCAGCTGGCCGTCCACCGTGCGCAGCACGGTCGGGTCGCAGCCCTCGAAGTGGATGTCCTCCACGTCGTCCCGAGTCAGCAGCGGCGCCAGCCGCCCCAGTCCGTCGAGTTCGGCCAGCACCGCGGCGAAGATCCCGTCCTCGGTGGTCACCGCGGGGACGGCCCGGCCGCGGTTGGCCTCGTGCAGCAGCCACTGGTCGTATTCGTCGCGGATCAGTTTCTTGGTCAGTTCCCGACGCGGACCGGCCGCGTAGTTCTTGTCCTCCGCCGTCAACCGCGTCGACACCCGGTCGCGCAGCTCCCCCACGACGCGGTACTCGGCCTCGGTGAGGTCCACGGCATCGAACGGCGTGGCCTCGGCCCGGTGCACGTCTCCTGGGACGTCAGCTCCAAGGCTGGGCAGCAGCGGGCGCGTCGGAATCTGCGGGAGCTCCGGTGCTGTCGAGGATGGCGACCGAGTGTCCTTGCGGCTCATCGGGCTGCCGCCTCAGCGATCGAGGATGCCTCGGCGGAGTCAGCCAGTTCGCCAGCCAAGGACGACGCCGCCCGCATCAGCGCGGACCGCCGCAGCGTCTTCATGCTCGAGACCGCCCCGTCGGAGAGGGCAGCGGCCGCGCTGGGGTCGTAGGGCAGCACGCCGGCGAGCGGCAGTTGCAGCGCCGTGACCACCTCACTCGCCGAGTACGGCCCGGTCCCGACCACCAGCGCGGCCACGTTCGCCAGATCACCGAGCTCTCGACGCACCCGCTGAACGGCGTCCTGTGCCGCGTGCACCGACCGCACGCTGGGCCGCACGGCCAGGAGCACCTGGTCAGCGGCCCGCAGGACCGGCCAACATCCCCGGTCGGTGACCAGTCGTCCGGCGTCCACCACGACGTCCCGGCCGATGGCGATCGTGGACGCTGCCAGTGCCAGCGCGAGCCGCTCCCACGTCTCGGAGGTGAACGACGCCCCCTGCATGCCCGTCGTGAAGCCGGGGATCAGCGCCACCTGCGGATGCTCGGGGATCTGCGTCGCGTGCTCGGCGAACAGTCTGGCGGCCGCCGTCGCCGGCAACCCTCGACGAGCGGCAGCCGACCAGGACAGCAGGCCCCGGTCGGCGCTGACCCGTCCGGCCAGCAGCCCCGGTGCCAGATCGCCGCCGGCCTGATCGCAGTCGGCGAGCAGCAGCGGTCGGGGCCAGGACAGGGCCAGCGCCCACGCGGACGTGGACACGCCGGGGGCTGCCTTGCCGGAGGCCACGACGGTCAGCACCCGGTCACCGGCCCGTCGGCAGCAGGATCAATGCCAGGTCGCCGGTGGAGGCGAGCTGGGCAACCGCCGGCCCCTCGGCCTCACGGACCCGCACGTCGACGACCGTCACCTGGGTGGTGGGGTTCACCGGTCCCACCTCGGCGACGGTCGCCTCGGTCGGACGATCGGACGTCCCGCCCATGCCGTCGGTCCCGCTGGTGGAGCCCGCGACACCGGGTGTCTGAACGATCAGCACCTGCTGCCCCGGCGTCACCCCTCGGGCGGGAAACTGACCTTCCTTCAACGGCAGGGCGACCAGCATCTCCCCGACCGCGAGTCCGGTGCCCGTGCCGACCTGGGCGCGGGTCAGCAGCTCGCCTCGGGTCAGCGGAACCTGCGCCACCATCCCGACGACCTCGGACTGCTGGGCCGCAGGGATGGGTGACAGGTTGGGGTCCGAGGTGACGTTCGCGATCGTCAGGTCGTCGGCGGTGATCGTCGAGCCCACCTGCACGTCCCGGGCGACCGCGAGCACCTCGGTCTGGGCGGTCAGCATCCGGCCGGCGGCAAAGGCGAGCAGGCCACCGAGCAGGACGACGAGCACGCTGAGGACCAGTGACTTCCGGCTGGTCTGCCGCCTCGCCGCCGCGCTCCGCAGCGTGGGAACCGGTGGCGGTGCCGCCTCACGTACCGGAGCCGCGGAACGCCCGGCCGATGTCGTCGTCGCCTCTACTCGTGTTGTCATCCGGTCACCACCGCCTGCACCTCCGCAACCGCGAACGTCGCGTTCGACGTCGTCGTCAGGTCCGGCAGAGTGCCGCTCGCTCCCGTCGACGACGTCCAGGCGACCGACCAACTGATGCCGTAGGTCGCCGTCACCTGCTCATCGGGCTGGTGGATCGACGAATGCGGATACCGGTACTGGCAGCCCGTCGGGGACGGCGCCCAGACACCGCCGCCGCGCTGCCAGGCCACCCCGGGGCCGGGGCACGAGACAGCGTCGGCCCCGTCGCCGGGTGTGAAGCTCAAGGCGGCCGGCGTCACCGTCACCTCGGCCCAGACACCGCCCGCGTCCGCCCGCGCGGTCAGCGCTCGGAACGATGCGGGGTCGGTCCAGAACCACGTGTAAGCGTTGACAACGGTGTATGGCCGGCCGTCCCGCAGGGTCCCAGCCGGGTAGCGACCGGTCGTCGGCTCGGGGATGGTCAGGGTGCGCAGCGCCTGCTCGGCGAGCGCCGCGGGGTCGACGGCTGCGGGGCCGGCCGGAGCGGTGGCCGACCAGAACGTGAACCCGTTCGTGCCGGGAAAGGCGCCACCGTCGCTGTAGAAGCTGCACAGGTAGATGGCGCCGTCGGTGCGGCCGCCCCAGACCGGCGAGTCCTTGGGCGGTGGCTCGAGCATCGGCTGCGCGTAGCACTGCAAGCTCTGGACCCACCACGACGGGCCGTCCTGGCAGGGGATGGGAGCGCCGGTGGTGTCCAGGGTGCAAGGAGCCTCCTGACTCCCACCACCGCTACCGGAGTCCACTGCGACCGGCCGACTTCCCGGCTGCTGGGCGGATTCGGCCTCCACCACGCAGATGCCGAGCGAGTTGTACTGCTGGCAGGCGACCGGATCAGCCATGGCCGTGCCCGAGTACACGCCTTGGGCGCAGAGGCCGAGCAGCGCCCCGGACAGCGCGACGGTCACCCGTCGCATGACTGCGCCTGCCTGTTCGGAGCTTCGCTGACCCGCCATCCGGAGGCGTCCGGATAGTCCGGGTTGACCACCGTCAGCCGTGCGACGAGGTATCTCGGGCGGTCGGCCGGGACGACCGAGGTCCCGGACGCATCGGTCGCCTGCACCTCCTCCACGTCGACACATGCGGTGACCACGACGGTCGGGGCCGCTGATGACGGCGACGCCGCCGAATCGGTCGTGAGGTCGACGCTGTCGGCGGTCGCCGTCACCAGCTGGGATCGCCCGACCTGCCGGTAGCCCTGCGAACGAAAGGTTCCGATGGCAACGGCCTGATTGGTGGCCTCCGGCGCGACGGCCACCTCGTAGAGGTCGTCGAGGGGTCGCGTTGGGTCCAGGTAGAGGTCGTCGATCGTCTGGACGTAGGTGGGGACGAACTCGGCGGCCTGTACTCGTGCTTCGTCGGCCGGATCGGTCGCGGATGGTGCGGCGCTCGACGACGCCCCCGGGGTCGTCGTCTTGGTCGGTGCAGTCGAGGCCCCGCCGCCGGACGACGAGCAGCCCGAGATCGTGAGCACGGCAACCACCGCTGCCATGACCGCCGTCCGCGTCACCTGCACGCGTCCTCCGCTCCGCTTCCGGTCTGCCTGCTCGTGCATGGAGACTTCCTCTCCCCCGTGAACTCGGTGTGACGTCGAGCACCATGACACCCGTTCGGGTGACCCAGAGTCACGATGGCTCTGCCGGTCGTCCCCCAGATGGGTGTATCGCGAGGCCCTGTCAGGTTTCCGCGCCGCACACTCGCAGCCCGCTCCCCCCGTGCCTCGGCAGACGAGGTGCCAGCGCATGGGAGCAGTCGTTCGCGGACCGGCGGGGAGGCACCTGGCGCGCATGGACGCTGTGTGGCTGGGTGTAGTGATTGCAGCCGTTGTCACCGGGGCGGCGGCCACACCCGTGCTGCTGGCACGCGGGCTCGCGCAGCTGGCGCGACGGGACGCCACGGGCAGGGGTCTGGGTCTGGCGGGGGCTCTCGGCGGGACCGCGGCCGGGACGGCGGCGGTTGCGGTGGCACAACGCACGGGGATCTGGGAGCTCGCGCCCGTCCTGCTGCTCTGGGGATGTGCGCTCGTCGCGGCGGCGTGCTGCGACGCGGTCACCCAGCGCGTCCCGACCGCCCTCGTTCGGCAGGCCGGCGTCCTGACCTGCGCTCTGCTGACGGTGGCACTGGCCGTGCACGGCGACTGGCCGGGACTGGCGCTCAGCGGCGTCGCGGCGCTGGCGTCGGGGCTGACGTTGCTCTTGTGCTGGCGGTTCGCGGGAGCGGGTTTCGGTGACGTCCGCCTGGCGACGCTCGGCGGGCTGGGCCTCGGTCATGCCACACATCGCGGTCTCTTGTTGGCCTTCGCCGCGTTCACCTTGATCTCCGTGACGCAGGCCGTCGTGACCGTGATGCGTGGTGGGGACCTCCGAAGCACGATCCCCTGCGGCCCTGCTCTCGCGGTGGGCTTCTTGCTCGCGGCCGCTGCCTGACACGATCGGGAGACTGGCGGTCGATCTTCGGGAGCAGGATCTACGGCACACCGGCAGGGCGCCGCTCCCATGAGCCAGTTCGGTGGGCCCGGCCAAGCCTCCTGGACATCAGCCACCGGTCTCGTCGACTCCCGGGCTCGTGCTCTCGCCTCGACGCCTTGCACGCCCGGCGGGCGACGGGGGACGCCGGGTCTCACGTGCGACGGGGGTGCTGTCGAGTTGGGCTTCGGCCCGATCGGCTCTGCTGCGCTGCACGGTGAGTTCCTCGCGTGCGGCGTTGAGTTCACTGCGCAGCTCGCCGAACTCCGCCTGGAGTCGGCGGTGTTCCTCCTCGTGACCGGCACGCAGGTCGTCGACCCGCTGCTCACCGTGGGCCTTCTCGCGTTCGGCGCCGCGAACGGCGGCGTCACGCTGGGCGGTCATCGTCGCCAGCTTCCCGCGCAGATCGCCTCCCTCCTCATGAAGGTCCGTCGTCCGCCGTTCGGCCAGCGCCAGATTGCGGCGTAGCGCCTCCACTGCCTCCTCGGCCCGGGCGGCGCGCTTCGACTCGGCCTCGATCCGCTCGACGGCGTTGCGAAAGCGGTCCTCTGCCGCGGACTGCGCGACCAGGGCGGCCTCGGCTCGTTGCGTCGCGGCGTCCCGGCCGTCGTGCGCCTCGACCAGCCGCGCCTCGGTGACGGTCAGCCGCTGTGCGACATCGGTCAGCTTCGCGGCGAACTTCTGCCGCTCCCCCTCCGCGGCCGCGTGGGCGTCGGCCAGCTCGGCGAGCGCCCCGTCTCGTTCGGCCTGGACCTCCGCCAGCCGCTGGCGAGCCTCTTCGAGCCCGGTACCGAGCTGCTCGCTCAGCGCAGAGGCCTCCTCCGCGGCGCCGTCGGCCTCGGCGCGCTCGGCCTCGGCGCGCCGTTGCGCTTGCTCAGCCCGGCTGGCGCGCGCCTCGGCGGTCGCCACCTGCTCGGCCGCCTGACTCGCCGCGGCCTCGATCTGCAGCTCGGCCGCTTCCGGATCGGCCACGGTTCGTAGCTCCTCGAGCAGCCCCTGCAGCTGCTGACCCAGGTGCTCGACCATGCCGGCGACCTGACCGTGCAACTCACCGGCCCGCTGCCGCGCAGCGTCCACCGGCCGCGACTCGACCCCGGGCGCGTGCCCGGGCTGCCCCGCTCGCAGTCGGCGGCGTGCATGCCAGGCGGCGGTCCGGTTGTGCGCGCTGTCGTCGCAGTACTCCGGCGGGCGGCCGGCCCCGGCATGCGATGCCGCCGCCGGCCGCCGGCAGCCGGGAAAGCGACAGATGCGCCGTTCCGTTTCCGTGGGCTCGTTCATAACGTAAAGCTGCACCGACGTAATGACGACGGAACGCTTCTGCGGCGGTCCTGTGGACGGTGGATCCACTTCCACATCTCGGGTTGCATGGTGCGGCAGCGCCCTGCAGGCGCCGGCCGTGCCCCAGTTGGCGGGGTTGGCGAGTTTCCACGAGCCCTGGACGATGAGCCGGTGGGACCTCTCGCCGCCGCGGTGCTGCCGCTGATCCGGACTCGTGCCGACCTGCACCGATGGAGTTCGGCGAACCAGCACGGCATGGTGATTCACGAAGCGGTCGACCTGCTCGAGCAGGCCTTGCCGACCGAAGAACCGGTCGAGGTGCACGCGGTGACCCACAAGGCGCTGACCAGCGCCATCAAGGTGATCGCACGAGCCGACGACTCCAGCGGGATCATCGGTGACGCGTGCCGCCGGCTGCTCGCCCTGCACCCGAGAACAGCGGCCGCCGCGTCGACTCCACCGGGCCGGCTGGTCGACTGGATGATCGCGTTCCAGTTCGACGGCGACGTCGACTACTTCGAGCTCGACCCCGTTGCCTACGCCCCAGCCCTAGGGGCCGATGGCATCACCGCCTACCGCCACCGCCTGAACGAGATCCAGGAGCGGGTGGGGCACCCGCCCGACGACCGCCTGGCATCGAGCCACCGGCACGAGCACTGGGTGCTGTCCTGGAACGAGCAACGGCTCGCCGTCCTCGACCGCGACGCCGACGCCGTCATCCGCACCCACGCACGCGACCGACGCATCGCCCGCTGGTTCTACGACACCGCGGTCGCCCTCGTCGAGATCGACCGGGTCGACCTCGCAACCGACTGGGCCCGGCAGGGCGCCGAGATCGGGCCATTCCACCAGGCTCAGGAGTGCGCCGACCTGTGGGTGTCCCTGCTCCACCAGCAACCCCGGTACGACGCGGACGACGTCCTCGCCGCCCGCCGCTCGGTGTTCGACCGATGGCCGACCGACTCCACCGCAGCCCGACTGCACAACGCCGTCACTGCAGCCGGCCGGGCCTGGGCCGACATCGACGAGCACGTCATGATCCGGCTCGCGCAGCAACCGCGGAACGCCGTCTGCTTCGCGCTGGACACCCTGCGCGACCCGCGACGTGCCTGGCAGCTCGCCCACGACCTCGACCTGGACCCCGACGACACCCACACCTGGGGAACGCTGGCCACCGCATACGAGGCCATCGACCCGCCTGCCACACTCCCCATCCACGCCCGGATCGTCGAGCGCGACCTCACCCACGCAGACGCCCGGCACTACCGCGACGCCGCCCGGCGCCTGGCCGGGATGCGCACCCTCGCCGCCGGCACTGGCGACCAGGAACACATCGACCACGTCGACCGGCTCATCGCCGAGCTCCGCCTCACCCACCGCCGCAGGCCACGCCTGCAGCAGGAGTTCGACCGAGCCCACCTGCCATAACATCCCGTACAAGAGCCCGCACCGACGTCCTTGGACACGCGTGGGGCAGCCGGCGCTGCGGGACAGGAGGCATGCTCGGATACAGCCGTCATCTACCGCCTGGGCGGGATGGATGCGGCTCACCCGCCCGACCACAGGGCTGGAGAAGCAGTACGCCGTCGTCCATGGCGTGCGGCGTCCTGTCGTTGTTCCGCTCGCTCAGCCGTGTGGCTGCCTCGTCGATGAGCATGTCGTGGCTCTGCAGGCTGGGGCACCTCTGGACGAGCCAGGGGCTCCGGCATGAGTCGCTGTCCTGAGTGCGCAGCGCCGCTCTTCCCCGCACCGCCTCGATGCGCCGTGCATCTCTGGGCGCTGCATGCTCACGGTGAGTCCATTGCGGGACAGTCACTACCGCTAGCTGCCACCGGTTTGGCGGGGATGACAAGCTTCTGCTCATGCCCGTCGTGAAGGTCGAGCAGACCGACGACACCGCCGTCGTTCTCGATTTGCTCACCCGGTGGAAGACAGACACGCACGCCTTCGTCCGTTCGGACCGGATGGTCCACTGGGTCGCTCGGCTTGCAGAACAACCAGTCGGCGTGCTGACGGGAACCCACGACTTCGGCAACTGGTCCCTGCTCGAGCGTTACCAACACCTCACCGACGACGATGAGGGGTCCTACGTCACCGCCATGTTCGTGGAACCAGCACTGCGTTCACATGGCATCGGCGCTGCGCTCCTTCGCGCATTCGTCGCCCAGGCGAGATCAGCAGGGTCTCCCGTGGTCGTGGCGTGGCCCGACGAAGATGAGGAAGGACGCGAGGAGCGGGTCCGGTTCTTCGAGCGCAATGGGTTCGCTTTCCTCGACTTCCCCGGCGGCGTCCATGAGCCTTGGCTGATGGGACTACCGCTGAACGGACGCCGCGCATGTTGACGGGTCTCCCTGGCCAATTGGCTTGGCGGTCACACTGACCGGCTTGTCAGCTGCAGCAGCAGTTCAACCGAGCTCGCCTGCCATGACACCCGAACAAGAGCCCGCACCAACGGCCTCGCTACAGACGCACGGGGCGGCCGCGAGCGGCACACTGAGCGCCCTCAGATAGAGAGGGGCCGCCTGCCCCCTCCCAAGGAGGCGACACTAGCGATCCATCGGGTCCACCATCGCGGACATGATGACTCTTCCCGAGACTTCGCCCAGCTCAACCACTCCTGCAGCCGAGTCCTACCGAGTCCGGCTGCAGTGCGTGCCCGGCCTCTTCGAGGAGGCCGAGCATCTGGTGCGCGATCACGTTCTCCTCGACGGCTGCCGCATCGTCAGCAACGCCAGCGGAGACGGCTTTTGGTACCTCCCGGCCGGCTCGCAGACCACCGCGGGAGGTGAACCTCCCCTCGCGGTCTTCCAGCCGCACCCCAGCTCGTCCTTCAGCTCCCCCATCCGTTGAGCTCATCAGCGGGCCGTCGCACCGACGCCAGGCTGATGCGACGGCCCGCTGGGAAGTGCTCGTCCACCGAGAGCGGCGATACCCGCATCCCGGGGGGACCGACGACTCATCCAGACGCTGTCAGTTGAACGGCGTCCCGTTGCTCGGTGTGGGCACCGCCAGCAATACCGTCACGAATGCGGTGGGGGCCAGGAAGAACGATCCGAGGATCACGTCGGCCCGCCGGAGACCCACGACCGACAACCCGACCAGCGGGACAGCGAAGACGACCGCGAACGCAACCGCAAGAATCACCAGCCGCAGGACCCGGCCGTGACGCTGCGCCCACGTGCGTGAGGGGACCGGTGGCGACGCGACCGGTGGCATGACGATGGGTGGCTTGGGGACGGGTGGCTTGGGGACGGGCTCCGGGGACCGACCAACGGCCACCCCGATCGCCACGCCAACCAAGCCCGCAAGCAGTGTCGATGTCCTCACCCGTCGAGCATCGGCGGCCCGCCGGCGTGGCTGGAGTCCATGGGACGGCCCCGCTCTGTCCCAGGGGGTCAGCCTCCCGATAACGTCGTTCCCTGCGCCTCCACCAACCGGCAGATATTGGACGTTATTGGCGGATTCCTGTCGGACCCCTCCTCTAGCGTCCGGAGGCATGGGGACAGCGAGCACCAACGCGGCCGCCGAGCCGGCCGGGGACCCGACGGCGTGGACCGACGTGGTCTCGGCGGTCGGCGCCGGCGTCGCCGCGTTCGCCGCGCTGGCCACCGTGGTGGTGGCGATCGTCGCCGCGCGCTACGCCAAGGGGCAGGTGGACGGGCTGCGTAAGCAGCTGGACGTGGCCGGGGAGCAGCTGGAAGAGGCGCGCACGCTGCGCCGCGAGCAGGCTCAGCCCTACGTGGTGGTCTCCGCGGTCACCAACCGGGTGAGCCCGCACGTGAGCGAGGTAGTGATCCAGAACCTGGGGACCACCGGGGCACGCGACGTGACCATCTCCTGCTCCCCACCCCTCGTGCGCACCGACCAGCACGGTGGCGCCCAGGAAGTCCAACTCCCCGAGACCATCCCGTTCATGGCGCCCGGGCAGGAGTGGCGCACCTTCTGGGACGTCGGCACCGAGCGCGCCAGGGACATCTACGACCTCCCCGACCGCTACGACGTCACCGTCACCTATCGCGACTCCCTCGACGTCTCCCACACCACCCCGTCGGTGCTGGACTGGGGCGTCTTCCGGCACCGCATGTGGACCACGGAGAAGACCGTGCACCACGCCACCAAGGAGCTCGAGGCCATCCGGACGGCGCTGCAGAGCCTCGCCGGCCCGCGCCGAGTCCAGCGGGTGGCCGTCTTTGACGGCCCCCAGTTGGACCGAGACGCCGCCGAAGCGGAGAAGGAGTCCATGCGCCACCTTGCCGAACTGGACGCGGAAGTGGAGCAGGCACAGGTCCGGTGGCAGCGCGAGCACGAGGGTGAGCAGTGACCGTCATCCAGCCTGCCGACGACGCCGTGCCCGCCGTAGTCGCCGTCCTTGAGCAGCTCCCACACAGCAACGTCATGGCCCTAGCCCGGGTGCCCGGCACCGCGCTGGACCCCTTCGACCGGCTCGTGGTCGCCTTCCTCACCGGGCGCAAGCGGGCCCACACCAAGACCGCCTACGCCGCCGACCTCACCGCCTGGCGCATCTGGTGCCTGGTCGACGCACCGACGGAGTACCGGGTGCACCCGCTGCTGGCCACCCGCCCGCACGTCGAAGCCTGGGTCGACCACCTCGCCCGCACCCCCAGCGCCCGCACGGGCCGGCCGCTGTCGCCGGCCAGCATCGCCCGCCGGCTCTCCGCACTGTCGAAGTTCTACGCCTACGCCCAGGACCTCGGCGTCCTCGAGCGGTCCCCTCTGGACCAGGTCGAGCGCCCGCAGGTGTCTGACGAGTCCTCGACCGCCGGGCTCACCGCCGCCGAGCTCGTCTCCCTGCTCGACGCCGCAAACGCCCACTCCCGCCGCGCCGCCGCACTGATCGCCGTACTCGTGTTCACCGGCTGCCGGATCTCCCAAGCCCTGGGTGCTGACCTCACCGACTACCGCCACGACCGCGGACACCGCGTGCTGCGCATCCGCCGCAAGGGCGGCAAGCGCGCCTCCGTCGCCCTCCCCCCGGCCACCGTCCGGGCACTCGACGACCTGATCGGTGAGCGCACCAGCGGGCCGATGTTCCTGTCCCGCACCGGTGGGCCGCTGGCCTACAAGACCGCCTACGACCTCATCAAGCGGCTGGACAAGACCGCCGGCATCGCTTCGGCCGACCTCATCAAGCCGCACAGCCTGCGACACGGATTCGCCACGGAAGCACTCGCCATCGGCATCCCCCTCCAGGACGTCCAGGACGCCCTGGGTCACCGCGACCCCCGCACCACCCGCCGCTACGACCGCACCCGGCACAACCTCGACCGCTCCCCCGCCTACTCCCTCGCCCAAGCACTCCGCCGTCAGTAGGTAGAGACGGCGGTCGCTTGGACCCTCCTTGAATCGCCCGTTTCCGTACTGGGCGAGCCAGCCGTCGAGTCGGGGGGGCATTGACGGGGCCGCGTCCAGTACTCGCTACGTCAAGATCACCATGAGGGCACGCTCTGCTCGCACTCCTCGTAGAGCAGTCCACTCCCGCACGGGCACCGCTCCTGAGGACCAGCGATCAAGGGCACCACCGTGCGCTGGGTCCCATCGAAGAGGCCGAAGTTGTGCAGCACCAGCGACCGCTCGCGCTGCGTGGGCTCCACAGGTCCCTCCGGCAGGACGTAGCGGTAGTCGATGTGCCGGTTCTCGGCGACGAGATGTCCGACGGCGAGAACCGAAACGGGGTAGCCCTGGGACGTCGAGATCTCGGCCGAACGCACGATCGCCAGAGCTGCCAGCACAGCGTCGAAGATGTGCTCGTCCGATGGTTCGGTCCAGGTAGCTGCAGCGAAGATGAGAACCCGCGCCTGGTCCAGGATCACGAGGCCGCTCGCGTGTCCGTTATGTTCAGCTTGCTGAGCTCGCTTGGCGAGCAGCCATCGCCCCAGGCGCGGCATGGCGCCGGGGGGCGTGGCGTCGAGGAAGTCCACGACTCGGCGGTAGTTCGAGAGCGCTACCGCCGGCAGGGACTGGTCGTTGGGCCAGACACGCTCCACGAGCTCTCTGTAGAGCTGGGCTCCTACCGGGTCCGTGTAGACGTCGCTGGTCAACCAGCCAGCCGTACCGCCAGCTCGGGCATCGGCCTCGATCACCGCGAGGAAGCGTTGCTCCTCCTGCCCCAAGAGGACGTGGAGGGGCGGCTCAGCCGCGAGCACTCGCCGGACGTACTCCAGGAGGGCGGTCACGCTGCGGAGGCCGAGCATCAGCTGGCGCCAGTCATCCAGCGTAATCCAGAAGGCGCTTGGGTCAGGAACCGGCTGCCCGGTGACACCGGGGTGATCGACCACGATGACGGTGGGCCAACTGCTCACGTCGTGGTCGAGAAGGAGGCCGGCTTGCTGGCGCTCCGCCTCATCGAGGTCGCTAACGCGCACGGGAAAGGCGGTCAGGGGCTTGCCCGAGCGCTGGTGCTCCTCGATGGTCCGCCGACTGCCCCGGGCCTGGTTGTTCGCCTTCGTCCCGTGCTTGGTCAACCATGCGCTTCCGTCGTCCATGGCGTCAGGCCGCCGAGCCTTGACCTGGACGACGGCGCCAGCGCCGTTGGCGATGAGTAGGGCGTCACCCACCTCGCGGTCGGCCTTGCCCTTGCGGACCCGAGGCACGGTGTAGACGAAGTCAGGTAGGCCCAGAGCAGCGGCGACGTCTCGGACGGCAGTCTCTGCGGCACCGCCATGGTCCTCGCTCGATGTCATCGGACCAGCATCGGACTCTTGAAGTTGACCGGCACGCGGGCTGGCGCAGTCAGGTAAGCGTCCCCGGACCTGCACTCGATCATTCGTCTTCCATCGCCCGTAGGGCGGTGAGGACGGTTTCGACGGCTGGTTGTTCGAGGCCGGCGAGAGTGGCCCGAATGCGGTGCAGGTGCCCATGTTGGGTGGCACCACCGGAGATCTGACCGTCGTCCCTGCGTTCGGGGTCGGGCGTGACGTCGAGGAGGCCGAAGCGCGAGAGTGTCTGGTGGGTGTCCCACGCGTCGGGGGTCAGACCGTAGAGGGCGCCGCGGGTGTACCCGTTGACAGCATGCCCAGCAGCGTCCGCACTCAAGGGCTCGGTGGTGTCCAGGTGCAGGTACATGAAGAAGTTGGCGATCTCGGAAGGCGTCAATGCATGCACCCAGCCGTTGGTCCAGAACGAGATCGGGACCTCGAAGTACTCACGCTGGGGCAGCACCCAGTCGATCGGCTCCCCCACCCGGAGGCCGGTCTCTGCGTACAGCATGACCGGAGTGGGCGACCGCCGAGCCGTTCCAGCCTGCGGTGGAGATCCGAACAGCCCCACTCGTGCCATCGGGGTCTTGGTTCGACGACGGACCTTTGGTTCGATGTCCAGACGGTCGAGGGCGTCCCGGACCTGACGGACTCGATTGTCCCTGAGGGTGTGCTGCGTCGCGCCTGATCCCGCTTGCCTGGAGCGGAAGACGGCCGGGACGACCATGACATCTGTCCAGCCCGGCTCGTTGGCGGAGATTGCACGCAGTGGAAGCTGGATGGCCCCACGCCGGAAGATCGTCCTGTTCCTGGTCTGGGCGAGGAACAGAGCCGTGATCGCCGTCCGCAGGGCAACCCCGTTGGGTATCGAGGACAGGATGCTCACCGGCGGCCAGCCATCTCGCACAGCCGGACGCTTCTTGTCCGACGCATCGGTGAGTGCCTCGTCGGCCCGCACGAAGCCCGACCGCACCCGAACACTGGCCAGACCACCCGCAGTGGCCAGCTGCCGAAGCCATGTACGGGCATCCGCATCTAGGTCGCGGTCGGTGCCCTGGCCCAGCATCCCGCCCAGGACGATGATGCGCCGTGCCGTCAGCTTGGCCTTCTGCGTCGTTGACTTCATGTCAATTTGGACGTCACTAATAGGACGTGTTGTTCCCCCCGCGACACTCTGAGTCTCTCTGCGGCACATGGCGACGCGGGGGGAACAAGACAACCGCGCTCTTCCGCCGACACTACTCGCCCAAGTACCTGAGAGCGGTCAGAGTGGTGTCCGTCCGAAGCACGACGAGGCGGACACGACGACGGCCCCCCGTTGCAGCGGAGGGCCGTCAGATCGCCTCGCCCCAGGTGGCACCCGAGATGGAGACCTCATGAGCGTAGAGCCGTATCAACCCAGCCGGCCCCTTCGCCCGCACCGGATGCCCCGGGCGGTGGATCTCCGGGCACGTCTGCTGCTGGCGTTGACCGTCGGGCTGGCGGTGTCACAGGTGGACCCGTCCCTACTCGGCGTCCTGGCAGCGGCCTTGCTGCTGGAGCGCTCCGAGTAGCGCACCCGTGAGCTGGAGCCGGCTGGCGGGGACTCACCTACATGGTCCCCGCCAGCCGGCGGCCTCGGACACAACCGTGTCCGGATGATCGGGCGCGGGCATACCTCGCGTCCTAGAGCTCCTCCCGCCGACCAGGTCATGTCCGTGGGGTGCTTCTCTACTACGACGCCTGCTGGGTCGTTCAGCTGCGGAGCAGGTCGACTGCTTCGAGCCACCACCTACGCCGTCGCCGCCGGAGAGCCTTGGACGTCGAAGCGCTGAGGATGGACAGGTGTTGATCGACCACAGGACCTGCTCGTGATCGGCGTCGAGCTGGCCGTTAGCACCGTGATGCAGTCCATGCTGCAGGCCGGCGCCCGCGAGGCCGTGTCGGGGCTGAAGACGAAGATCGGGCGGCGTCCTGGTCGAGCAGCTCGTCGAAGCACCTACCAGGTCCTGCAGGTCAAGCTTGCCCAGGCCCAGCTTGGGGCGGGCCTTCTCCAAGCCCTCCACCGCAGCCACCTGCCCCCCGGCAAAGCGGTGACCGGGCTGATCGCCTATCCGGCCATGGTCAGGACGCTGGATCACGCCTGACCGACATGGCCGAGGTGATGGACGCCTGGCTGTCGGTACGGGGCCTTGCCCCGGCCGCGGTGGCCGCGGCGGCTGATGACGCGGTCATGGCGATGGCTGGTCTCCTGGAGCATCCTGCTCGGACCTGGTGGCAGTCCGGACGCCGCGAGCAAGCTCAACTACACGCTCGGGCAGGCCAGCGCTTCGACGAGGCCTTGGCTGAGTTCATCCGGCTGACCGTCGCCGACAGCGGGCGCACCCGCGGTGAGCGGCGTGCCGCTCGGCGGCGAACAGTGACAGTGCCAGGGACGGTTACTACGCCGCGGTCATAGTGGCGCGACGTCCCCAGCGCCACCGGGCGGCTGCGCCAGGATCGTTGTGGCCCAGGGAGCCAGCGCAGCTGGCCGTGGCCTGCACCTACGGGGAGACCGTTACCCGTCCGCGAGCGGCGGGGCACCCGTCGGCCGGCGAGGCACCTGGTGCTTGTCCAGCGCACGCCGGACGGCGGTCTGGGACCGGTCGATCAGCTCGGCGACCTCGCGCAGCGACCGCCCCTCCCGATAGGCGGTGACGATGAAGTTCTCCAGCTGTCGCTGCAAGAGCGGGTGCGCGCTGTCCCGCGTGCCGACGAACTCCGGACGCGGCCGCAGCTGAGGACGGGGCGGGTAGGGCATGGCCTGAGTCTGAGCAGCACGGGAGCGGCCAGACCACCCAGCGCCGGATCTCCTCCCTGGGACGGGTGGCATCCCGGCGAGGCGAGGCGGTCCCTGACAGCATGAGTCGGTGAGCGCAGCCGAACTCGATCTGGTGACGCTCGAGCGGCTACGCCCGGTCGCGGACGCTGCGCAGGTGAGCGTCCTGCTGGGAGCCGGCGCTTCCGCCGCAGCCGGCCTACCCGACTGGAACAGCCTGGCGACCAAGCTGCTGCAGCTCAGCGGCACGATCGATGACGAGGAGACCGCCCGGGCCTTCTTGGCGGGCCAGGACCCATCCCTGGCCGCGGAAGCAGCCAAGGCGGCCGCTGATGACTGGCTCGAGCTTGTACGCGAGGCTCTCTATCCCCCATCGCTGGGGGAGGCAGAGCCGGCTGCCCTGCACCTTGCCGTGGCGTCCCTGGCCGCCGGGCGTCTGGTCGGCGAGGTCGGCCTATTCACGCTCAACTTCGACCTGCTGATCGAATGGGCGCTGCAGGATGCGCTGGACGAGGTCGGAAGCGATGCAGGTGTCCATGCCCGGGACACCGAAGACGACCGGGCACCCCGGGATGCCTTCGAGGTGCACCACCTTCATGGGTACCTGGGCCAAGATCCCGTCGACACGGGCGAGATCGTGTTGACCCTGTCGGACTTCACCAAGCTGAGCGCCCAGTCCTCGCCCTGGCAGCGCGCTGAGTTGCAAAGTGCCCTCAGCCGCGGACCACTGCTGCTGGCGGGCACCTCCTACCGGGACAGCGACATTCGACAGTGGCTGCACGAGCTCAATCTCGCCACCCGCCCCGACAAGGGCTTCATCCTCTTGGCCCGAGAAAGCTTTGGACTGTCCCGGCACCAGTTCGACCTGGTCAAGGACGCCCTGGTGGCGCAGTGGGCATCGATCGGGGTCTCCGCGGTCCTGGTGCAGGACTACAGCGATGCCGCTCAGGCGATCCGCGAGCTGAGCGCCCTCAACGATGTGGACTACTTAGCGCCGAAGGTGCGGGCCGGAGCCCTGTGGGACGGCATCCAGGGCGACTTCGAGCAGCTGCAGCGGGAGCACTCCGACCAGCTGGCCCGCGACCTCACTCGCCTGCGCCCGGTGCTGGGCGATGACGCCAACATGACCTTGTGGCTGGCCGATGGGGCCGGCCACATCGTGCGATGGAGCTCCCACGACCGCCTCTACCGGGGCGCAGAGCAACTGCGGACGGTTCCGGTCGGCCATGACAGCCCCTGGATCGCCGGGCAGTGCCTGGGCCGGTCGGAGATCCTGGCCCGCAATCTCTCCGAGGCAATGAGCACCCGGCGATGGCAATCGGTGGTGGCTGCCCCGTGTGTCGCGGACTTGCCCGGCGGGCCTCCACTTCCGACGGCAGTGCTGAGCTCAGCGGCGACGTCCCCCCTCGAGAACCAGGACCTGGATGCCTGGCACCAGGTGCTCACTGAGCTGGCGGAGGAGTGGGCAGGGCGGCTGTCCACCCTCGCCGAGTGATGACCGCCACGTCTTTCCTGCCGTTGCCGAGTAGAACAGCTACGGTGACCTCAGCGAGCAAAGGGAGGCAGCAGTGAAGTCAACGAAGAAGACTTCGGTGCGCGAGGTCAGCCCCGGCACGTTCCGGGTGAGCGCAGTGCGCGGCCGCAGCGCCATGACTGGCCGCTTCGTCACATCGGACGCTGTTCACCGGCACTCCCGCACCTCCGTGACCGGGCAATCGAGCGCGGGGCGGTCGAGCACCCGCAGCTCTGGCACGGGCCAGGCTTGACCAACCCGATCGACCTACGCCGGCGGTATCCGCACAGCGCACGCAGCTGTCCCTGACTTTTTCGGGGCTGAACGAGGCAGGGCCCCCCGCACTTGCACTGCGGGGGGCCCTGCTGCTTGCTGGAGCGGTCAGCTCTTCTCGGTGACGCTGGTGTTGGGGTGCCGGGCGGCCGCCGCCCCCGAGATGAAGTGACCCGTGATCGCCGAGCGGTGGTGCGTGCCCGAACCCCGGTTGCTCCCGGACTCGGTGACGCTCGTCCGCGGGTGCCGGGCGGCAGCCGCGTGCGAGATGTACCGGCCGGTGATCGCGCTCCGCGCGTGGCCCTTGGCCATGGTGTCTCCGTTCTATCAGTGCGCCTGCCGTTACAAGCGCTGCTTAGGATGCTAAGCACACTCCCGCCGGGATGCAAGGCCCAGCGCGCGCCGCTTGCTCAACTAAGCAAAACGAGACATGATGACGTGCGTGTCCGCCACCCCCAACAGCCCGCTGTCCGCGGGATCGCAAAGCCTGGGTGCCTACTTGAAGTCGGCTCGTTCGGCACTGGGGCTGAGCTTGCGTGCGGTTGAAGAGCGCACCGGCAAGGCCGTGACCAACGGCTACCTCAGCCAGATCGAGAGCGGCACAGTCACCCAGCCCTCGCCCAACATGCTGTATCACCTGGCCCAGGCCTACGACCTGGACTACGGCGACCTGCTCGTCCGAGCCGGCCACCGGGTCCCGCACAGCGACGACACGGCGCAGCGAGGCATCCTTGCCGGCTTTCCCATGCACGCCCTGGAAGAGCTCACTGAAGGTGAGCGCGGCGAACTCCTCGACTACATCGCTTTCCTCCGGTCCAAGCGCCCCTCGAGCCGAGGTAGGTAAGAGCCCACGTGCCCCCGCTTCATGCCGCTTCCCTAGAGGACATCCGCCGGTACGCGCGGGGGGCGCTCCACGCTGCCGACGCGCTGGCGCAGACACCCACGCCGCTGGCCGCGGTCGAAGCCGCAGCGGGCCTGCTACCTGCCGAAGAGCTCTTCCTGGCTGGGGCCGACGTCCCGCCTGGGTTGGCTGACAGCGTTGCCAGGCTCATGAAGAAGGTCATGGGAGGCCTGGCATACCGAGAGAAACGGGTCTACCTCAACACCGCCGAGCTGGCTCTCCCCCGCCGTCGCTTTGTCCACGGCCACGAGCTTGGTCATCAGGTGCTTCCGTGGCAGGAGCAGGCGTATTACGCCGATGACGACAACACCTTGAGCCCTGAGACCCGCGACGCCATGGAGTGGGAAGCCAACGCGTTCTCAGCCGAACTCCTCTTCGGCCTGGACCGCTTCACCACGATGGCCGATAGCTACGCCCCGGGCCTGGCCGTGCCGCTTCACCTGAGCAACGAGTTCCAGACCTCAGCCCATGCGGCCATTCGCCGATATGTGGCGACGAGCCAGCACCGGGTTGCCCTCCTGACCCTGGGCCGCTTCACCCGCCGGGTCCCTCGCGGCCCCTACCTGCCAATGATGAACGACCAGTGCGCCGAATCGCCGGGGTTCAGCGAACGGTTCGGATCGATCACCGACCTCGCCGCCCGCCCCTTGGTGCTGGCCGAGCACCCAGCTATAGCAGCCGCTGAACGCGTTGCCCCAACGGGCCTGTTGGAAGACAACGATGACCTCGTCATCGAGACCAAGCGGGGCATGACGACATTTCAGACTCAGGCCTTCCACAACGGCCGTCTGCACTTCGTCCTGCTCTATCAGCAAGGGCGCTTCAACGGCCAGCGCCTGCGCGCGGCCTGACACTGAGCCCAGTGTCACGACAGTCGCGGCCGGCACCTGGACTGTTTGGCGGTGGCGGGGCCGGTGAGCGCGTCGGTCCGTTAGGCCCGCCGGCAGCTTGCTGACGGATGTCCCGACGCGCCAGCGGCGGGACGCACGCGCGACCCCCGCGCGAGCCCCAGCACCCGGCCGGTGCTGCTGCTGGCCGGGTGCCGGGACGGCTGGGGCGGGGCCGCCGGTGGGCGGCCCCGCCGTCGGCTCAGTCCTCGGCCGGATCCTCGTCGATAGGGTCAAGCTCGGTGTCCCTACCGCCCGACCCCTCTGGGGCCGGGTGTTCTTTGCCCTGACGACCGCGGCCACGGGCTCGGTCAACCCACGACCACTCCCGGTCGCCCGGAGGTCCCACGGTCAGGCGCGGAGTGCGACCAGTGCTGCGCGCAGCAGTGACAGGGCGGTCTCCTCGCTCATTCCGGCTCGGTGGGCTCGACTGGCCAGTTCAGCGGCCGCCTGCCGCACGTCGCCAGCATCGGCTGCCGGTACGGAGGGGGCGGCCACGACGGTGCCGAGTCGCCGTCGGCTGGCGACCAGGCCAGCTGCTTCGAGTTCGCGGTAGGCCCGGGCCACGGTGCCGATGGCAACGCCGAGGTCAGCGGCCAAAGCTCTCATGCTGGGCAGCCGGGCGCCTTCCTCGAGCTGCCCACTGTCGATGGCGGCTGCGATCTGGGCGCGGATCTGCTCATAGGGAGGGGTGGGGCTAGCAAGGTCGACGGTGACGTCCACGGGTTGTCAGCGCTTCGCGTCGACGAGTTCGTCGGCGGGAACGGGGACGCGGGTCCGGATGAAGAAGACGCCGACGCCGGCCACACCGCCGAGCAGGCCGCTGAAGGCCAACACGCCGCCGACCCACGGCAGGACCGAAGCGGCCGCGCCGACGGGCAGGTCCTCGAGGCGGGCTGCCTGGGCTGCCGTGATCGCAGCGCTGCGGACCGCCAGCCCGCTGACGGTCACGAGGCCAGCGACCAGGATCATCGCTGCGGTGGTCGCTCCGCGGAGCACCCGCTGGGCCGATGCCCGCCGGAGGGCGTCTTCGACGTCGAGGTCATCGGTGACAATTGCGGGGCGGTTGGCGACGACCCACAGTGCTGCCGTGCTCAGCGCGAGCAGGCATCCCAGGCCCACCAGCGCCGGCATGCCGTAGAACGAGCCCACGTAGGGAGACGCCGCCCCCTCGACCAGGCCGCTGCCGGCGTAGACGGTGATGCTGCGGTTGGCGTCGTAGCGGTTGTCGGTCACCGCTCCCACCGCGATCACCCCGATCCCGGTGACCAGCGTGCCGATGGCCGTTCGCAGCAACCAGGCCGGGAGGGCCTGCAGCAGGCCTCGATGCGCCAGCCGCGCCCGCCGGACCATCCCGCCAGGCCGGGGCCAGGTCAGCTCCCCGACCAGGATGACACCGGTGTGCGCGACCCCGAAGGCCAGCGGCAGCATCATCGCGGCCACCCCGGGCCGCCCGGCCGCCGGAGCCAGCGGCGCCGGCAGCAGCACGGCGACGGCAGCGGCCACCGCGGCGAGGAGGCTTACTACTACTGCGGTCGCCGAAGTTCGCTGGGCGTGCCGTTGCGCTCGGCGAACCGTGTTTTCTTCACCATGGGCGAACTGGCGCATGAGCAGCGCCGCACCGCCGGCGACCAAGCCGACCAGGAGCAGGAGCACGAGCAGCGGAGAGATGTACATGCCGTCCTCAGTTCGTCTGTATCAAGTAGGCAGCACATTGACACAGGCGAGCGTGCGACTCGGGGACGTTCGATAGCAGGCGTGTTGCGCGGCAGCACCGCCGTGGACTGTGGTCGGCGGTCGAAGTCCCCGGCGACAAGGCGAGAGTCGCCCTACTGACGCGAGCGGCGAACGATCTCAGTCCGGGTTGGAATGCGGTAACCCGCCGGCGGTGGGAGCTTGTGACGCGCGCAGGTCGGGAAGACCAAGGTGATGGTCTCGACCTAGGGAGCCACCGGGCGCCCGGCACAGCTGAGACAACGACGGCTCTCGGTTTCGAGACACGATTCCGGACAGCACTAGGACGGCTTGTCGCCAACGAAGGCAGGCGACACCACTTCTCCAGAACGGCGGTTGTTGCAACCCACCGGGCGGTATGCCGGACGACGCCCCTCGCTGAGCCGCCAGGATGTCTACATCTGGTCCTACCTTGCAGTGCCAAGCCTGACCGGCATGCGTGAGGAACGACCAGAGAGGTTCGTCCATGGACAGCCCCGATGACCTGCTGACCACCGCCGAGGTCGCCCAGATCATGCGCTCACCGGTGTCCACCTTGAGGTACTGGCGGCACCTCGGCACCGGCCCGCACAGCTTCCGGCTGGGGCGTCGGGTCGTCTATCGCCGCGCCGACGTGACCGCCTGGCTACTCGAGCGGTCAGAAGCCGGGCGCGCAGAACGAGCGGGCTGAGCAGTGAACGTGATCGCCGCTCTGCCGTCGTGCCAAGGATTCGCGGCGGCGCCCACGCGGATCATCGACCGAGCACCCGAGCGGCCTCGGCGCTGACCACCTGGCGGCCGAAGTAGACGTCCAGGGTCATCGACGGGTTGGCGTGACCGAGCTGGTCGGCCACCTGGCGCGGAGTGAAACCGGCTTCGTCGAGTCGGGTGGCGACAGTCTTGCGGAAGGTGTGCGAAGTGACCCACGACCACGGGCCGTCCGCGCACCGGACCGGTCGGCCGCCGGGCACCGGGCGCACGCCGGCCCCAGCGCACGCTTCGCACTGGAAGCCGTCCAACAGCTGGCGCAGATCGGTGGAGACGTTCGTCGGGTCCCGTAGCGTGCCGGACACCGGCGTCGGGAACACCAGCGCTGTGTCCGGCCGCGGGGGTGACGCGAGCCGCCGGCGCACCATCGCCACCGCGAACTGCGGCACCGCGACGATCCGCCAGCCGGCGGCGGTCTTCGTCCGCGGCTGCACGACCATCCCCTGCTTCGGCACCCGCACCGCGGTGGCGTTGACCTCCCACGTGCCGGCGTCCAGGTCGAGCAGCGGCCGGCCATCCGCCTTCCCCGTCCGCAGCGCCAGCGCCTCGCCGATCCGGGCGCCGGTGGCGAGCATCCAGTCGACCAGGTCTGGGACGTCCAGCTCGGCTGCACGCGGGCTGGAGTGGAACAGCTCGACCAGCCGCCCGGTGTCCTCCACCGACAGCGCCCGCGGCGCCCTCTTGGCGGTCGTGTTCAGCCGGGCGCCGGCGTCACGCACTGGATTGGACGTCACCGCGCCATCCGCGATCGCCAGCGCGAACATCCCCGACAGGCACGCCCGAGCCGTCTTCGCCGCTCCCGGGCCACTGCGTTGGGCGATCGTGGTCAGCGCCCGGTTCACGATGCCCGGGGTGATCTCCCGCAGGCACAGCTGCCCGAACGCCGGGATCACCTGGGTGCGCACCGTCGAGCGGTAGGTGCGCTCGGTGCCGGTCGACCAGCCGTGCTCAGCAGCCAGCCAGGCGTCGGCCAGCGTCGCCATCCGAGAGCCTGCTGTCAGCGCACCCGTCCCACCCGGGGAACGGCGGACGGTCAGCTCCACCTTCAGCGCCCGCTCTGCTGCGGCCCGGCTCGCCGCGGTCTTGGACACCAGCCGGATCTGGCCGTCGTGGTCGCGGAACTTGACCCGGGCCTTGACCATGCCGTTGGGCATGGTCGCGAACAGGACCTTGCCGCTGGTGCCCAGCGGCAGCGGTGGACGGCCCATCGGGGCACCTCCGGCGCTCGGTATTGAGTGCCTAAAGAGTGCCAGCTCCGCCCTTGCCTCGGAAGAGGAAAGGCCCCGACCGGCGTCTCCGCTGGTCAGGGCCTCGTTCTGCTCCCCCGACTGGACTTGAACCAGTAACCCTGCGAGTTGCTTTCTAGGGTGTTGACAGCAGTTGCCGGGAGACGAACGCACAGGTCACCGCCTACTTGAGCGGTCGGCCGACGTTGATCAACGTCGGACACAGAGGGGGGTTTGTTGGTCGTAAGTTGGTCGCGTCGTGCGTTAGCCCAGTGCGCCCGACCTCGGCTCGACCACGCCGGCCTTCCGCCCGAGCCATCGCCGACCAGCTCGGCCACGCCAACCCGAGCCTCACCCAGGACGTCCACCTCGGCCGCCACGTCGCCTCGACCCGCGCCGCGGTGGCGCTCGAGGAGCTCCGACCAGCAGCTCGCGACCGCCATCGAGGCGACGATCGGGGTTGACTCCCGACGCTGAAAGGCGCTTGCGCGCTGCGGCGTCCTCCAGCCCCGTCGGCACCTCCGTCGGGGACCGGCACGACCGCCTGGTGACGAGCCGGCACTGGAGGACCGTCCCCCGGCTGGGGCGGCGCCGGAGCCATACTGGCTCGGCTGCAGTAGTCATCCGGAACGACACCGGTCTGACCCTCAGCCGGCGCATCGGCTCGCGCGCGGCGACCGGTCACCGGCCTGCTGCTCGCCACGGGCAGGAGAAAGTCGGCAGAGGGCTCGAGGATGGTCCTCCCATGACGTTGCGACACGCGGCCGAGGGCGTCCCCGGCGCCCCTCGCCACGAAGCCGCCGAGCTGCTGACGCCTGCCCACGCCGGTGACTACCTGCGAACCGGCGAGCGTTTCACCCGACGCCTCATCGCCGAGCGCCGCATCAACTACGTCAAGCTCGGCCGACATATCCGTCCCCAGCGGTCCGCTCTGGAAGCCTTCATCGAGTCCGGCCGGGTTCCTCGTGAACCGCACGGGCGCTGAGCGGCGGGATGCGGCAACTAGGAGTCTTAGTAGTATCACCCGCGTGCTCCCACACTGGCCCCTGGGTTCGACCTCTGCAGAGCGGGCCATCCGCGTCCTGGTCGTGGACGACCATGCACTGATCCGCGCCGGCGTGATCGACATCCTCGAGGGCACCACGGACATGCACCCGGTCGGCGCAGCCGCCGACGGCCACGAGGCGTTCAGCTTGGCGATCGACACCCAGCCCGATGTGGTTCTCATGGACGTGGCCATGCCGGACCTCTCCGGAATCGAGGCGACGCGCCGACTCGTCGCCGACGAGATCATGACCCGGGTCCTGGTCCACAGCGCGGACACCTCCCCCGACCTCGTCGCAGCCGCGCGCGCCGCCGGGGCGGCGGGTTACCTCCTCAAGCGCGGCCGCAGCGCCCCCCTGCTGGACGCGATCCGGGTGGTGCACGCCGGCGGCGCCGTCTGGCCGGACGGTGACCAGGCGGCCGGCACGACGCCTGCGCCGTAGTACCCGGGCTTCACCAGGGCCTCCGCACGGAGCAGACCTCACCGGCCAGGACCGCCGCAGTCCAGCCGATGAGCGCAGCCGACTGCGACGGCCCGCGCGGCCTTGCGGCCTGTACCTCAGGGCGCCCGCCGGAACGTCGAGGCCAGGCCCATGACGCCGAGCATCTCGTCGAAGGAGGGATTGTCACCTCGGACGACCGCGGGTCGCCCCGCCCGCGAGACCCGCTGGGCCCAGCGCAGCAACGGGGAGAAGGCGACGGCGTCGATGTGGGTGACCTCGCTGACGTCGACCGCCACCACGGCACGACCCTCCGGCTGATCGTCGTGTCGGAGCACCTCGACGGCGGAGGGGCCGACATGGCCTCGCAGGTGCAGGACCAGCCCGTCCGGCTCGTCCTCGACGGCGCTGTCCTGAGGGCGCTCGGTGGACAACTGGCGGATGTGGTCGGGCAGCTTCGCCAACTCGGAGTCGACGGTGCGCGTCACCCGCCGCGCCACCGACTTAGACCGGAGGGCGTGCTGCAGCCGGTTCCCGCCCACGGGCTCGCAGGTGACCGTCACGGTCACATCGGTCGTCTCCGTCCCCACATCGGCGAGCTCGAAGAGCGTCTGCCAGGTCTCCTGGGCGAGCTCCAGCCGGGTCCCGATGCGCCGTCGCGGCGCCCAGTCGACGACCTCGCCCGTCACCGCACTGCAGCGGAAGCGGCTCCCCGGACCGAGCACCCCGGCGGGCGCTGCCCCCGGGAAGACGGTGAACACGTAGGAGACATCGCACACCGCGCAGTACGGAACCGGCGTGGTCAACGCCCGCCACACGTCACCCCGGGTGAATGGAACACGTCGCGATCCTGCCGCGGTGGTCATCTCGCCCCCTGGCTCCGCACAGAGACCGTCTCCGTGGGACTACTAGCGAGAGTAGTAGTACCGTGCGTGAGCCTGGTTGCGCCTACTCCCGCGGGTCGCGCGTCACTCCCCCGTTCCCGCTCACGGGCCCGCGCCCTGAAGAGCCGGCCTGCCGCGACCGCGGTGCCCGCTCGGTGACACGCAGGGGGACATCCGGCGGACGGCACGGTCGGCGAAGGAGTCAGCGGACAGCGAGCGCGTCCCTCACCAGCGCTCGAGCGCCGGGAGGTACTCCTCGGAGTCCACCCGGTCGCTGCGCTGCACGGACCACCCGAGTCGCCGCAGGGCGTCGGCCGCCTCCTCCTGGGCATCACGCACGGTCGCTCGCAGCTGCCGACGGCGGAAGCTCCGTCGCCCACGGTCGATGACCTCGCGCCAACCGGGCACGGGGTCGATCCCGCACTCCGCCACGAGGAACTGGAGGAAGTCCTCCAGGCACGGCCGGAACCGCTCCCCGCCGACGGGGAAGTGGAGTGTCGACAACGCGTGCGGCTCCTTGACGCGTTCCGGATCGACCGCGTGCGCGCGGGCCAGCAGGTGGGAGAAGGCGCCGCGTTCGGCGTGGATGTTCCAGTGCGCGACCGGTGCGGCGTTCATGTCGGCTCGGTAGTCCAACCGCGCGAGCGGGGTCCGGTCGAGCACGGACTTCAGCGTGAAGTCCGTCCTGACCGTCTTGAGGTAGGTGCCCGAGTGGTCGAGATCGAGCCCGAAGGACAGGTAGAGGTCGGCCAGGTGCTCGTCCCCGACGAACAGCGGGACATAGCGGACCTGGGTTCCCACGATGTACCGGTCGGACCCCTCGAGTCGAGTGGCGACCACCGTCCGCTCCCCCGGGAGCACGCCGTCCAGGGTGGCCTGGACCTCGGTGGCGAAGCCCACCGAGTGCTCCTGCAGCGAGCGCGTCACCCGCGGGACTCACTCACCGAGCAGGAAGGCGATCTCCTCGAGCTCCTCGAGCGCCTCGACCTCGGATCCGCTCAGGGTCTTGGTGGCGGCGAGGGTCGTGAACTCCGGCAGGGTCATGCCCAGCTCCTCCAGGAGAGCGGTGCGCCGGGCCTCCAGGTCCGCCCGGGTGACGATGACGACCGGTGCCATGCTCCCCTCCCTCCAGCTCGGTGCTCCGGAGGCCCGTGCGTGCGACTCCGTGCGCTCCTGCTGTCTACAGGGTCCCACCGACCGAACCGCTGCGCGTCCGCCCGCCTCACACGGACGAGCGAGTCGGTCGGCAGCTGTTGCCAACCCACGCAGGCCGGCAGGCGCGTCCGTACGCGGACGTGCTGGACTCGGCGGTCCCGGGGGCAACCAGCCCGGAACCGTCGGACGCGCCCGGCGCCGACGTGCGTCGCGCCGTCGCCAGGCCGCGCCGCGGGAACACCGAGCTCCGGACGGCCGGCCACTCCTGCGCGGCGACCGCCGCCGAGGGCTCGGGACGACCCCGAGGTGGTGCCCCCACGGCGTCTCCACCGGGGTCGCGGCGGCACCGCACACGAGCTGCGGGACCGGCACCCTAGGAGGAACGCAACGCCGCCAGCGTGACCTGCACGAGGCGGCAGACGGCTGCCGCCGACGGCAGGCTCGCGGCGGCGCCGAGGGCGTGCAGGCAGTAGATCGCCAGCTCCTCCACGTCGACGTCCTCCCTGAGGTCACCGGCCTGCCGGACGTCGGTCAGGAGATCGCGGAAGAGCTCCACCAGCTGCTGCTCCGCACGCCCGACGGGCTCCCCCCGGTGCAGGAGAGCCGCGACCTCGTCCCCGACGCCGTGCCGCCGGTGGTGGGCGATGAACGCGTAGGCCTCGAGCACGGCCGCGAGGCGGTCACCGGGTCGGCCGATCCCCCGGCCGATCCCGGACAGCTGCTCGAGGTGTTCACCGACGTGCCGCTGGTGGCCGGCCACGAGGATCGACTCGACGTCCGGGAAGTACTTGTAGAGCGTGGCCCGCCCGATCCCCGCGGCCTCGGCCACCTGGGACATCGACACCGAGAGCAGCCCGCGCTCCGAGACCAGGGTCCAGGCGGCCCCGATGATCGCGTCCTGCACGGTGCGGCGGTGCCCTTCGACGGTCTCGCTCCAGAGTTTGGGCACGACGGCAGTCTACGACCTGTCAGGCAGGCGACAAATCGCAATCGGTGCGACAGTGTGTATGCAAAAGTATGGGTCGCCACCGCGGCAGCGGACCGGCACCACCGAAGGAGGAGACGATGCGCGAGGACCACCGCGAACCCCGCACCGAGACCGATCCGCCCCGCATGCCGCGGTGGGTGAAGGTGTCGGCGATCGTCGTCGGCGTCCTGATCCTGCTGTTCGTCCTCCTGCAGGTCACCGGCCTGGCGGGGGACCACGGCCCCGGCCGGCACCTCTCCGGTGCGGGACTTCCTGCGCTCAGCACCGGCGGCGCCCCTCCGGGGGCGCTGGGCTTCCGATGACGTCCCCGCCTGTCCGGAAGGCGCTCGTCAGCGCCCACGTCGCGACATCCGTCGGGTGGCTGGGTGCCGTGGCCGCCTACGTCGTGCTGGACATCACGACTGCAGTGAGCGCCGACGCCGACCTGGTCCGGAGCTCCTACGCGGCGATGCGTCTCGTGGCCCGCAACGCCATCGCCCCGCTGGCGGTGGCCTCGGTGCTCATCGGCACGGTCACGGCGCTGAGCACGCCGTGGGGCCTGGTCCGCCACTACTGGGTGCTCGCCAAGCTCGCGATCACGCTGATCGCGACCGGCGTGCTCCTGCTGGAGCTGTCGACGATCGACCGACTGGCCGTCGCCGCGCGCGCCGCCGCGGACCCGCGAGTCCTCCCGAGCACGCTGCCCCACTCGGTCGGCGGCCTGGTGGTCCTGCTGATCGCCCTGCTGCTGTCGACCTACAAGCCCCGGGGCGTGACCCGCTACGGGTGGCGCCGTCAGCAGGCCCAGCGCGCCTCCCGCTGACGGACGTTCCGAGCGGCAGGCGCGGGCCCCGGCGTGGCAGGTCCGGACTGTGCCGCCACGCGCGCGCCCTCCCACCGTACGGACGGCGCAGTACTAGCTTGCCTAGTCGCAGCGCGGCTCGGGTCGAGCCGCCCCGGAACGCGGGGAGCCCCATGACAGCGACGACGCACAGCACCCGTCCGCGGGCGGGCGGGCTCCGGTGATGGACGGACTGGCCGGCGTCCGCGCACGCGTCGCCGAGATCGAGACCCGGCTCCTGGCCTTCCAGCGCCCACCGGCGACGGCAGCCACCACGACGGCCACCACGACGGCCACCACGACGGCGTGGGCCACCGCTGCGGCGGCCGCGGGTCTCACATCGGCGGCCGGCCCCACCGTGGCGGCACCGGCCGGCGCGACGGCCGTCCAGGGAGTCACGGGCACGCCCGGAACCGCGGCCGCCTCCGCGTCCGGCAGCGCGGTCATCGCGCAGGCCCGTGAGTACCTCGGCGTGCCTTACCTGTGGGGCGGCACCGATCCCAGCCGCGGCCTGGACTGCTCGGGCTTCACCCAGCTCGTCTACGCCAGCCAGGGCATCGACCTGCCCCGGGTCTCCTCGCAGCAGGCGACCGCCGGGACTCCGGTGGCGTCGTTGGCCGAGGCGCAGCCCGGTGACCTGCTCTTCTTCGACTACTCCCCGTCCCGGCCGGGCATCGACCACGTCGGCATCTACCTGGGCGACGGACAGATGATCGCCGCACCGCAACCCGGCGACGTCGTGAAGGTCCAGTCCGCCGGCCAGCCGACGGTCATCCGCCGCGTGCTGACCCCGGACGCCGCCTGAGCCGACCGGGCAGCCCTCCACCGCCGGGACCGCGCCCCTCGCGCCGAGGCCGCACCGAGGCGGCGCCTCAGCCCGGCAGCGCGACGGCCAGCCACGCGGCGGCCGCCACACCCAGGGCCAGCGAGGCGGCGGCGCAGATGTGCAACACCCGCAGCGACGCCCGGCTCTCCAGCCGCGTTGCGGTGGCCGTCGCGGTGGCCGCAGCCGTGGCCGTCGACGTGGCCGTCCCCTCGGCCCCCGGCGGTTGGACCCGTACCGGCCCGGACCGCTCCCACGGCACGCCGGCCGCGGCCGCGATCAACCGCAGGTAGTAGAAGAGGCTGGCGACGGTGTTGACCGCGGCGAGGACCACCAGCCACACCATCGCGCCGTCCCAGGTCGCGGCGAAGACGGCGAGCTTGCCGACGAAGACCGCCGTCGGCGGGGTCCCCACCAGGCCCAGCAGGCAGACGACCAGGCTGATGACCAGCCAGCGGTGCGGCCGCACCGCGGCCGCCCAGCCGGTGATGCTGCGCTCGGCGGGGGCGGTGGCGACGGCGGCGAAGACGCCGATGTTGGTCACCGCGTAGCCGGCCAGGTAGATCGCCAGCGCGGGGACGGCGAGGTCGGTGCGGGCGGCCACGGCGACCACCATGAGCAGATATCCCACCTGGCTGACCGTCGAGTAGGCCAGCAGCCGCAGGACGTCGGTCTGGCTGAACGCCGCCAGGTTGCCCAGGGTCATGCTGGCCGCCGCCACCACCGCCACCAGCAGCGGGACGTCGAGCGGCACGCCGGCGAAGGGCTCGGCCAGCAGGCGGAACGCCGCGGCGACGGCCCCGATCTTGGGGACCGTGGTGAGGTAGGCGGCCAGCGCCGGCGTCGTCCCCGCCGTGACGTCGGGAACCCAGAAGTGCACCGGCACGGCACCGGCCTTGAAGGCCACGCCGGCGACCACGCCGAGGACGCCGAGGGCCAGCAGACCCGGCGGGGCGGCGGGCAGGAGGGCAGCGAGCTCCACGTAGCCGGTCGTCCCGCCGGCCAGGACCAGCGCGGCGACGCCCAGCATCAGCAGGACACCGGCGAAGGCGCCCATCAGGTAGTACTTCATCGTCGCCTCGGTGCCGGCAGCGTCCTTGGTGAACCCGGCGAGGGCGTACATCGGGATGCTGGCGAGCAGGTAGGCCGCGACGAGCAGCAGCAGGTCGCCGCTGGCGGCCAGCGCCACCGTGCCCACCGCTCCCAGCAGCATGAGGACGTAGGCCTCGGTCTCACGGGGATGCCCGGCCAACGACGGCCCCACCAGCCAGACCAGAACGGCCACGGCCAGCGCGACCACGATGCGCACCACGCCGGTCGTGGCGTCCACGACCCAGGTGCCCTCGAAGATCCGCTCCGCCGGCGCGGGCAGGGCGGCCACCGCCGCGGCCGCGCTCCCCAGCGCGGCGGTCGTCGCCAGCAGCCGGACCCGCGCCTGCCGGCGCTGCGGCGTCCACAGCCCGAGCAGCAGGCCCCCGATCGCACCGAGCAGCAGCAGCGCCTCCGGGAGCAGCGCGCCCCACGCCTCTCCCCCGCCCGACATGCCGGTCATCGGCTCACCAGGTCCACCACCGCGGCCGCCGCCGGCTCGAGGACGTCCAGCAGCACGCGCGGGAGCAGGCCCAGGACGACGGCGAGCGCGAGCAGCGGAACGATCGACGCCGTCTCGTGCGCGCGCAGGTCGCCCACCCGGGTGGCCGCGCGCGGTCGCACGGCCGTGGTGATCCCGGCTCCCACCGGCGCCGGGCCCTGCGGATCGGCGTCGGGCCGGGCACTGGGGACGACCGGATCGCCGGCGAACAGCCGCTGCAGGGCCAGCAGGAACAGCCCGGCGGTGACCAGGATGCCGAGGACGGCGACCACCGTGGCGACCGGCGCGGCCTCCAGCGCACCGGTGAACACCTGGAACTCGGCGACGAAGCCGGACAGGCCCGGCAAGCCCAGCGACCCGAAAGCGGCGACGGCGAAGGCGGCCGCGAACAGCGGCGCCGGCCCGGCCAGCCCACCCCAGCGGTCGAAGGCGTAGGTGCCGCCCCGCGACCACAGCCAGCCGGTGAGCAGGAACAACGCGCCGGTCAGCAGGCCGTGGCTGACCATCTGGTACATCGCGCCGACGGTCGCGACGGTGCGGGCGTCGGCGTCGGCCGTGAGCAGACCGGCCGCGCCGAGACCGAGCAGCACGTAGCCCATGTGGTTGACCGAGGTGTAGGCGATCATCCGCTTGACGTCGGTCTGGGCCAGCGCCACGAACGCGCCCCACAGCACGCTGATGACACCGACGACGACGATGACCATGGCCCAGCGCTGCCAGGCGCCGGGGAGGATCGGCATGGCGATGCGGACGAAGCCGTACGTGCCGAGCTTGAGCAGGATCGCGGCGAGCACCGCCGACCCCGCCGGCGGGGCGTCGGTGTGGGCGTCGGGCAGCCAGGTATGGAACGGGAACAGCGGCGTCTTGACCGCCAGCCCCAGCCCGATCGCCAGCAGCACGAGACCGGCCGCGAGGGGAGCGTCCTCCAGGGGCGGGTCGGCGGCCAGCGCGACCATGTCGAAGGTGCGCTCCTCACCGCCCAGGAACAGCCCGATGAACCCGACGAGCAGCGCCAAGGACCCGAGGAAGGTGTAGAGGAAGAACTTCAGCGCGCTGCGGCGCGCGTTGCCGTGCCCCCAGCCGGCGATCACGAAGTACATCCCGACGATGGTCAGGTCGAAGAAGACGAAGAACAGGATCAGGTCCAGGGCGGCGAAGGTGCCCAGCGACGCCGTCTGCAGGAACAGGAACAGCGCGGCGAAGCTGCGGGGCCGCTGCGGTTCGCGCAGTGAGTGGACGGCGCAGGCGAGGAACACCACCGCCGTGAGCGCCAGCAGCGGCAGGGACAGCCCGTCGACGCCGACGTGGTACCCGGCGTCGACGGTCGGGATCCAGCGCAGGTCGACCTCGTAGGCCAGGCCGTCGACGACTCCCCGGGGACCGCTGCCGGGGTCGAAGCGCCACCACATCCAGCCGATCAGGGCCAACTCCACGACCGAGGTGGCGATCCACACGACGATGGCCGCCCGGCCGTCGAGGGTGCGGACGGACAGCAGGAGGCCCGCCGCCACCAGCGGCAGGAAGATCACGACGGTCAGCAGCACGGTCACCTCACGACCAGCAGGAGGGCCAGCAGGACGCCGAGCCCGACGACGGCCTGCACGTAGTACTGGTGCAGCAGCCCGGTCTGGGGCCGGCGGGCGGCCTCGCCCGCCCGGGCGAAGGTGCGGGCGGTCGCCCGGACGGCGCCGTCCACCACGCTCGCGTCCGCGCGGGCCGCGCCGGCGGCGATCCGCCGGGCACCGGTGGCCACGCCGCGCACCGCGCCGTCGATCACCCGGTCGTCGACGGCCGCCAGCGCCCGCGCCACCGCGAGCGCCGGCCGGGGCGAGAGCAGGCCGCGCAGCCCCGCCCAGGAGCCCAGCGGGCTCCGGTCGAGTGCCCGGATGACGGACGGCCGGGTCCGGACGAGGGCGACGGTGAGCCCCAGGGCGGCCACCGCGAGCCCGCCGGAGAGCAGCAGGTCACCGAGCCCGGGCACCGGGTCGCCCTCAGCGCCGAGCGAGGTCCGCAGCGCCTCGGCGACCGGCGGCAGGGCGAGGACGCCCAGTCCCGCGGCGGCGGCGGCCAGCACACCGGCGGTGGTCGTACTGGCCACCGGCACGCGGCGGGTGCCCGGCTCCTCGTCATCGAGCAGCTCGTCGTCGAGCAGCTCGTCACCGGCCGGGCGGGCGAGCACGACGGCCAGGATCCGCCCGGCGTAGACCGCGGAGACCACGGCCGCGGCGAGTCCGACGGCACCGAGGGCCGCTCCGCCGACGCCGGCGAGCACCTCGTCCTTGGTCGCCCACAGCGACAGCGGCGGCACGCCGGCCAGGGCCAGGGCGGCGACGGTGGCCGCCGCCCCCATCCCGGGATACCGGCGGGCGGCGCCGCGCAGGCCCGCCAGCTGCTTGGTGCCCAGGGCGCTCAGCCACGCCCCCGCCGCGATGAACAGGCCGGCCTTGACCGCGGCGTGCGCGACGAGCTGGGCCGTGCCGCCGGTCGTCGTGCCCACGCCGGCGGCGAGCACGACGAAACCGATCTGGGCGGCGGTACTCGCCGCGAGCAGCTGCTTGAGGTCGGTCTGCGCGACGGCCACCGCCCCGAGCACCAGCGCGGTCAACGCGCCCGCCCAGGCGGCAGCCGTCGCCGCCCAGCCCGCGGCCGCCAGCAGCGGCTGCATCCGCAGCAGCAGGTAGCCGCCGGCGGCCACCATGGTCGCCGAGTGCAGCAGCGCGCTGACCGCGCTGGGGCCCTGCATCGCCGCCGACAGCCACGCCGAGAACGGCAGCTGCGCGGACTTGCCCAGGGCCGCGAGGAGCACGCCGGCCGCGGCCAGGTCGACCCATCCGCCGGTGGCTGCGGCGGCGTCGGCGAGGACGAGGCTCCCGCTGCCGGCCAGCGCCGCGCCGGCGGCGACGTAGAGACCGAGGTCGCCGGCGCGGGTGGCGACGAAGGCCCGGGTACCGGCGGCGAGCTTGCCCCGCCGGTCCCAGCGGAACCCGACGAGCGCGTAGGACGTCGCGCCCATGACCTCCCAGGCCATCAGCAGCGCCGGGAGGGTGGCCGCGGTGACGGTGGCGAGCATGGCCGCGATGAACACCAGCAGGTAGCCGAAGAAGCGGGCCCGCGGCGCACCGCCGGGCAGGTCGGCGACGGCGAAGACCGTCACCAGCAGGGCGATTCCGGCGACCAGCGCCACGAGGACGGCGGACAGCCCGTCGACGGTGAAGCGCAGGTCGCCGCCGTCGAGGACGCCGAGGAAGGGCACCGACCACCGCGGTCGGACGGCGACGGTGATCCCGGCCAGGACGACCGCGGCCGCGGTGACGCCCAGCGCCACCGGCCCGGCCGCGCGGTCGGCACGCCGCCCGCCGATCAGCAGCACCGCGCCCACCAGCGCCGGCAGCAGCACCAGCCCGGCCAGCCACCCGGCCCCGCCCGCGGCCGCCCCGCCGGTCATCCGCGCAGGTCCGCGGCCATGTCGACCATGTCCACCTGCCGCGCCCGGTAGATGGCGATGGTGACCGCGAACCCCATGGCCATCTCCACGGCCATGACCACCAGCGCGACCACGACGACCAGCTGCGCGTCCGGCAGCTGCGGGGCGAGGAAGAACCACGCCGCTCCCCCGCCGATGAGCACCCCGTTGAGGACCAGCTCGAGGCCCATCATGACCATCACGATCGACTGCTGGGACAGCGCGCCGAAGACGCCGACCCCGACGAGGCCCGCGGCGACGGTGAGCAGGATCTGCAGGACCAGCTCCGCGCTCACCGGGGCAGCCCTCCGCGCACCGGATCGGCCGGGCGCCGGGCGGCCAGGTCGGGGCCGAAGCGGTCGTAGCGGCCCCGGCCGGTGGCCAGCACGGTGCCGGCGATGATGGTGGCGAACAGGGCGACGCCGATCACCAGCATGACCAGCATGTGGCTGCCCATGATCGCCTCGCCCAGCTGGCGGGTGCTGTCCGCCGGCGGCGTCCCCTGCCGGGTCGGCCAGTCCACCGTCCAGATGCCGGCCACCAGGACGGCGAAGACGCCGGCGCCGAGCACGGCCGAGCCCCGCGCGTTGTGCACCATGGTCATCGGCATGAGACCGGCCGGGTTCATCATGAACATGATCATGAAGACGGCCATGATCGCCATCTCGATGGTCATCATCAGCGCCGTCACCACGGCCAGGTAGACCAGGTCCAGGACCAGGAGCAGCCCGGCGACGGCGAGGAACGAGGCGAGCAGCGCGAACGTCGCCCGGGCCATGGAGTCCACGACGAACACCGCGATGCCCGCCGCCACGGCCACGACGCCGAGGCCCGTGACGACGGCCACCGCCCATCCCGAGATCACCATGACGCGTCCCTCCTCATGAGTAGAAGCCGGTGAGCACGAGCACGGCGACGACCAGCGCCTGCAGCAGGGTCAGCGGGACGAGCACCATCCACCCGACCTCGACGGTGCGGTCGGGCCGCAGCACCGGCAGCCGGCGGCCCGCCCACACCAGGCCGGCGACGACGGCCAGGGTCTTGAGCAGGTGCCACACCGGGCCGGGCAGCCACGGGCCGGCATCGCCGCCGAGGAACAGCGCCGCGGCCATGGCGGCGGCGGCGCCCAGGAAGACCGCCCGCCCGACCTGCACCAGCAGCCGGTCCACGCCCGAGAGCTCGGAGGTGACCCCGCCGGCGATGTCGGCCGCGGCCGGGGCGGCGAAGGGACCCCAGAAGGCGAAGGCCGCGGCGCTGGCGACGAAGACGACGAAGGCCACCGGCATCGTCACCACGAACCACAGGCCGGTCTGCGCGGTGAGGATGTCGCCGACCCCCAGAGAGCCGGCCGCGACACCGACGGTGACCAGCGCGAACATCAGCGGCAGCTCGTAGGTCAGCCCCTGGGCCAGGAACCGGTAGCCACCGGTGAGCGCGTGGACGGCGTTGGGCCCCCAGCCGACGAGCCACACCGCGGCCCACAGCAGCGCCTCCATCGCGTTGAACCACACGAGGTCGCCGCTGGTCGACCACAGGGTGCGGCCCCCGACGGGGACCACTGCCAGGGACAGCAGCGCCAGGATCGGGATCGCGACGCAGCCCAGGCGCCACAGCAGCCGGTCCGGCGCCAGGGTCGTGCGCCGCTGCTGACCGAGCAGGCGGACACCTGCACGGAGCGGCTCGACGAGCGCTCCCCCTCGCCCCCGCGCGAGCGCTGCCGCGTCCGCGGCCGCCACCAGCAGGCCGAGTGCCAGGCCCACCGCCGCGACGGTCAGGACCGACGGGGCCAGCCCCCAGACCTCGGGAAGGGTCCGGGCGTCAGACACCGACCGCCTCCGATCGCGCAGCAGCGCCGACCGGCCGCAGGTCGAAGCTGGCCACGATCAGGCGCGCGGTCCCGAGCTCGGCTCCGACCAGCAGCGCCGCAACGTCGTCCAAGGAAGCGGCCGGGACGACGGGGTCCTGGCGACCCGACACGACATCGCACCAGCGCCGGACACGGTCGAGGACCGCGGCGCCGGACGAGCCGTCCGCGGACGTCCGCCCGACGTCTCCCACCGTCCATGCAAGGACCCGCGACCTGCGGATCAGCCGCGCGGTCCGCTCCGCCAACCGCTGGGCGGCACGACGTACCGCGGGGTCGACAGCACCGAGCCCGTCCCTCGCGCGACGGGCATCCCCTGCGGCCGTCGCCCAGCCCGCGACGTCCAGGAAGCGTGCGAGATGGTCCAGGGCACTCCGCCGGTCGTCGGGATCCGGTCGGGTGCCGGCGATGGGACCGGTGTCCAACCAGGACAGACGGGCGCGCACGAGGACGTCCCCCTGCAGGTCTGCGTGCAGCACGAGACCCGTGGGCCAGCCCGGCAGGACCGGTCCGAGCGAGACGCTCAGGACGTCGAGGTCGAGACCGTCCCTGTCCTGCGCGGTACTGGCCACGGGCAGTCCTGCGACCTCACCCCCGTGGTGCATGTGGAGACCGCCGTGGTCCATGCCCTCGTGACCACCGCCGTGGTCCATGCCCTCGTGACCACCGCCGTGGTCCATGCCCTCGTGACCACCGCCGTGGTCGATGCCCTCGTGACCACCGCCGTGGTCCATGCCCTCGTGACCACCGCCGTGGTCCATGCCCTCGTGACCACCGCCGTGGTCCATGCCCTCGTGACCACCGCCGTGGTCCATGCCCTCGTGACCGGCGTGAGGAGCCTTGTCGCCGGCGAGCAGCGAGGCCGGCGAGGGACGACCGTCGTCGGACCGGGTGGCTGCCGACCCGACGAGCGATGCGGCTCCTGCGTCGAGCGTGGGCACGATCTCGTGCTCCTGCCGGATCCCGAGCCGGATGCGAGGTGCCGGGACCTGACTCCACAGCACCCCGATGGCCGCCTCCAGCTGCGCACCCGGGGCGCCCAGCACGAGCAGGACGTCGGCGTCTGCCGGAGTGAGGACGAGCGGCCACCTCCGGCGGTCCAGTTCGCCCTCGATCGACCAGCGCAGGGAGTCCGTTCCGGGGGAGTCCACGAGCAGCACGTGGGGCCGGGCATACGCCCAGGCTCGGATCCGGCCGATCAGCTCCATCGCAGTGCACCTTCGCGCCACACGTATGTCGCGCCGACGAGCAGGACGAGGAGGAAGCCGAACATCTCCACCACTGCGGTCGTGCCCATGTCGGCGACGACGACCGCCCACGGGTACATGAAGATCATCTCCATGTCGAACGCGAGGAAGAGGATGGTCACGGCGTACCAGCGGACGTGGTAGCGGGAGAAGGCGTGCTGCTGTGGAAGGAGCCCGGACTCGTAGGGCAGCACCGCGGCAGGCTCCCGGACGGGGGCGAACACAACGGAGACGTTGTAGGCCACGACGACAAGGACTGCGGCTAGGCCCAGCAGGGCCAGGACGGCGTTCACGGTCGACCTCACCTCCGGCGAGAACGTCACGACCCGTGGCCCGCTGCTGGCCACGCTCTCCCACGAGGACATCCGCATGATCGTGCGGATGAGCCGACTCTAGGTCCGGTCCCTGAGTTGTGCCTGCTGATCGCGGGTGCCCGATTGCCATCGACACCCGCCTCCCCGCGCACCGGTCCGGTACGGAGACCCCGCCGCGCCGCCGGCGGGCGGACCTGCCGGCGGCGCGACCGTCAGCCGATCCGCGCGGCCGCGCTCGGGCCGTCGACGACGGCGCGGCGTGCGGCGCCGGAGCCCCCGTCCGCCTGTGTCGACGCCAGCGGCCTGAAGCGGCGCAGCCGCAGGCTGTTGGACACGACGAACACCGACGAGAAGGCCATCGCCGCCCCTGCCAGCAGCGGATTGAGCAGGCCGGACGCCGCCAGCGGCAGGGCGGCGACGTTGTAGGCGAAGGCCCAGAACAGGTTGCCCTTGATGGTGCCCAGCGTCTTGCGGGACAGCCGGATGGCGTCGGCGGCGGCCCGCAGGTCGCCCCACACGAGGGTGAGGTCGCTGGCCTCGATCGCGACGTCGGTGCCGGTCCCCATCGCCAGCCCGAGGTCCGCCTGGGCCAGGGCCGCGGCGTCGTTGACCCCGTCACCGACCATGGCGACGACCTTGCCCTGGTCCTGCAGCCGCTTCACGACCGCGACCTTCTCCTGCGGCAGGACCTCGGCGATCACCTCGTCGATGCCGACCTGGGCCGCGACCGAGCGGGCGACCGTCTCGTTGTCACCGGTCAGCAGCACCGGGGTGAGTCCGAGGTCGCGCAGCTGGCCGATGGCCTCGGCCGAGGTGTCCTTGACCGCGTCGGCCACGACGAGCACGCCGCGGGCGGCGCCGTCCCAGCCGACGGCGACCGCCGTCCTCCCGTCGGCCTCGGCCGCGGCCTTGGCCTGCTCGAGGGCGGCCGGCAGGGTCTGGGACCACTCGGCGAGCAGCCGGGCGCGTCCCACGAGCACCGCGTGCCCGTCGACGACGCCCTGCACGCCGAGCCCCTCGAGGTTGGTGAACCCCTCCACCGGCGGGAGCGACCCGAGGCGCTCGGCCGCTCCGCGGGCGATCGCCTGGGCGATCGGGTGCTCCGAGGCGTCCTCCAGCGCGCCGGCCAGCCGCAGCACCTCCCCGGCGTCCTCGCCCGGAGCCGGGACGACCTCGAGCAGCGTCATGCGGCCCGTGGTGACCGTCCCGGTCTTGTCCAGGACGACGGTGTCGACCTTGCGCGTGGACTCCAGCACCTCGGGGCCCTTGATGAGGATGCCGAGCTGGGCGCCCCGCCCGGTGCCGACCATGAGGGCGGTGGGCGTGGCCAGCCCCAGGGCGCACGGGCAGGCGATGATGAGCACGGCGACCGTGGCGGTGACGGCGGCGGCGATGCCGCCGCCGGTGCCGATCCAGAAGCCGAGGGTCGCGACGGCCAGGGCGATGACGATCGGGACGAAGACCGCCGACACCCGGTCGGCCAGGCGCTGCACCTCGGCCTTGCCGTTCTGGGCGTCCTCGACCAGGCGGGCCATCTGCGCCAGCTGGGTGTCCGCGCCGATCCGGGTGGCCCGGACGACGAGGCGACCTCCGGCGTTGACGGTCGCGCCGACGACGCTGTCCCCCGGACCGACCTCGACGGGGACGGACTCCCCGGTGAGCATCGAGGCGTCCACGGCCGAGGAGCCCTCGGTGATCACTCCGTCGGTGGCGATCTTCTCCCCCGGCCGGACGACGAAGTGGTCGCCGACGGTGAGCCGGTCGACGCTGATGCGCTCCTCCCGGCCGTCACGCAGGACCGAGACCTCCTTGGCGCCGAGCTCGAGCAGCGCCCGGAGGGCGGCGCCGGCGCGGCGCTTGGAGCGCGCCTCGAAGTAGCGACCGGCCAGGATCGCGGTGGTGACGCCGGCCGCGACCTCCAGGTAGATGTTCGCGGCGCCGTCGGTCGCGCCGATGGTCAGCTCGAAGGGGTGGACCATCCCCGGCACGCCGGCCGTGCCGAGGAACAGCGCGTACAGCGACCAGCCGAAGGCCGCCAGCGTGCCCATCGACACCAGGGTGTCCATGGTGGAGGTGCCGTGGCGGAGGTTGGTCCAGGCGGCGCGGTGGAACGGCGCGGCTCCCCAGACGACCACCGGTGCGGCGAGGGTCAGCGACAGCCACTGCCAGTAGGTGAACTGCAGCGCGGGCACCATAGCCATCGCGATGACCGGCACGGTCAGCGCCGCCGACACGAGCAGACGCTGCCGCAGCAGGCGCACGGGGTCGCGCTCGTCCTCGCCCGCCTCGTCGGTCCGCTCGGGGCGCGGCGGCTCGGGCAGGCGTGCGGTGTAGCCGGCCTTCTCCACCGCCGCGACCAGGTCGTCGGGGCTCACGGTCGGCGCGTAGGTCACCTTGGCCTTCTCGGTGGCGTAGTTGACCGAGGCGGTGACACCGTCGAGCTTGTTGAGGCGCTTCTCGATGCGCATGGCGCAGGACGCGCAGGTCATGCCGCCGATCGTGAGTTCGACCTGGTCGCCGGGGGTCGGGGCCGGGGACGTCGTCCGGTTGGTCGCGGAGCTCACTGGTCCTCCTCGAGGGGCCATCGGTGCTGCGGGGGTTGCGGTCCGGGGGTGCGCACCGCGGTCAGGGGTGCGCACCCCCGGGATCGGTGGCGTCAGCCGCCGGTGTGCTCGTCGGTGTCCATGCCGCCGTGGCCGGTGTCGGTCTGCACCGGCCGGTCCTGCTCGCCCGCGGGCTCGAGCGGCCCGACGGCGTTGCCGAGGCCCAGCGCAGCGGCGAACACGACGGCGAGGCCGGCCAGGTAGGCGCCGACCTTGGTCGGGGTGTTCATCTCGGGTCCTCCTGTCGGCCGGGTGGCCGGGCCGTGCCCGGGCGGTCGGTCAGCTGCAGCCGCAGCCGCAGCCGCCGGACGTGCCCTCCTGCGCCATCGGGAGGGTGACGGGCTGGGCCAGCTCGTAGCCGGCCTCCTCGACGGCCGTCTTGACGGCGCCGGCGTCGACCTGGTCGGCGCTGCTGCGCACGGTCAGGCTGCCGCTGGCCAGGTCGACCTGGACGTCCTCGACGCCGGCGACCTGGCCGACCTCCTCGGTGACGGAGGCGACGCAGTGCCCGCAGGTCATGCCGACGACGGTGTAGGTGGCGGTGCTCATGTCGGTGTGGGTCCTCTCGGATCTGGTTGTGGATGTCCGGTGGTGCCGGTCTGGGGCGGGCCGCCCGGGCCGCGGGTGCGGCCCGGGTGCTCAGGAGCGGACGAGCCGGGCGATGGCCTCGGAGGCCTCGCGCACCTTCTCGTCGGCCTCGGGCCCGCCGGCGGCGGCGGCCTGCACGACGCAGTGGCTCATGTGCTCCTCGAGCAGCCCCAGCGCAACCGACTGCAGCGCCTTCGTCATGGCCGAGACCTGGGTCAGGATGTCGATGCAGTACTTCTCGTCCTCGACCATCCGCTGCAGTCCCCGGGCCTGACCCTCGATGCGGCGCAGCCGCTTGAGGTAGTCGTCCTTGCGGTGGATGTAGCCGTGCGGCCCGGCGTGTTCGGCGGTGTCCATCGAGTCCTCCTCCTGGTGGCGACCCGTCCTGGTCCGGTCCCCGGCCGCCGCCTGCCCCACCACGGAAGGTATACCCGGGTACGGTACTTTGCAACGGACGGGTCGCCGGCCTCCGATGCCGTCCGCCACAGTCGGGGCGGGGATGGGGACGGCGAGGCGACCACCGGGCCGCGGCCGGCCTGCGCGTGTCCGACCGCGGGCGAGGACCGGTCCTCCGGCCAGCGGGCGGCCCCGAGACCTGCGGGGCGGTTGCTGCGAATAGGTTGCAACAAGCCGTGGCATCCTGCGGAGGAGCTGCGGCGACGCCCCTGTTCGTCCCGATCACTGTTGCGAGGTCCCATGCGGTCCGACACCCCGCTCGCGCCGGCCCGGTCCGGGACCCGGCGCCTCCGGTCGGCGTTCACGGCGGAGGAGTGGCGCTCGGTCGGCGCGATGACCGCGGTGGTGCTCCTGCTGCACGTCGTCGGCTGGGGCGTGCTGGTCCTCGTCGTCGCCCCGCAGGGCTACCAGCTCGGCGACACCGGCGTGCTGGGCGTCGGGGTCGGCTTGACGGCCTACCTGCTGGGCGTCCGCCACGCCTTCGACGCGGACCACATTGCCTCGATCGACAACACCACCCGCAAGCTCGTCGGCGAGGGACGTCCGTCGGTCAGCACGGGCTTCTGGTTCTCCCTGGGCCATTCGTCGGTGGTCTTCGCCGCGAGCGCGTTGCTGGCGGTCGGGATCCGCTCCGTGGCCGGCGTCGTCCAGGACGAGGGGTCCACGACGGGAGAGCTGCTGGGGCTGGTGGGCACGCTGGTCGCGGGGACCTTTCTGCTGTTGATCGGGTTGCTCAACCTCGTGTCCGTCGTCGGTATCGCCCGGGTCTTCCGCCGACTGCGGGCCGGCGCCTACGACGAGGCCGAGCTCGAGCGACAGCTGAACAACCGGGGGCTCCTCGCCCGCGTGCTCGGGCGGGTGACCAGGCGCGTGAGCAGGCCGTGGCACCTGTACCCGGTCGGACTGCTCATGGGGCTGGGCTTCGACACCGCGACACAGGTCGCTCTGCTGGTGCTCGCGGCGGGCTCGGCCGCCTTCGTGCTCCCCTGGTACGCGATCCTGGTCCTGCCGGTCCTCTTCGCCGCCGGGATGACCTTGTTCGACACCGCGGACGGCGTGTTCATGTCGCGCGCCTACGGATGGGCCTTCCTCAAGCCCGTCCGCAAGGTGTTCTACAACCTGACCGTCACCGTCTTGTCCGTCACGGTCGCGCTCGGCATCGGCAGCATTCTGCTCGTCGGGCTCCTCGTCGAGCGGCTGCACGTGCGGAGCGGCCCCCTGCTGTGGATCGCGGACCTGGATGTCGACCACGTCGGTTTCGCACTGGTCGGCCTGTTCCTCGCGACCTGGGCGGCGGCGGCTGCGGTGTGGCGCTTCGGACGGGTCGAACAGCGATGGATCCCGCAGCAACCCGGTGCGGGAACGCAGTCCGGCAAGTGACGCGCCCGCCGTCAACCGTCCTGGGCGGCAGGCCCAGCACCCCACCGGACCCGCGACGTCCCGCTGATCGACGCGCCGTGACAACCGCCCATGGACTTGCACCGACACGCCTGGCCCGCGTGCCGGGGCGGAAGTCGAACGGGTGAGCAGCGAGGGTGTCGCCTGCTCGTGCCACCCGGTCAAGGAACTGGCCGCCGCGGCCCGACACCCGCCAGCCGACACCCTCGCCGGCGATGGTCGACCTGCGCTCCGCTCCCCCTCTTCCCGGGTCGGCACCTCGGAACACCTAGTCGTCGACGATCGGAGTCCGTGGGCATACAGGACGCGGGTACCTCCGGCACGGCCACCCAGCATCCGTTGCCGTTGGAGACCAACCCGAGAAGACAGCACACGAAGTCCATGAAGCGGGCAGCATCGAGTGCCGCGGCACGATCAGGCCGACGTGCGGAGCGACCACCGCGCAGGTCGGCGAGCCGTCGGCCGCCGAGTCGCTGGAAGAGTCACCTCCTGCCAAGCGAGCCGCCCGCCGCGGCGGGGTTCTCGGTGGCCGACGCGGTGCTTCGGCGGCGGTCGCAGGCACCACCGGACCGGCGTCCGCCGGCCGCGACGGCCAGCACGCCCCTCCGCATGCACAACAGGAGCACGCACTGTCGCAGCTCCTTCCCAGGCGGTGATGCCGTCTATCCGTACGGGTGCACGGGTACGGCCGGTCCACCGACGGCCCCGAGTGGCCACACCGCCATCACGTCGGTATCGAGAGGAGCACCGATGAGTGTCGCCGGACAGATGCTGGAGACCTACCCGAAGGACCTCGGCGGAGTGGACCGCCAGAAGCTGCAGGAGTGCATCGAGGCCTGCTTCGAGTGCGCCCAGGCGTGCACGGCCTGCGCTGACGCCTGCCTCAGCGAGGACATGGTCGCCGAGCTCACCACGTGCATCCGGACGAACCTAGACTGCGCCGACGTCTGCGACACGACCGGGCGCGCGCTCTCCCGGCACACCGGCTACGACGCGAACCTCACCCGCGCAGTGCTCGAGGCCTGCGCCGCTGCCTGCAAGGCCTGTGGGGACGAGTGCGCCGCCCACGCCGAGATGCACCAGCACTGTGCCGTGTGCGCCGAGTCCTGCCGGCGATGCGAGGCGGCCTGCCGCGACCTGATCGCCTCCTTGGGGTGAGACATCGGGCCGGGCGCTTGATGGGCAGTCGAGTCGCCTCACACGTCGAGCGCCCGGCCGTGCATGGTGCCCGCACGCCGGCAACGCAACACCACCCTGCGGGGCCGGGGCCGGTCCGCGCGCCCCTCCGCCCGACACGACCCTGCGTAACGGACCCTGCCTACCGGACCCTGCGTCACGGGGTCGACGGCGACAGCGACCGCGCGACGGTCCGGCTCATCGCCGGCGGGGGACGACGGAACAGCCGCGCAGCTACCGGGACGGCGTCGCCCCCTCCCCCGTACTGGCCCCGCGCCGGCTACCGCAGGTCGCCATCGGAGGGCGCCGCGGCGGAAGGTGACCGGAGGACATCCGTCTCGCCGTGGTCCTCGGCGTAGGCCCGGAACACCGCAGTCGGCGTCCGCTCCGTCGTGGAGACGTGCGGGCGAAGTGACTCGGCGAGGTCGGCGAGCGCGTGCACGAGGTCGGTGGCCGCCAGACGCAGGTCCGCCCGCGACGACACCCGGCCGATCGCCGCCAGGTCCTCGGCATAGGGCAGGCAGGCCGCTAACGCGAATCTGGTCTCCCGGTCGCGGAAGTAATGGGTCTCCGCGTACTGGCTGAGATCGACCGACACCCCGGCCACCTGGCGCGCGAGGTCCTCGAGGACGGCCGCGGGCAGGGATGAATCGGCCTGCCGGATGGCCTCGTGCATCGCCGCCCGCTGCAGTGACGTCAGGCGGCTCGCCAGCAGCCGCCGACGGCTGAGGGCCGGATAGACCTGCAACACCCAGGAGACCGCCACCGTCAGGAGCGCGAACCCGATGAGGGCCTGCAGCGGTGTGACGACGCGCAGCCAGCCTGCGGTCGGCACGACGTCGCCGAAGCCCAGCGTGGACGTGGTGACCAGAGACACGTAGACAGCGTCGAGGACGTCCGACCGCCCGTCGGGATCGAGCCCGGCACCGTAGGAGAAGTCCTCCGAGATGTGTGGCCAGTAGACCAGCGCGCCGCCGACGACCACCAGCAGCCCCCAGACGCCGATGACACCGACCAAGCCGAGCGGCCCCGCGAGTTCTCCCAGCCGCCTGGGCCCTCCCACCCTGCGCGCCGACCGCCACATGAAGACGAGGACGCGCCGGCTCAGCGCGCCCTGCCCCCCGGGGTGGAACAAGGTGTGGAAGAGGTCGCGGAGCACGGCTGCGATGACGATGACCCCGAGGCCAGAGACCATCCAGGCTGCGACTCCCTGCACCGACGTCCTTCCGTACACGGTCGACACTCAACGCGGGGGTAGCCCAGTCCCGCGGTATCAGCGGGCTGTGCTTCGGACGCTCGGGGCGGCCGAGTCCTGCGCCGGCTCCGGCGGTCGTTCCTATCAGACTTAGTACTAAGCAGGCCGCATACCGGTACGGCTGGCAGGTAGCCGACGGCCGCCACCCGATGGGGGGACACCTCCGCCGATCCCGCTCCTGGAGTCGCCTTGAAGCGTCACACCGTCACCCGCACCGCGATCGCCGCAGCGGCTGCGGTCACCCTCGTCGGCGTCGGGCCCCCCGCCGCAGCACCGGGTTCCGCGCCGCGCCCACGCACCCGCGGCGGCGCCGTCGTCGGAGGACCAGCAGCCGCGCCCCACGTCGCCCACCGGATACCTCTTCGGGGAGACCCTCGCCAAGCTCCACGGCGAGCAGCTGGAGACCACCTCCCTAGCCGAGATCATCCCGCACCACCGGGCCGCCATCGAGATGGCCGAACTCGAGCTCGAACGCGGCACCAGCCCGGACATCCGCACCCACGCGGAGAACATCATCGCCAACCAGCAGCACCAGATCGAGCGATTCACCCGCTGGCTGGAGGAGTGGTACGGGCTGACGCCCGAGGAGGCCACGGCCCAGGCTCCCGAGGAGGCGCGCCAGGAGATGGCCGTCCTGGAGGAGGAAACGCAGCAGATGCTCGACGAACTGCGCCAGGTCCCCGCGGGCGACGAGTTCGACGAGGCGTTCGTCACGATGATCATTCCGCATCACCAGACCGGCATCCTCGAGTTCCTCGAGCCCCAGTCGCGTGCCGTGCACCCCGAGCTGCGCGTGGCCGCCTCCTCGGGTGCCATGACGCAGGAGATGCAGGTGGTGGACTTCCGCACCTGGCTGACCGGCCGCGACTGACCGCGCCACGTGCGCGGTGAGAGCGCCGTCGACCGCGGCCACCGCGCGAGGACGGGTGCCTGGTCGGAACGACCCCGAGATCCGGCCAGTCACCCCCGGCGCAGCGCCTCCGCAGCCACGGCAGGTGTCAGCTGTCGAGCACCACGGCGAAGTCTCGGCCGCCGTTGCGTGACTGCAGGAGCGCGGCAGTCGTGGCCACGGCGATGCGCGCCTCAGCACCGGAACCGTTGGCACTGACGGCTTGTGGTGGCGCGCCCAGCTCGGGCCCCTCCGTCCAGGTACGGCCCGCGTCGGTGCTGGTCCAAACCGTGCCAGCGGGGTCCACGCCGGCGACCGTCGTCGCGTCGCTGCCCCAGTCCACCACCTGCAGCAGCGGGGCACCCTCGACCAGCGACCAGGAGGCGCCCCCGTCGGCCGACTGCATCAGCCCCTCCACCGTCGTGGCGAGGACGACACCACCGTCGGGCGAGGTGGCCAGCGACGCCGGCGGCAGGCGGAGGTAGGTCTCCTCCCACGCGCGGCCGTCCGGGCTGCGCAGCAGGGAACCGTCATAGCCGATCACGCCGGTCGCGCTGGAGGTCAGTGCGTGGAAGTCCGACTCCCCCTGGCGGGACAGCGGCTGCCAGCTGCGCCCGCCGTCAGTGGACTCGATCAGCCCGACCGGCTGCGGCAGATCCACGCCGGGCCCCGGGTGTCCGGAGGCCAGGAAGCGGCCCGGCCCGGCGACGGTGAACCCCATCAGGTCGATCACCGGACCCACGCGGGAGCTGGTGCCGTCCTCGCCGACCCGGAAGAGCCCGTCGTGGGTGGCGAGCAGGAGACTGCCGTCCGCCGGGTCGACGTCGACCCCGTGCACATGCGCCAGCGGCAGCGTCCCCGCCGGCACGTCCGTGGCCTCCGCGGCGGTCTGCGCCCCGGAGGTGCCACAGGCGGCCAGGAGGACCGCGGCGACTGCGCCGACGCTCACCTGCCGGAGACGGCCGTGCCACCCCGCCGTCCGGCCGGCGGCTGTCTGGGTCATCACAGGACCGAACTCCCCCAGCCCTTCGCGGCGAGCCAGGCCCGCAGCCAGAACATCAGCCCGTCCCACAGCCCGGTGACCAGGAGCAGCCCCAGCACGACCAGCAGGACGCCACCGGTGACGGTCACCGCACGAGCGCGTCGGCGGGCCCAGCCCGACATGGCCAGGGCCCGGCGGGCACCGAGCGCCACCGCCAGGAACGGGATGCCCAGCCCCAGACAGTAGGCCAGCCCGAGGACGGCACCGCGCAGCGCCGACGCCTCGGTGTAGGCCAGCGAGGTGACCGCGGCCAGCGTGGGCCCCAGGCAAGGGGTCCAGCCCAGACCGAAGACGATCCCGAGCACCGGCGCCCCGGCCAGGCCGCCGGTGGGCCGGTGCGACAGCCGGCGGGTCCGCTGCAGCCAGGGCAGCAGGCCGAGGAAGGCCAGGCCCATGGCGATGGTCACCACACCGGCGACGCGGGTCAGCACCGGCGCCCACTCCAGCAGCAGCCGTCCCAGGCCACCGAAGAGGGCGCCGAAGGACACGAACACGGCACTGAACCCGGCGATGAACAGCAGCGCGCCGAGCAGCACGCGGCGTCGCGCCGCGCCGGCCGCCACCGGGGGTCTCTGCACCGCGACCCCCGCCGTGCGGCCACCGGCCGGGGCCCCACCCGGCGAGGAGGCCGGAGCCGTGGCGTCGCCGCCGCCCGGTCGCCCCTCGGCGGCCCGATCGGTCTCCGAGCCGGCCAGGCCGGCGATGTAGCCCAGGTAGCCGGGCACCAGCGGCAGGCAGCACGGCGAGGCGAAGCTGATCAGTCCCACGAGGGCGGCCACGGCGACCGCCAGCAGCAGCGACCCGTCGGTGACGATGCCGGCGAAGGTCTCCCCCAGGCCGCTCACGCCTCGGGCTCCTGCAGCAGGGTGGTCACCGCGGCCAGCAGGTCCTCGCGGGCGACTGCTCCGGTGTAGACCGCCGCGACCCTGCCCTCCCGGTCGAGCACGATGGTCGACGGGACGACGTTGGCCGGAAAGCCGCGGAAGGCCAGGGCGACCTCACCGCTGGGGTCGAACAGCGAGGGGTACTCGACGCCGACGGAGTCGACGAAGGCCTGGCCGAGCTGCCGCTGGTCCTTGACGTCGACGCCCAGGAACTGCACGCCCTCGCCCCGGAGCTCGGAGTACACCGCCTGGAAGTCGGGGGTCTCCACCCGGCACGGCGTGCACCACGACCCCCAGAAGTTGAGGACGGCGACATCGCCGGCCAGCTCCGCGGAGTCGAAGGCGGTGCCGTCCAGCAGCTCCCCGCCGAAGGCCGGCGCGGACTCCCGCGCCGGCGTGCTGATCACCTGACCTGCCGCGGTGGCGCCGTCGAACCGGAAATCGTCGTCGGCGGCGTCGCCGTCGCCGGCGGAACACCCGGCGATGCCGGCGGTGAGCAGGACCACCACCGTGGTCCCGGCGGCGCGGTGGAGGCGGGAGGAGGACGCCCGGTGCCGGACGGGGGTGTGCATGAGGGCCTCCGGGAGCCGAGGAAAGGGATCGGATGCGGTCCCCGCGCCGGCGCGGCGTGGGGCGGGTGGCGCCGCGGCGGGCCGCGGCGCCACCCGTCGGCTCAGCCGCCGATCTCGGCGAGGATCTCCTCCATCTCGTCGATCTCGGCGCTCTGCGAGTCGATGATCTGCTGGGCGAGGTCCTGGGCATCGGCGTTCTGCCCGTCGGAGAGCTCGGTCTGCGCCATGTCCACCGCACCGTTGTGGTGCTCGGTCATCATCTCCAGCCACATGCGGTCGAACTCGGCGCCGGACGCGGCCTCGAGGGCGGACATGTCCTCCTCGGACATCTCCATGCCGCCCGTGTCCATGGACCCGTGGCCCATGCCGCCCATCGAGTCCTCGGCCTCCGTCGGCTGGCCCCAGTCCTCCAGCCAGCCGGTCAGGGTCTCGATCTCCGGCTGCTGGGCGGCCTCGATGCGGGACGCGAGGTCCAGGACCCGCGGGTCCTGAGCGCGGCCGTCGGCGAGCTGCGCCATCTCGATCGCGCCCTCGTGGTGGACGATCATCTGCTGGGCGAAGGTGACGTCGGCGTCGTTGAACTCGGCCGACTGCTCAGCCGAGCTGCTGGCGCCGGCGTCGGGTGTGTCGCTGCCGGTCGAGCAGCCCGTGAGGACGACGGCGCCGGCGATCAGCCCGCCGGCGAGGCGGGTCAGGCGCGCGGTGGTGCGGGTCATGGCAGGTCTCCAGTCGATCTGTCTGTACGGGGGTCCGGGCGTGCGGGAACGCGGGCCGGCTCGGGCCGGCCGGACGTTCGGCCTAGATCCGCAACAGGCAGAGGACGGAGAGGTCAGGAGGTCGCCGGAGGGCCGGCCCACCCAGGCGCCCGCGCGGCCGTTGTGGCCCGTCGCGGGAGGCGGTCGGGGCCGGGTCGCGACCGAGGACCACGCACACGAGCACGGTGGCGAGGACGGCGAGACAGAGGGACCACAGGTGACCGGCGGCGTCGTGGTCCGGGGCCTCCCCCGGTCCGGGCAGCGCATCATCGACGACGGTGCCCGGTGCGCCCGCCATCGACGGGATCGTCACCGGATCGAGCGCCGTCACGGGCCTCGCCTCACCCGGGGCGGCATGCGCGGCCGGGGCGCCGCCCGGGGGATGCTGCTGCCCGATCAGGAAGGCGACCCCGTGCATGAGGAAGACGCCGCCCAACACGAGCAAAACCCACAGCAGACGCCGCACGGTCACCTCCCTCCGCGGGCACCACCGTACTACGATCCGTAGTACGACCGGATCCGCCGCCTTGTCACCGGCGCGGGTCAACTCCCCTCGGGGCTGCGGCGCGAGAGGTCGACCAACTGGCGCAGGCAGTGCTCACGAAGGGGCTGGGGGAAGCCGTCGGCCAGCCGGTAGAAGACGATCCGCCCTTCCCGGCGCGCAGTGACGAAGCCGGCCGTCCGGAGCAGTCGGAGGGCGTAGCTCACGGCGTCCTCGCTGGCCTCCAAGGCCAAGGCCAGATCCCCGACGCACAGCTCCTCGACGACGTCGAGGGCGTACAGGACGCGCGCCCGCGTCGGGTCGGCGAGCAGACTCAGCACGCTCGTCAGCCGTGCCGCGTCCTCCCGCCCGGGCAGGCGCGAGCGGGCGCGGTGGACGCGTTGAGGATCGACAGGATGAGCGTGTCCGGCTCCCTCGGTCACCCCGTCACGCTACGTCAGCCACCTCGTCCGATCGGCTGTGCGCCAGGGAGTCCGGGGGCACCCCTTCGCCTACGCCACCGCTCGCTCCCGACTCCGCCGCCACCGGGCACATACCGTCGGCGCGACGCGGTCCAGCCCTTCAGGGTTGACGTAGACTGCCGCGCGCCGGTTCCGGCGGATCCGCCGGCCACCGCCTGCAGGTGCGGCACACTCGCGGACTGTCGGACACGGAGGGGGCCGCCATGCCACGCCTGGGGACACTCGAGTCGGCCGTGATGGACGTGCTGTGGTCGACCGAGGGGCCGCTCACGGTCCGTGAGGTGCTCGAGCGACTGCCGGGCCAGCGCAACCTGGCCTACACCACCGTCATGACCGTGCTGAGCCATCTGCACGGCAAGGCCATGGTCGAGCGTGAGGTCGTCGGCCGCGCCTACCGCTACCGGCCGATGGCGAGCCGACAGGAGGCGGCGGCCGCCTCCCTGCGGGAGGTCCTCGACGCCTCGGACGACCCGCGGGCGGTCCTCCTGCACTTCGCCGAGACCGCCTCGGACGAGGAGACCTCAGTCCTGCGCGACGCGTTGTCACGCCGCCAAGGGCAGCGGTGACCGGAGTCCTCACCCTGCTGGCGGGGAGCATCGTCGTCGGCTGTCTCGGCCATCGCGCCCTGATGTGGCTGGCCGACCGTCGTGTGGACCCGACGGTCCTGCTGACCGGCTGGGTGCTCTCCGTGGTGGGGCTAGTGGTCTCGGCGGTCACCATGACAGCCCTGCAGGCCCTGCCGGCCGATGAGCACCCGTCCACGGGCCTGCTCCGGCTGGCCGGTGGGTGCTGGACGGCGCTCTCGGCCGGATCGGTGCCCGGATGGCGGGAGGCGGTCGCCGCCGTCAGCCTGCTGACGACGACGGCGATCGCCCTGCGCCTCGGCTGGGTGCTCCGCGACCGCCGGCGCGTCCGTCGCATCCGGGCGCCCCATCTGCGGCAGTTGCGCCTCCTGGCGGGCGAGTCTGCGGGGGACGAGCCGCTCTGGGTCCGCGACGACCGGCCGCTGGCCGTCTCCATCGGCGGCCGGCCCGGCCTCATCCTGGTGAGCGACACCCTGCGGGACGTCCTGCCGCCGGCCGCCGTCGCGGCGACCATCGAGCACGAGCGGGCGCACCTGCGCGGGCGTCACCACATGCTGCTGGCCCTCGTCGAGGTGCTCGCCACGACACTGCCCGTCTGCCCCCTGCTGCGCTCGGCCCCCGCCGCGGTCAAGGACCTGGTGGAGCTGGCCGCCGACGCGGAGGCCGCCCGCCGCTGCGGCCCGGCGGCCGTGCGTGAGGCCCTGAGCCGACTCACCGGACAGCCCCGTCCCCTAGGGGGGCTGGGCATGGCCGGCCGGCTGACCGAGGACCGGTTGCGGCGCCTGACGATCAGCGATCCGCGCCGCCGTCGGATCGTGCGTCTGGCCGGGTGCCTCGGGGTCGCCATCGCCGCCCTCGCCCTGCCGGCCACCACCGGGTGGCTCTTCCTCACCGTGATGGGTTGCGTGGTCACCTGAGGACACCAGGTGGCTACTACGGCGCATAGTCGGACGATGACGCGCCGCGCGCGGGGCGGAGCCACGCAGGCCCCAACACGTCGGACGGGGTATGCGGTCGGCCGGAGGGAGCATGCGGTGACTCGCGCCGGGAAACGCGCCTGGCGCGGGCCCGCAGCGCTGTGCCAGGCGGCCCGTGGCCAGGGCGACGCGTCGCCGTGGCCCGCGCCTCGGCGACCGTCGTCGCGCTCGTCGTCGGAGTCGCAACGGCGGCCGTCGCGGCCCGGTGGTGGCGCAGCAGGGTGGGCCGCGCAGCGCCCTGAGCCCCCCCCTCACGCCGGGCCGAGGAGTTCCCGGAGATCCGAGGCGTACTGGGCGACAGTGGTGCCGCCGGTGTGCACCACGGTCCGCTCGTCGTCCGGCCCGAAGATGTACACCACGCCGCTGTGCTCGAATCCGCCGTCCCCGTGCGGCGCCGATGTCGGCGGGTCGACGTGCCCCTCGGTCGCGGTTAGGTGGAGGTCGGTGAGGACGTCACGGGTCCGTGCGTCACCGCCGACCAGTCCGACGAAGTCCTCGTCGAAGCGATCCAGCCACGCACGCAGGACAGGAGGCGTGTCGTTGGCCGGGTCCTCGGTGACGAAGACGACGGTCACCCGGTCCTGCGCGGACCGGGGTAGCTCTCGTCGGGCAGCGGCCACGTCCGCCATCGTCGTCGGGCAGATGTCCGGGCAGCGGGTGTAGCCGAAGAACAGTGCCGTGACGCCGTCGCTGTCCGCGGTGAGGTCGTAGGCGCGCCCGTCGGTCGCCGGCAGCACGAGCGCCGGGCGGGGCACCGGCGGATCGGCCAGCAGCGTGCCGGCGAACCCGTCGTCGTCTCCGGCGCCGACCACGTCGGCGGCCGGCCCGGGCTCCGCTCCGGTCGCGCACGCGCCCAGGCCGATAAGGGCGGCCACCGCGGCAGCCACGGCGGCCGTTCGGATCCCGGTCACGCCGCGTACCGCACGGCGAAGGTGGAGGCCCCGTCACCGCTGACCAGGATGCCTCCGCCTGCGAGCCCGACGTAGACGACCTCGGTGCCGTCCACCGCCTGGACGCTGAGCGCCTCCACCTCGCCGGCGACCTGGCCGCGGGGCTGCCAGGTCGCCCCGGCATCAGCCGAGTGCAGCACGGTGCCATCGGGGGTCACTCCGTACAACGAGCCGGTGGTCGGCCAGGCGGTCACCGTGAGAGAAGGGGACCCCGGCATCGGGGCCCACGTCCGCCCGCCGTCCGCGCTGCGCATCAGCTCCTGCTCGCTGGTGGCCAGCAGCGCCGCGGGGTCCGCCGGACTCACCACGAGGTCGCGCAGCGGCACGGTGCCGCGCTCCTCCCACGACAGCCCCTCATCGGCCGAGACCAGCAGCCGGCCGGAGCCGGCGTCCCAGCCGTAGATCCGGCCGTGAGCGGCGCGCAGGACGTGCAGATCGGCCTCACCCGACAGGGAGACACTCCGCCAGGTGCCCCCGGCGTCGGTGCTGCGGACCAGGCCCAGCCACGTGGGCAGCTCGGGATCGTGCCGGAGATCTGGATGTCCGGAGGCGAGGAACGCGCCCGGCCCGGTGACCGCGAACCCCACGAGGTCCTGATGCCCGTCCGCGACGCGCGACGGCTCCCCGGACTCCGGGATCCGCCACAGGCCGGAGTGTGTCGCCGCGTACAGGACGCCGTCGGCCGGATCCACCTCCAGTCCGTGCAGGTGCTGCATCCCGGGGTCCGCCTCCACGGGAGGTGCGGCGGCGGACCCCGCGCCCGGCGCACCGGAACAGGAGGCAATCCCCGATGCCACCACCACGGCGCCGATCAACGTCCGGCTGCGCCGCAGCGCGCCCGGCACCGCGACACAGCGCGCCACCGGGCCGGCGCCCCGACCTCCGCGAGGCGATCGCCCGGTCACCGTCGACTCCCGCACCGCGCGGCTCGGTGCACGCCCGCCGTCATGACCGCCTCCGGCGAGAAGGGTGACAGGCAGGCGCCGCCCCTGGCTTCCGCCATCGGCCGATTCGCGGACGCCGCCGAGCCTGATGGATGAATGGCACTCTCGTGCGGGATCGCCAAACGACGGGCTCCGTTCTCCCTGCCATCGGCCGGGCCACCTGGCGGACTCGAGGGCGCTGCAGCTACGCGGGACCGGCACGCGCCGCAGCGCACCGACCCGGCGCAACCCGATGGGAGCTCGGGACCAGGAATCCGGCTCGTCGGACCGGACCAGACAGTACTACGGCACGTCGTAGTGGTCCCGGTGTGCCGGGCCATGAGCACCCTCACGGCCCCTCGTCCGTGCGTCGTCGTCCGCAGGCAGACCGGACGGAAGGCGGCAGCCGACCCGTCGGTGTGGCGGACGGGCCGAGGAAGGGGAGCACATCCGTCCACCACCGCACTGATCGGCTGGGCGAGAACGGCCGCGACGAACGGAAGCAATGGCGCGGGTCCCGTCGCGGCGACCTCGAAGGCTCGCCCCGGGATGCGGCGGACCGTTCCCCGCACCGCGGACGGGCGAGCACACTGCCACCGCGGCGGTCGCCGCGCTCGGTCAGACATCGGCCCGGGCAGTGCCACCGGCCGGCGCCAACCCGAGCCGGGGGACATGGTCCGCGGCGGTTCCGGTCAACGGCGCGACCGGCGCACCGCTGGCAGCGACGCCTGCCAGCGCCGTGGCGGTGAGCGCGGCGCCGACCCGCAGCCACGCCAAGCGAATCGACTGCAGCCGAGCGCCGCAGGAACACCGTGCCGATGTCCGCGCCCTGCCGCTTGCCAGGTCGCGGTCCGTCGCACTCAGGGCGCCGGATCGAAGAGCGTGCGTCCCCACCAGTCCTCGTCGTCCACGACCCCGGGCGGGCAGGCGAAGACCGCCGACGAGGTGTGCTCGGTGAACCGGTTGAGCGCGTCGCTCGCCAGGTTGCGCTGCACCTGGGTGAACCCGGTCTCCGGATTCCGCTGGAAGGCGATGAAGAACAGGCCGGCCGCCAGGCGACCGTCGCGGTCCGCCCCGTCCACGAAGCTGTAGCCGCGCCGCAGCATGGCCGTGCCGGTGTTGCTCGGGTGTGAGAGGAAAACGTGCGAGTCGCGTGCGATGGCCGGCCGGCCGTTCCGGACCGCGGTGAAGTCCGTGGGGTCGAACTCGGCGCGCTGACCGAGCGGGGCTCCCGTGTCCTTGGTCCGTCCGATGACGGCCTCCTGCTCCGCCCTCGGGACGCCGTCCCACTCCTCGAGCAGCATCCGGATCCGGCGGACGACGAGATAGGACCCGCCCACCAGCCAGTCGGCGTCGTTCTGGCCGACCCAGACGAAGCGCTCGAGGGCCTGCCCGTTCTCCGCCTTGAGGTTCGCGGTGCCGTCCTTGAAGCCGAGGAGGTTGCGCGGCGTCGCCTGCGCCGAACTCGTCGACGAGGTCCGCCCGAAGCCCTGCTGCGTCCACCGCACCCGCACGACGCCGGAGCCGAGGCGGACGAGGTTGCGGACGGCGTGCACCAGCACCTGCGGGTCGTTGGCGCACGCCTGGATGCCGAGGTCGCCCCCGCTAATGGCGGGGTCGATCCGATCGCCGGGGAACGCCGGCAGGTCGGCCAGGGGACCTGGCCGGCGTGCGGCCAGCCCGAAGCGGTCCCGGCCGTCGGTCGTCGTGAACAACGTCGGCCCGAAGCCGACCGTGAGGGTGAGCCCGGACGCGGGCAGGCCGTCGGCCTCGCCGGTGTCATCCGGCCCCGTCGACTCTCCGGCGGTCAGCCGGCGCGCGGCGGCCGTCCAGGCCTTGAGCATCCCGACGAGCTCATCCCGGCGGTCCGTGACCACGTCGAAGGCGACAAAGTGCAACCGGTCCTGAGCCGGGGTCACGATGCCCGCCTGATGGACGCCGGAGAACTCGATGGCCGCCGTGGGGTCCGACGTCGGGGCCGACGTCGGGGCCGGCACAGTCGCCGGCGCGGTCGCGTCCGCTGTCGCCCGGCCGACTGCTCCCCCGACCGTTCCGGCCGCGAGGACGCCGGCCACGCCGAGCCCCGACCACCCCAGCAGCCGCCGCCGCGACAGGCCCGGCTCGGCGCCTGCCCGGGAGGGGTGCTCCACCTGCCGGTCCTCAGCCACGGTGGCCCTCGTTCTGGGATGTCCGCTGCACTCCCTGCCGCACCAGGACCAGGCTACTACCCGCCATAGGACGGTGACGGGCGGTCAGCCCGCGTCCACGCTGGCGCTCACCGTCAGCGGCGGCGGCTGGCCCGGACCAGGTCGGAGACGGTGGCGACCTTCACCGCCGGCCGGCCGGAGGCCTGACCGCGGGCTCGTTCGGCGCGCAGGATGCGGACCAGGCCGGCGGCTCCGACGACGTCGGGATGGGACCGGCGGACGGCTCGGCGGAAGGCGCGGGCGCTGCCGGCCGGGCTCGGCAGCCGTCCGGCGATCGCGTCGTCGAACGAGAGTACGGACCGGTTCCGCGGCGTCGCTGCGGTTGTGGCCGATGCCTCCGGCGGAGCCCCGCTTGCACAGCCGACGGCATACGCCCCGGGGACGCCGTCGATCCGACCCGCCTCGTTGGGCACCGCGCCGGTCACCGGATCAAAGGGGAGGCCGGGGATCGCCGTCCCGCCGTAGCCGATGGCGCTGATGAGGGGCGCGCCGAGCAGCTCGGATGCAGACGCCGCACGATGCAGACCCCCGCCGCACCCCTCGGGAGCAGCAAGCCCCCTGCCCCCTGGGGTCAGCGACCAGCGCGCGCGGACCTCCGCCGGACGAACCACAGGCCTGCGGCGAGGGCCGCCACAGCGACTGCCGCCAGGGGGAGGACGGTGCCCAGCGTGGGCCCGCCGCCCTCTGCCGCGGCCGCCTCCGCCGCCTGACCCGTCGACGACTCGGCCGTGGTGGACGGCGTGGCGGACGGCGTCGCGGGAGCCGAGGTGGTCGCCGGAGCCGAGGGCGTCACCGGAGCCGCCGCCGCTGCGAGCGTGATCATCGGAGCGGGGTTCTCGGGCTCGGGGTCAGCCTCGAAGGGGACCTCGATCCAGGCGTCCTCCACGCCGTCGGAGTACCGCAGCAAGGTCTTGAACGGAAGCTCGGCGGGCGCGTCCGCGGGCAGCTGGGCGATCACCACGCTGTACTCGAGATCGACTCCTGCGCCGATGTCCGGGCCGGCAACCTCGTATCCGTCGACGGTGGGCGTCAGTGCCCACCCGGCCGGCGCGGCCGCCAGCGTCGCCGACTGCGGGGCCAGCCCCTCGGGCAGCTGGACCTTAGCGCCGACGATGCCCGCGGTCGACGACTCCGCCTCGGCGAGGAAGGACACCGTCACCGGCCCGGCGCCTGCCCGTGCGCCCTCCGCATTGGCCTCGACGTGCGCACTGGCCGACGCGGCGGCGAGCACCACCGCTCCTAGGGACAGAGCCACGACCGAGGTGTTCCGGCGGATGCGGCGCGAGCAGGAGGTGGTCACGCCCTCTTGGTCGTCACGGAGCCCCGGAGGGTTCCTGCAGCGATCGACGTCACGCAGGCGGGAGCTCCCGTCAGCCGCAGGCGCCGCCCAGCGTGATGCCCCGGGCGGCGAGCCAGGGCGCCGGGTCGACGCGGTTGACGTAGAGGCCGCCGGTGTGGGTCTCGATGTGCAGGTGCGGTCCGGTGGACTGGCCGCGGTTGCCGACCTCGGCGATCTGCTGGCCGGCGGTCACCCGCTGTCCCGCGCTGACGAAGAACCGGTTGATGTGGCCGTACAGGGTGATCGTGCCGTCGGCGTGCTGGATGTAGACGGCGAGGCCGAAGCCGTTGGCCGGGCCGGCCTGCACGACGACGCCGTCGGCCGGGACGTAGATGGGGGTCCCCAGCGTGGCGGCGATGTCGATGCCGTTGTGCTGGGTGCCGCTCCTGCTGCCGTAGCAGGACGTCACCCTGCCGGCCACAAGCGCGGCGGTGGCCGCGCGCTCCTGGGCGATCTCGGCGCGCTGCTGCTGGTCGTAGGTCGCAGCGGCCTGCTGCACCCCCTGGGCCGCGAGCAGCTGGATCTCGGCGTCCCGCAACTGGGCCCGCAGGGTCGCCTGCTGCTCGGCCACCGTGTCGTAGGACTGCTGTGCGGCGGCCATCTGCGCCCGCGCGGCGGCATCGGCCTGCGCGGCGGCCGCCGCCGCCTGCTCCTGGGTGGCCACGGCGGCGCGGGCGGCGCGGTCGGCGGCCTGCTGCTGGGCCCGCAGGGCCTCGAACGCGGCGAGGCGTGCGGCACGGTCGTCGCCCAGCAGGTCCATGGTGGCTGCGCGCTGCAGGAATTGGTCAGGGCCCGCCGAGTCGAGCAGGGCCGCGGCGTCCCCGAGACCGGCCGAGCCCATGAACGCCTCGCGGGCCAGAGCGGTCACCGCGCCCTGCGCCTGGGCGACCGCCGACCGGGCCACCTCCAGGTCGGCCGCCGCGGCGGCCGCCGCGGCCTGCGCCGCGGCGAGCCCGTCCTGGGCGGCGCGAGCCGAATCGGCGGCGGCCTCGGCCTCCACGGTCAGCCGCTGCAGCTCTTGCTCGGCCGCCTCGACGAGACCGGTGATGCGCTCGACCTCGGCGGCCAGCGCGTCGAAGGTGGACTGCGCTGTCGCTGTCCCGCCGTCGTCCCCGGGCGCCGCCGCCGCCGACGGGAGGCCGGCGCCCAGGACGGCGGCCGCCAGCGCGAGGACGAGAAGGGCGCGGCGAGGGCGTCCGCGCCCGCTGCGCCAAGCCGGGCGGGTGCCGCCGGTCACCGCAGGGGCGCCGACGCGGAGACCGCCTCGGCGCAGGACACCGAGGGGGTGCTGCAGGGTCGCCAAGACGGCGGCTCCGTTCTTCCTGGGCCGAGCGAGGCAGCGGACGGGCCAGCTGGAGGCACCCGGCCGGGCACGCGCGGACGCGCGCATGTCCCACCTCGACGTTCACGGGTCCCCGGCCCTCTCCCACCAGCAGACTCGGGATGGTCCGGAGGGTCGGCGCGAGGCCTGGATTGGAGGACCAGGCCGGCCGAGCCGAGACCAGAGGCTAGTACGAAACGGCATAGTTGTCACGAATCGATTACGGTGCGCAGTGGCGGATCGCACGGGCCGGCCGGGCGACGGCCATCGGGACTGGCGGTCGCGGCCCGCCACTCCCGCTCTGACCCGGGCGCCCGGTGGGCCTCGCACCTGGAGCGGGCGCATCCCCGGGACCTGGCCACGGGGCCGCGCCCGGTCCGCCGCGACCGTCCTCGACCACACCACGCCTCCGGCGACGCGGCCCCGGCACGGCCACCCGGCCTCGGCGCGAGGGAGCGGAGCAGTCGCCCCACAAAGACGGCTCTACGAATGGCAATAGTTGTGGCGTGTGTTGCCGGTGGTGCTGATCGGCGCGGTGCGACGCTGCCTCCGCTCTCGACGACAGCCCTCTCCCCAGGGAGTCCGCATGCCCAGCCGTCCCGGCGCACGCCGCGCGACCTCGCCGCCCCGTAATTGCGAGGTCGCCGCCCCACCCACCGCGCCCGCGAGCCGACGGCGTCGGGGATGGCGGAGCACGGTGGTCGGTGTCCTCGCCGGCGCTCTCCTGCTCGGCGCTCCGGCGCCGACGACGGCCGCCCCTCCGCCTCCGCCGAACCCGAGCGACGCCGAGATCGGAGCCGCCCGGTCCGCCCAGGACGCGGCCGCCGCCGAGGTCGGCCGGATCGCCGCCCTGGTGGCCACCGCGGAGGGAGAGCTCGAGCGGGCCACCGTGCAGGCGGAGGCCGCGGGCGCCGCCTATCTCGCCGCCGAGGAGGCCCTCCAGGCGGCCCAGGACATCGCTGCACAGACCGCCGCTCAGCTGCAGGCGGCGACGGAGGCAATCGACGCAGCGACCTCCCGGCTGGGCACGTTCGCCCGCCGCAGCTACATGACCGGCAGCACGCTCACCACGGCCTCCGCGCTGCTGGACTCGGCCGGCCCCGGGGAGCTCCTCCAGCGAGCGGCGACGCTGGACTACGTCGGGGACCTGCAGGTCGACGTCCTCGCCGAGCTCCGGATCGCCCGCGTGCGCCAGGCCAACGCGGACTCCGAGGCGCGCGCCGCCCGCGACGCGATGGCCGCCGCCGAGGCCGAGGCGGCCGCCACCCGGGCCGCCGCCGACGCTCAGCTCGCCACCCAGCAGACCACCTACGCACAGGTCTCCGCGGAGAAGGCGGGCTACCAGCAGCAACTGCAGGCCGCGCAGATCCGGCTCCTGGAGCTGCAGGGCGCCCGCGACGCCTTCCGCCAGTGGCAGCAGCAGAAGGCCGCCGAGGAGGCGGCGGCCGCCGCGGCGGCCGCCCGCGCGGCACAGGAGGCAGCCGCCGCCGCAGCGGCCGCCCGCGCCGCGGCCACCAGCGGCCGCGGCGGCAGCAGCTCGGGATCGCCCTCCGGCGGAGGCTCAGGCCCGCCTTCCGGTGGCGGCGCGGCGGGGTCGTCCGGCTACGTCAAGCCGACGTCGGGCCGGGTCACCAGCTGCTTCGGTCCCCGCTGGGGGACGTTCACCTACGGCGTGGACATCGCCGCCCCCATCGGCACACCGATCTATGCGGCCACCTCGGGCGTGGTCCGGCGCGCCGGCTCGGCGACCGGCTTCGGGCTGGCCGTCTACATCCTCGGCGACGACGGCGCCATCACCGTCTACGGCCACATCAACCGGTACTTCGTCGAGGCCGGCGAGCGCGTGGTCGCCGGTCAGCAGATCGCCGAGGTCGGCAACCGCGGCCAGTCCACCGGCCCGCACCTGCACTTCGAGGTGCACCCGAACGGTGCCATGTACAGCGGAGCCGTTGACCCGGTGCCGTGGCTGCGCGCCCGGGGCGTCGAGATCAGCGGCTGCTGACCACCGGCCCGCCCGCGGACCCGGCAGGCCGCAGCTGCGCCGGCCGCCGGCGTCCTGCGGTCACCACGGGCCCCGCTCCGCAGGGCCGGGACCCGCGCGTCGTGGGTCAGCAGCCGAGGTCGACACCGCGAGCGGCCAGCCAGGGCGCCGGGTCGACGCGGTTGGCGTAGAGGCCGCCGGTGTGCGTCTCGATGTGCAGGTGCGGGCCGGTCGACTGGCCCTTGTTGCCCACCTCGGCGATCTGCTGGCCCGCGGTCACCGTCTGGCCGGCGGCCACGAAGTACTGGTTGATGTGGCCGTACACGGTGATGGTGCCGTCGGGGTGCTGGAGGTAGACGGCCAGGCCGAACCCGTTGGCCGGGCCGGCCTGCAGCACCACGCCCCCCTCGGGCGCGCGGATCGGCGTGCCGATGGGCGCGGCGATGTCGATGCCGTTGTGGTTGGTGCCCCACCGACTGCCGTAGCAGGAGGTCACCTGGCCGTCCACCAGCGCGCCGGAACCGGCGCGGGTCAGCGCCAGGTCGGTGCGCTGCTGCTCCTCCCAGGCAGCCGCGGGATCGGCGGCGCCGCGGGCGGCCAGCAGCTGCGTCTCCGCATCGCGCAGCCGCTGCTCGAGGACGGCCTTCTGCGCCGCGGCCGCGTCGTAGGACTGCTGGGACGCCGCGAGCTGCGCCTGCGCACCCGCGTCGGCCGCGGCCGCCGCCCGCGCCGCGGCATCCCGCTCGGCGACCGCCTCCCGGGCTGCGCGGTCGGCCCGCTCCTGGCGCTGCCGGACGTCCTCGAACGCCTCCAGCCGTGCGGCGCGGTCCTCACCGAGGAGGTCCATCGTCGCTGCGCGCTGCAGCACCTCCTCGGGACCCGCCGCGTCGAGGAGCACGGTCGCCCCGCCGAGGGGATCGGCGCCCATGAAGGCCTCCCGCCCGAGCGCGGCGACGTCGTCGCGCGCCGCGTCGACGGCGGCACGAGCGGCCTCCAGCTCGGCGGCCGCGGCCGCCGCCGCGGACTGCGCGGCGGTCAGCTCGGCCGCGGCGGCGCGGGAGGCGTCCGCGGCGGCCTCGGCCTCGACGGTCGCCCGCTGCAGCTGCTCCTCGGCCGCGGCCAGCTCCCGGTCGATGCGCTCGACCTCGGCGGCGAGGTCGCCGGAGACCGGCTGCCCCTCCCCGGCCAGGGATGGCGCGGCACCCGCCGCGGGGGCGGCTCCGCCGGCCAGGAGGGCCGCGACGAGCCCGGCGGGGACGAGGAACCGGCGCAGCCGCCGACCCGGGCGCCGCCGCGGCCGGACCGGCCGCGAGCCGGTGGTGGATCGAGGGACGGGGCACGTGCGAAGGGCGCGGTCGTACAGGGTCGCCAAGACGGCGGCTCTCCGTTCTTCCTGACCGCCTACCGGGTTAGCTGACGGGTTCGGGCTGGAAGTCGCCCTACCTGGCACGCAGCAGCGCACGCAGGACTCACCCCGAGGGTTCGGTGGGTTCCCGGTCCATCCGGCCGGTCGGCGCGGACGGTTCGGCGGGATCCGCCCGAGGTCCTCGGATCGAGGAGCACGGCTCGGCCGGACCGCAGGGAACTGTAGTACGAAGCAGCTTAGTTGTCACGGTCGGATAACGCCTCGCCCCACCTGGGCGCGTCGCGTCGACCCGTCGACCGAGCCGGGGTCGGCCCCCGGCGCGGACGAGACCGGCCCGCGCCGCCCCTCGTCACACCCGGGACGCCCCCGGCATCGGGCGGTCGGCCGCGGTGACGCGGGGCCTCGGCAGGACGCCGCAGCGCCCCCGCCGGTCCTGGCGGCGCGCGTGGCGGCGCGGTCCGCCCGTCCGGGGAGACGGCTCCCTCAGGAGACCCCGCCGTAGGAGTGCAGACCGGTGGAGACCAGGTTCACGAACAGCAGGTTGAACACCAGGCTCGCGAACGCCACCAGGTTGATCCAGGCCGCCGGCCGGCCGCGCCAGCCCGCGGTGGTGCGGGCGTGGAGGTAGGCGGCGTAGAGCGCCCAGGAGATGAACGCCCACGTCTCCTTGGGATCCCATCCCCAGAACCGTCCCCAGGCGCTCTCCGCCCAGATCGCGCCGGCGATGACGGCGAAGGTCCAGATCGGGAACCCGAAGACGGCCGTGCGGTGCGCCACCCGGTCCAGCGCCTCGACCGACGGCAGCCGGCTCCACGCTCCTCCGGAACGCTCCGCCCCACCCGCGGCGAGCCGCTCACGCCGCACGGCGACGAGGTACAGCGCGCTGGCCACGGCACTGACGATGAAGATGCCGAACGAGAGGATGGCTGCCGAGACGTGCACGGCCAGCCAGTCCGAGCGCAGGGCGGCGATCAGCGGCCCGGACTCGGCGTAGAGGTAGAGCCCGATGAGCACCAGGCCCAGCACCACCGGGCCCAGCACGAACAGACCGAGGCCCCGCAGCACGGGCACGCGCACCGCGAAGACGAGGAAGGCGAGCACGCCGGCCAGCACGGCGGCCGTGCCGAACTCGTACATGTTCCCCCAGGGGACCCGGCCGGTCGCCAGGCTGCGGGCGAGGAGGACACCGGCCTGGGCGAGTGCACCGGCAGCGGTCAGCACCATGCCCACCAGTCCCCAGCGACGGCGTGGCGGCCCGGCCTCGGCAGCGCCTTCCACGATGGCGGCGTCCCCGGTGACGGCGTCCCCGGGGAGCGGCGCGGTGCCCGCGCCGCTCCCCACTGCGACGGGCCGCGGCGCCGGGCGCCGGCCGAACGCGAGGTCCGCGGCGAACGCGACCACCGCGACGGCGTAGATCGCCACCGTGACGCTGAAGAGGGTGTCGGACAGCGCCGACAGCTGGTCGGGGGTCATCAACGGCCTTCCACGTGAGGACGGGGGTCGGTGCGGCGACGGGGCCGCCGGACGGGGCCAGCGGACAGGGCCCGGCGCCGGTCGACGACAGTCCCCAGGACGGCCGCGATCCCGACGCCGGTCAGGACCCACTCCGGGACGGCACCGAGCCGGGTGGCCACGGTGAGGTCCCGGCGCTGGGCGATCGGTTCGACGAAGACGCGCGGCGTGAACAGCTCGGACCTCTCGACCACGGTGCCGTCGGGGGCCACCACGGCGGAGATCCCGCTGGTCGCGGCGACGAGGACGGTGCGGCCGTGCTCGACGGCGCGCAGCCGGCTCATGGCCAGCTGCTGCTCGCTCTCGGCCGTGAAGCCGAACGTCGCGTTGTTGGTCTGCACCACGAGCACGGACGCACCGCCGTCGACGACGTCGGAGACGAGCCCGTCGTAGGCGACCTCGAAGCAGATGACGTCGCCGATCCGCACACCGCCGATGTCGAGGACACCGGGCTGGTCACCGGCGAGGAAGTCGCGGCGCAGCAGGTCCACCTGGTCGCTGAAGAACCGGAAGAACGACCGCAGCGGCATGTACTCCCCGAACGGCACCGGATGCCGCTTGGCGTACCGGGCGCCGGGTCCGCTCTGCGGGTCCCACACGATGCCCGCGTTGGTCAGGTTCTCCCCCGGCCCGTCGAGGACGGCGCCGACCAGGATGGGAGCGGCGATCGCCCGCGCGGCGGTGTCGATGGCCGCGGCGGCATCCGCGTTCTGGTACGGGTCGATGTCGGAGGAGTTCTCCGGCCAGATCACCAGGTCCGGCTGGGGACTCGCGCCCGCGGCCACCCGCGCGGCCAACGCGAGCGTCTGCTGCACGTGGTTGTCGAGCACCGCCCGGCGCCGCTCGTTGAACCCGAGGCCTGCCGCGGGGACGTCCCCCTGGATGACCGCGAACGTGGCCGGCCGCCCACCTGTCGTCAGGCTGTCCCCGGGCAGGGGCAGCCAGAGGGCGACCCCGACGGCGGGCACGAGCAGCGCCGCTGCGACGGGCGGGGCACAGGCCCGCAGCCCTGCCCCCCGGTTCCGGACCTTCCCGAGCACCGCCCGGGCGAGCCCGGCGGCGAGGAGCGTGCCGGTGAGGGCGACGGCGAACGACACCGACGCGGCTCCGCCGTAGGCGGCCAGCGAGGCGAACGGGCCGTCGGCCTGGCTGAACGCGATGCGACCCCACGGGAAGCCGCCGAAGGGCACCCGGGAGCGAGCAGCCTCCATCGCGACCCAGAGCGCCGCGGACCACAGTGGCCACCAGCGCAGGCTGCTGGTCAGGGCCGTCGCCGCGCCGAGGGCCGCGAAGAACCCCGCCTGCAGGACCGACAGCGCCAGCCACGGGAAGTCCCCGACGAAGGTGCCGGTCCACTTCAGCAGCGGGACCATGAACGCCAGGCCCAGGAGCAGTCCCAGCACCGCTCCCCGACCTGCGCTGCGGCCACGGACGACGATCCCGAGTGCCAGGGGGCCGCCGACGGCCAGGCCCCACACGCCGTAGGGCGGGAAGGCCAGCCACAGACCCAGCCCGCCGGCGACGCTCACCAGGACGGCGACCGGCCAGGGTCCTCCCGCCGCGGTGGAGGACCCGTCTGCGCGGTACGGCGCGGACGAGGGGGGCGGCCCCGCGGTGGCGGGACGGTGCGCTGCGGTGACCATCAGGCGTGCAGCGGACGGCGGCCCGGGCCGGCGGTCGCCCTGCCCAGGGGGCGCGGACGAGCAGCGACCCCGACCCCGCTGATGTCCACGGCCACGCTCCCCGTCACCCGCGGCCGTCGCCGACCACCCACTCCTACGGTCAATCGTAGAGGCCGCGGATCCACCCTCCGGAACCGACCGGCCACCGAGCGAGCCGTGCCGGCGCGGGGCCGCGACACTCCGGTCGCACGGCTCGCACCTGCGCGCGGTCGGACGCGTTCCCGCGACCGTCTTGTAGCCTTCTCCTAAGCCGTGTCGTAGCCACCGGTGGCCCCTGCGCCGGAGGGCGGTGTGACCCGCCGCCTTGGCGTCCGCCGGCCGCCGGCCGGCCGACCCACCAGGGAGAAGCGCGTGAGCACCAACCTCAAGATCTCGGCCGCCCTCGTGGCGACGTTCGTCGTGGGCATCGCCGTGCTGCTCGGCGTGAACAGCGGCGGAGGGGCGGAGTCCAGCACCGCGTCCGGTGCCACCGTGGTCCGCGAGGACAGCCACCGGCTCTCGACCGCCACGGACGGGCGCGTCACCCTCGTGGAGTTCCTCGACTTCGAGTGCGAGAGCTGCCGGGCGGCCTATCCCTTCATCGAGCAGCTGCGGGAGGACTACGACGGGCGGGTCACCTTCGTCGCCCGCTACTTCCCGATGCCCGGCCACGCCAACGCCGAGAACGCCGCCGTGGCCGTCGAGGCAGCGGCCCAGCAGGGCCGCTTCGAGGACATGTACCACCGGATGTACGAGACCCAGCCCGAGTGGGGCGAGGGCCAGGACTCGCAGGCCGCGCTGTTCCGGACGTTCGCTGCGGACCTCGGCCTGGACCTGGCCGCCTACGACGCCGCGGTCGCCGACCCGGCCACGCTCGAGCGCGTGCTGCGCGACCGGGAGGACGGACTGGCCCTGGGCGTCGAGGGGACCCCGACGTTCTTCCTCAACGGCGAGAAGCTCGACGTCAGCTCGACCGACGAGTTCATCGAGCGCATCGATGCCGCCCTCGCCGGCTGACACCGGGGTCGCCCCCGGGCCGCGGAGGGACCGGGCGCTCCCCGCACGCCGGGACGTCCGCGAACGGCCGGTCCCGGCCGATCGCGCGACGGGGTGGCTGCTGCTGGCCGGCGGGCTGCTCGGGCTCGCGGCGTCCTTCGTGCTGGCTGTCGAGAAGTACGCGCTGCTCGCCGACCCGGCCTACGTGCCCACCTGCAGCCTCAACCCGGTGCTCAGCTGCGGCTCGGTGATGAGCAGCCCGCAGGCCGAGCTGTTCGGCTTCCCCAATCCGCTGCTGGGCGTCGCCAGCTTCCCGGTCGTCGTCGTGACCGGCGCGCTGCTGCTGGCCGGGACGCGACTGCCGGGCTGGTTCTGGGCGGGCCTGCAGGTCGGCGTCACCGCGGCCGTCGCGCTCGTGCACTGGCTGATCGTCAGCAGCCTCTACCGCATCGGTGCCCTGTGCCCGTACTGCATGGTGGTCTGGGCGGTGACGATCCCCCTCTTCTGGTACGTGACCCTGCGCAACCTGGCGGCGGTGCAGCACCGGCTGCCGCCAGGGCTGCGCCGGACCGCGGCCGCGGTGCGCGCCGGTCACGGGATCGCGCTGACCGCCTGGTTCCTGCTCATCACCGCCGCCATCGCCGAGCGGTTCTGGCTGTACTGGAGCACCCTCGTTGCCTGACCTCGCGCGCCGTTCGACCTCGATGCTCTGCGCGATCGCCGTCGCGCTGCTCCTGCTGGGCTGCTCGTCAGGCGGTGAGCGCAGCGGCAGCGGCAGCACGTCGGACGCCGCGACCTTCGACTTCGCCGGCAACACCCCACTGGGAGAGCTCGTGCCCGTCGAGCGACGCCAGACCGCGCCCGCGTTCGGCGGCGAGCTCCTCGACGGCACGGCGTTCGAGTCCGCCTCCCTGGCCGGGGACATCACCGTGCTGAACTTCTGGGGCTCGTGGTGCGCCCCCTGCCGCGTCGAGACCCCGGAGTTCCAGTCCGTCCACGCCGACGTGGCCGACCTCGGGGTCCGCTTCCTGGGCGTCGACGTGAAGGACCAGCGGCAGCTGGCCCAGGCCTTCGTCGACGCCAACGGCGTGGGGTATCCCTCGCTGTTCGATCCCCGCGGCGAGGTGGCGCTGGCCTTCCGGGGATTCCCGGCCAACGTGGTCCCCAGCACGATCCTGCTCGACCGCGCCGGCCGGGTCGCCGCCGTCTACGTCGCCGTCGTCCCCGAGGCCGACCTGCGCCGCGCGCTGGACCAGCTGCTGGCCGAGACCCCCGAGGACGCCCCCCGGTGAGCGGCCTCGGGGAGTCCTTCGCCGCCGTCGTGAGCGACGGCTCGCTCCTGCTCGCCGGGGGTGTCGCCGCCCTGGTGGGCTTGATCAGCTTCGCCTCGCCCTGTGTGCTGCCACTGGTCCCCGGCTATCTCGCCTACGTCGCCGGGCTGACCGGAGCGCAGGCCACGGTGCCCACCGGCCCGGCGCCCGAGGGCACGGCGCCCGAGGGCACGGCGCCCGAGGGCGGCGCCGCAGCGGGCACCGGGCCGGGCGGCCGGACCGCGACAGCGGTCGCCACGGCTCCCCAGCGGCGCCGGGTGGTCGCCGGAGCGCTGCTGTTCGTGCTGGGCTTCACCGCCGTCTTCGTGTCCTTCGGGGCGCTCTTCGGCGGCCTGGGGCGCCTGATGCTCGAGTGGGCACCCCTGCTCACCCGCCTGATGGGGATCGTCACGATCCTCATGGGTCTGACCTTCCTGGGCGGCCTGCACTGGCTGCAGCGGGAGCGCCGGATCACCCGGCGCCCGCCGGCCGGCCTGGCCGGCGCTCCGCTGCTGGGTGTGGTCTTCGGCCTGGGCTGGACGCCCTGCCTGGGACCGACGCTGTCCGCGGTGAACACCCTCGCCTACTCCGAGGCGTCGGCGGCTCGCGGTGCCGTGCTGGGGCTGGCCTACTGCCTGGGGCTCGGCGTCCCGTTCCTCTTGGTGGCGCTGGGTGCACGGCGGGCGCTGACCTTCTCCGCCCTCGCCCGGCGGCACGCCCGCACGGTGATGCGGGCCGGCGGCGTCCTCCTGATCGTCCTCGGGGTGCTGCTGGTGACCGGCTGGTGGGAGATGGTGATGCTCTGGCTGCGCGCCTGGTTGGCCAGCACGGGGCTCGGCTCCTCGGTCGTGTGACTCGGTCGACACGCCAACTACTAAGCACCTTAGGTATCGGGGTGGTCACGGTGTGCTGTCATGAGGGGGCACATCCGGCGTGACGGTGAGGACGGCAGTGACCCCACGGCAGGACCGCCCGGCGAGGCTCCGGATCAGCAGGCCTCCCCTGCTCCGCCAGCGGCCGCGGCTGCTCCTCAGCGCCGTGGTGGTGGGCGCGGTGGCCAGCAGCCTGTGGGAGGGCAGCCTGGGCATGGGGTCACCGATCGCCCACGCCCACGAGCCGGCCTCCCAGGCGGTGTACACCGGCTACGGTACGCAGGACGTCCTGGCCGAGCCGGATGCACGCCCCCAGATCGCGGATGCCGAGATCGCGGCCCGCCTCGGCGAGCTCGCCGCCTCCCGGGCGGCCCGGGAGGAGGCGGCGCGGCCGGACGCGGTGATGCCGGTGGACGGGCGCGTCACCAGCGGGTACGGCGCCCGGTGGGGCACCACGCACTACGGCCTGGACATCGCCGCGCCGATGCTCACCCCCGAGTACGCCGCAGCCGACGGTGTGGTGCTGCGCGCCGGCGCCGCGAGCGGCTTCGGACTGGCGGTCTACATCCTGCACGACAACGGCGACGTGACCGTGTACGGCCACATGGAGGAGATCACCGTCGAGGCCGGTCAGCAGGTCCGCGCCGGGGACACCATCGCACTGCTCGGCAACCGGGGTCAGTCGACCGGCCCGCACCTGCACTTCGAGGTCTTCCGGGGCGGCCTCGACGGCCGCCGGGTGGATCCCGCCGGCTGGCTGCGGGAGCGCGGCGTGGACATCTGAACGACACCGCCCCGGCACGACCGTCGGACACGGCCGTCAGGAGTCCCGCTGTCGCAGCACCCTCTCGTTGAGCTCGGCCAGGTGGGCGTTGTACGCGGCGAGCTCGGGATCCCCGGAGGTGTCGATCCGCGGCCGCTGGTAGAGCAGCACCGCAGTACCCGGCTCGTCGGCGTCCGGATCCCGCGTGACCTCGACCTGCATCATCCGGACGTAGTACCAGACGCCCATGAGGCCGAAGACGGGCCACTGGAGCGCGTAGGACAGGTTCAGCGGCGACCAGTCGTTCAGCCGCGCCCGCTCCCACTGCCACCACCCCAGTCGGAGCGTGATGAGGAACAGCAGGACGACGACCAGGTGCATGAGCAGGTAGCCCGGTCGCAGGAGCCGGGACCACAGCGCCGCCGGCGCCTCCGCCGGGCCTGGCGCCTGATCGGCGTTCGCACTCATTCCGTCGCCCTCTCCTCGACCGTGCACGGATGCGGACCGCCCTCCGGTGGCCGGCGCACGCGGCCTAGACTACTAACGTGCTTAGTCGAAACATGTTCGGGCGGCGGCTCTCCGCGCTCGCAGTCCTGGTGATCGCCACGTCACTGGCGGGCTGCGCCGGCGCGGACGGCAGCGGGCACGAGGGCCACGCGACAGGCTCCTCCGGCTCCGCCGCCGCCGAGGTCTCTCCCTCCGCCGACGGGGGACCGTTCGCCGGCCGGGAACTGCCCGAGCCCCGGCCGCGGCCGGAGTTCGCCCTGACCTCCCAGGACGGAGCCGCGTTCGACTTCGCCGCGGAGACCGGCGGGCAGCCGACGCTGCTCTTCTTCGGCTACGCCAACTGTCCCGACGTCTGCCCGACGACGATGGCCGACGTGGCCATCGCGCTGCGGTCGGTGCCCGAGGACGTCGCCGCCCGCACCCGCGTCGTCTTCGTCACCACCGACCCGGCGCGCGACACCCCCGAGTTCCTCGGTGAGTACCTGGCGCGCTTCGACGGGGACCTGCCCACCCGTTTCGTCGGGCTCACCGGCAGCCAGGCCGACGTGGAGGCGGCGCAGGCCGCGGCGGAGGTCCCGCTCGCCGAGGGCGAGGGGACCATGCACGCCACCAGCCTGCTGCTCTACGGGGCCGACGACACCGCACGGGTGATGTTCTCGGCCGGGGACACCGCACAGGAGATCGCCGAGGACCTGCAGGTGGTCGCCCGGTCCTGACCGGCACCCGGACCCGCCCCGCGATCGAGCACCGAGGCGACGACATGATGTGGATGCCGGAACAGCCACCGACCCTGCTCCGCCTGCTGACTCCTCAGCTGGACGCGACGTCGGTCTTCCCCGCCGTCGCGCTATTGGGCCTGGTGGCCTACCTGGCCGGCGTCCGGGCCCTGCACGTCCGGCGCCGAGGGTGGCCCTGGTACCGGACGGCGAGCTTCACGGCCGGCATCGGGACCGTGCTCCTGGTGACCGGCACCCAGGTGATGGGGTACGGGATGACCCTCTTCTCGGTGCACATGCTGCAGAAGCTGGTCCTCAGCGTCCTGTCCGCGATGCTGATCATGCTGGGCGCCCCGGTCAGCCTGGCCATCCGGACCCTGCCGCGCCGCGGGATCGGCGCCGGATGCCGGCGGCTGCTGCTGGGCCTGCTGCGCAGCCGCGCCACCCGGGTGCTGGCCCATCCGGCCGTGACGACGGCGGTCTTCATCGGCAGCCTCTACGGCATCTACTTCACCCCTCTGTTCGACGTGCTCATGCGCAGCGCCACCGGCAACGTGGCGATGCTGACGCTCTTCCTGGGCACCGGCCTGCTGGCCTTCGGCGGGGCGTTCGCCATCGGCCCATGGCCCCACCGGGCCTCTCCCCCCGTCCGGCTGATCGAACTGATGGTCCCCGGGCCGCTGCACGCCTTCTTCGCCGTCGCGGTGATGATGGCCAACCGACCCCTGGTGCAGACGTTCACGCACCCGCCGCAGAGCTGGGGCGTCGACGTCATGACCGACCAGCTGGCGGCCGGCAACATCGTGTGGGGCTTCGGGGAGGTGCCGACCATCGCCGCCGCCGTGGTCATCTTCGCCCAGTGGGTCGGCGCCAACCGGCGGCAGACCGATGCCGCCGACGCCCGCGCGGACGCCGAACGCGACGCCTACAACGCCCGCCTCGAGCAGCTGGCCACCCGGGCCCAGGCGCCGGACCGCCGGTGAGCGCAGCGGCCGTCCGGCGGCGACCCACTCAGTGGGAGCCCGGCGCCACGACGCTTGTACAGCTTGCGCTGAATTCAGCTTCGGCTGTACAAAGAGGGCGTGATGCCCGTCGTCCACGCCGAGGTCCTGGCCCGCTTCGGCCACGCCCTGTCCGATCCCACCCGCACCCGGCTGCTGCTGGCCCTCCTCCGGGGTCCCGGCTATCCCGGCGAGCTCGCCGAACTGCTGGGCGTCACCCGGCAGAACCTCTCCAACCACCTGTCCTGCCTGCGTGGCTGCGGCCTGGTCGTCGCGGTGCCCGAGGGACGCCGGTCGCGCTACGAGCTGGCCGACCCGCGGCTGGCGCACGCCTTGGAGGACCTGCTGGGCGTCGTGCTGGCCGTGGACCCCGGCGCCTGCTCGCCCACGACCGCCGCGGGGTCGCCCCCCGCGGGCCGCACGCGCCGCGCGACCGGGAGCGCCGCGTCATGACCGTCGTCGCTGCGACCCTCTACCTGGTCGGCCTCGCCGTCATCTTCGGCCTGCGCACCTGGCTGCAGATCCGGCGGACGGGCAGCTCGGGCTTCCACGGCATCTCCGGGCGGCCGGGATCGCTGCGGTGGACGGCCGGCGTCCTGTTCGTCCTCGCACTGGTCCTCGGCGCGGCCGCCCTGGTGCTGGCCGCCGTCGGCGCCGTGCCGCCTCCCGCAGGCGGCGGCGCCTCCATCCTCGCCGTGGCTGGAGCGGCGGTCGCCGTCCTCGGTTTCGCCGGTGTCCTGGCGGCGCAGGCCGCGATGGGCAGCTCGTGGCGGATCGGCGTCGACGAGTCCGAGCGCACCGCGCTGGTGACGGGCGGCGTCTTCGCCCTCGTCCGCAACCCCATCTTCACGGCCATGGTCACCGCCCAGGCCGGGATGACGCTGGTGGTCCCCACCTGGCTGTCGGTGACGGCGCTGCTGTGCCTCATCGCCGCCGTGGAGCTACAGGTCCGCCTCATTGAGGAGCCCTACTTGCTGCAGACACACGGCCCGGCCTACGCCGACTACGCCTCATCGACCGGACGGTTCCTCCCCGGCGTCGGCCGGTCGCGCAACGCGGGCTCGGTGACGGCGCCGTGAGCGGGGACCACACCCACGGACACGGGCCGTCCGCGGCGGATCCGGCACAGCGCCGACGCCGGCTCGCCATCGTGCTGGCCCTCACCTCGACCGTCCTGGTCATCGAGGTGATCGGGGCCCTCGTCACCGGCAGCCTGGCGCTGCTGGCCGACGCGGGGCACATGCTCACCGACTCCGCCGGGCTGGCGATCGCCCTCGTCGCGGCGACACTGGCGATGCGGCCGGCGACCGACCGGCGCACCTGGGGTTACCGGCGAGCGGAGGTCCTCGGCGCGACCCTGCAGGCGGCCGCACTGCTGGCCGTCGGGATCTACATCCTCGTCGAGGGCATCCGCCGGCTGTTCGAACCGCCGGAGATCGCGTCGACGGCCGTCCTCGTCTTCGGCGTCGTGGGCCTGATCGCGAACGTCATCGGGATCCTGATCCTGGTGCGGGGCGGGCGGAGCAGCAACGTCAACATGCGCGCGGCCTTCCTCGAGGTGCTCAACGACACCCTCGGCTCCGTCGCCGTCCTCGTCGCGGCCGCGGTCATCGCCCTCACCGGCTGGCAGCAGGCCGACGCGCTGGCGTCGCTGTTCATCGCGGTCCTCATCGTGCCGCGCACCCTGAAGCTGCTGCGTGAGACGGTCTCGGTCCTCCTCGAGAGCACTCCTCCGGGACTCGACCTCGACGACGTCCGCCGGCACCTGCTCGCCCTGCCGCACGTCCAGGAGGTGCACGACCTGCACGCCTCGCAGATCACCAGCGAGCTGCCCGTGCTGTCGGCGCACGTGGTCGTCGAGGACTCGTGCTTCTTCGACGGGCACGCGCCCCAGGTCCTCGACCAGCTGCAGGCGTGCCTGGCCGAGCACTTCACCGTGAGCGTGGAGCACTCGACCTTCCAGCTGGAGAGTCCCGCGCACACCTCCCACGAAGTGACCGCGCACGACTAGCACCGCCGACGTCCGGGGCCGCAGTCGCACTCCCGGCCGGCCGCAACGGCGGCTGCGCAGGCGCCGGCCGCGTTCCCGGTCCGCCTCCGCCCCGGTGCACGGCACCGGCCGCGGGTCGGGTCAGGACTGCCGAACGGTCATCGTGCCGATCTGACCGAGCGCGACGTGGAAGGAGCACTCGTACTGGTAGTCACCGGGCCGGTCGACGGCGAACTCGATGGTCTCACTGGCCGCGGGGCCGAGGATCGGGATCTCCTCCTCGATCGGCGCGGGGCCGGCCCCCGGGGTGAACCGGATGTTGTGGGTCAGGGACTCGGCCTCGCTGGTCAGGGTCAGCCGGACCCGTCCCGCCCCGACCTCGAACGCGTCCGGGATGAAGACGTAGTCGTCCCGCACCAGCAGCGTGACCTCCTGGACGCCGTCCGCGCCCGTGGTGACCGTGCCGGCCGAGTCCGCCGCGGACGAGCCCGCCTGGGTGTCGGAGTCTCCGCCGCACGCCGACAGCGCCACCGCCCCGAGGCCGGCCAGGCCGCCGAGCAGCACGGCGCGCCGCGAGACGCCGGCACCCTCGCCGGGAACCCCGACGGGACGAGCGGTGGGCACGCCCGCCCGCCTCAGATGCTGCACAGGTCGCTGAGCGCGGCGCTCAGCGCCGGATAGCCGGCGAGCAACAGCGGCGCCGCCACGATCGCCAGTGCCGCGCCCGCGCCGAGCCGGTGACGCCAGGCGGTCATCGGCGGTTCCGGCGCCAGCAGGCGGGTGACCCGCAGCGCCGCTGCGCTCTGCGCCATGGCGAGCGCGGCAGCCGGTGCCCGCATCTCGGCCAGGCTGACGATCGCCGAGGCGAGGCTGACCCGGTCGACCGCCTCGAGGGCGGCGTCGTCGGCGAGCAGCTCGATCAGCTCGCGGGTCTGCACCGCGGCCACCGCGAACAGCGGGACCCGCGGAAACGCCTGCGAGAGGATCTCCGACAGCGCCACGGCGAGGTTGTGCCGCCCGTGCAGATGCGCCGCCTCATGGGCCAGGACCCCGTCGAGCTCCCGTCGCGACAGGCAGTCCAGGGCCCCCCGGGAGATCACGATGTGGCTGGTGCGGCCGGGCACGCAGAAGGCAGCCGGCGCCGCGGCCTCGAGGACCACCAGCCCGCCCGGGGACGCACCCGCGTCGGCGACGAGGTCCAGGGAGCGGTGGAGGTCGCGCCGGCTGCGCCAGCCACCGACCAGCACGCGCGCGGCGCAGACCAGAAGCCACACCGGGATGACCCCGGCCAGGACTGTGCCCAGCAGCCGGCCGGGCAGGAACTCCGGCGTGGCGTAGGCCGTCGCGATGCTGACCGCGCAGGCGTGCACGATCGCGCCGAGATCATCGGCGAGTGCCGTGATGGGGATGAGGGAGGTGACGCCCGCCAGCACCACCGCGGCCACCGCGGCCACGGTGAGGGCCTGCCAGGTGAGGATGGCCAGGCGCGGCGCCTGGCGCGTCCACCGGGCGGCGGCCAGCCGCGGACCGAGCACGAGCAGGACCACCCCGATGGCCAGCAGGGCGAGGCTGGCGATCATCCGGCATCGCCCGACGGGGAGTCGCTCCGGCGCCGCGCCGCCTCCACCGCGGACCTCAACTGGGCCACGCTGGTGGAGTCCAGGTCGGCGACGAAGTGCATGAGCACCTCCTGACGGTCGCCGGCCTCGGCGAGGACGTCCTGCAGCAGCGCGGCCGTGTGTTCGGCCCTGCTCCGCACGGGCCGGTAGAGCCAGGCGCGCCCGCTCATCTCCCGGTCCAGCTGGCCCTTGCGGTGGAGGTTGTCCATCACCGTCATCACGGTGGTGTAGGCCAGCTTCCTCGACGTACTCAGCGACGCGAGGACGTCCCGCACCGTCGCCGGCTCACCGCGACTCCACAGCTCGCGCATGATGGCCGCCTCGAGCTCCCCGAACGGTCGCATGGACCCACCCTTCTCGCCGGCCGATACGCGGTCCCGCGACGACGAGCATCGCATCCGCCGGTCCCCACGGCGGCGACCCGAGACGTTCGCCACCCTCACTACTACCCAGACTAGAAGATGGGCGGTCGATGCTGCGCCCGGCCTGCCCCACTCGGGGCCCGCCCGCGGGCGAGGACCGTGCCGGGACACCGCTCGGGTACTGCGGTGAGGCTCCCGCTCAGCCACGGCGGGTGACCTACCGTGGACGGATGCCCACGCCACGCAGCGGGCGCGGCGCCACCCGCCGCCTGCCGGCGGTACTCCTGGCCGCCCGCCGCCTGTCGGCGGTCCTCCTGGCCGCCGTCGCCGCCGTGCTGATGAGCGCCACCCCGGCGTCCGCCCACACCGACCGGGGCGTCGCGGGCAGCGACTACGACGGCCGGGTGCTCGGCACGTCGGCACCCCTGCCCGGGGTGAGCGTCCGCGTGACCGAGTTCGGCGACAGCCTCGAGCTGCTCAACGGCTCCTCGTCCACGGTCACCGTCTACGGCTACTCCGACGAGGAGTACCTGCGCATCGGCCCCGACGGCGTCTGGCGCAACGCCAACAGCCCGGCCACCTACATCAACATCCGCCGCGACGGCGCCGTCGACCTCCCCGCACGGGCCGATTCCAACGCGGTCCCCGCCTGGGAGCAGGTCTCGACCCGGCCCGAGTACTCCTGGCACGACCACCGCACGCACTGGATGTCGCCGACCCCGCCCCCCCGGGTGGTGGCGGCACCCGAGCAGGAGCACACGATCTTCGCGTGGGCGGTGCCGCTGGCCCTCGACGGCGCCCCCGTGGTGGTCACCGGCGAGCTGACGTGGTCCCCTCCGCCCCGGGGCACCGTGTGGTGGCCGCTGTACGCGCTGATCGTGCTCGCCGGGGCGCTCGCCGGCTTCCGCGCCCGGACTCCGCGGCCGCTGGCCGTCCTGCTCGCGCTGTCGACGACGGCCGCGGTGTGGCACCTGGTGGCGACACCGCAGTCCGGCCTGACGACGCTCGACCGCGCCCTGGCCTTCGGGCAGGCATCCCTCCCGACGCTGGTGATCGGCGCGGTCACGGTGCTCGCGGTGCGGTCGGCCTGGCGCGGCAACGGCCTGCTGGCCGGGATCCTGGCGGCGCTGATCGGCTTCATGCACCTGGTCCAGGGCCTCCCGGACATGGACGTCCTGTGGAGCGCCAACGTGATCACCGGCGGGCCCACGGTGCTGGCACGGGTCTCGGTCGCGCTGCTCATCCTCGGCGGGCTCGGGCTGATGGCCGGGGCGGCCGGAGCGGTGCGCCGTTTCCGCCCCCAGCTGGAGGAGGTCCCGACTCCTCCGGCGGTCGCGCCGGTCGCCACTGGTTGACCGGACGCGACGCACGGACGACGACGCAGCGTCCCTCCTGGCCACCGTCCTCGCCGGGACCCGCAGGCTGCAGGGTCGGGCGGGGAGGTGGTCTCGAGCGGGTCGCCGTGCTCGAGGACCTCTGCACCCCGCGACCCGGCCGGATTGCCGGACCGGCCCGGGCGCTGGGGTGGCGGCGCGGCGTCACCGACGGCGAGGGGCAGCGGCTCACTCCTCCCGGCGGAACTCCTCCCTCAGCGCCATCACGCCCAGCATCTCGTCGAAGTAGGGGTTGTCTCCCCGCACGACCGCGGGCCGGCCGCTCCGCGTGAGCGCCCGGGCCCAGCGCTTGAGCATCGGGAAGGCGGTCGCGTCGATGAAGGTCAGCCGAGTCACATCGACGGCGACGACGCCCAGCTGCGCCAGGTCGCCGGCCCGCTGCAGCCGTCGCACCACCGCGGCGGTGACCTCGCTGCGCAGATGCAGGACCGGGCCATCCGGCTCGTCGTCGATCGCGCTGGACAGCAGGGGGTCCTCGTTGACCTGACGGACGTGGTCGGGCAGCTTGGCCAGCTCGGCGTCGACGGTCCGCCCCATCATCTTCTCCAGCGACCGCCGCAGCAGGGCCCGCATGATCCTGCCGCCGCCCGTGGCCTCGTGGGTCACGGTCACCGCGACATCGGTGGCGCCCGGCCCCCCGTCGGCCAGCTCGAAGACGGTGTGCCAGGTCTCCTGGGGCCGTTGGAGCCGCGTGCCGATACGACGCCGGGCCCGGTACTCCACGACCTCGCCGCGCACCGCGCCGGGCGGCGGCGGCGCGCCCTCGAGCCGGCCGCCGACGCACACGAACTGCGTGCCCTGACCGATGCGCTCGGCTCCGTCCTCCTCCACGGTCCCGGAGAAGACGTAGGAGACGTCGCACACCGGGCAGTAGGCCAGCGGTGCCGTCAGGGCCCGCCAGACCTGGTATCGAGGGAAGGGGATGCGTCGTTCACCCGAGGCGGTCGTCATCCTGTTCCTCGCACTCGCCGGTCCCGGGTCACCACCCGCGTACTAGCAAGCCTAGTAGCCCCTCGGTCGATGATCTGCGGCGGTCGACGGTCGAACGGGTCACACCCGCTGCACACGTCGCGCGCCGTCGCCACGACGGCCGACCCGTCCGGGGCGCGAAGCCGACGGGGCCCTGTCGGCCTGGACAGAAGCCGTGAGATGCAGTCGCAGGCCGGCGCGGTAGACGCCGGAGAACAGCCGTCACCCGCCGGCGCGGCCGGCATCGCCGACCACGAGGGGCGAGGTGATGAATGTCGGGTTCTCGCACGTCGCACCGGGTTCGGGGGTGTTCTCCGGGTTGAAGGTGAGAAAGTCGGCCGCCTGCCCGAGCCGGGGGTCGGTGGCCGAGTCCAGCGTCAGCTGGGTGTTCCAGGACTGCAGGCTGATGGGAGCCCCCAGCCCCGGTCGGGGAGAGAGCATCAGCCCGGCCCGGCCGTCGACCAGTTCGCTCAGCGTGGCGACGTCCTCCTCGGACACCCGGTCCGGGTCGTAGGTGATCCACACCCCGCCGTGCTCGAGCGAGTGGACGGCGTTCTCGTTGCGGATGTCGACGGAGTAGACCGTGCCGGTGCAGTCGGCCCACTCGGCGTCGTGCTCGCCACCCACCGGCGGCGACTCCTGGTAGGTGACCGGGGTGGCGACGTGCCCCTGACCGTTCGCATAGTCGTAGACCCGGGCTCCCGCGATCTGTTCCACCGCGGTGACCCGGTCCGCATCCGCCTTGTTGACCTGGACGACGGCGTATCCGATGGCGGCGGTCGCGAAGACGACCACCGCGACGGCGGCCGCGATGAGCCCCCACGGCCGCTGCCTGGTGACGACCTGCGTCGGCGGCCGGGTGCGCCGACCTCCCACGCCACCCCGGGTCGCGGCCGGCCGCGGTCCCCCCTTGGTCGCGGAAGCCTGGCTCGACCGCCGACGGGCTCCGCGGGCGTCGTCGGTCCGGGGGTCGTCGGTCACGGATCTCCTCGGCGGTGCGGGCGGATGTCGCTCGGGCGGGGAGAACCGCCCTACTAAGGGCCATAGTGCCATCCCCGCCGAACCCTGGCGGGTGGCCGCACCGAGCCGGCCACTGGGGAGGGGGCTGCCAGAACAGGGGCCGAGGCGCCGAGCGGCCGCGGTCGGCACCGACCGGGCATGGATCCCTCCGGCGCTGGACGGTGGCGCCCTGGACACCAGGGCACCCGCGGAGCGCCGTGCGCCCATCCGGCCCCCACGCCGGCCGGCAGTGCGCCGACGGCGACGCCGGGGCCTGCACGACCCGCCGGACGACACCCCGGGGCAGGCCTCTACTACAGCGCCTCGTACTCTCCTCAGGTGGCCACCGGCGCAGCAGGTCAGCGCGAAGGAGTCGCCGTGAACACGACCTCGACGGTCCGGTCGCGCCCGGCGGCACCTGCCCGGACCGAGGACGTGCGGGGCGCGTCGTGACCGACGTGCAGGAGCGCCCGACCGCGCCGCCGGTCAGACCGTCGCAGGATCCGCTGCCGCACCGGGCAGGACGGTGGCTGCTGCGCCGCTGGCGGTGGCTGACGAGCATGCGGACGGCGGTGGTGCTGCTCTTCCTGCTGGCCGTGGCGGCCGTGCCCGGATCGCTGTTCCCGCAGCGGTCGCTGACCCCCAGCGCGGTGACGCGGTACTTCCAGGAGAACCCGGAGCTCGCCCCCGTCCTCGACCGGCTGGGGATGTTCGACGTCTTCGCCAGCCCGTGGTTCTCGGCCGTCTACCTCTTGCTGTTCCTCTCCCTGATCGGCTGCCTGGTACCCCGCTGCGTCGAGCACCTCCGGGCCCTGCGCTCCGATCCGCCTCCCGTTCCGCGCCATCTGCACCGGCTCCCGGTCCACACCACCGCCGAGGCGCCGCTGGCCGCGGACCCCCTGGCCGCCCGGATCGAGGCCGACCTGCGGTCGGCGCGGTTCCGGGTGTCCCGCCGCGACACCGCCGCCGGCGTGGAGCTCTCGGCCGAGCGGGGCCGGGTGAAGGAGACCGGCAACCTCGTCTTCCACCTCTCGCTGCTGGCGCTGCTGGCCGCACTCGCCGGCGGGAAGCTGTGGGGCTACGAGGGCAGCATCCTGGTCACCGAGGGCGACGGGTTCTGCAACTCCTTCCAGCAGTACGACCGCTACGTCGCAGGACCGCTGGTCGACCAGGACACCCTCACGCCCCTGTGCTTCGACCTGCAGGACTTCCGCGCCACGTACGAGCCCAACGGCACGCCGGCGTCGTTCACCGCCGACATCGGCGTCCAGGACGCGCCCGGGGCGCCCGCCAGGTCGACGACGATCGGGGTCAACGACCCCTTCCGCTCCGACGGCGACCGCCTGTACGTCACCGGCCACGGCTTCACGCCGCTGTTCACCGTGACCCTTCCCGACGGTCAGGTCTTCGAGCAGCTGTCGGCGCCGTTCCTGCCCCGGGACAGCACCACCTTCGCCAGTGAGGGCGCGGTGAAGGTGCCCGACCTCGGCGACGGGTCCGGGGACGGCTTCGCCCTCGAGGGCTTCTTCGCCCCGACCGGCCTGGTCCGGAACGGCGTCCTCACGTCACTGGACGCCCGCCCGCTCAACCCGCAGGTCGCCGTCATCGGCTACCGCGGCTACCTAGGACTGGACAGCGGCAATCCCCAGTCGGTGTTCACGCTCGACCAGCGCCAGATCGACGTCGGAGCACTCAACCGGGTCGGCGAGGCCAACCTGGGCGTCGGGCAGAGCGCGACGTTCGACGACGGCACGGTCGTGCGCTTCGACGGGTACCGGGAGTTCGCGGCCCTGCAGGTCTCGCACGACCCCGGCCAGGTCGGGGTCCTCATCAGCGCCATCACCATGCTGCTCGGGCTCATGGTCACCCTGCTGGTGCGCCGGGAACGCGTCTTCGCCCGCATCACCCAGGCGCCGGCGGCCGACCCCGGCGACGGCCGGTCGGCGACGGTGTCGCTGGCGGGCCTCGCCCGGGGCGGCAGCGGCGGGCACCACGAACGGTTCGGCGCACTGTTCACCGGCCTGCTCGGCAACAGCCGGCCCGGACGCGCCGGCGACGCCTGAGCCGTGCCCTTCCACCTGTCCCCACGCACCGGTCCGGCCCGGGTCGCACGGCCGGCTCCGGTGACCGCCCGCCGGCCCCGGATCCGCCGGGCGGTCGCGGCGCTCCTGGTCGCCGTCGCGCTGAGCGCCTGCGGAAGCGAGCCGCCGGCCCCGGCCCGGGATGCCGGCGCTCCTGTGGTCGCGGTGCCCGACGCCGTGGCCGGCTGCGAGGCCTTCGCCGCCGACGGCGTCACGACCGGCGGCGCGGACGGCCTGCCGGCCCTGCGTCTGCCGTGCCTGACCGGCGGCGGGGACGTGGCGCTGGCCGATCTCGGCGGCCGGCCGGCCCTGGTCAACCTGTGGGCGAGCTGGTGCGGGCCCTGCCGGGAGGAGCTGCCGCTGCTGCAGGCGGCCCACGACCGCTACGGCGACCGGGTCGGCTTCCTGGGGGTCAACACCGAGGACACCCGCCCGGCCGCGGTCTCGCTGCTGACCGACCTGGGCGTGACCTACGCGCAGGTGGTCGACGAGGACAAGGCGCTGATGACCGCGCTGGCCGTTCCCGGGCTGCCGGTCACCCTCGCCGTCGCCGCCGACGGTCGCGTGGTGGACCGCCAGGTCGGAGAGGTGTCGGCGGAACGGCTCGAGGAGCTCGCGTCCCGGCTGGCGGCCGACGCCGGCGTGCCGTGACCCGCCGTGGGGAGCACAGCGAGACGGTCCCCGGGCACTGCGGACGCAGCTGACGGTGTCGCGCCGGAACGACCGGCGACGGGGCGCCGCCGTCCGGTGAGCTATCGGGCCTCGGGTGACGCGCGGTCGCGCCGGGTTCGACGACTGCGCGTCTCCTCACCGGCGGGTTCCCCTCGAGATCGGCACCGCCCGCTCCCGGGTGCCGGCGCGGACCGTGCCGCTGGACCCCTCCCGCCGCCGATGCCGAGGGTTCTGCGGCTTCCGCTGACGCATCGACCCGGTCGGGTCCACGCCCACCGGAGCATCCCCTCCGTCGGCCGCCGCGACCACGCGCGGATGGCGTGCCGGCGGATCCCGGGTTGCTTCCGCGACGGCCGGTCCGGGACGACCGGATCTCCCAGCACGACGCACCAACGACTGTTGGGATGTTGTAGCGTCAAGGCGGTAGTTCTCGCACCCGTCGTCGCCGGAGGAGCACCCGTGGGCCCTGATCGCTGCGACCTGTTGTGCCTCGACCTCCCCCACGCCGAGGAGGTCCGGGCGGCGTTGCCGCCGCTCGACGCGGCGCAGGCCGCCGCCGCCCGGTTCAAGGCCCTGGGCGATCCCGTCCGGCTGCGGATCGCGACCGCCCTGCTGACCGGTGGGGAGCTGTGCGTCTGCGACCTGGCCTGGATCTGCGAAGCCAGCCAGAACCTGGTGTCCCACCACGTGCGTGTGCTGCGCACGGCCGGGCTGGCCGCCTCCCGGCGGGAGGGCAAGCTCGTCATGTACCGGCTCACCGACACCGGCCTCTCCATGCTGGCGCCCGCCCGCCCGGCTGACCTCAGCACGCCGAGCACCTCCGGTCCCGCCGACTCCGGCGCCGGGCCAGGGGACACCTCCCCCCTCGACGCGCCGAGCGACACCGCCGCCCTGCAGGAGGCCTGACATGTCCGATCTCTGCTGCGGCGCCGACGACGACCGCCCCCGGGCCCGGCCGGCGCACAGCCGCACAGCCGACCTGCCGGTCCTTCCCCTGAGCCCGCGCCCCCTCGGCGGCCCGGAGCCGACCGGCGATGGCTGCGGCGACGGCTGCGCCTGCTGCGCACCTCCCGCAACACCTCCGGTGGGATCGCCGTGGTCCGCCGCCCCAGGCGGGGACGGGTGCGGGGACCCGACCTGCTCGGCACCCGCACCCGCAGACCACGGCAGCGACGAACCCACCGCGCTGTGGCGGTCCCGGTCGGCACAGCTGGCCGGGCTGGCCGGGGCGCTGTGGCTGGCCTCGGTACTCGTCGGATGGCTGAGCGGGGACGGCCTCGCCTCCGCGGTGCTCGCCGGCGGGGCGGTGCTGGCCGGCGGTCTCACCTTCGTGCCCGGCACCCTGCGGGCCCTGCGGCGCGGCAGGCTCGGCGTCGGCACGCTGATGACCGTCGCGATGCTCGGCGCCATCGCGCTGGGCGCCGTCGGTGAGGCCGCGATGCTGGCGTTCCTCTTCTCCCTGGCCGAGGCACTGGAGGACTACGCGGTCACCCGCACCCGCCGCGGACTGCGGGCACTGCTGGACCTGGTGCCCGCCCGCGCCACGGTGCTGCGCGGGGGCCGCGAACAGGAGATCGACCCCGCCGAGCTCATCCCCGGGGACGTGCTGGTGGTCAAGCCCGGC
>NZ_JBAGKE010000007.1:0-290435 GCF_037034165.1 Geodermatophilus sp. FMUSA9-8 | reverse complement strand
CATTCACGGAAAGGGCCCCCACCACCCGGTGGGGGCCCTTCCTGCATTCTCGGGATCCGCCGTGACGGAATGGCGCACGATCAGCGCCGGCGGATCTCCTTCGTCGTCGCCCCGACGTTGTCGGCGAGCCAGGCGTTGAGTGCGGTGAGGTCCCGCCAGGCGGTGCGGACGCGCTCGAGCGCGTCGGGCCCGTGCAGCCAGTCCGCGTACTCGAACAGCCGCCCGGCGTGCAGGGATCGGTGCCGCAGCAGGTCGGCGCGGCCGTCGTCGACGTCGTAGCCCTTCGGCACCCGGGTGAGCCGGTCGCCGGACACGTCCCACCCGCCGGCCGCGAGGCGATCCACCTCCGCGCGCAGCCGCGGACCCTGCACGTCGTCGGCGACCGCGCGGCGGTAGCGCTCCACCTGGTCGGACTCCAGGCGCCAGGCGCCGCCGGCCACCCGCAACCCCTCCGCGGAGATCTCCACGTACCAGGCGCCCGCTCCGCGCCCCTCCGGCACCGCGACGGCACCCTGGTGGGTCTTGTACGGGGTCTTGTCGTGGCTGAAGCGCACGTCCCGGTACGGGCGGAAGAGTTTGGCCGGCCCGAACTCCGGGGCGAGGGCGTCCACCAGGGCCTGCACGGGAGCGCGTACGCACGAGTCGTAGACGGCCTTCGACCGGGTCCAGTACGTCTTGGAGTTGTCGGCCTCCAGGCCCTCGTAGAAGACGAGCCCCTCGTCGTGGAACCCGGTGAACGTCATGCCCCGCCTCCCAGCAGCGTGTGCCAGCGGACCTCGCGCAGGGGATCCGCCCCCGTGTCGAGCGTGCGGACCCAGCCGTCGCGGTCCCAGCCGGCCGACTCGAGGAACCTCGCCGTGACGGTGTCGAGCTCGGCCAGCCAGGCGACCAGCCGCGCCGCACCGGCCGCCGTGGCCCGGTCGGCGACCGCGGCGAGCAGGCGGCTGCCGTGACCCCGGCGGCCCCACCGCGGCTCCACCAGGACCAGGACGAGCTCGGTGACCGGCCCGTCGTCCTGCGGCTCCGCGGGCGCCACCGCGGCGAAGCCGACCACCTGGTCGCCGTCGAGCGCCACCAGCACCTCGTGCCGCGCCGAGGGCGGGTCGGTGACCGCCGCCGCCCAGGACGCCGCGACGGCCGCGCCGTCCCAGGACTCGAGCACCGCGCCGGGCACCGCGCCGATGGGTGCCGACCGCCAGGCCAGCTCCTGGACGCGGGCGACGTCGGCGGCGTCGGAGGGGAGCGCCGGGCGCACCGACACCTCCGCCGAGCCGGTCAGGCGCGGGAAGACGGGACGGGGCTCCACGCGGGCAGCCTAGGTCGGCACCGGGACGCGGACCGTCACACGGGCGGGGCAGGATCCCCTCCGTGCCCGCACCGACCGCCGAACGGCTCCCCGCCGCGCTCGCCCGGCGCATCGCGCTGGCCGCCCAGGGCTTCGCCGAGCCGCGCCCGGCGGGGATCGTCGACAGCCGGCAGCTGCGGCGCACCACCGAGCGGCTGGGCGTCGTCCAGATCGACTCGGTGAACGTCGTCTCCCGCTCGCACTACCTGCCCTACTTCAGCCGGCTCGGCGGCTACCGGCGGCCGGTGCTCGACGACTTCATCGGCCGGCGGCACGAGGTGTTCGAGTTCTGGGCGCACGAGGCCTCCTACCTGCCGGTGCGGCTGCACCCCCACCTGCGCTGGCGCATGGCGGCCGCCGAGGAGCAGGCCTGGGGCTCGATGGTGCGCATCCAGCGCGAGCGGCCCGGCTACGTCGCCGAGGTGCTCGACCGGGTGCGGGAGAGCGGCCCGCTCAAGGCCAGCGACCTCGCCGAGCAGCGTCCAGACCGGCCCGGGCAGATGTGGAACTGGCACGCGGGCAAGGTCGCGCTCGAGTGGCTCTTCTACACCGGGGCGCTCACCGCCCGGGCCCGCACGACGTCGTTCGAGCGGGTCTACGACCTCACCGAGCGGGTGCTGCCCGCCGCCGTCGTGCAGGCGCCCACGCCCGAGCCCGCCGACGCCGTCCGGGAGCTCGTCCGCACCGCCGCGCGCGCCCTCGGCGTGGCCACCGAACGCGACCTGCGCGACTACTTCCGGCTCCGGCCGGCCCAGGCGCAGCAGGCGATCGCCGAGTTGGAGGAGGCCGGGGAGCTGGCGCCGGTCGAGGTCGCCGGCTGGGGCGTCCCCGCCTGGCTCGACCCCGCCGCCCGCCGGCCCCGGTGGATCCGCGCGCGGGCGCTGCTGTCGCCGTTCGACTCGCTCGTCTGGGAGCGGCCGCGGGTCGAGCGCATCTTCGGCTTCCGCTACCGCCTGGAGATCTACACGCCGGCCGCCCAGCGGGTGCACGGCTACTACGTGCTGCCCTTCCTGCTCGGCGACCGCCTCGTCGCCCGCGCCGACCTCAAGGCCGACCGGCAGGCCGGCGTCCTGCGGGTGCAGGCGGTGCACGCCGAGGAGGGCGTCGACCGCGCGGAGGTGGCGGACGCCCTCGCGGCCGAGCTGCGTCTCGCGGCGTCGTGGCTCGAGCTCGACGACGTCGCGGTCGCCGGGCGCGGGGACCTCGCGGCCGACCTCACCTCCGTGCTGCCCGCCCGGCGCACCGTCGTCGCCTAGGCTGGCCCGCCGTGGGGAGCAGCAGCATCGGAGTCGACACCCAGTACGAGGACCTGCTGCGGCGGATCCTGGAGACCGGGACGCCGAAGTCCGACCGCACCGGCACCGGCACCGTGAGCACCTTCGGGGAGCGGCTGCGCTACGACCTGTCGACGTCGTTCCCGCTCGTCACGACGAAGAAGGTGCACTGGCGGTCGGTCGCCGTCGAGCTGCTGTGGTTCCTGCGCGGCGACGGCAACGTGCGCTGGCTGCAGGACAACGGCGTCAGCATCTGGGACGAGTGGGCCGACGCGGACGGCGAGCTCGGGCCGGTCTACGGCGTCCAGTGGCGCTCGTGGCCCACGCCCGACGGCGGCACGGTCGACCAGATCCAGGGCGTCCTCGACACGTTGCAGGAGGATCCCGACTCCCGCCGCATGGTGGTCTCCGCCTGGAACGTGGCCGCGCTGCCGGAGATGGCGCTGGCCCCGTGCCACGCTCTGTTCCAGTTCGCCGTCCACGACGGCCGGCTGTCCTGCCAGCTCTACCAGCGCAGCGCCGACATGTTCCTCGGCGTCCCGTTCAACATCGCCAGCTACGCGCTGCTGACCCGCATGGTCGCCGCGCAGGTCGGGCTGGAGCCGGGCGACTTCATCTGGGTCGGCGGCGACTGCCACGTGTACAGCAACCACGTCGAGCAGGTCCGTGAGCAGCTGTCCCGCGAGGTGCGGCCGTTCCCGACGCTGGAGATCGCGCCCGCGCCGTCGCTGTTCGACCACCGCTTCGAGGACCTCGTCCTGCACGGGTACGACCCGCACCCGGCCATCCGCGCCGCCGTCGCGGTCTGAGGTGCCGGTCTCGCTGATCTGGGCGCAGGCGCGCGACCGGGTCATCGGCGCCGACGGGCGGCTGCCCTGGCACCTGCCCGAGGACCTGCGGCTGTTCAAGCGGCTGACCACCGGCTCCACCGTCGTCATGGGCCGGCGCACCTGGGAGTCGCTGCCCGAGCGCAACCGGCCGCTGCCGGGGCGGCGCAACGTCGTCCTCACCCGCGACCCGGCCTGGGCCGCCGACGGCGCCGAGCGGGCCGGCTCGCCGGAGGAGGTGCTCGCCGCCGCCCCCGACTGCTGGGTGATCGGCGGCGCGGAGGTCTACGCGGCGTTCCTGCCGCACGCCGCCCGGCTGGTGGTCACCGACGTCGACCTCGCCGTCGACGGCGACACCCGTGCCCCGGCGCTCGGCGGGGAGTGGCGGCGGGTCGCCCGGACGCCGGAGGACGGCTGGGCCACCTCGTCGTCGGGCCTGCGGTACGCGGTCGGCGAGTACGAGCGGGCGCCCGCTGCCGGGACGGTCGCCGTTCCCGGCGGTCGGTAGATTCGACCGCATGACCACCGACCCCGCCCGGCCCTTCGGGCGCGTCCTCACGGCGATGGTCACCCCGTTCGCCGAGGACGGCTCGATCGACCTCGCCGGGGCCCAGGAGCTGGCCGCGCACCTCGTCGACCGGGGCGCCCACGACGGCCTGGTCGTCCTCGGGACGACGGGGGAGGCGCCGACGGTCAGCGACGCCGAGAGCCGCGCCGTCCTCGAGGCCGTCCTCGACGCGGTGGGCGACCGCGCCGTCGTCGTCGCCGGGGTGGGCACCAACGACACCGCGCACAGCATCGACCGGGCGCGCGACGCCGAGCGGCTGGGCGCGCACGGGCTGCTGGTCGTGACGCCGTACTACAACAAGCCGCCCCAGGCCGGGCTGCTGCGGCACTTCACCTCGGTCGCCGACTCCACCGACCTGCCGGTGATGCTCTACGACATCCCGCCGCGCTCGGTGGTCCCCATCGAGGTCGAGACGCTGGTCCGCGCCGCCGAGCACCCGCGGATCGTCGCGGTGAAGGACGCCAAGGCCGACCTCGGCGCCGTCGCCTGGACCCTCGCCCGCACCGACCTCGCCTACTACTCCGGCGAGGACATGCTCAACCTGCCGCTGCTGGCCCTCGGCGCCGTCGGCGTGGTCAGCGTCGTCGGGCACCTCGTCGGCCCGCGCCTGGCCGAGCTCATCGCCGCCGTCGAGGCCGGTGACCTCGTCAAGGCGCGCGAGGTCAACGAGGCCCTCCTGCCGGTCTACACCGGCATCTTCCGCACCCAGGGCGTCATCATGGTGAAGGCCGCGCTGCGCGAGCTCGGGTTGCCCGCGGGCCCCGTGCGCCCGCCGATGGTCGACGCCACGCCCGAGCAGATCGCGCAGCTGCGCGCCGACCTCGCCTCCGGAGGCGTCCCCCTGTGACCGTCAGCTCGGCCGGACAGGCCACCCAGCCGCACCTCGACCTGAAGGCCCCGCCGCCGCTGCCCGCCGGCGGCCTGCGCGTCATCGCCCTCGGCGGGCTGGGCGAGATCGGCCGCAACATGGCGGTGCTGGAGTTCGACGGCAAGCTGCTGGTCATCGACTGCGGCGTGCTGTTCCCCGAGGCCGAGCAGCCCGGCGTCGACCTGATCCTCCCCGACTTCGGCGTCATCGAGCACCGCCTCGACGACGTCGAGGCCGTCGTGCTCACCCACGGGCACGAGGACCACATCGGCGCCATCCCCTACCTGCTGCGGCTGCGCGGCGACATCCCGCTGGTCGGCTCGCGGTTCACCCTGGCGCTGGTCGCGGCGAAGCTGCGCGAGCACCGGCTGGAGCCGACGCTGGTCGAGGTGGCCGCCGGCGACGACCACGTCGCCGGGCCGTTCCACTGCGAGTTCGTCTCGGTCAACCACTCGATCCCCGACGCGCTCGCCGTCGCCGTGCACACGCCCGCCGGCGTCCTGGTGCACACCGGCGACTTCAAGATGGACCAGCTGCCCCTCGACGGCGTGCTCACCGACCTCGGGGCGTTCGCCCGGCTCGGGCTCGAGGGCATCGACCTGCTGCTGGCCGACTCCACCAACGCCGAGGTGCCGGGCTTCGTCGTCCCCGAGCGCAACATCGGCCCGGTGCTGGAGGACGTCTTCCGCCGCGCCACCCAGCGGCTGATCGTGTCCAGCTTCGCCAGCCACGTGCACCGCATCCAGCAGGTGCTCGACGCGGCCCACGCGCACGGGCGCAAGTGCGCGTTCGTCGGGCGCTCGATGGTCCGCAACATGGGCGTCGCCCGCGACCTCGGCCTGCTGCGCGTCGCGCCGGGGCTCATGGTCAGCCTCGACGAGGCCACGAGCATGCCGCCGGAGCAGGTGGTGCTGGTGAGCACCGGGTCGCAGGGCGAGCCGCTGTCGGCGCTGGGCCGCATGGCCCGCGGCGAGCACTCGCAGGTCACCATCGAGGCCGGCGACACGATCGTGCTGGCGTCGTCGCTCGTGCCCGGCAACGAGACCGCCGTCTACAAGGTGATCAACGGCCTCGCGCGGCTCGGCGCCACCGTCGTGCACAAGGAGACGGCGATGGTGCACGTCTCCGGACACGCCCCGGCCGGCGAGCTGCGCACGCTGCTCAACGTGGCCAAGCCCCGCTACCTCATGCCGGTGCACGGCGAGTGGCGGCACCTGCGGGCGCACGCGGCGCTGGCCGAGCAGACCGGCATGCCGGCCGACCGGGTGCTGCTCGCCGAGGACGGCGTGGTGGTCGACCTCGTCGACGGCAAGGCCTCCATCACCGGGTCGGTGCCGGTGGGCAACGTCTACGTCGACGGGCTCAACGTCGGCGACGTCGGCGAGGAGTCGCTGCAGGAGCGGCGCATCCTCGGCGACGAGGGCTTCGTCGCGCTCACCGTCGTCGTCGAGCCCTCCACCGGCACCATCGTGCGGCCGGTGCACCTGTCCACCCGCGGCTTCTCCGACGACCCGAAGGCATTCGACGAGGTGCTGCGCCTGGTCGAGGACAACCTCACGCGCGAGCTCTCCGACGGCCAGCGCGACGCCCACCGGCTCTCGCAGGTCATCCGCCGCACCGTGGGCAAGTGGGTGAGCGACCGGTACCGGCGCCGGCCGATGATCATCCCGACCGTCCTCGAGGTCTGACGCCGGCGGCCGGGGCTGAACGCCCCGGCCGCCGCGGCCGTACCCCTCCGTGTGCGGCGCCCGGTCCGCGGGCGCCGCGATCTCGGAGGGGACTGCCATGCGACCCACGACCCTGCGCGCCGGCACCGCCGCCGGCGCGTCGGCGTTCGCCCTGCTGCTGCTCACCGCCACCCCGGCCGTGGCCGGGCCCGGCGGCCCGGGCGGCCACCAGAGCGGCACCGCCGTCACGACCACCGCGGACGGCGGCCCCGGGTCGCTGCGCGCCGCGGTGCAGGCCGCGAACGCCGCCGGATCCGGGACGATCGTGCTCAGCGCGCGCACCTACCGGCTGGCGCTCGCCGGCGCCGACGACGTCGCGGCCACCGGCGACCTCGACGTCACCGGGCACCTGGTGGTCGAGGGGCGTGGCGCCACCGTCGACGCCGCCCGCCTGGACCGCGTGTTCGACGTCAAGCCCGGCGCCTCGCTGACCCTGCGCCAGGTCACCGTCACCGGCGGCGCCGTCTCGGGCACGCCCAGCGCCACGGGCGGCGCGTCCGGCGGCGGGGTGCTGAACGCCGGCACCCTCGTCGTCGACCGGAGCACCGTCACCGGCAACACCGCCACCCGCGCGGGCGGCGGCATCGAGGCCACCGCCGGGTCGACCACCACGGTCACCCGCTCCACGCTGTCGCACAACGCCACCGGCGCGGCGCCCGGCAACGGCGGGGGCCTGCACCTCACCGGCACCGGCACCGTGTCCGTCGACCGCAGCACCGTCACCGGCAACACCGCCGCGGCGGAGGGCGGCGGGCTCTGGAACTCGGCCACCGGCACGATGACCGTCAGCCGCACCGTGGTCAGCGGCAACACCGCGAGCGGCGCCGCGGCCGACAACGGCGGCGGCGGCCTGTTCAACGACGGCGGCTCGCTCACCGTCGACCGCAGCGAGGTGCACGACAACGCCGCGACCGGCGCCGCGGGCTCCGGCGGCGGGCTGTTCACCAACGGCGGCTCGCTCACCGTCACCCGCACCGTCGTCGACGGCAACGACGCCCGGCGCGCCGGCGGCGGCATCGAGGCCCTCGCCGGGACGACGCGGGTGGAGCGCAGCCGGCTCACCGGCAACACCACCGGCCCGATGCCCGGCAACGGCGGCGGCCTGCACCTGACCGGCGCGGGCACCGTGGAGGTCGACCGCAGCACCGTCACCGGCAACACCGCCGCGAACGAGGGCGGCGGGCTGTGGAACTCCGAGCCGGGGGTCATGACCGTGACCCGGTCGACCGTCAGCGGCAACAGCGCCCCGGTCGGCCCCGACGTGTTCCAGGACGGCGCCGGGGACGGGTTCACCGTCGACGGCGCGACGGTGCCCGGCGAGGTCTGACCGCGCCACGGGCAGAGGGGGGGGCGCCGACCACGGGGCGGCGCCCCCCTCGTCCGCGGTCAGAACTCCGAGCGCACCACCACCGCGCCCGACGCGTCCACGACCTCGAAGGCGACCGCGTCGTCGCGCAGCACCGAGGAGTTGAGGTTGCAGCGCAGCTCCGCCGCGCCGATCCCGACGAACTCGCCGGCCGGCACCTCGCGGCCGTCATCGTCGGTGACCGCCACCCGGAAGACCTCGCCGTCGGCGAAGCCGGTGCCGGTCAGCTTCACCTCCACGCCCCACATGTGCGGCACCAGGTCCGCGGTGGCCCGCACCCCCGGCTCCACGGCCTGCACCGCCACCGGCTCCAGCGGCGGCGGGTCGGGCACCGGCCGCACCAGCCACCCGACGACGCCGCCGGCCGCGGCCACGCCGGCCACCGCCGCGGCGGAGAGCGCGCGGCGGCGCACGGCCGCGCGGCGCATCGGCACGACCTGCCGCCGCCGCTCCTCGGCGATCCGCGTGAGCACGCGGGCGCCGAGGTCGGGCGGGGAGGCCGGCGTCTCGTCGAGCGCCCGGGGGTCGACGGCGGCCAGCCGCGCGGCGAGCGGCGCGATGTCGGCGAGCTCCGCCCGGCAGTCGGCGCACCCGTCGAGGTGGGCGCGCACCCGGTCGCGCTCGGCGCCGGTCAGGTGCCCGAGCGCGTAGGCGCCGAGCTGCTCGCGCAGCTCCCGGTGCTCGTCCCCGTGTGCGCCGGTCACGGCTCGACCCCCATCTCGTCGAGGGCCAGGCGCAGCGCCTTGAGCCCGTAGAACACCCGGCTGCGGACGGTGCCCACCGGCACCCCGAGCTCGGCGGCCACCTCGCCGTACGGCCGGCCGCGCAGGTGGGTCTGCACGATCGCCGTCCGGTGCTCGGGGCTGATCCGGCGCAGCGCCTCCTCCACCACCCACGCGTCGACCAGGCCCTCGTCGGCGGCCGCGGCCGGGGGCGTGTCGGCGCCGGCGTCGTCGGTCAGCTGCCGCTGCCAGGGGCGGACGGCGAACCGCCGCGCCTCGTCGACCACCACGTTGCGCGCGATCGCGAACAGCCACGTGCGCAGGCTGGCCAGCTGCGGGTCGAAGGAGTCCGACGCGCGCCAGGCCCGCAGGAACACCTCCTGGACGACGTCCTGCGCCGCGCCGCCGTCGCCGAGCTGGCGCAGCGCGAACCGGTAGAGCTCCGGCCCGTGGGCGGCGTAGGCCGCCTGCACGTCCAGGGGCTCCGCCGCCGCCCGTGTGTGCCGTCCCATCCGCGACCTCCCGGCGCGCCGACTGCGTCGGGGAGGCGTACGGCCGCCGGGCCCCGTCGGTTCAGCGCCCGCTCACCGGACGACGGTCACCGGCTCGATGTCCTCCCCGGCCGGCAGGTCGAAGCCCCACACCTGCGCGTAGAAGGACAGCTCGCCGTCCAGGGCGGCGCGGATGTTCCCCGCCTGGCGGAAGCCGTGCTGCTCGCCCTCGAACAGGAGGTACACGTGCGGCACGCGCCTCGCGCGCAGCGCCGCGACCATGACCTCGGCCTGCTCCGGCGGCACCACGGCGTCCTCCGCGCCCTGGAACACCGCCAGCGGGGTGTCGAGGGCGTCGACGTGGCTGACGGGGGAGCGCTCGGCGTAGACGGCGGCGCCGGCCGGCCACGGCGCCACCAGCCCGTCGAGGTAGCGGGACTCGAACTTGTGCGTGTCGGCCGCGAGCGCCGCGAGGTCGGCGACGCCGAAGTGGCTCGCGCCGGCGGTGAACGTGCCCGGGCGCAGGGTGAGCGCGGCCAGCGTCGTGTAGCCGCCGGCCGACCCGCCGCGGATCGCCATGCGGGCCGGGTCCACCCGCCCGGCGTCGGCGAGGTACCGGGCGCAGGCGGCGACGTCGTCGAGGTCGAGCACGCCCCAGCGGCCCTGCAGCGCGTCGCGGTAGCGGCGGCCGTGGCCGGTGGAGCCGCGGTAGTCGACGTGCGCGACGCAGAACCCGCGCGAGGTGAAGTACTGGATCTCCGGGTTCAGCGTCCGGTCGTGGGCCGACGTCGGCCCGCCGTGCACCATCACCACCAGCGGCGGCAGCTCGCCGGCCGGAGGGGTCACGTCCGGGTTCGTGGGCGGGTACACGTGCGCGTGCGCCTCGCCGATGCCGGTGCCGCGGTCCTCGGTCGGGAAGACGACGTGCTCGGGCACCGACAGCCACGACCGGTCCAGGCCGAGGTCGCGGGCCGGCCGCAGCACCGCGGTGCTCCCGTCGAGGCCCGCGCGCAGCGCCACCGGCTCGCTCGTGGGGCCGCCGGCCGAGCAGACGACGCCGTCGCCGTCGGGCGTCAGGTACCGCAGCACCGGCCAGCCCGGCAGCGGCACCTCCGCGACCGACCCGTCCGGCTCCCGCACGACCAGCGCCTCGTCGTCGGCGAGCACCACCCGGCCGCCCGGCAGGACGGCGAACGAGCGCGAGCCGAACAGCCACTGCGGGCCGGCGAGGTCGCGGCCCAGGTCGAGCGCGACCTCCGCCTCCGCACCCGGCTCCCGGCGCCACAGCGCCCAGACGCCGGTCCGGTCGCAGGCGAACCACAGCGTGCCGGCGTCGTCCCAGGTCGGCTGCACCACCGACTCCCCGGGGCCGCCGGCCACGACGGTCTCCGCGCCGGAAGCGTCGCGGACCACCAGCTGCGCGGCGTCCCACGGCATGTGCGGGTGGTCCCACTGCAGCCACGCCAGCTGCCCGTCCGGGCCGGGCCGGGGGTCGGAGACGAAGTCGGGCCCGCTCACCAGCACCTCCGCGCCGCCGTCGGGGAGCACCCGCACGACCTCGTTGACGACGTCGGCGGCCGCGCCGCCCGCGGTGTGCGTCTCCCGGACGGCGAGCAGCGCGCCGTCGCCGGTGGGCGTCAGGTCGGCGTACCGGACGCCGGCCGGCAGCTCCGGCTCCGGGGTGACGGCGACCGGGCCGTCCGCGCCCGGGTCGAGCCGGTACAGCCGCTGGTCGGCGAAGTGCGTGAACCAGAGGGTGCCGCCGGCGACCGCCCACGCCGCGCCGCCGTACTCGTGCACCCGGGTGCGCGCGTTCCACGGCGCGGGCAGCGCGTCGGTGACCGCGCCGCCGGCCGACCGGCGCACCAGCGCCGACCGCCCGCCCTCGCCGGGGCGGGACTCCGACCACCAGACGTCGTCCCCGTCCACGGCGACCTCACCGAGCCGGGCGGCGGCGCGGACGACGAGCGCCGAGGTGACCGGGGTGGGCCAGCTGCCGTACGGGACGGCCGGGGGAGGGGACACCGGTGGGGTCATGGGGGCGACCGTAGGCGGGGGACACGACTCCTCGCCTGCCTGGGAGAGGCCAGGACGGCGGCTACCGTTCGACGCATGCCTGCCCGCACCACGCCCTCGCGCCGGCCGGCCGGGTCGGCCCCGAAGGGCCGGTCCGGGTCGACGGCCTCGGGGAAGCGTCCGGCGCCGCGCACGCCCGCGCGCAACGGCAACCGCAAGCCCCCGGCCCGCAAGCCCGCCCCCGCGAAGGGCCCCGGCGCCGCCGGGGCCGCCTGGCGCGCCGCCTCCGGCGCCTGGGGGCTGGTCGCCCGCGGCGCCGGCAGCCTGGCCCGCTCGATCGCCCGCCCGGAGGAGGCCGAGCCGCTCGCGCCGGAGCACCGCCGCGACGGCGCCGGCCTCGCCGTCCTCGGCCTGGCCGTCGTCCTCGGCGCCGCCGCCTGGTTCGACGGGATCGGCCCGGTCGGCGCGGGGATGGCCGACGCCACCCGCTGGGTGGTCGGCTCGCTGGTCCTGCTGCTGCCCGCCGTCCTCTTCCTCGCCGCGCTGCGGCTGCTGCGCCGCGCCCCCCGGCCCGAGGCGCGCGGCCGGCTGGCCATCGGCTGGGTGTGCGCCACCGTCGCGGTGCTCGGCATCGCCTCCGTCGTCGGCACGCCCGCCGACCCGGTGGCCGGCGAGCCCGGCACCGGCGGCCTCGTCGGCTGGGCGGTCGGCACGCCGCTGACCGCGGGCGTCGGCGCCGTCGTCGCCGTCGTGCTGCTGTCCCTGCTCGCCGTCTTCGCGGTGCTCGTGCTCACCGCCACCCCGCTGCACCAGGTGCCCGAGCGGCTACGTGGCTTCGTCGACCGGGTCACCGGCCGCGGCGACGAGGAGTGGGACGAGTACGAGGACGAGGACGCCTACGAGGAGGACGAGGAGCCCGCGCCGCCGCGCCGCGGCCGCCGCGCCCGGGCCGCGCTCGACGAGATGCTCGCCGACGAGGCGGCCGACACCCACCCGACCGGCCCGATCGACCACGTGCCGACCGCCGACGTCCGCGAGGCCGTCCGGCACGAGCCGGCCCCCGAGCCCCCGGCCGCGTCCGCCGCGCCCCGGCCGGCCGTCGTCGACCGCACCGCCCCGCCGGAGGACCTGCCGCCGGCCGAGGAGCCGCAGCAGCTGGTGATCCAGCCCGTCGAGGGCGACTACGTGCTGCCCTCGCTCAGCACGCTGCGCCCCGGCACGCCGCCGCGCGCCCGCTCGTCGGCCAACGACGCCGCGATCGAGGCCATCACGCGGGTGCTCGAGCAGTTCAACGTCGACGCCGCCGTCACGAGCTTCACCCGCGGCCCGACGGTGACCCGCTACGAGATCGAGCTGGGCCCCGCGGTCAAGGTCGAGAAGATCACCGCGCTGACGAAGAACCTCGCCTACGCGGTGGCCAACGACAACATCCGGATCCTCGCGCCGATCCCCGGCAAGTCCGCCGTCGGCGTCGAGGTGCCCAACACCGACCGCGAGACGGTCAGCCTCGGCGACGTCATGCGCTCGCAGGCGGCCAAGCAGGACCCGCACCCGATGCTGGTCGGCCTCGGCAAGGACATCGAGGGCGGCTTCGTCTGCGCGAACCTCGCGAAGATGCCGCACCTGCTGGTGGCCGGTGCCACCGGCGCCGGCAAGTCGTCCTGCATCAACTCGCTGCTGACCTCGCTGCTGCTGCGGGCCACGCCCGACCAGCTGCGGATGATCCTGGTCGACCCGAAGATGGTCGAGCTGACGCCCTACGACGGCATCCCGCACCTGATCACGCCGATCATCACCGACCCCAAGAAGGCCGCCACCGCGCTGGCCTGGCTGGTCGAGGAGATGGAGCAGCGCTACCAGGACATGCGCGCCACCGGCGTCCGCCACATCGACGACTTCAACCGCAAGGTCGAGCGCGGCGAGATCGTGGCCCCGCCCGGCAGCGAGCGGGTCTACCGGCCCTACCCCTACATCCTCGCGATCGTCGACGAGCTCGCCGACCTGATGATGGTCGCCCCGCGCGACGTCGAGGAGTCGATCGTCCGGATCACCCAGAAGGCGCGTGCGGCCGGCATCCACCTGGTGCTCGCCACGCAGCGGCCCTCGGTCGACGTCGTCACGGGCCTCATCAAGGCCAACGTGCCCTCGCGGCTGGCGTTCTCGACCTCCAGCCTCACCGACAGCCGGGTCATCCTCGACCAGCCGGGCGCGGAGAAGCTGATCGGCATGGGCGACGCCCTCTTCCTGCCGATCGGCGCCGGCAAGCCGATCCGTGTCCAGGGCGCCTACGTGTCCGACGCCGAGATCGAGGCGGTCGTCGAGTTCACCAAGCGCCAGGCGGAGCCGGAGTACCGCGAGGAGGTCTTCAGCGCCGCGCAGGGCGAGAAGAAGGAGATCGACGAGGACATCGGCGGGGACCTGGACCTGCTGTGCCAGGCCGTCGAGCTCGTCGTCACCAGCCAGTTCGGCTCGACGTCGATGCTGCAGCGCAAGCTCCGCGTCGGGTTCGCCAAGGCCGGCCGGCTCATGGACCTCATGGAGACCCGGGGCGTCGTCGGCCCCTCCGAGGGCTCCAAGGCCCGCGACGTGCTCATCAAGCCCGACGAGCTGGAGTCGGTGCTGTTCACGCTCCGTGGCGGCACCCTCCCCGGCGGCGAGGACTGAGCCCCCGAGCGGGGAGCGTCACCCCGTCGCGGCCGGGAACGGTCGCGGGCAGCACCTACGATGGTCGGGTGAGCGCTCCGACCGGCCCTGCCCGCACCGTGGCGGTGGTGACCCTCGGGTGCGCCCGCAACGAGGTGGACTCCGAGGAGCTGGCCGGCCGGCTGGCCGGCGGCGGCTACCGCCTGGTCGACGACGCCGAGGGCGCCGACGCGGTGCTCGTGAACACCTGCGGCTTCATCGAGTCGGCGAAGAAGGACTCGGTCGACGCGATCCTCGCGGCCACCGACTCCGGAGCCCGCGTCGTCGCCGTGGGCTGCATGGCCGAGCGGTACGGCTCCGAGCTGGCCGGCGCGCTGCCCGAGGCCACCGTCCTCGGCTTCGACGACTACGCCGCGATCGGCGACCGGCTCGACGACGTCCTCGCCGACCGCCCGCTGGTGCCGCACACGCCCCGCGACCGCCGCACCCTGCTGCCGATCAGCCCGGTCGAGCGCACCGCCGCGGTGGCCGCCCCGGAGGCGCCCGCCATCCCCGGTCACGGCTGGGTGCAGCGCCGCCGGCTGGCGTCCGGCCCCACGGCCGCGCTCAAGCTCGCCTCCGGCTGCGACCGCCGCTGCGCCTTCTGCGCGATCCCCACCTTCCGCGGGTCGTTCGTGTCCCGCCCGCCGGCCGACGTGCTCACCGAGGCGCGCTGGCTGGCCGGCCAGGGCGTCACCGAGCTGGTGCTGGTCAGCGAGAACTCCACCTCCTACGGCAAGGACCTCGGCGACCTGCGCTCGCTGGAGCGCCTGCTGCCGCAGCTGGCCGCCGTCGAGGGCATCGCCCGGGTGCGGGTGGCCTACCTGCAGCCCGCGGAGCTGCGGCCGGGTCTGCTCGAGGTCATCGCCACCACCGAGGGCGTCGCGCCGTACTTCGACCTGTCCTTCCAGCACTCCTCGCCGGGGCTGCTGCGCCGGATGCGCCGCTTCGGCGGCACCGACGACTTCCTGGCCCTCGTCGAGCGGGCCCGCGCGCTGGCGCCGGAGGCCGGGTTCCGCACCAACGTCATCCTCGGCTTCCCGGGGGAGACCGAGGACGACGTCGCCGAGCTCGAGCGGTTCCTCACCGGCGCGCGCCTGGACGCCGTCGGGGTCTTCGGCTACTCCGACGAGGAGGGCACCGAGGCCATGGGCCTGCCGGGCAAGCTCGACCAGGCGGAGATCGACGCGCGCGTGCGGCGGATCACCGACCTCGTCGAGGAGCTCACCGCCCAGCGCGCCGAGGACCGGGTCGGCACCCGCGTCGAGGTGCTGCTCACGGAGGACCTCGCGGCGGAGGAGGGGCCCGGGGTGTGGGCCGGCCACGCCGCCCACCAGGACCCCGACGCCGACGGCACCACCACGGTCACCGGCGTGCCCGACGGCGCCCGCCCCGGGCAGCTGCTCACCGCCGAGGTCGTCGACACCGACGGCATCGACCTCGTGGCGGCCGCACTGGTCCCGGCCGCCCGGTGAGAGCCCGGTGAGCGCCGTCGCCCCCGACCCGGCGGCGACCCCGCCGTCGTCGGCCCGCCTGCTCAACGTGCCCAACGCGCTCACCGTGCTGCGGCTGGCCGTGGTGCCGGTGTTCGCCGTGCTCCTGCTGTCCGACGGCGGCATGGACGACGACCGCCGCGTCTGGGCCACGGTGTTCTTCGCGCTGGCGATCATCACCGACCGCTACGACGGGCTCATCGCGCGGCGCACCGGGCAGGTCACCGAGTTCGGCAAGCTGGCCGACCCGATCGCCGACAAGGCGCTCACCGGCACCGCGCTCATCGGGCTGTCGGTGCTCGCCCTGCTGCCCTGGTGGGTGACGCTGGCGATCCTCGTCCGCGAGGTCGGCGTGACGCTGCTGCGCTTCTGGGTGATCCGGCACGGTGTGATCGCGGCCAGCCGCGGTGGCAAGGCCAAGACCGTCGTCCAGGCGCTGGCGATCGGCCTGTACATCCTGCCGCTGACCGGGCTGCTGGCCACCGCCCGCTGGTGGGTCATGGCCGTGGCGCTGGTGCTCACGCTGCTCACCGGCCTGGACTACGTGTACCGGGCGCTGACGCTGCGCCGGACGAGCGCCCGGGCGATGCGCGCCGCGGCCGCCCGCCGCGCGGCCGGGCCCACCGGCTCGCGCACCGACACCGCCGCCTGAGTCGCGCCGGGGGAACGCCCGGGCGGGCGCAGCTGTTACGCCATGAGCGGACGCGGCCCCGCCGGCCCGGGAACCGTCGGGAGCTCCGCGTACCGTGGGCGCACGGCACCCCCGGGTGCCGCCGCTCTTCCCTCAGCCAGACAGGAGACGGCCATGACGCTGCTGCGCACGGAGCTCGGGCGGACCCTGCGCGGGCACCGGCTGCGCCAGCGGCGGACGCTGCGCGACGTCTCCGGTGCCGCCCGGGTGAGCCTGGGCTACCTCTCGGAGGTCGAGCGGGGGCAGAAGGAGGCGTCCTCCGAGCTGCTCGCCTCGATCTGCGACGCCCTCGACGTCGAGCTCGCCGACCTCCTCGCCGAGGTCAGCACCGAGCTGCGCGGCCCCGCCGTCCGCGTCCGCCCGCTGCCCGCCGGTGTCGCCGCCGGGGTCCCGGCCGACGACGACGCCGCGGCCGCCGTGGCGACCGAGGACGCGCCCGCCACCGAGACGCTCGTCCCCGCCGGTGCCGAGCCGGCGCTCGCCCTGGTGGGCGCCACCAGCCGCGCCGCGCACCGCGCCGGCGCCGCCGTCTCGCTGGCCGCCTAGTCCCCCGACGTCCCCGACGACCCGCCCGGTGCCCCGCGGGGCGCCGGGCGGTCGCGCGCCGGTCGTGGCAGGCTGGGACGACGGTCTCCCCGCCGCGGGCGACCGGTTGCTGCAGGCCACCAGCGGAGGTCGCCGTGCGGTACCTGTTCCGCCCTCCGGGCACCGACGGTGCCCGTCTGCTCACCCTGCCCTGGCACCTGCCGCTCGAGGAGTGGCCGCCGGAGCTGCTGCTGGAGGTGCCGCAGCGCGGCATCTCGCGGCACGTCGTCCGCTTCGTCGCCGAGCAGGGCCGCGTGTTCGCGCTCAAGGAGATCTCCGAGCACCTCGCCCGGCACGAGTACGCGCTGCTCGGCGAGTTCGAGGAGGAGGGCCTCCCGGCGGTCTCGGTGCTCGGCGTCTGCATCGACCGGCCGCACGGGCAGGACGCGATCCTGGTGACCCGGTACCTCGAGTACTCGATGTCCTACCGGTACCTGTTCTCGCGGCCCAGCGCGCGGCAGTCGGTGGACCAGCTGATGGACACCCTCGTGGTGCTGCTGGTCCGGCTGCACCTGGCCGGCGTCTTCTGGGGTGACTGCTCGCTGTCGAACACGCTCTTCCGGCTCGACGCCGGCGCCCTGGCCGCGCACCTGGTCGACGCCGAGACCGCCGAGCGGCACCCCCAGCTCTCCCGCGGCCAGCGGCACTACGACCTCGACCTCGCGCGCGAGCGGGTGGGCGCCGAGCTGCTGGACCTGCAGTTCGGCGGCCTGCTGCCCGACGGCGTCGACCCGATCGAGGTGGCCGACAGCCTGCAGGGCCGCTACGCGTCGCTGTGGGACGAGGTCACCCACGAGGAGGTCTTCCGCACCGACGAGCAGCGCTACCGCGTCGCCGAGCGGCTGCAGCGGCTCAACGACCTCGGCTTCGACGTCGGCGAGATCGAGCTGGTCACCGACGACGAGGGCGCGCGCCTGCGGGTGGAGACCCGGGTGTCGGCGCCCGGGCAGCACCGCCGCGAGCTGATGCGGCTGACCGGCCTGGAGGTGCAGGAGAACCAGGCCCGGCGGCTGCTCAACGACCTGCGCTCCTTCCGCGCCTACCTCGAGCAGAAGGAGGGCCGGCCGGTGTCGGAGCCGGTGGCCGGCGCCCGCTGGCTCGCCGAGGTCTACCAGCCGGTCATCGAGTCGATCCCCGCCGAGCTCGCCGGCCGGCTGGCCCCGGCGGAGGTCTTCCACGAGGTGCTCGAGCACCGCTGGTTCCTGTCGGAGAAGGCCGGCCGCGACGTCGGCACGACCGCGGCCGCGCGCTCCTACCTCCGCAACGTGCTGCCCTCGACGCCCGAGGAGCTCACCACGCCGTCGGTGATCGCCACCCGTCCCTGAGCGGGACACGGGGGCGCTGGTCACGAGGCGGACACGCCCGGGTTGCGCCCCGTTGTGGGCTGGGCCACGGTACGGGAGCGCGGTGATCGTCGGTGCTCGCCGAAACGGAGGCGATGAGTCTTGTCCATCGCAACAGGTCGGATCCCGGGGGCCGGAGGCAGCGGTAGTCCGCATCGCCGACGGCGACCGCGGCGCGCGATCGGCGGCGCGGCCGCCGCTCTCGTCGTCGCCTCGACGCTCGCCGCGTGCGGCGGAGGCGGCGACAGCGGTGCCACCCCGGTCCTCAACTGGTACATCAACCCCGACTCGGGGGGTCAGCAGACCATCGCCGACCGGTGCTCGGAGGAGTCCGGCGGCGCCTACCGGATCGCGGTGTCGATCCTGCCCCGCGAGTCCTCGGCCCAGCGCGAGCAGCTCGTGCGGCGCCTCGCGGCCAACGACTCCTCGATCGACATCATCAGCCTGGACCCGCCCTACATCCCGGAGTTCGCGCAGGCCGGGTTCCTCGCCCCGGTGCCGGAGGACCTCGCCGGCCGGGTCACCGAGGGCGTCGTCCAGAGCTCCATCGAGGGCGCGACGTGGGACGACGAGCTCGTCACCGTCCCCTTCTGGGCCAACACCCAGCTGCTCTGGTACCGCAAGTCCGTGGCCGAGGCCGCGGGCCTCGACATGAGCGGGCCGGTCACCTGGGAGCAGATCGTCCAGGCCGCCCAGGACACCGGGACGATCGTGAGCGCCCAGGGCCGGCGGGCCGAGTCGCTCACGGTGTGGTTCAACGCCCTCATCGAGTCCGCGGGCGGCTCGGTCATCGCCGAGAACTCGACCGACCCCGACCAGATCCAGCTCGGCCTGACCGACGAGCCGGGCCGGCGGGCCGCGGAGGTCATGCATACGGTCGCCACCTCTGGCGTCGTGGGCCCGGCCTTCTCGACCTCGAGCGAGGACACCAGCGCCACGCAGTTCGAGTCCGAGGACGCGGGCTTCATGGTCAACTGGCCGTTCGTCTGGTCCCGGGCGCTGAGCGCCGTGGAGGCCGGCACACTCGACGCCTCGGTCCCCGACGACTACGGCTGGGCGCTGTACCCGGCCGTCGACGAGGGCACCCCGAGCGCCCCGCCGTACGGCGGGATCAACCTCGGTGTCGGCGCCTTCAGCGACAACGTCGACCTGGCGTACGAGGCGACCGAGTGCATCGTCTCGGACGAGAACCAGGCCGAGTACATGATCACCAACGGCAACCCGGCGTCGTCGCAGGCCGTCTACGACGACCCCGAGGTGCAGGAGGCCTTCCCGATGGCCGACACGATCCGCGAGTCGCTGGAGCAGGCGGCCCCGCGCCCGCAGACCCCGTACTACAGCGAGGTCTCCGGCGGTCTCCAGCGTGAGTACCACCCGCCGTCCTCGGTGGACCCGGACTCCACTCCCGAGCGGGCCGAGGAACTCATCAGCGCCGTCCTCCGAGGGGAGCAGCTGCTGTGACGCAGACGACCCTCCCACCGGTGGAGAAGACCCAGCCGGTCTCCTCCCCCCGCGGGACCATCAGCGACCGCTCGCGGGCAGAACGCAAGCTCGGCTGGCTGCTGGCCGGCCCGGCGTTCCTGGTCATGCTCCTGGTGACCGCCTACCCGATCCTGCAGGCGGTCTACTACTCGCTGTTCAGCTACCGGCTCACCGACCCGGAGAACCGGTCGTTCAACGGCCTGGAGAACTACTGGGTGGTCCTCAGCGACCCGCTGTGGTGGCAGTCGGTGTTCATCACCCTCGTCATCACGGTGATCACCGTCGCCGTCGAGCTGGTGCTCGGCTTCGGGCTGGCGCTGGTCATGGTCAAGGCGCTGCGGTCGATCCGGCCGGTGGTCCGCGCGGCGATCCTCATCCCGTACGCGGTCATCACCGTCGTGTCGGCCTTCGCCTGGCAGTTCGCCTTCAACATCAACACCGGCTTCGTCAACAGCTGGTTCGCCTGGCTGCCCGGCGTCGACGCGACCACCGACTGGTTCGGCGGCACCGGCACCTCGCTGTTCGTCATCTGCCTGGCCGAGATCTGGAAGACGACGCCGTTCATCTCGCTGCTCCTGCTCGCCGGCCTCGCGCAGGTGCCCGAGGTGCTGCAGGAGGCGGCGAAGGTCGACGGCGCCACGCGGTGGCAGCGGATGGCGCGGGTGACCATCCCGAACATGAAGGCCGCGATCATGGTGGCCCTGCTGTTCCGCACCCTCGACGCGTTCCGCGTGTTCGACAGCATCTACATCATGACCGCGGGGGCCAACGGCACCGAGTCGGTGTCCTTCCTCGCCTACCGCCAGACGATCGCGCGGGTGGAGATCGGCCTGGGATCGGCGGTCTCCGTGCTGCTCTTCCTCGCCGTCGTGCTGATCGCGTTCCTGTTCATCAAGGGCTTCAAGGTCGACCTGGCCCAGGCGAGAGGTGAGCGCTGATGTCGTCGAGGTCGAAGATCTGGTGGGTGGTCGGCGGCGTCCTGATCATCGTCTACTGCCTGTTCCCGATCGCCTGGATCGTCTCGCTGTCGTTCAAGGCGCCGTCGGACATCTCCAACCAGTCGTTCCTGCCGACGGACCCGTCGATCGAGAACTACTCGACGATCCTCACCGGCTCGGCGAGTGACCTGTTCCTGCCGGCGCTGCGCAACAGCTTCGGGATCTGCCTGATCGCCACGGCGATCTCCTGCATCCTGTCGATGTTCGCCGCCTACGCGATCGCGCGGCTGGACTTCCCGGGGAAGAAGCTCATCCTCGGCACCGCGCTGGGCGTCGCGATCTTCCCGGTCATCTCGATCGTCACGCCGCTGTTCAACCTGTGGCGGCAGATCGGGCTCTACGACACCTGGCCCGGGCTGATCATCCCGTACCTGTCCCTGACCCTGCCGATCTCCATCTGGACGATGTCGGCGTTCTTCCGGGAGATCCCCTGGGAGATGGAGCAGGCCGCGCAGGTCGACGGCGCGACGACGTGGCAGGCGTTCCGCAAGGTCATCGTCCCGCTGGCCGCGCCGGGCGTCTTCACCACCGCGATCATCGCCTTCTTCATCGCGTGGAACGACTTCGCCTACGGCATCTCGCTCACGTCGACGGACGCCTCCCGGCCCGTCCCCGCCGCGCTGGGTCTGTTCACCGGCGCCTCGCAGTTCGAGGACCCGACGGGGGCCATCGCCGCGGCCGCGGTGATCGTCACCATCCCCGTCGTCGTCCTGGTCCTGCTCTTCCAGCGGCGCATCGTCGCCGGCCTCACCAACGGCGCGGTCAAGGGCTGACCGGCCGTGCTCCCCACCCCTCCTCCGTCCGAAGGGGACGAGATCTGATGGCCTCCATCGAGATGCGCAACATCGTCAAGCAGTACGGCGACGGCTACCCGGCCGTGAACGACGTGAGCCTGGACATCGCCGACGGCGAGTTCATGATCCTCGTCGGGCCGTCGGGCTGCGGGAAGTCCACCCTGCTGCGGATGATCGTCGGCCTGGAGGACATCACCAGCGGCGACATGGTCATCGGCGGCAAGCGGGTCAACGACCTCGCCCCGCGCGAGCGCAACCTGTCGATGGTCTTCCAGAACTACGCGCTGTACCCGCACATGACGGTGTTCGAGAACATCGCCTTCCCGCTGCGGCTGTCCAAGACGCCCGACGACGAGGTCCGCCGCCGCGTGCAGGAGGCCTCCGACGTCCTCGAGCTCAAGGAGCACCTCGAGCGCAAGCCGGCCAACCTCTCCGGTGGCCAGCGCCAGCGGGTGGCCATGGGCCGGGCGATCGTGCGGCAGGCCGAGGCGTTCCTCTTCGACGAGCCGCTGTCCAACCTCGACGCCAAGCTGCGCGGGCAGATGCGCACGGAGATCTCCCGGCTGCAGCGGCGCCTGGGCATCACCACGGTCTACGTGACCCACGACCAGACCGAGGCGATGACGCTGGGCGACCGGGTCTGCGTCCTGCGCAAGGGCAAGATCCAGCAGGTCGCCTCGCCCCGGGAGCTCTACGAGCAGCCGGTCAACCTCTTCGTCGCCGGGTTCATCGGCTCGCCGCCGATGAACTTCCTGCCGGCGAGCCTGGAGGGCACGACGCTGTCGACGCCGTTCGGCCCGATCGCGCTCGACGAGCAGCGCGCCGCCGCCGTCCGGGGCCGGGACCTGCTGCTGGTCGGCATCCGGCCGGAGTACTTCGAGGACGCCTCGCTGGTCGACGAGGCCAAGCGGCCGCTCGGCTCGACGTTCCGCGCGCGGGTCGACGTCACCGAGTGGCTGGGTGACTCGCAGTACGCCTACATCCCCTACGAGGCGCCGGAGGCGATCACCGCCCAGCTGCGCGACCTGTCGCGCGAGCTGGACTCCGAGGAGCTGCGCACCCAGGCGATCGTGTCGATCGACTCGACCAGCCGGATCCGGGAGGGCCGCGAGGCGGAGTTCTGGCTGGACAGCCGGAAGATCCACGTCTTCGACCCGCAGACCGGTGAGAACCTCACGCGGGACGCGGAGGCCGGCGCCCGGCTGACGCAGATGGCCACCGAGGACCGGGTCGAGCAGGTGGAGCACGCGCAGTCCACCGGCCAGACGGTGAGCGGCCAGAGCTCGGGCCCCTCCGGGGCGCACCGCGCCACCGCCTGACCGCGATCGTGGACGACCGCCGTCCGTGGTGGCGGACGGCGGTCGTCCACGAGGTCTACCTGCGCAGCTTCGCCGACGGGAACGGTGACGGCCTGGGGGACGTGCCCGGCCTGCGCGAGCGGCTGCCGTACCTGGCCGGACTCGGCGTCGACGCGCTGTGGGTGACGCCCTGGTACCCCTCGCCGATGGCCGACGGCGGCTACGACGTGAGCGACTACCGCGACGTCGACCCGCGGTTCGGCACGCTCGACGACGTCGACGCGCTGCTCGCCGACGCGCACGCGCTCGGCCTGCGGGTGGTCGTGGACCTCGTCGCCAACCACACCTCCGCCGAGCACCCCTGGTTCCGCGCCGCGCTGGCCGGCGGCCCGGGCGCGCCCGAGCGGAGCCGCTACCTGTTCCGGGACGGCCGCGACGGCGGCGCCGCCCCGCCCAACGACTGGATCAGCGCCTTCGGCGGGCCGGCCTGGACCCGGGTGACCGAGCCCGACGGCCGGCCCGGCCAGTGGTACCTGCACCTGTTCGCCCCCGAGCAGCCGGACCTGGACTGGACCTCACCGGAGGTGCAGGAGGAGTTCGACGACGTCGTGCGCTTCTGGCTCGACCGCGGGGTCGACGGCATCCGCGTCGACGCCGCGCCGGCCATGGCGAAGGTGCCCGGGCTGCCCGACGCCGGCCACCCGCCGGGCGCGACGTTCGCCAGCAGCGAGTGGGTGGGCAACCCGCACTGGGACGTCGACGAGGTGCACGAGGTGTTCCGCCGGTGGCGGCGCATCGGCGACACCTACGACGGCGACCGGCTGTTCGTCTCCGAGGCGGTGGTCAACGGGCCCGAGCGGCTGGCGCGCTACGTCCGGCCCGACGAGCTGCACACCACCTTCAACTTCGACTACCTCAAGGCGCCGTGGGACGCGGGCGCGCTGCGGCGGGTGGTCGACGGGACGCTGGCCGCGCTGGCGCCGGTCGGCGCGCCGGCCACCTGGGTGCTGTCCAGCCACGACGAGACCCGGCACGTCACCCGCTTCGGGCGGGCGCACAGCGGCGCGGCCGTCATGGGGTTCGACGCGGCCGGTCCCGCCGACCTCGCCCTGGGGCTGCGGCGGGCGCGCGCCGCCGCGCTGCTCACCCTGGCGCTGCCGGGCGGCGCCTACCTGTACCAGGGGGAGGAGCTCGGCCTGCCGGAGGTCGAGGACCTGCCCGCCGACGCGCTGCAGGACCCGACCTGGGAGCGGTCGGGCCGCACCGCCCGGGGCCGCGACGGCTGCCGGGTGCCGCTGCCGTGGTCGGGGGAGCGGCCGCCGTTCGGGTTCGCCCCGGACGGCGTGGCGCCGTGGTTGCCGCAGCCGGAGGGGTGGCGGGCGCTCACCGTGGCCGCGCAGGACGCCGACCCGTCCTCGACGCTGTCGCTGTACCGGGCGGCGCTGCGGCTGCGCCGGGAGCTCCTCGGCGAGCAGCCGCTGTCCTGGCTCGACCTCGGCGACGGCGTGCTGGCCTTCTCCCGCGGGCCGGGGTTCCGGTGCGTGGTCAACCTGTCGGACCGCGCCGTCCCGCTCGACGGGCTCGGCCGGGTGCTGCTCGCCAGCGGGGACGCGTCCGCGGGGCTGCCTCCGGACACCGCCGCCTGGCTCGCGCCCTAGGCGGTCGCCCGCTGCTCCTTCGCGGCGGCGAGCTCGGCGGCGGTGGGCGGGTCGGCGCCGACGCGGGTGCAGTTGAGCGCGGCGACCAGCGCGGCGTCGTCGACCAGGGCGAGCAGGTCGTCGTCGGACAGGGCCTCCAGCGCCGCGCGGCCGGTGATCCCGGCGCCCAGCAGCCCGGCGAACAGGCCCGCGGCGAGGGAGTCGCCGGCGCCGACGGTGTCGGCCACGGTCACCCGCGGCGGGTCGCGGTGCAGCAGCGGGCGGCCGGGCCGGGCGATCCGCAGCGGGTCGCCGCCGTCGGTGAGCAGCACCAGCGCGGGGCCGCGGCCGGCCCAGCGCCGGGCGGCGTCGTCGAGGTCGGTCGTGTCCGGCTCGAGCCAGGCGAGGTCCTCGGCGCTGACCTTCACCACGTCGGCGACGGCGACCAGCCGGTCGAGGCGGGCGCGGACGCCGTCGGGGTCGTTGCCGAGCGCGGCGCCCACCGGGCCGCCGGCCAGCATGGGCCGCAGGTTGGGGTCGACGCTGACCAGGGCGGTGCCCGCCAGGCGCTCGGCGAGCGCGGCGATCGCCTCGGACCCGGGCGGCGTCCAGGAGGAGATGGACCCGACGTGCAGCAGCGCCGTCCCCCCGGGCAGGGCGGCGTCGAGCTCCGCGCCGGTCCACTGCCAGTCGGCGGCGCCCTGCACGTGGAAGCCGTAGTCGGCCGAGCCGTCGGGGGAGAGGCCGACGACGGCGAGGCTGACCGGCTCGGCCGCGGCGACGAAGCCGGAGACGTCGACGCCGGAGAGCTCGGCGTGCCGGCGCAGGGCCGGCGCCATGGGGCCGGTGCCGAGGCGGGCGAGCAGCGCCACCCGGGTGCCGAGCCGGCCGGCCGCGACGGCCACGTTGAGCGCGTTGCCGCCGGGGCGGGCGACGTAGTGCGGGGCGGTGCCCTCGGGTCCGGCGTCGGCGCCGGCGACCGGGAGGAGGTCGACGACGAGCTCGCCGAGCACGGTGAGGACGGGGCCGTCGCTGTCCATCGCCCGACCCTAGCGGCGCGGGTCGTCCCCCGCGGGACACCCGGGAGTCCCCGGACGGGGGAGGTCCGCAGGACCGGGGGACTCCCTGCTGGGCCGGGTACCGCTGTTGCTGGGACGATGGGCGAGGAGGACCGCCGTCGACGACGGCGGTGCGCAGGAGCCACGAGGCGGCGCCGGACGGGCGCCGGAGCAGGAGGAGCTCGCCATGCCCAACCCGATCGTCAAGCTGTGGCGGTACCTGACGGCGTCGGCCAACGCGCAGATCGACCAGCGCGCCGACCCCAAGATCCAGATCCAGCAGGCGATCGAGGCCGAGCAGCAGCGGCACCAGTCGCTGGCCAACCAGGCGGCCGCGGTGCTGGGCAACCAGCGCCAGCTGGAGATGCGGCTGAACCGGCAGCTCGGCGAGGTCGAGAAGCTGCAGGCCTCCGCCCGCCAGGCGCTCGTCCTCGCCGACCAGTCCCGCGGCCGCGGTGACGTCCCGAAGGCCGCCGAGTACGAGCAGGCCGCGCAGGCGTTCGCCACCCAGCTCGTCGCCGCCGAGCAGGCGATGGAGGACCTCAAGCGCAGCCACGACGAGGCGCTGCAGGCCGCCGAGCAGGCGCGCGGCGCGGTCGAGCAGAGCCGGATGCGGCTGCAGACCACGCTGGCCGAGCGCACCAAGCTCATGAGCCAGCTCGAGCAGGCCAAGATGCAGGAGCACGTGGCCGCGTCGATGCGCCAGGTCAACGAGCTGTCGGCGCCGGGCAACACCCCGAGCCTGGCCGAGGTCCGCGACAAGATCGAGGCCCGCTACGCCAACGCGCTGGGCCAGGCCGAGCTCGCGCAGACCTCCGTCGAGGGCCGGATGCTCGAGGTGCAGAAGGCCACCCTCGACGTCGCCGGCGCCTCGCGGCTGGAGCAGATCCGGGCCGGCATGGGCGGCGGGCAGACGTCGGCCGTCGAGAGCGGCACCGGCGCGGCCGGCGCGATCGGCCCGGGCGCCGCGTCGCCGTCGTTCGAGAAGACCGAGCAGACGGCGCAGCGCCCCGAGAACGCCTGACGCACCGCCGCGGCCCGGCTCCCGCCCTCGGGTGGAGCCGGGCCGCGGCGTGTCCGGGGCGTGCCTAGGTGGCGCTGGCGAGCGGCCGCGGGTGGTCGGACTCCCCGGTGCGGGCCATGGGGTCGACGGGGGCGTCGGTGGCCTGGCAGGTCGGGCACCAGTAGGTGATCCGCTCCTGCAGGTCGGGGCCCTGGTCGCCGCGCAGGATCGGGGTGCCGCAGCGGTAGCAGGGCTTGTCCTTGCGGCCGTAGACCCAGTGGTCGCGGCCGCGGCGCAGGTCACCGGTGGTGCTCTGCTCCGGGCGGTCGCGGTTGGCCAGCATCAGGGCGCGGGTGCGCTCGACCAGTCCGGCGAGGTCCTCGACGTCGGCCACCCGCATCCAGGGGTGCACGCCGCAGACGAACATCCCCTCGACCTTGTAGAGGTTGCCCGGGCCGCAGAGGTTGCGCTGGTCGAGGATCGCGACGCCGATCTGCTCGTCGGGGTGCGACCCCAGCCGGCGCAGCGCCTCGTCGAGGTCCCAGTCGGGGCCGAGGACGTCGGGGCCGAGGTGCCCGACGACGGTGTCCTCCTGGCTGGTGCGCACCATCGCGACGTCGTGCAGCCGGTAGCCGACGCAGTCCCACCGGTCGGTGGCCAGGACCGCGCGGATGGAGAAGGCGGGGCCGCCGTGCCAGCGGGCGCCCTTCTTGTAGATGTGCCAGCTGCCGTCCATCCGGTAGTGGGTGCGCAGCGTCCAGCCGTCGGTGAAGCGGGTCAGCATGTGCTTGCCGCGGGGGACCACCTCGGCGACCGTGCGGCCGGCGAGGTCGGTGGCGGCCAGCTGGGGCACTCGGAGCTCGCCGCGGCGCAGCGTCTGGCCGGCCAGCGCGGTGTTCATCCGCTGGGCCGCCAGCCAGACGGTGTCTCCCTCGGGCACCCGTCCAGTGTCCCCTGCATGCGAAGGGCGTGCTCAGGAGCGAGGGACGTCACGCCCGGGCGGGGAAGCGCCGGGCGCCGCGCGACGCTGAGGGTGCCGTGCAGCGACGTCCCGACCCGCGCGACCCGGCCATCGCCCCCGAGCACGTGGCGGGGGTGGCCGAGCCGGTGACGGTGACCGTGGCCCGCGACGTGCGCCCCGAGCAGCGGGCGCCGTTCGAGGAGTGGGCCGGGGAGATCCTCGGCCTGGCCGAGCGGTTCCCCGGCAACCTCGGCACCAGCCTGCTGCGTCCCGGCCCCGGGTCGACCCGCTACCACCTGGTGTACCGGTTCGCCGACGGCGAGTCGCTGGCCCGCTGGGAGCGGTCGGCCGAGCGGCAGGCGGCGCTGGAGCGCGTGGAGCACCTGTCCGACGGCGCCGACTACGCGCGCGTGGCCGGCCTGGACAGCTTCTTCACCGCGATGACCCCGCCGCGGCCCGGCCCGCGCTGGCGGCTCACGGTGCTCACCATCGCCGCCGTCTTCGCCATCACGCTGGGCTTCCAGCTGCTGGTGGCCCCGCACGTCGGGTCGTGGCCGCTGCCGCTGCGCCTGCTGCTGTCGGCGACCGTGGTCGTCGTGCTGCTCGGCCAGGTGGTCATGCCGCGGCTGACCCGCTGGTTCGGCCCCTGGCTGCGCGGCCGCCGCTGACCGGCGCCGGGCCCCCGCGGACGGGACCCGGCCGCGCGGTTCAGTCGAGCGGGCGGACGCCGGCGGCGCTGACGCCCCGGGAGCCGGAGGTGCGGGAGAACGCGACCCGCTGGCCCTCCTGGAGCTCGCGGTAGCCGCCGGTCTCCTCGATCTCGGAGAAGTGCACGAAGACGTCGTCGCCGCCGTCGTCCGGCGTGATGAAGCCGAAGCCCTTGTCGGGGTTGAACCACTGCACGGTGCCCTGCGCGTCGCCGCCGGCGTCCCCGCCGCGGCCGGCGGAACGGGCGGGACGCTGGTCGCGGCCACCCCGGTCGTCGCGGCGGTCGTCCCGGCGCTCGCGCGGCGCGGGCCGGTCGTAGCCGCCGCGCCGGCCGCCGCCGACCAGCCGCACCGACTCCGCCTGCAGGCCGCGGTTGCCCTCGACCAGCTCGAACTCGACGCGGTCGCCCTCCTCGAGCTCGCCACCGCGCCCGCTGAGCGCCGAGACGTGCACGAAGACGTCCTCGGGGACGATGAACCCGAAGCCGCGGTCGGCGTCGAAGCGCGCCACGGTGCCCGAGACGACGATACCGCGGGGCGCCCGGCCGCCGCGGGAGCCGCCCCGGTCGTCGCGGGAGCCGCCCCGGTCGTCACGGCCGGAGCCGCGGTCGTCCCGCCGGTCGTCACGGCGGGCGCGGGGCGCGCCGCCGGTCGGGCGGACCCGGTCGGCCTGGGGGCCGCGCGGGCCGGGGCTCGCGTCGTAGTCGACCGGCTGCCCCTCGTCGAGGGTGCGGAAGCCCCCGGTGTCCTCGATCGACGAGAAGTGGACGAACACGTCGTCCCCGCCGTCCTGCGGCTCGATGAACCCGAAGCCCTTGTCCGCGTCGAACCAGCGGACCGTGCCGGCTGCCATGTCTGTATCCCTCATCCCTCACGTACTGCGACGGTCAACGGTACGCGTCCCGCGCGCACCGGCCCCAGCTCAGCCGCGCAGGCGTAGCCCACGCGGGGTGGCCGCGAAGCCGGCGGCCTGCAGCGCCGACGACAGCGGGGTGTCCTGGTGCACCGAGGCGCCGTCGGCCTTCTGCACCACCATGCGGCCCAGCGCCCCGGCGGCGACGGCGCCCGACAGCGCGGTGGCCGCCTCCTTGAGCGTCTGCTCGTCCTCGGTCCACGACAGCAGCGTCTTGCCGCCGCGCTCCACGTAGAGCACCAGGTCGCCGTCGACCAGCACCACCAGCGCGCCGGCCTTGCGCCCGGCGCGGTGCCCGGTGGTCCGCTTCCCGCCGCCGGTGCCCTCGCCGACGTCGACCGCGACCTGGTCGGCCGACTCGCCGTCGGACGGGCCGGCACGGTCGGGCCAGGGCAGCGCCGCGCCGTACACGTTGGCCGGGTCGGTGGCGGCGAGCACGACCGCGCCCTCGGGGGCCCTGTCGGGGGTGGCGAAGGCGCGCAGCCGGTCGACCGAGCCCGGCGTGCCGAACTGGGCGGCGCCGAGGGTCTCGACGAAGTAGCCGCGGCGGGCCCGGTTGTTCTCCTCGAACGCGCGCAGCACCGGGTAGACGGCGGAGAACCCGCCGGGCACCTGCTCGGCCATGACCGCGCCGCGGGTGAGCACGCCGTGCCGCTCCAGCAGCGCCTCGGCGCGGGCGGTGGTGCGCCGGGTCGGGTTGGGCTCCCGCTCGGGCAGCCGCGACCACCGGCCGGCGACCGTGGGCGGGCCGGTGCGGGTGGGCATCGCCGGGCGGCCCAGGCGCGGTCGGCCGTAGCGGGTGCGGTCCACCCGGGCGCGCGGTGGAGCCGGGGCGCGCTTGTGCGTGCCGCCCCCCGACAGCCGGGTGCGCAGCGGGGCGAGGGTGTCGTTGGTGAGCAGCCCGGCCCACACCAGGTCCCACACGACGTCGGCGAGCGCCGTGTCGTCGGTGGCGCCGACCAGGTCGGACAGGCCGCGGAAGAACACCGCCTGCCCGGCCGAGAGCTGCTCGAGGACGGCGAACCCGACGCCGCCCTCCTCCGGCAGCTCCACCGGGTCGGGCAGCAGCAGCGGCGCGAGGTCGGCGGGCACGAGGCTCACCCAGCCGTCGCCGCCGGGCAGCCCGCCGGCGCCGGCCCACAGCACCTCGCCGGCGCTGGTGAGCTCGTCGAGCATCGCGGGGCGGTAGTCGCGCACCCGGGACGGCAGCACCAGCGACTCCAGCGCGCTGGCCGGCACCAGCGCCCCCGCCAGCTGCTCGACCACCGCGAGCACGCCGTCGACGCCGCGCATCCGGCTGCCGACCGACTGCCAGGACGGGGTGAAGCGGGCCAGCGTGCCGATCGGCACCGGCTCGACCTCCTGGCGCAGCTTGGCCAGGCTGCGGCGGCGCACCGAGCGCAGCACCTCGGCGTCGCACCACTCCTGCCCGGTGCCGCCGGGCCGGAACTCGCCGGTGACCAGCCGGCCGGTGCCGACCAGCCGCTGCAGCGTGGCGGTGACGACCGCGACGCCGAGGCCCAGGCGGGTGGCCACCTCGGTGGGCTGGAACGGGCCGTGCGTGCGGGCGTAGCGGCCGACGAGGTCGCCCAGCGGGTCGGCGACCGGCTCGGTGAACGCCTCCGGGACGCCGACGGGCAGCGCGGTGCCCAGCGCGTCGCGCAGCCGGCCGGCGTCCTCGATGGCGACGTGCCGCTCCTCGCCGGCGATCCGCACGACGATCGCCCGCCGCGAGGCCACCAGCTCCGCCAGCCACTCCGCCGGGACGCCGCGCAGCGCCGCCTCGGCCGGGGTGAGGTCGCCCAGGCCGCGGAGCAGGTCGGAGGCGCCGTCGACGTCGCGGGGGTGCCGCTCGGCGGGCAGCCGCTGCAGCTCCCGCTCGACCTCGGCCAGCGCCTCGGCGTCGAGCAGCTCGCGCAGCTCGGAGCGGCCGAGCAGCTCGGCGAGCAGGCCGGTGTCCAGGGCCAGCGCCTGCGCGCGGCGCTCGGCCAGCGGGGCGTCGCCCTCGTAGAGGAACTGCCCGACGTAGCCGAACAGCAGCGACTGGGCGAACGGGCTCGCCGCCTGCGTCTGCACGTCGACGACGCGCACCCGCCGCGAGCGGACGTCGCGCATCAGCTCGACCAGGCCGGGCACGTCGTAGACGTCCTGCAGCACCTCGCGGGCGGCCTCGAGCGTGATGGGGAAGCTGGAGAACTCGCTGGCCACGCTGAGCAGCTGGGCGGCGCGCTGGCGCTGCTGCCACAGCGGGGTGCGCCGGCGCGGGTCGCGGCGGGGGAGCAGCAGCGCGCGGGCGGCGCACTCGCGGAAGCGGCTGGCGAACAGCGCCGAGCTGCCGACCTCGGCGGTCACCTCCCGCTCGACGTCGTCGGGGTCGAGGACGGCGAGGTCGGCCTCGGGCGGCTCGCCGGTGGTGTCGGGCAGCCGCAGCACGATGCCGTCGTCGGAGTGCATGGAGGCGACGTCGACGCCGTAGCGCTCCCGCAGCCGGGCGGCGAGCACCAGCGCCCACGGGGCGTTGACCTGCGCGCCGAAGGGGGAGTGCACGACCAGCCGCCAGTCGCCGAGCTCGTCGCGGAACCGCTCGACCAGGAGCGTCCGGTCGTCGGGGAGGTGGCCGGTGGCCGCCTTCTGCTCGGCGAGGTAGGCGAGCAGGTTCGCCGCGCCCCAGTCGTCGAGGCCCGCGGCCTGCGCCCGCTCGCGGCCCCGCTCCGGCGTGGCCGAGCCGACCTCGCGGAGGAACGCACCCAGCGCCCGGCCGAGCTCGAGCGGCCGGCCGGGGGCGTCGCCGTGCCAGAACGGCATCTTCCCGGGCTGGCCGGGAGCGGGGGAGACGAGCACCCGGTCGTGGGTGATCTCCTCGATCCGCCACGACGACGAGCCGAGCAGGAAGACGTCGCCCACCCGCGACTCGTAGACCATCTCCTCGTCGAGCTCGCCCACGCGGCGCCCGCCCGAGCCCTCGCCGCCGACGAGGAAGACGCCGAACAACCCGCGGTCGGGGATCGTGCCGCCGCTGGTGACCGCCAGCCGCTGCGCGCCGTTGCGGGCGGTGAGGGTGTCGGTGACCCGGTCCCAGGTCAGCCGCGGCCGCAGCTCGGCGAACGCGTCGGAGGGGTAGCGGCCGGCGAGCATGTCGAGCACGGCGTGCAGCGCGGAGTCGGGCAGGCCGGAGAACGGCGCGGACCGGCGCAGCAGCGCGCCGACCTCCTCGACCGTGCGCGGGCCTTCCGACACGATCGCCACGATCTGCTGGGCGAGCACGTCGAGCGGGTTGCGCAGGTAGCGGATCGACTCGATCGCGCCGGCCTTCATCCGCTCGGCGACCAGCGCGCACTGCACGAGGTCGCCGCGGTACTTGGGGAACAGCACGCCGCGGCTGACCGCGCCGACCTGGTGCCCGGCGCGGCCCACCCGCTGCAGGCCGGCCGCGACCGTCGGCGGCGCCTCGACCTGGACGACGAGGTCGACCGCGCCCATGTCGATGCCGAGCTCGAGCGACGACGTCGCCACGACCGCCGGGAGCTGCCCGGACTTCAGCGCCTCCTCGACGACGGCGCGCTGCTCGCGGGACACCGACCCGTGGTGCGCCGCGGCGACCGGCCGCACGCCCTCGGGGACGCCGCCGCCGGAGCCGGCCTGCGCCATGAGCGCCGCGGCGTTGGTGCCGGGCGGGACCGGCTCCCCGGTGACCCGCTCGAAGGCCATCTCGTTGAGCCGGCTGGTCAGCCGCTCGGCCAGCCGCCGGGAGTTGGCGAAGACGATGGTGCTGCGGTGGGCCTCGACCAGGTCGAGCACCCGCTCCTCGACCGCCGGCCAGATCGACGTCCGCGGCTGGTCGCCCGCGGCCGAGCCCTCCAGCTCGCCGGTGGGCTGGCCCAGCTGGCTCATGTCCTCGACCGGCACGACGACCGACAGGTCCCACTGCTTGACCGACGGCGGCTGCACGACCTCCACGGGGCGGCCGCCGGCGAGGAAGGTGGCCACCTCCTCGATGGGCCGCACGGTGGCCGACAGGCCGATCCGCTGCGCCGGGCGGTCGAGCAGCTCGTCGAGCCGGTCGAGGGAGACGGCCATGTGCGCGCCGCGCTTGCTGTCGGTGACCGCGTGCACCTCGTCGACGATCACCGTCTCGACGCCGCGCAGCGCTTCCCGCGCCGAGCTCGTGAGCATGAGGAACAGCGACTCGGGCGTGGTGATGAGGATGTCGGTGGGCCGCCGGGTGAAGGCCCGCCGCTCGTCGGCCGGGGTGTCGCCCGAGCGGATGCCGACGGTGATCTCCGGCCGGGGGAGGCCCAGGCGCATGGCGGCCTGCCCGATGCCGGCCAGCGGCGCCCGCAGGTTGCGCTCGACGTCGACCGCCAGCGCCTTGAGCGGGGACACGTAGAGCACCCGGCAGCGCCGGCTCTCGTCGGCCGGTGCGGTGCTGGTGAGCCGGTCGAGCGACCAGAGGAAGGCCGCCAGCGTCTTGCCCGAGCCGGTGGGGGCGACGACGAGCGCGTGCCCGCCGCTGCTGATGGCCTGCCAGGCACCCTCCTGGGCGGCCGTGGGCTCGGCGAACGCGCCCGTGAACCAGGCCCGGGTGGGCGCGGAGAACCGGTCGAGAGCGGGCACGTCCCCAGTGTCCCCGCGGGTACGACAGTCCGCTGGCCTGCGCGTACGCCCCGGGCGGAGGGTCGCCCGGACGGAGGGTGGCGTGCGGCACACTGCCGGGCATGCGCTCCTCCCTCTACGAGGCCGACCACGAGGACTTCCGGCAGACGGTCCGCACGTGGCTGGAGAAGAACGTCGCCCCCTTCCACGGCCAGTGGGAGCGCGACGGGATCGTGCCGCGCGAGGTCTGGCTCTCCGGCGGGGAGCAGGGCCTGCTCGGCTTCGACGTCGACGAGCGGTACGGCGGCGGCGGGGTGCGCGACTTCCGCTACAACGCCGTCCTCGACGAGGAGGTCACCCGCATCGGCGCCAGCGGCCTCGGCTTCGGCCTGCACAACGACGTCGTCGCCCCCTACCTGCGCGACCTGTGCACCGAGGAGCAGGCGCAGCGGTGGCTGCCCGGCTTCTGCCGCGGCGAGCTGATCACCGCCATCGCGATGACCGAGCCCGGCACCGGCAGCGACCTGCAGGCCATCCGCACCACCGCCCGCCGCGACGGCGACGAGTGGGTGCTCAGCGGCGCCAAGACGTTCATCACCAACGGGATCAACGCCGACCTGGTGATCGTGGTGGCGCGCACCGACCCCGACGCCCCCGGCGCGAAGGGCACCAGCCTGCTCGTCGTCGAGCGCGGCATGCCCGGCTTCACCCGCGGCCGCAACCTCGACAAGGTGGGCCTCAAGGCGCAGGACACCGCCGAGCTGTTCTTCGACGAGGTCCGCGTCCCCGCCGCCAACCTGCTCGGCACCGAGAACCGCGGCTTCGCCCACCTCATGGAGAACCTGCCGCAGGAGCGGCTGTCGATCGCCGTCGGCGCGGTCGCCGCCTGCGAGACGGTGCTCGCGCAGACCCGCGAGTACGTGACCGGCCGGACGGCGTTCGGCCGGCCGGTCGGCAGCTTCCAGCACAGCCGCTTCGTGCTCGCCGAGCTCACCACCGAGACGACGATCGCGCGCACCTTCGTCGACGAGTGCGTCCGCCAGCTCGGCGCCGGGGAGCTGACCGCCGTCGACGCGGCGATGGCCAAGTACTGGACGACCGAGCTGCAGAACAAGGTGGCCGACCGCTGCCTGCAGCTGCACGGCGGCTACGGCTACATGGACGAGTACCCGGTGTCCCGGGCCTGGCGCGACGCCCGCGTGCAGTCGATCTACGGCGGCACGAACGAGATCATGCGCGAGATCATCGGCCGGTCGCTGGGGCTGTGACGGGCCGGTGACGACGCAGCAGGCGGCGCCCGACGTCGCGCGGGTCCAGCGGCGCACCGTCGGCGTCCTGTCCGGCGCCGTGGCACTCGCGGGCCTGGGCGTCACCGTCGGGATCACCATCGGCGGACTGCTCGCCCGGGAGGTCGCCGGCAGCGACGCCGCGGCCGGCCTCGGGCAGACCGCCGGCGTCCTCGGCGCCGCGGTGCTCGCCGTCCCGCTGGCCCGGCTGTCCGACCGGGCCGGCCGGCGCGCGGGGCTCGCCGCCGGCTACGCCGTCGCCGTCGCCGGTGCGCTGGTCACCGTGCTCGCCGCGGCGCTGTCGTCGCTGCCGCTGCTGCTCGCCGGGCTGTTCGCCTTCGGCGCCTCCACCGCGTGCGGCCTGCAGGCGCGCTACGCCGCCGCCGACCTCGCGACGCCGGAGCGCCGCGGCCGCGACCTGTCGCTGGTGGTCTGGGCGACGACGGTCGGCTCGGTCCTCGGCCCGAACCTCGCCGCGCCCGGCGCCGCGCTGGGGCGCGCGGTCGGCCTGCCGGAGCTCGGCGGCGGCTTCGTGGTGTCGGCGGTGGGGTTCGCCGTCGTCGCGGCGGTCCTGCTGGCCCTGCTGCGTCCCGACCCGCTGCTCCTGTCGCGGCGGCTGGCGGGCGGCGACGGCGCGCGGCCGGCCGGCAACCGCGGGCGCACCCGGGCGGCACTGCGGGAGGTGTGGGCCTCGGCCGACGGGCGGCTCGGCGTGGTCGCCGTCGTCGTGGCCCACTCCGTGATGGTCGGCGTCATGGTCATGACGCCGGTGCACATGGGGCACGCCGGTGGGCACGACGACGCGACGACGCTGCGCCTGGTCGGCGTGGTGATCAGCGTGCACGTGGCCGGGATGTACCTGTTCTCCCCGCTGGTCGGCTGGCTCGCCGACCGGGCCGGCCGCCGGGCGACCGTGGCCGCGGGCGGGATGCTGCTGCTGGCCGCCGCGGCGATCGCGGGCACGGCCCCGCCGGAGGCCGCGGGCCGGCTCGGCGTCGGGCTGCTGCTGCTCGGCCTGGGCTGGTCGTGCGGGCTGATCGCGGGCTCCACGCTGGTCACCGAGTCGGTGCCCGCGGCCACGCGGCCCGCCGCGCAGGGCGGCACGGACCTGCTCATGGGGCTCGGCGCCGCCGTCGCGGGGGCGGCCGGCGGGCCGCTGCTGGCGGCCGGCGGCTTCGGCCTGGTGGCCGGCGTCTCGGCGGCCCTGGTGCTGCCGCTGGCCCTGGTCTGGGCGCTGCGCCGCTGACTCCTCAGCGACCGCGCATCCCGCGCGACTCGGACTCAGCGGCCGCGCATCCCGCGCCAGAGCAGCACCAGCGACACGAGCATGCACAGCGCGATGCCGATCTCCAGGACGGTGTCCCAGGTGGCGGAGCCGGTGGTGGGGAACACGGCCCCATCGTAGTCCTGATATCGTGAAGCCACTTCACGGTGTAGGAGGCTCACGATGCCGGACGACGCCCGGGTGGCCGCGCTCGACCGCGTGCTGGAACTCACCGTCCTGCTCGGCCGGGACATGACGGCCTCGCTGGCCGCCTCCGGCCTCACGGTGGCCCGCACGACGCTGCTGTGGCACCTGCGCGCCGCCGGCCCGAGCACCCAGCGCGCGCTGGCCGACGCGCTCGGGGTCAGCGCCCGCAACGTCACCGGCCTGGTCGACGGGCTGGCCGCCGCCGGGCTGGTCACCCGCGAGCCCCACCCCGACGACCGCCGGGCCACCCTCGTCACGCCCACCGCGCGCGGTCGGGAGCTGCTCGACGAGCTCGGGCGCGGGCAGGCCGAGCTCGCCGGGCAGCTGTTCGGCGGGCTCCCGCCCGACCGGCTCGACGCGCTGGTGTCCGCCCTCGACGACGTCCTGGAGCGGCTGCGGCCGCTGGTCCCGGGCAGCGCCGCGGAGGAGACCCCGTGAGCGCCGCGGGGCTCGTGCGCCGCGCCGTCGCCTTCGAGCTCGGCACCTGGCGCAGCCTCGGGCGGTGGGTGGCGCGCCGGCCCGACGTCCCGGCCGGCGCCGAGGCGTTCGGCTACGTCTCGGCCGCCGCGCCGGTGCTGTGGACCTTCGTCGTCCTGTCGGCCGTCGAGATCCCGCTGGTCGACTGGCTGCTGCCGTGGCCCGCGGCGCGCGTGGCGCTGCTCGTCGTCGGCGTCTACGGGCTGCTGTGGATGCTCGGCATGCTCGGGGGGATGCACGTCCACCCGCACACCGTCGACGACGAGGGGCTGCGCGTGCGCAACAGCTTTGCCGTGGACGTGCGGGTGCCGTGGGAGGCGATCACGGCGGTCCGGGTGCGGCGCCGCTCGGTGGAGGGCTCGCGCACTGTCGTCGTGGCCGAGGAGGGCGGGCGGCGGGCGGTGTCGGTCGCCGTCGTCGCCTCCACCCAGGTCGACGTCGAGCTGCGGACGCCGCTGGTGCTGCCGCTGGCGCGCACCGGCGGGCGGCCGGTCGACGAGCTGCGCCTGGCCGCCGACGACCCGGCCGCGCTCGTGCGGCGGCTCCGGGCGGGCATCGCAGGGCACGCGGCCGCCACCCCCGACGCGGACGCGCGCTAGCGTCGGGGCGTGCGCCTGCAGGAGTTCTGGTCCCGGCTCGACGACCGGTTCGGGTCGATGCGGGCGCAGAGCGTGGCGCGTGACCACGTCTTCTCCGTCCTCGGCGGGCGCACCGCCGTCGAGGCGCTCGAGGCCGGGCTGCCGGTGCGGCGCGTGTGGCTGGCCATCTGCGAGGAGTTCGACGTGCCCCTCAAGGAGCGCTGAGCTCGCTCCCGGAGGGGCGGCCGTACTCCGCGCGGAGTACGCGGCGCCCGGCAGGTGCGTCCCGGCGGCGGACGCGCTGGGTGCCCCGCCGTCCCTAGCGTCGACGGCGTGATCGAGATCCGTGGACTGACCAAGCGTTACGGCGACCGCACCGCCGTCGACGACCTGACCCTCACCGTCCACCCGGGCCGTGTCACCGGCTTCCTCGGGCCCAACGGGGCGGGCAAGTCGACGACGATGCGGGTCGTCGTCGGCCTCGACCGGCCGACCGCCGGCACCGTCCGGGTGGACGGCCGCCGCTACGCCGACCTCCCCGTCCCGCTGCGCGCCGTCGGTGCCCTCCTGGAGGCCCGCTCCGCGCATCCGGGGCGCACCGCCCGGGACCACCTGCGGGTCCTCGCGTCCACCGCCGGGCTGCCGCGCTCGCGCGTGGACACGGTCCTCGAGCTCGCCGGCCTGACGCCGGTCGCCGACCGCCGCGTCGGTGGCTTCTCCCTGGGCATGGGCCAGCGCCTCGGCGTCGCGACGGCGCTGCTGGGCGACCCCGCCACCGTCGTGCTGGACGAGCCGGTCAACGGCCTGGACCCCGACGGGGTCCTGTGGATCCGGACGCTGACGCGGCAGCTGGCCGCCGAGGGCCGGACGGTCCTCGTCTCCTCGCACCTGATGAGCGAGATGGCCGTGACCGCCGACCACCTCGTCGTCCTCGGCCGCGGCCGGCTCGTGGCCGACGAGCCGACGGCCGCGGTCCTCCGGCGGGCCGGGACCCGGTCGGTGCGGGTGCGCAGCCCCCGCCCCGACGACCTCGTGGGCGTCCTCGCCGGTGACGGCGTGAGCCTGGCCTCGCCCGAGCGGGGACTGCTGGAGGTCCAGGGGCTGGGCGCGGACGAGATCGGCGACCGCGCCCTGCGCGCCGGCATCCCCGTGCACGAGCTGACCCCCGTGTCGGCCTCGCTCGAGGAGGCCTTCATGGACCTGACCCGCGACGACCGGGAGTACCGCACCGACCTGCGGCAGGAGGCCCTGACGTGAGCGACCGGACCAGCACCCGCGTCCTCGACGCACCCGGCGCGGACCGCGCGCCCCGGGGGCCCGCCGGCGGCGGCCCGGGCGGCCTGGTCGCCGGCCAGTGGGCCGCCGTCCGGTCCCTGCGCACCACCTGGTGGGTGCTCGGCGGGGCGTCCGTCGCGATGGTGCTGCTCTCCCTGCTGTTCACCGCGACCGCGGGAGCCGGGGACCAGGGCGCGCCGCCCGGCCTGGACCCCGCCGACCCCGTCGGGCTGAGCCTGGGTGGCTACAACCTGGCGGCCCTGGCGGTGGGGGTGCTGGGGGTCCTGCTGGTCACCGGCGAGTACACCAGCGGCACGGTGCGGGTCCTCTTCGCGGCGGTGCCCCGCCGGTGGCCGGTGCTCCTGGCCCGTTCCGGCGTCCTCGCCGTGGTCACCCTGGTCGCGACCTCGCTCGCCGCGCTGGCGGCGTTCCTCGTCGGGCAGGCCGCACTCGGCGACACCGGGGTCTCGCTCGCCGACGACGGCGTGGCCCGGGCGGTGCTCGGCGCCGGCCTGTACGTGACGGCGATCGGGGTGCTCGGCACCGCGCTCGGGTGGCTGCTGCGCTCGACCGGAGGGGCGGTCGGTACGTTGTTCGGCGTCGTCTTCCTGCTCCCGGTGCTGGGCGGCCTGCTGCCCTCGAGCTGGGGTCCCGACGTGGTGCGGTGGCTGCCGGGGCAGGCCGGCGCGAGCATCGTGCAGGTCGCGACCGGCCCCGGCGAGCTCGCCCCGTGGACGGGGTTCGGGGTGCTCTGCGGCTACCTGGCGGTCCTGCTCGCAGCGGCGGTCGTCACGGTGCGGCGACGCGACGCGTGACTTCCGGACCGGGAGGCGCGGGCGGCAGCATGTCGTCCGTGCGGCGGGTGGGCGGGTCGGTGGTGTGGTCGGTGGGGCCCGTGGTGGCCGGTGCCGTCCTCGCCATCGGCCCGCTGGTGCGCTTCGGTGGCCCGACCGCGGCGGAGGTCGCCGTGACCGCCCTGGCCTGGGCGCCCGCGGTCGCCCGCGCGCGGGCGCCCTTCGCCGCCTTCCTCGCCTCTGCCGCCGTCGTGGTCGGCTGGTGGGTGCTGCACGGGCTGGAGGCCCGGGCGCTGCTCCCGGCCGGGGTGGTGGTGTGGTGGCTGCTGGTCTGGGTCGCCGACCGGTGCGATCCGCGGCGCGTCGCCACGGCGCTCGGGGTCTGCCTGGTGGTGCCGCTGGCCCTCGGTGCAGCAGCCCTGACCGGCCCTGGTGACGGTGCCGCCGTGGTGCCGCTGGTCGCGGTGACCGTGACGGCGGCCGTCGTCGGGCGTGACCGGCGGACCAGGCGGGCCTACCTGGTGGCGCTGCAGGACCGCGCGGAGCGCGCCGAACGGGAGCGGGACGCGCGCGCCCGGGTGGCGGTCATGGAGGAGCGCGCGCGGATCGCCCGCGAGCTCCACGACGTCGTCGCGCACAACCTCTCGGTGATGACGGCGCTGGCCGACGGCGCCGGGTACGCGCAGGACGGCGAGCAGGCCGCCCGGGCGGTGCGGCAGATCGCCACGACCGGACGCGAGGCGCTGGCGGAGATGCACCGACTCGTCGGCGTGCTGCGCACCGACGACGACGGCCCGGGGCGTGCGCCGGCGCCCGGTCTCGACGGACTCCCCGCGGTCGTCGAGCAGGTCCGGGCCGCCGGGCTCCCCACCTCGCTCACGGTGACCGGCCGGCCGGCCCCGCTCGTGGCCGGCGCCCAGCTCGCCGTCCACCGTCTCGTGCAGGAGGCGCTCACGAACACCCTGCGGCACGCGCGCGGGGCGCGATCGGCCGCCGTCCGCCTGGACTGGCGCGCGGGCGAGCTCGCCGTCGAGGTGACCGACGAGGGCGGGCCCGCCGTCCTGCCGGAGCGGCCCGGGCACGGGCTGGTCGGCATGCGGGAGCGCGTCGCGGCGTGGGACGGCACCGTCGTGGCCGGCCCGCGTCCGGAGGGTGGCTGGCGCGTCGCCGCGGTCCTCCCGCTCGCCGTGGTCGGCGCCGAGGGTGCCGGGACGGCGGCGCCGTGAGCACCCGCGTGCTGCTCGTCGACGACGAACCGCTGGTCCGGCTCGGCTTCTCGATGGTGCTGCAGGCCCAGGACGACCTCGTCCTGGTCGGGGAGGCCGGGGACGGCGCCCGGGCCGTCTCGCTGACGCGTGAGCTGCGGCCGGACGTCGTCGTGATGGACGTCCGCATGCCCGGTGTCGACGGCGTCGAGGCGACCCGGCGCATCGTCGCCGAGGGGCTGTCCAGCCGGGTGCTGGTGCTGACCACCTTCGACCTGGACGAGTACGCGTTCGCCGCGCTGCGGGCCGGCGCGAGCGCGTTCCTCCTCAAGAACGCCGAGCCCGCGGAGCTCCTCCGGGCGGTGCGGGCGGTGGCCCGCGGCGACGCGGTGCTCTCCCCGCGGGTCACCCGGCGGCTGCTCGAGACGCTGGCGCACCGGCTGCCCGCGGTCACGCCGCCCGACCCGCGCGTCGCCCTGCTCACCGAGCGCGAGCTCGAGGTGCTCAGGGCGGTCGCCCGCGGGGAGTCGAACGCCGAGATCGCCGGCGTGCTGGTGCTGTCGGAACTGACGGTCAAGACGCACGTGGCCCGCATCCTGGGCAAACTGGGTCTACGCGACCGCACGCAGGCCGCGGTCTTCGCGCACACGCACGGTCTGGTGTGAGGGACCTGGCGTCCTCCGCGTGTCGCTCGACTCGAACACGTGTTCGTCCTACAGTGGCGGGCGCGTCCACAGGGAGGTCGTCCCTCCACAGGTCCGGTCGGTCCCCGGAAATGTCAGACCCCCGGCCTAGCGTCGCCTCCGACACCGCATCGACTCCACGACACGCGACTTCCCGAAGGTGAGCAGCATGGCAACGCTCGACCGCGACAAGGCCCTCGACATGGCCCTCGCCCAGATCGACAAGCAGTTCGGCAAGGGCTCGGTCATGCGCCTGGGCGACAGCGCCGCCCAGGCGATCAAGGTCATCCCGACCGGCTCGATCGCCCTCGACATCGCCCTGGGCATCGGCGGTCTGCCGCGCGGCCGCGTCATCGAGGTCTACGGCCCGGAGGCCTCCGGCAAGACCACCGTCGCCCTGCACGCGGTGGCCAACGCCCAGGCCGCCGGCGGCATCGCGGCCTTCATCGACGCCGAGCACGCGCTCGACCCCGAGTACGCCCGGGCCATCGGCGTCGACACCGACGCGCTGCTGGTCAGCCAGCCCGACACCGGTGAGCAGGCGCTCGAGATCGCCGACATGCTGATCCGCTCCGGCGCGCTCGACATCATCGTCATCGACTCCGTGGCAGCCCTCGTCCCCCGCGCCGAGATCGAGGGCGAGATGGGTGACAGCCACGTCGGTCTGCAGGCCCGCCTCATGAGCCAGGCGCTGCGGAAGATCACCGGTGCGCTGAACAACTCCGGCACCACCGCGATCTTCATCAACCAGCTGCGCGAGAAGGTCGGCATCGTCTACGGCTCGCCCGAGGTCACCACCGGTGGCCGCGCGCTGAAGTTCTACTCGTCGGTCCGCCTCGACGTGCGCCGCATCGAGACCCTCAAGCAGGGCACCGACGCCGTCGGCAGCCGGGTCCGGGTGAAGGTCGTCAAGAACAAGGTCGCCGCCCCGTTCAAGCAGGCCGAGCTCGACCTGCTGTGGGGCCACGGCTTCAGCCGCGAGGGCGGCCTGATCGACGCCGGCGTCGAGCAGGGCTTCATCCGCAAGTCCGGCGCCTGGTACACGTACGAGGGCGACCAGCTCGGCCAGGGCAAGGAGAACGTCCGCACGTTCCTCCGCGACAACCCCGACCTCGCCGACGAGATCGAGAAGAAGGTCAAGGAGAAGCTGGGCATCGGCCCGCAGGTCGACGCGCCGGCCGCCGAGACCGCCGACTTCTGAGCCGCCCCGTGACCGGCTGGCCCGGCCCGGCCTCCGAGGAGGCCGACCCCGAGCTGACCGGCCGCCCCGGCGGCCGGCGCGGACGCCGGACCCGTGCACCGGGTCCCGGCGACCGTGCCGGCCGCGGGCGGCGGCGCGCCGGGCCGTCCCCTGACCCGGACGGCCCGGCCGCCGCCTTCCCCGGTCAGGACTCCGGCCTCCCCGAGGGTGCGGTGGACGACGCCCCGGCCGACGAGGCCGGGGATCCCGAGTCCGTCGCCCGCGCCATCTGCCTGCGGGCGCTCACCGGTGCCGCCCGTACGCGGCAGCAGCTCGCCGACCTCCTCGAGCGGCGCGGCATCCCGGAGGAGGCGGCCACCGCCGTCCTCGACCGGTTCACGGAGGTCGGGCTGATCGACGACGCCGCCTTCGCCCGGGCCTGGGTCACCTCCCGCCAGGCCGGCCGCGGCCTCGCCCGCCGCGCCCTGCGCGCCGAGCTGCGCGCCAAGGGCGTCGACGGCGAGGAGGCCGAGCAGGCCCTCGCCGAGGTCGACGACGACGACGAGCGGGCCGCCGCCCGCCACCTGGTCGAGCGGCGGCTGCCCGCGCTGCGCCGCGTCGACCGGCAGACCGCCACCCGCCGGCTGATCGGCATGCTCGCCCGCAAGGGATACAACGGCGGGCTGGCCGCCGGTGTCGTCCGCGAGGTGATGGACGAGACCGGCTTCGGCACCGAGGACCCCGACGCCGACGGCTGGGACGCCGAGGACGCCTGACCGGCGCCGCCCGAGCCCGCGCCGCCCGCGCGGCCCCGCACGACCCGCGCCGGCTTGTCCGCCCCGGGCGGACGACACGCGGGGCTCCGGGCCCGGCGGGCCTAGCGTTCCGGCATGGGCGTGTCCGAGGTGGTCCCCGGCCTGCACCTGCTCCCGCTCGGCATCAGCAACGCCTACCTGTGGCGCCACGACGGCGGCGTCACGCTGGTCGACACCGGCCCGGCCGGCAGCGCGCCCGCCATCGCCGAGGCGCTCGGCGCCCTCGGCCTGCGCCGCGAGGACGTCCGCCGCGTCGTGCTCACCCACTTCCACGACGACCACGTCGGCTCGGCCGCGGCGGTGCGCGCCTGGGGCCGCGCGCCGGTGGTCGCCGGCGCGGCCGACGTCCCGGTCATCCGCCGCGACCGGCCCGGCCCCGAGCCGGTGCTCACCCCCGGCGAGCGCGCTCTGCACGCCCGCATGTCGGCGGGGCTGCCGCGGGCGCCGGCCTGCCGTGCGGCCACACCGGTCGCCGACGGGGCCGACCTCGGCGGCGGCGCCGTGGCGGTGGCCGTGCCCGGGCACACGCCCGGCAGCCTCGCGGTGCACCTGCCCGCGGCCGGTGTGCTGATCACCGGCGACACGGTCGCCGAGCACGAGGGCGGGCTGGTCCTCGGGCCGTTCAACGCCGACCGGGCGCGTGCCTGGGACTCGCTGCAGCGCCTGGCCGGCCTGGAGGCCGACGTCGTCTGTCCCGGCCACGGGCAGCCGGTCGCCGGGGGAGCGGCCGCGGCCCTGCGCGCGGCCACCGACCCCTTCGGCTGAGCGGTCCGGTCAGCCGGCGACCGGGATCCCCCTCACCTGGGTCGGCAGCCCGGCGCCGGGGGTCACGGCCGGCATGGCGACCGTGGGCAGCGTGGTCACCGGCGGCACGACCGGGGAGACGGCGGGCGCCCCGGGGACGGAGACCGGGGGAGGGGTGGGTGCGGCGACCGGCGGCGTCCAGGCCGTCAGGTCGATCGCCAGGCCGTCGGGCGACTCGTCGTCGTCGACCAGGCCCGCGTCCTCCTCGGCGGGCGCGGCGGCCAGCCAGCGCGCGATCTGCTCCTCGAACGCCGGGCCGGGCCGCGGCGAGGGGCGGTCCACCGTGCCGACGAAGGTCAGGTCGCGCTCACCGCCGTCGGCGGCCCGCAGCACGATGCGGCAGCGCGCCCGCCGGTGCCGCGCCGGCGGCACCACCTCGCGGACGACCGCGGACTCCGCCAGCGCGGCCTCCGCGAAGCGCGGTGCCGCGGCACGGAGCCGGTTCACGAACTCCTGCGCGGCGTCGGCCTGCCCCTCGGGGACGCGCACCACGGAGGGCAGCGGCGGCACGACGGGGCGGAGAGCGGTGTCCACGCCGTCTCTCTCGGCAGCCGCGCCCCGGAGCCGGACGACACACGGGGCCGTCGCGGACCGCGGGACGCGCGGGACACCGCGTGACCGTCCGGTGACCGCCGCACCCGCCCCGCCCGGCCCACCGGCCACCCGGGGCGCACGCACCCCGCGGCCCGCCGGCGCCGGTCAGGGCGTCGCGGCCACCCCGCTGCCGCCGCCCATCTGCGCGTCGGCCGGCAGCTCGACCTGCCCGGTGCCCGCCGTCTTGCGGTTGCGCCGGGTGCGCTTCTCCACGTACTTCGCCAGCTGCGAGAGCAGCACGTTGACGACGATGTAGATGAGCCCGGCCGCCACGTAGAGCTGGAAGGTGTAGCGGTTGCCGAAGCTGAAGTTGAAGAACTCGACCAGGCTGCGCGCGGTCCGCAGCAGCTCCAGGTAGCTCACGATGAAGCCGAGCGAGCTGTCCTTGAGCAGGACGACCAGCTGCGCCACCAGCACCGGCAGCATCCGGCGGACCGCCTGCGGCAGCAGGACGAGCGTCATCACCTGGGTCTTGCGCATGCCGAGGGCGAAGGCGGCCTCGCGCTGCCCGCGGTCGACCGACAGGATGCCGGCCCGGAAGATCTCGGCCAGCACGGCCATGTTGTAGAGCGTCAGCCCCAGCACCAGCGCCCGGAAGGCGGTCATCGGGACGCCGACGGTCGGCAGGAACAGCAGGCAGAACAGGATGAGGATCAGCAGCGGCACGGCGCGGAAGAGCTCGATGACCACGCCCACGGGACCGCGCACCCACGCGTGGTCCGACAGCCGGCCCACGGCCAGCAGCGCGCCGAACACCGTCGCGAGCACCATGCCCACCGCGGCCACGCTCAGGGTGTTGAGCAGCCCCTCGCCGAGCGCCTGCGGCACCCCCGACGCCGGGTCGAACAGCACCGCCCAGCGGTCGGCCTCGAGCTGGCCGTTGGCGCCCAGGCGGTAGAGCGCCAGCCCGATCAGCGCCGCGATGAGCAGCGCGCCGACGACGGTGCCGATGCGCTGCCGGCGGCGGGCGCGCGGCCCGGGCAGGTCGAACAGGACGTTGGTGCTCATCGGACGATCGCCACCCGGTTCTCGACCACCCGGATGAGCCAGGCGGAGGGCAGTGTGATGACCAGGTAGCCGGCGACGACGGCGGCGAAGACGGCCAGCAGCTGGTCGGCGTTGGCGTTGGCCAGGCGCTGCAGCGCCGCGGTCAGGTCGGTGACGGCGAACCCGGCGGCGATCGAGGTGTTCTTGGCCAGCGCGATCCACACGTTGCCCAGCGGCGGCACGACGGTGCGGAAGGCCTGCGGGAGCACGATCTGGCGCAGCGACTGCCCGAACGTCAGCCCGAGCGCGCGGGCGGCCTCGGCCTGCCCGGACGGGACGGCGTTGATGCCCGAGCGCAGCGCCTCGCAGACGAACGCCGCGGTGTAGAGCGACAGGGCGGCGACGGCGGTGATGAAGCGGCTCGGGAACTGCAGGTCGATCTGCACGATGCCGAAGGCGAGGAAGAAGAACACCACCGTCAGCGGGGTGTTGCGGAAGACCTCGACGTAGAACGTGGCCAGGCCGCGCAGCGGCGCGATCGGGCTGACCCGCATGCCGGCCAGCACGGTGCCGAGCACCAGGGCGCACACGCCGCTGACCACGGCCAGCGAGAGCGTCGTCAGGAACGCGCTCCACAGCAGGTCGGCGTTGTCACTCAGGAACTGCATCGCGCCTCGTCGTCAAGGGGAAGGTCGTCAAGGGGAAGGTCGTCCAGGGGAGGTCGTCCAGGGGAGGTCATCAAGGCCCGTCGTCCGGGCGCGAGCCGGTGCCGCCGGGCGGGGGAGACCCGCCCGGCGGCACCGCGGTGCTCAGTAGCGGTCGACCGACGGCGGCTCGGGGGCCTCCTCGCCGGTGATCGCACCGGCGGTGCGGTCCCAGGCGTCGGCCCAGCGGCCGTCCTCGAAGGACTCCTCGAGCACGTCGTTGACGAAGTTGCGGAAGTCGGTGTCGCCGAGCTCCATGCCGATGCCGTAGGGCTCCTCGGTGAAGGGGTTGCCCACGAGCTCGAACGCGCCGTCGCTGCCGGCGACCAGGCCCGTGAGGATGACGTTGTCGGTGGTGACGGCCTGGACCCCGCCGTTGCGCAGGTCGTCGGCGCACTTGGAGTAGACGTCGTAGGTCACGAGGTTGGCCTCGGGGTACTCGTCCCGGATCCGCTGGGCGGGGGTGGAGCCCTCGACCGAGCAGACCGTCTTGCCGGCCAGGTCCTCCGGGCCCTCGATGCCCTCGGGGTTGCCCTCGGCGACCATGATGTCCTGGCCGGCGACGTAGTACGGGCCGGCGAAGTCGACGACCTGCTTGCGGGCGTCGTTGATCGTGTAGGTGGCCACGACCATGTCGACCTGGCCGTTCTGGATGAACGGCTCGCGGTTGGCCGACACCGTCTCCGTCCAGGTGATGCCGTCCTCGGGGATGCCGAGCTCGGCGGCCACGATCTTGGCGATCTCGACGTCGAAGCCCTCGGGGGCGCCCGACTGCGGGTTGAGCAGGCCGAAACCGGGCTGGTCGTACTTGGTGCCGATGGTGATCGCGCCGGCCTCGTTGAGCTCGGCCATCGTCGAGCCCTCGGGGAAGTCGACGTCCTCGGCGGCGGTGGGGTCGCTGGACGCCGACTCCTCGGCCTGGCTGCCCGCCTCGCTGGAGCAGGCGGCGAGGGTGAGGCCGAGGGCGGCGAGGGCCGCCACCTTCCGGGTGGTGCGCATGGGGTGTCCTCCCGTGGGTTCTAGTGGTTGAGGATCTTGGAGAGGAAGTCGCGGGCCCGCTCCGAGCGCGGGTTGGAGAAGAACGTCTCCGGCTCGGCGGCCTCGACGATCCGGCCGCCGTCCATGAAGACGACGCGGTTGGCCGCCCGGCGGGCGAAGCCCATCTCGTGGGTGACGACGACCATCGTCATGCCCTCGCGGGCCAGCGTCGTCATGACGTCGAGGACCTCGTTGATCATCTCCGGGTCGAGCGCCGACGTCGGCTCGTCGAAGAGGATCACCTTGGGGTCCATCGCCAGCGCCCGGGCGATCGCCACCCGCTGCTGCTGGCCGCCGGACAGCTGTGCCGGGTACTTGTCGGCCTGGTGGCCGACGCCGACCCGGTCCAGGAGCTCCCGCGCCCGCTGCTCCGCCTGCGCCTTCGACTGCCGGCGCACCTTCGTCGGGGCGAGCGTGACGTTCTCGAGGATCGTCTTGTGCGCGAACAGGTTGAAGCTCTGGAACACCATCCCGACGTCGCTGCGCAGCCGGGCGAGCGCCTTGCCCTCCTCGGGCAGCTTCTCGCCGTCGATGCGGATCTCGCCCTGCTGGATCGTCTCGAGCCGGTTGATCGTCCGGCACAGCGTCGACTTGCCCGAGCCCGACGGCCCGATGACGACGACGACCTCGCCGCGGTCGATCGAGAGGTCGATGTCCTGCAGCACGTGCAGCTCACCGAACCACTTGTTGACGCCGGTCAGCTGGACGAGAGGTCCTCCGGCTAGCTGGCTGGTCACCAGGAGGACCCTAGGGCCGCGCGGGGACGCGGTGGTCCCGGGGCCGTCACGATCCAGTAACGGAGTCGGTGACGCCGTGTGACCGGAGCCGCGCCGTACCCTCGATGCCGCCATGGGAACCGAGGTCGACAGCCCGCAGCGCACCTACCGCGTGCGCACCTACGGGTGCCAGATGAACGTGCACGACTCCGAGCGCCTCTCCGGCCTGCTCGAGGCCGCGGGGTACGCCGCCGCGCCCGAGGGGGCCGACGCCGACGTCGTCGTGCTCAACACCTGCGCGGTGCGGGAGAACGCCGACAACCGCCTCTACGGCAACCTCGGCCACCTGCGCCCGGTCAAGGACGCGCACCCGGGGATGCAGATCGCCGTCGGCGGGTGCCTGGCGCAGAAGGACCGCGGCGAGATCGTGCGTCGCGCCCCTTGGGTCGACGTCGTCTTCGGCACCCACAACGTCGGGTCGCTGCCGGCGCTGCTCGAGCGCGCCCGGCACAACGCCGAGGCCCAGGTGGAGATCGCCGAGGCGCTCGAGGTCTTCCCGTCCACGCTGCCCGCCAAGCGGGACTCGGCCTACTCGGGCTGGGTGTCGATCAGCGTCGGGTGCAACAACACCTGCACGTTCTGCATCGTCCCGTCGCTGCGCGGCAAGGAGGAGGACCGACGGCCCGGCGAGATCCTCGCCGAGGTGCAGGCGCTCGTCGACCAGGGCGTGCTCGAGGTGACCCTGCTCGGCCAGAACGTCAACGCCTACGGCGTGGGCTTCCGCGACCGCGGCGCCTTCGCCGACCTGCTGCGCGCGACCGGCCGCATCGAGGGCCTGGAGCGGGTCCGGTTCACCAGCCCGCACCCGCGGGAGTTCACCGACGACGTCATCGAGGCCATGGCCGGGACGCCCGCGGTGTGCCACCAGCTGCACATGCCGCTGCAGAGCGGGTCCGACGACGTCCTGCGCCGCATGCGCCGCGGCTACCGGCAGGAGCGCTACCTCGGGATTATCGACCGGGTCCGCGCCGCGATGCCCGACGCGGCCATCACCACCGACGTCATCGTCGGGTTCCCCGGCGAGACCGAGGCCGACTTCGAGCAGACCCTCGAGGTGGTCCGGCAGGCGCGCTTCGCCAGCGCCTTCACCTTCCAGTACTCCAAGCGTCCCGGGACGCCGGCCGCCGAGATGGACGGCCAGCTGCCCAAGGAGGTCGTGCAGGAGCGCTACCTGCGGCTGACCGCCCTGCAGGACGAGATCAGCTGGGCCGAGAACCGCGCGCAGGTCGGGCGCACGGTGGAGCTGCTGGCCGCGGCGGGGGAGGGCAGCAAGGACGCCCGCACCGGGCGGATGAGCGGCCGCGCCCGTGACGGGCGGCTGGTGCACTTCGCGGGCGGCGAGGGCGTGCGCCCGGGCGACGTCGTCGAGACCGTCGTGACGGCGGCCGCGCCGCACCACCTGGTCGCCGACGGTCCGCTGCTGTCGCACCGCCGCACCCGCGCCGGCGACGCGCACGAGGCCGGCACCCGGCCGACGACGCCCGGCGTCTCCCTGGGCATGCCGTCGATCGGCGTCCCCGCGCCGCTCCCGGCGACCGCCGGCTGCTGACCGGCAGCCGGCGTCAGCCCGTGCGCCGTCCCAGGCAGACGAGGCCGGGGCGCGGGTCCCACGGCGGGTGGTCGGTGAAGCCCATCCGGCGGTAGAGCGAGATCGCCGCGGACCGCCACTCCCACACGCTGAGCCGGAGCGTCCCGGTCCCGGCCTCCGCGCACCGCCGGACGGCGTCCCGGAGGGCCAGCTCGCCCAACCCCCGGCCCCGCTCCGCCGGCTCGACCCAGAGCCGCTTGAGCTCGGCGGCCGACCGGTCCGGCGTCGGCGCGAGCACGTACGTGCCGACGGCGCCCGCGTCGTCGTCGAGGAGGAGGAAGAGCCGGCCGGTCGCGGGCCGCCCGGCGGCGATCTCCGCGCGGTACGCGGAGGGGAGCCGGGCGGCGTCGTCGACCGGGCAGCCCTTCTCGCGCTCGGTCGTGAGGTGGTAGGCGGTCAGCATCCGCCGGACGGCGGCGTGGTCGCGGTCGCCCGCCTCGCGCACACGGACCCCGGGGGCGTGCCCCGGCCCGGTCACCGCCGGGCGGCCTTCTCGGCCTCGGCCAGCCACTCGCGGCGGGTGGCCAGGTCGGCCTGCGCCTGCGAGATGCGCCGGGCGTCCCCGGACGCCTCGGCCTTGGCCAGCTGCTCCTCGGCCTTGGTCACCGCCGCGCGCATCGAGGTGACCATCGGGTTCTCCGGCGCGGTGCGCACCCGGCCGGCGTCGGCCGCGCCGCGCACCCGCTGCTCGACGGCCTGCATGCGGTCCTCCAGCGAGCGCATCGCGCCGCGCGGCACGTGGCCGATCGCGTCGTAGCGCTCCTGGATCCGCCGCAGCGCCGCCTGGGCGCCGCGCAGGTCGGTGGAGGGGTCGAGCTTCTCGGCCTCGGCGAGCAGCTCCTCCTTGGCCTGCTGGTTGGCGGCCTGCTCGCTGTTGCGCGCCTTGTCGGACTCGGAGCGGGCGCTGAAGAAGACGTCCTGCGCGGCGCGGAACTGCTTCCACAGGTCGTCGTCGCCGTCGCGGCCGGTGCGCGGCACGGCCTTCCACCGGTCCATCAGCGAGCGCATGGCGGCGCTGGTCGGGCCCCAGTCGGTCGACGCCGACAGCCGCTGCGCCTCGGCGATCAGCTCCTGCTTGGCCGCCCGCGCCTCACCGCGCTGCGCGTCGAGCGCGGCGAAGTGCGCGCCGCGCCGCCGGCCGAAGGCGTCGCGGGCCGCGGCGAACCGGGTCCACAGCGCCTCGTCGGTCTTGCGGTCGATGCCGCGGATCGTCTTCCACTCCTCGACGATCGCCTTGAGGCGGTCGCCGGCGGCCTTCCACGACGTCGACTCCGCGGCGATCTGCTCCGCCTCGGCGGCCAGCGCCTCCTTGCGGGCGACCTGCGCGGCGCGGGCGGCGGCCTTCTCGGCGCGCGACTCGGCGGCCGCGGAGTCGGCGGTCTCCACCATCGCGCGGGCGCGGGCGGCCAGGCCGTCGAGGTCGCCGACGGCGGTGGCGGTGGGGATGGTCTCGGCGAGCGCCTGCGCCTTGGTCTTGATCTCCGAGGGGTTGCCGGTGTGCGCCTTGAGCCGTGCCTCGAGCAGCGACACCTCGGTGGCCAGGTCGTCGTAGCGGCGGGCGAAGTGCGCGAGCCCGGCGGCGGGCTCGCCGGCCTGCCAGGACCCGACGGCGCGCTCGCCGTCGGCGGTGCGCACGTAGACGGTGCCCTCGTCGTCCACCCGGCCCCACTGCGCGGGGTCCGAGGTGGCGGCCACCGCGGTCTCCGGGGCGTGCGGCACCGGGGCGGCCTGCTCCGGGACGGCCTGCTCCGGGGCGGCCTGCTCCGGGGCGGCCTCGGCCGGGACCTCGGCGGGGATCTCCGCGGTGGGCTCGGTCGTCGGCTCCGCGACGGGCGCCGCATCCGCCGTCGGGTCGGCCAGCGCGGCCGCCTCCGGGGTGGGGGCGGCGGGCGTCCCCGCGTCGGGGGTGACCGCGTCGGGACCCGCCGTCTCGGGCGTGGGGACCTGCTGCGACCCGTCTCCGGGGTTCTCCGTGCTCGACACGCACCGCAGTGTCCCACGCCGCATCCGCGACACTCGTGCGGTGAGCAGCCCGCCCGGCCCGACCGGCACGCCGCCCCTGTCGGTCGCCTTCTGCCCGTGCCCCCCGCTGCTCCTCCCGCGGGTCGCCGGCCGCGCCGCCGCGGACACCGCCGGGCTGCGGGCCGCCTGCGCCACGGCCATCGACGCGCTGCTCGCGGCCGGTCCCGAGGTCGTCGTCCTCGTCGCCCCCGACGCCGAGGGCCGCTACGGGCAGGGCGACGCCGGGGACCTGCGCGGCTTCGGCGTCGACGTCGAGGTGCCGCTGTCCGGCGGGGTGCGTCCGGGCGGGCGCCGGACGCCGCCCGGCCTGACCGTCGGCGCCTGGCTGCTGGACGAGGCGGGGCACGCCGGGACCCGGGTGGGCGCCGGCCCGCGGGACCTCGCCGCCGTCGTCGCGGGGCTGTCCGGGACGGTCGGCGTGCTGGCGCTGGGCGACGGGTCGGCGCGGCGCGGCGTCAAGGCGCCCGGGCACCTCGACGAGGCCGCCGCCCCCTTCGACGCCGCCGTCGCCGCCGCGCTCGCGACGGGGGACGCCGCCGCGCTGGCCGGCCTCGACGCCGCCGAGGGGGCGCGGCTGATGGCGGCCGGCGTGCCGGTGTGGCGCGCGGTCGGGGCGCTGCTGGCCGGGCGCGATGTCGAGGCGCGGCTGCTCGCCGACGAGGCGCCGTTCGGCGTCGGCTACCTGGTGGCGTCCTGGACCGCCCGGTGACCGCGGGGGGTGCGCTGCCGCCCGTGGTCGCGGTGGTGGGCCCCACCGCCACCGGCAAGACCGCGCTGGCGGTGGAGCTGGCGCAGCGGCTCGGCGGCGAGGTGGTCAACGCCGACTCCATGCAGCTCTACCGCGGCATGGACATCGGCACCGCCAAGCCCGACGCCGCCGAGCGCCGGGGCGTGCCGCACCACCTGCTCGACGTCTGGCCGGTGCGGCAGGCGGCGTCGGTGGCGGAGTACGCGCGGCTGGCCCGGGCGGAGGTCGACCGGCTGCGGGCGGCGGGCCGGCTGCCGCTGCTGGTCGGCGGGTCGGGCCTGTACGTGCGCGCCGCCCTCGACGACCTCGACATCCCCGGCACCGACCCCGCCGTGCGGGCCCGCCTGCAGGCCGAGCTGGAGGCGTCCGGGCCCGCTGCGCTGCACGCCCGGCTGGCCGCCGTCGACCCGGCCGCCGCGGCCGCCGTCCTGCCCTCCAACGGCCGGCGGATCGTGCGTGCGCTGGAGGTGGTGGAGCTGACCGGCGGGCCGTTCCGCGCCACGTTGCCCGAGCCGCGGCCGCACTACCCGGCCGTCGTCGTCGGCCTGGACCGGGAGGTCGCCGAGCTCGACGGGCGGGTCGCCACCCGGGTGGACCGGATGTGGGCGGCCGGGTTCGTCGCCGAGGTGGAGGCGCTGGTGGCCGAGGGCCTGCGGGAGGGCCCCACCGCCTCCCGGGCGCTTGGCTACGCGCAGGTGCTCGCCCAGCTGGACGGCGAACTGACCCCCGGCGAGGCACGCGAGCGCACGGTGACCACCACCCGCCGCTTCGTCCGCCGGCAGCGGTCGTGGTTCCGCCGCGATCCGGCGACGGCGTGGTTCGACGCCGCCCGCCCCGACCTCGCCGGCGCGGTCGAGGCGCTGCTCGCCGGCCGTACGATCGGGCGGTGAGCGACCGGTTCCTCCTCGGGCACGGCACCGAGAACGACTTCGTCGTCCTGCCCGATCCCGACGGGGACCGCTGGCCCGAGGACCGCCTCGACGCCGCCCTCGTCCGGCGCCTGTGCGAGCGCCGGTCCGGCCTCGGCGGCGACGGCGTCCTGCGGGTGGTGCGCAGCCGGCACGTGCCCGACGCCCCCGCCGTCCTCGGCGATCAGCTCGACGCGTGCGAGTGGTTCATGGACCACCGCAACGCCGACGGCTCGCACGCGGAGATGTGCGGCAACGGCATCCGGCTGTTCCTGCACGTGCTGGTCACCGAGGGCCTGCTCGACCGCGCCGCCTGCGCCGACGGCGTGCTCGTGGGCACCCGCGGCGGGCCGCGGCGGGTGGGCGCCGACGCGGGCGGCGGCTACTGGGTCGACATGGGCCCGGCCCGGCCGTTCGGGCGCGGCGAGGCCACCGTCGCCGGGCGGGCGTTCCCCGGCCAGGCGGTGTCGATGGGCAACCCGCACCTGGTCTGCCTGACCGACGCGGACCTCGGCACCCTCGACCTCACCGCCCAGCCGGGGTTCGACGACGGCCTGTTCCCCGAGGGCGTCAACGTCGAGTTCGTGCAGGTGCTGGCGAGCCCCGCCGAGGGTGCCGACGCGCACGTCCGCCTGCGGGTGCACGAGCGCGGGGTGGGGGAGACCCGCTCCTGCGGCACCGGCGCGTGCGCCACGGCCTACGCGGCGCTGGCCGCCCGGTCGCCGGAACCCGAGGGGCCGCAGCACGGCACGGTCGTCGTCGACGTCCCGGGTGGGCGGCTGACGGTCGACGTCTCCCCGGCGACGACGGTGCTGCGCGGCCCCGCGGTCGTCGTCGCGACCGGGGACCTCACCCCGGAGTGGCTCGGGGCCTGACGCCGGTCAGGATGGGGCCGGGGCGTCGTCGAAGAAGCCGGTCAGCCGGCGGATGCGGCCCTCGTCGTCGACCTGGACCACGTCGAGGCCGGTGAGCACCGTCGTGCCGGCGGCGTCGGTGATGCGCCAGTGGAACAGCGCGCTGTCGTGGTGGCGCACGGGGCGGCTGGTCACCTCCACGCGGCCGCCGGCGAGCTGCTCCTGCGTCCCGGCGATGTGGTCGGAGAGCGCCTGGCGCCCGGTGACGTGGGCGAGCGGGTCGCAGTAGACGCCGTCGGGCGCCCAGGCCCGCTCGAGCAGGGACAGCCGCTCGGCGGCGTCGGTGGCGAGCCAGGCCGCCCCGTAGGCGTCCACGGGGTCGAGGTGGTCGGCAGTGGTCACGGGGTCTCCTCCGGGAGGACGGGGGTGCCGGTGAGGCCGGCGAGGGGGTCGGTGCCGCCGAGCGTGCCGGAGCTGCCCAGGACGGCACAGCGGAGGAAGCCGGTGCTCGGCAGCAGCCGGTGGGCCTCGTGCCGCGCGACCGCGGCGGCGTGCTCCGGCCGGTGGTAGGCCCACGTGACGGCGTCGCGCAGGGTGCGCCACGCGGAGAAGGTGAGGACGGCGCCGTCGTCCGGCGCCTGGACGAGCGCGGCCAGGGAGCCGGGGGCGTCGCGCACCTGCCGGCCCAGGACCCCGAAGCGCTCGAGGAACTCCCCGGTGCGCGCGGCGTCGTCCCCCAGCCCGGCCAGGGTGATCACGGCGGCGGCGCCGGCCACCTTCCCCCGGCGGGGGAGCCGGTCGAAGGGGCGGGCGCCGCCGGCGAGCACCGCGTCGCCCCGGTAGGACACCGGCTGGAGGACGACGTGCCAGGCGGCGCGCACCGGGCCGCCGGGCGCCGGTGCCGCGCGCAGCGCCTCCACCGGGTCGTCCCACGTCCCGAGGACCGACCACCAGGTGCCGGGGTCCTCGGGCAGCTCGGCCCGTCCGGCACCGGCGATGCCGGCCTGGCTGGACGCGGCGCCGGCGGGCCGCCAGGGGCACACCGCGGCCGGGGCCTCCAGCTCCAGGGCCGTCCACGACACGTACACCGCACACCTCCTGTGTGAACGGCATGAACATAGGCCGAGGTGTGAACGGCGTCAACATCGGTGGCAGGATGCGGTCGTGACGGCGCGGGCGACCTACCACCACGGCGACCTCAAGGCGGCGCTGGTCGAGGCCGCGGTCGCCGCCGCGCGGGAGGGCGGCGAGGCGGCGGTGGGGCTCAACCGGCTGGCCGCCGGCCTGGGGGTCTCGGCCTCCGCCGCCTACCGGCACTTCCCCGAGGGGCGGGAGGACCTGCTCGTGGCCGTGGGGGACGTGGGACGCCGGCGGCTGGCCGAGCGGCTGGCGGCACGGATCGCCGACGCCGACGCCGACGCCGACGCCGACACGGCGCCGGGCACCGCGACGGCGGCGCGGCGCCGGTTCCGCGCCTCCGGCCGTGCCTACGTCGAGTTCGTCCTCGACGAGCCCGGGCTGTTCCAGGTGGCCAACCGGCACGACCGCGGCCGCCTGCCCGGCGCCGACCCGTTCGGCGTCCTGGAGGCATGCATCACGGACCTGGTCGACACGGGCGTCCTCGACGAGGACCGGCGGACCGACGCCGCGGCCGCGGCCTGGGCCGCCGTGCACGGGCTGGCGGTGCTGCTGACCGAGGGCCCGCTGCGCCGGCTGCCGCCCGACCGCCGGGAGCGCGTGCTCGAGCGCACCCTCGACATGGTCGAGTCGGGACTGTGACCCGGCCGGGCCCGCAGCGGGACCCGGCCGGCTGCCGCTAGCGGTCGGCCGCGGGGTCGTCCGGGGTGTCGGCGCGGGTCTCCGGCTCGTCGGTCGGCGCCTCCGGCTTGTCGCCGGGGCCCACGTTGCCGGTGCCGCGCGGCTCGCCGCGACCGGTGTCCTGGTCGGCGCCGCCGAAGGGGTTGCGGGGCACCTCGAGGCCGGCGGGGTCGCGGCCCGGGTCCTCGATGCCCTCGCTGCTGCTGGTGCTCACGGGTGCCTCCTGGGTCGGCGTCGTCGTCGTGGTCCTCGTCGCGCCCTACCCGGCTCCCCGCGGGATGCACCTGACCCGTTCCGGTGTTGTACCCGGCGTATGACGACTGCAGAGAAGACAACCCAGGTGACCGCCGCTCCCGCCCGTGTCACATTGGACGTGATGACGACCGCACAGAACCGCGCCGTGCTCGACGACGCACAGGACCGGGCCGACCGCGCCGCCCCGCCGGCCGACGTCCGCCCCGCCCCGGCCGGGCAGTGGGACACCGCCGACGACGTCGACGGGACCACCGGCTCCTACGACCTCGAGGCGCGTGGCGCGCTGCGCCGCGTGGCGGGCCTGTCCACCGAGCTCGCCGACGTCAGCGAGGTCGAGTACCGGCAGCTGCGCCTCGAGCGCGTGGTGCTCGTGGGCGTCTGGACCGAGGGCACCCAGGCCGACGCCGACCGCTCGCTGGCCGAGCTGGCCGCGCTCGCCGAGACGGCGGGCTCGGAGGTGCTCGAGGCCGTGAGCCAGCGGCGCGACAAGCCCGACGCCGGCACCTACGTGGGCTCGGGCAAGGCCGCCGAGATCCGCGACATCGTGGCCGCGACCGGCGCCGACACCGTCATCGCCGACGGCGAGCTGACCCCCGGCCAGCTCAACGCGCTGGAGAAGATCCTCAAGGTGAAGGTGGTCGACCGGACCGCGCTGATCCTCGACATCTTCGCCCAGCACGCCACCAGCCGGGAGGGCAAGGCCCAGGTCGAGCTGGCGCAGATGCAGTACATGCTGCCGCGCCTGCGCGGCTGGGGTGAGTCGCTGTCCCGCCAGGCCGGTGGCCGCGTCGCCGGTGGTGGCGGCATCGGTACCCGCGGTCCCGGTGAGACGAAGATCGAGACCGACCGCCGGCGGATCCGCGCGCGGGTGAGCAAGCTGCGCCGCGAGATCGCCGGCATGGCCACCGCGCGCGCCACCCAGCGCTCGGCCCGCGGCCGCAACGCCGTCCCGAGCGTGGCGATCGCCGGCTACACCAACGCCGGCAAGTCGAGCCTGCTCAACCGGCTGACCGGGGCGGGCGTGCTGGTGGAGGACGCGCTGTTCGCCACCCTCGACCCGACGGTGCGCCGGGCCCAGTCGCCCGACGGCCGCGAGTACACGCTCACCGACACCGTCGGGTTCGTGCGGCACCTGCCCCACCAGCTCGTCGACGCGTTCCGGTCGACGCTGGAGGAGGTGGCCGGCGCCGACCTGCTGCTGCACGTGGTCGACGGCTCCGACCCCGACCCGCTCGGCCAGATCGACGCGGTGCACGTGGTGCTGCGCGAGATCGACGCCGCCGCGGTGCCGGAGTTGATCGTCGTCAACAAGGTCGACGCCATGACCGAGGACGACGTGCTCACCCTCCGTCAGGCGCTGCCCGGCGCGGTGTGGGTCTCCGCGCGCACCGGCGAGGGCATCGAGAAGCTCCGCGAGATCGTGTCGGCGCGGCTGCCGCACCCCGACGTCGAGGTCGAGGTGCTGGTGCCCTACGACCGGGGCGACCTGGTGGCCCGGGTGCACCGCGACGGCGAGGTGCTCAGCGAGCTGCACGAGGCGGCCGGCACCCGGCTGACCGCCCGCGTCGACGGGGGCCTGGCCGCGGCGCTCGAGCGGTTCGCCGTCCCCGTCGCCTGACCGCTCCTCCCGCGTCCCCTCCCGGCGTCCGCCCGGGTGTCCGGCCCCCGCCGGTCACCCGGGCGGCTCGCCGTCCCCCGTTCGGGAGGTCACGGGCGGGTCACGGGCCGGTACCGTGACGACGTGACCAGCGGCCGTGTCATGAGCGGCGCCGTGCGGGGCGGGACGCCGGCCGACGGCGACGCGTCCGTGCCGCCGCCCGCCGTGCGCGCGGGCCGGCCGCCGTGGTGGCTGCTGCTGGTCGCGTTCGCCGTGACGGTCGCGGTCACCGCCGACCTGCTCAGCCGCGGCGTCCTCGAGCGGCTGGACCTGCAGGTCTCGGAGGTCGTGAGCAGTTGGGACCTGCGGGACTCGCCGGCCTACTGGCCGGTCTGGGTGGTCACCCAGGTCGGCGGCCGCGGCACCATCCTCATCGTCTTCGCCGGGCTGGTGGCCTGGCTGTGCGTGCGCGGGCGCACCCTGCTGCCCCTGGTCCGGGTGCTCACCGCGCTGGTCCTGCTCACCGTCGTGGTCTACGCCTTCAAGTTCGGCACCGGCCGGACCGCCCCCGCCTACCCGGGGTCCTTCTTCCACCGCGACGGCGCCAGCTACCCCTCCGGGCACGTGGCCAACGCCGTGCTCATGTGGGGCGTCGCGCGCTGGCAGGCCGCCGAGTACGCCCTGCCCCCGCGCGTGCAGACGCTGCTGTGGTGGCTCGCCGTCGTCGGCCCGGTCGCCACCGGGATCGCGATGGTGTCGCTGGACTTCCACTGGGTCACCGACGCGGTCGTCGGCGCGGCCGTCGGGCTGCTCCTGCTGGGCGTGGTGCACGCACTCGACGCATCCGTCCTGTCACGCTGGGCGAGTGCCCGAGCCGGCCGTCCTCCCGCCTAGCGCGACCGCGCGCGCGGGACGGGCATCGGCCGCTGTCCTCGCGCCGGCCCTCGCGCTCGCCCTGCTGCCCGCGCTGCTCGCGGCTCCGGCCCGCGCGGAGGAGACGGCCGCGCCGTCGGTGCGCTGTCAGGTGACCGATCCGCGGCTGGCCGAGCTGTCCGGGCTCGTCGACGTCGGCGAGCGGATGCTGGCCATCCCCGACGGCGGGGACCAGGTGAGCGTCGCCGTCCTCGACGGCGGGTGCCAGGTCGTCGACGTGACCACCGCGCCGCTGGACCCCTACGACCCCGAGGACCTCGGCGTCGGCGCCGACGGCACCGTGTGGCTCGCCGACACCGGCGACAACAACGCCACCCGGGCGACCGTCGCGCTCATCGCGCTGCGCCCCGACGGCGGCACGGCGCTGTACCGGCTCACCTACCCCGACGGGCCGCACGACGCCGAGGCGCTGCTCGTGGCCCCCGACGGGACGCCGTACATCGTGACCAAGGAGGTGCTGGGCGCGAGCCACGTCTACCGCCCCGCGGCGCCGCTGGTCGACGGCGGCACGGTCGCGCTGGCCGACGTCGGGACGGTGACCTTCACCCTGACCGGCACGCCGGGCGGGCCGGTCGGCCGCGCGGGACAGCTGCTGGTGACCGGTGGCGCGGTGGCGCGCGACGGCAGCCGCATCGCGCTGCGCACCTACACCGACGCCTACGTCTGGCCGCTCGCCGGCTCCGACGTCCCGGCCGCGCTCGCCGGCGAGCCGGTGCGGGTGGCGCTCCCCGACGCGCCGCAGGGGGAGGCGGTGTCCTTCACCGCCGACGGCGGCGCGCTGCTGGTGGCGGGAGAGGGCCTGCCCGGGGACGTCACGCTCGTGCCCGTCCCCGCGGGGACGGCGGCACCCGCGACGCCCGCGTCGACCGCTGCCGGGCCGTCGGGCCTGCTCGACGGCGGCGACGACGGCACGCCCCCGCTGGCCGCGGGGCTGCTCGCCGCCACGGTGGCCACCCTGCTCGTGTGGCTCGCCGGGCGGCTGCGCCGGCGGCGCTCGGCCGGCCAGCCGCCCGCCGCCTGACGCGACCGCCCGCGGGTCGTCCCGGACCCGCCCGGGGTCCGGCGCGCGGGCCGGACCCCGGGAGCTGTCGTCAGACCCGGCGCAGGACGGTGACCACCCGGCCGAGGATGGTCGCCTCGTCGCCCGGGATGGGCTCGTACGCCGGGTTGTGCGGCAGCAGCCACACGTGCCCGTCGCGCCGCTTGTAGGTCTTCACCGTGGCCTCGCCGTCGAGCATCGCGGCCACGATCTCGCCGTTCTCCGCGGTCGGCTGCTGGCGCACGACGACCCAGTCGCCGTCGCAGATGGCCGCGTCGACCATCGAGTCACCGGCGACCTTGAGCATGAACAGCGTGCCGTCGCCGACGAGCTCGCGCGGCAGCGGGAAGACGTCCTCGACCGCCTGCTCGGCCAGCACCGGGCCACCGGCGGCGATCCGGCCGACCAGCGGGACGTAGGTGGGGGCGGCCGTGCCGTCGGCGGCCGGGGCGGCCGGCGCCGACTCGGCGGCGGTGTCGCCGGGCAGCCGGACGTCCAGCGCGCGGGGGCGGTTCGGATCGCGCCGCAGCCAGCCCTTCTTCTGCAGCACCGACAGCTGGTGGGCGACCGACGACGCCGACGACAGGCCGACCGCCTCGCCGATCTCCCGGACCGAGGGCGGGTAGCCGCGGCGCTCGATCGAGTCGCGGATGACCTCGAGGACCCGGCGCTGGCGCTGGGTGAGCCCGTCGCCGGCCTCGGCCCGGTCGGGGAAGGTGCGCACCGCGGCGGTGCCCGTGGCGGTGGCGGCGCCCCCGGCGTCCGCTCCCCGCCGGGCGGCCGGGCGGCGGGAGGCCGTGGTGCCTCGCGCCGTCTCGCCGTCCGTGCGCCGGCCGGTCCCGCTCGTGCCCGCCACGTCTCCTCCTCGCCGGCCGCGTGCCGCGACCTGGTCTCCTGCCCGGGTGCCGTGCCGCCCGGGCGGCCGCCCGGCTCCCGGGTGGACCGGGAGGGAGCGGACGGACGTCCCGCGGGGGACACCGGACGGACGGGGTGCTGGTCGGACCGTAGCGCCTCGGGGCCGCCACTTCAAACGTGTGTTCGAAACACCCGCGGTGTCGTGTCGACCTCGTCGGGGGCATGCGGTAGACATCGCACAGACGTTCGAATCGAACGCGTGTTCGAGGGCGGTCGACGAGGAGGAGCGGGTCATGGGCGGCGTGCGGCAGGCAGTGCTCGAGTTCGACGCGGCGGTGCGGGTGCCGTGGCGGCCGCTCCTCGACGAGCGGGCACCGGCGCCCGCGGCCCGCCGGACGCCGCCGCGCCGGCCCGCCGGCGCCGTGGGGGAGGCGGGCGCGCTGCCGGGCTCCGGTCCGCGCGTGGCCGGTCACCTGCGCCCGGTGCCCGACCGGCCGGCCGCCGCGGCGCCGCGGGCCACGGGTCCCTCCGCCGGTCCGGCCGCCGAGGCGCCGCGCACCCGGCGCGACCCGGCGCGGCCCGGCGGCCGCCCGTTGCGCGCCGAGCCCGCGCGGGGGTCCGGCCGCCGTCCGGCCGCGCCCGCCCCGGTGCCGGTCCGGCTGACCGGCCGCGGGCGGCGGCTCGTCGCTGTCCTCGTGCTCGCCGCCGGGGTGGGCGGCGCGGTGCTGGGCCGGGAGGTCCTCGCGCCCGACGAGGGGCTGCAGCTGGCCGCCGGCAGCAGCGTCGTGGTGGGGGAGGGCGACACCGTGTGGTCGATCGCCGCGGAGGTCGCCCGCGACGACCAGGACGTGCGCGCCGTCGTCGACGCGATCGAGGCGCTCAACGACCTCGAGGGCTCCGTCGTCGAGGTCGGCCAGGTGCTCCGGCTGCCCTGAGCCGGGTCCCGGGTGCTGAGGCCGCTGTCGCTGCGGTGTCGGTGTCGCTGCGGTGTCGGTGTCGGAGTCGGTGTCGGTGTCGGTGCGGAGGTCGGAGAAGTGACGAGAAGCGCGGCGCGAGTTCGTCAACGATCGGCCCCCGGTCGGTCACCCGCCGAGGTCGGATCGGCACCTACGGTCAGGAGCGTGTCAGCAGCCGTGAACAGCAGGGCCGCGGTGTCCTTCGGGTCCCCGCAGGACGTCGAGGTGCTCGTCGAGGGCGCCTGGGTGCCGGGCGCGATGCTCGGCTGGCGGCACGACGCGACGGGCGCGTGCGAGGCCTGGGTACGACTGCGGGCCGACGTGCCCGGGGTCGTCGAGGGCGCCGGCACGTGGGTCGGCCTGGTCGACGTGCGGCTGCCCGAGCGCCACCTCGCGCTCGCCCCCGCTCCCGCCCCGGAGCCCGTCCTCGACCAGGGGTCCGGCGCGCCGGCCGGCGGGCGCCGCGCGTCCCGTGCGTCGCGCCGGTCCCGGCGGCACGGCGGCGACGTCACCGCCGAGCAGCCCGCCGTCGGCGCCGCCGGCGCCGGCCGCCACCGCGCGCCGGCCGAGGCCGTCCCCGGCCGGCACCGCGCGCTCACGACGGAGATGCCGGCGGTCGTCGTGGACGCCGCCGCCACCCCTGCCGAGCCCCTCGCCGCGGCTCTGGCCGCGATCCCGGTCGCGGCCCCCGCCACGGCGGCCCCGGTCGGTGACGCGACCGTCGTCGCCCCCGCGGTGCGCCTGCCCGCGCCCGAGCCCGACCTGCTCACCCGCCCCATCCGGCTCGGCGACCTCGCGCCGAACCCCCGCGGCGGCCGCCCGGCGGTCCCCACCGCCTGAGGCGCTCCTCCCGCCGGGATGTCCCGCGGGGGCCGGTCCGGCCGGCTTCCGCGTCCCTCACGCGTGCCCGGAGGCAGTGCCCGGAGCAGCGCCCGGAGGCAGTGCCCCGGCCGTCGCGTGTACGCCACCTCCCGGTGTCGCGCGCGCCGACACGCGCGGCGCCGCGGCGTGTCGTGTGACGGGTGGGAGAACTGCTCGCGCCTGGTCACCAGTGGGTCACGGTCCCATCGCGCGGGAAGAGACACGCCCGGCGTCGTCTTGCAGATGTAGTGGAGGGCGGCCTACTGTCCCCCTACATCTAGTAGTTGCACCGATGGAAGTCCTCCACAGCTCGTCCTCAGGTCTTCCCCGGCGTCTCCACCGGATGTCCCCAGAGGGGTCCACAGCCCGACCGTCCGCGGAGGAGGTGAACCGCAGTGCGCTGCCCGTTCTGCCACAACGCCGACAGCCGGGTGATCGACTCGCGCGAGGCCGACGAGGGGGCCACCACCCGCCGCCGCCGCTCGTGCCCGGCCTGCGGTCGCCGCTTCACCACCGTGGAGGAGGCGGTGCTCGCCGTGGTCAAGCGCAGCGGCGTCAGCGAGCCCTTCAACCGCTCCAAGGTCGTCGCCGGCGTGCGCCGCGCCTGCCAGGGCCGGCCGGTCGACGAGGACCAGCTCCAGCAGCTGGCCCAGCAGGTGGAGGACACCATCCGCGCCAGCGGCGTGGCCGAGGTCCCGAGCAACGAGGTGGGGCTGGCCATCCTGCAGCCGCTGCGCGAGCTCGACGAGGTCGCCTACCTGCGCTTCGCGAGCGTGTACCGCGCCTTCACCTCGGTCGAGGACTTCGAGAAGGAGATCACCGAGCTGCGGGAGCGCCACCACCGCGGCGGCACCCCGCCCCTGCCCGGCCTGCAGCTCGAGCCCCCGGTGCCCCGCCGCCGGGGCAGCGGGCGCAGCGCGCCGGCGGGCACCTGACCATCCCCGAGCACCACCCGCCGGCAGCGCCGCCGACGGCCCCCGCAGGACAGCCAGAACCGTCAGCACCACCCGCTAGAACAGGGGCGGCTCTCTTCCCCAGCCGCCCGCACCGATCACCAAGGGAGAGCTCGTGACCGAGACCGAGGACCGCGTGGCAGGCCGTACGCGTCGCGCCGCCGCCAAGGCGCCGACCCGGGGGAAGGGCCTGAAGATCAAGCGCGTCTTCACCACCGCCGGTGTGCACCCGTACGACGAGGTGACCTGGGAGCGCCGCGACGTCGTCATGACCAACTGGCGCGACGGCTCGATCAACTTCGAGCAGCGCGGCGTGGAGTTCCCCGCCGAGTGGAGCATCAACGCCACCAACATCGTCACGACGAAGTACTTCCGCGGCGCGGTCGGCACCCCGCAGCGGGAGACGAGCCTGCGCCAGCTGATCGACCGCGTGGTGCTCACCTACGGTGCGGCCGGTCGCGAGCACGGCTACTTCGCCACCGAGGGCGACGCCGAGGTCTTCGAGCACGAGCTGACCTGGATGCTCATGCACCAGTACTTCAGCTTCAACAGCCCCGTGTGGTTCAACGTCGGCACGAGCGCCCCGCAGCAGGTCAGCGCCTGCTTCATCCTCGCCGTCGACGACGAGATGGACTCGATCCTGAACTGGTACCGCGAGGAGGGCCTGATCTTCAAGGGCGGCTCCGGTGCCGGCCTGAACCTCTCCCGCATCCGCTCCTCCAAGGAGCTGCTGTCCTCCGGCGGCACCGCCTCCGGGCCGGTCTCCTTCATGCGCGGCGCCGATGCCTCCGCCGGCACCATCAAGTCCGGTGGGGCCACCCGTCGCGCCGCGAAGATGGTCGTCCTCGACATCGACCACCCCGACATCGAGGAGTTCATCGAGACCAAGGCGCGCGAGGAGGACAAGATCCGCGCGCTGCGCGACGCCGGCTACGACATGGACCTCGGTGGCAAGGACATCACCAGCGTCCAGTACCAGAACGCGAACAACAGCGTCCGCGTCTCCGACGAGTTCATGCGCGCGGTCGAGGAGGGCGACCCGTTCGGCCTGCGCGCCCGGCTCGACGGCTCGGTGATCGAGACCGTCGACGCCAAGGAGCTGTTCCGCAAGGTCACCCAGGCCGCGTGGGAGTGCGCCGACCCCGGCATCCAGTACGACGACACGATCAACGACTGGCACACCAACCCCGAGACGGGCCGGATCAACGCGTCCAACCCCTGCTCGGAGTACATGAGCCTCGACAACAGCTCGTGCAACCTGGCGTCCCTGAACCTCATGAAGTTCCTCAAGGACGACGGGACCTTCGATTCGCGGACCTTCGTCAAGGCCGTCGAGCTGGTCATCACGGCGATGGACATCTCCATCTGCTTCGCCGACTTCCCGACCGAGCCGATCGGCGAGACCACCCGCGCCTACCGCCAGCTGGGCATCGGCTACGCCAACCTCGGCGCCCTGCTCATGGCCACCGGCCACGCCTACGACTCGCGGGGCGGCCAGACGCTGGCGGCGGCGATCACCTCGCTGATGACCGGCACCGCCTACCGGCGCTCGGCCGAGCTGGCCGGCATCGTCGGCGCCTACGAGGGCTTCGCCCGCAACGCCGACGCCCACGCCCGGGTCATGCGCAAGCACGCCGCGGCCAACGACGCGATCCGCCCGGTCGGTGCCGACGACGCCGACGTGCTGCGCGTCGCCACCGCCCAGTGGCAGGAGTGCCTGGAGATCGGCGCGGACAACGGCTGGCGCAACGCCCAGGCCTCCGTGCTGGCCCCCACCGGCACGATCGGCTTCATGATGGACTGCGACACGACCGGCATCGAGCCGGACTTCTCGCTGGTCAAGTACAAGAAGCTGGTCGGCGGCGGCTCCATGCAGATCGTCAACCAGACCGTCCCGCGGGCCCTCAAGAGCCTGGGCTACCAGGACGAGCAGGTCGAGGCGATCGTCGAGTACATCTCCGAGCACGGCCACGTCGTCGACGCGCCGAGCCTGCGCCCGGAGCACTACGAGGTCTTCGACTGCGCCATGGGCGAGCGGGCCATCTCCCCGATGGGCCACGTCCGGATGATGGCCGCGGTGCAGCCGTTCATCTCCGGCGCCATCAGCAAGACGGTCAACATGCCGGAGACGGCGACCGTCGAGGACGTCGAGAACATCTACTTCCAGGGCTGGAAGCTCGGCCTCAAGGCGCTGGCGATCTACCGCGACAACTGCAAGGTCGGCCAGCCGCTGTCCGACGCCAAGGCCAAGAAGACGGAGACCGTGGCCGAGGTCGAGGCGGCCCCGGTGGCCACCACGTCGCACCCGGTGCGCCGCCGGCTGCCCAAGAAGCGCCAGAGCATGACGACGTCGTTCAGCGTCGCCGGCGCCGAGGGCTACATGACGGCCGGGATGTACGAGGACGGCAGCCTCGGCGAGGTGTTCCTCAAGCTGGGCAAGCAGGGCTCGACCCTGGCCGGTGTCATGGACGCCTTCTCGATCGGCATCTCGATCGCGCTGCAGCACGGTGTGCCGCTGGAGACCTACATCCAGAAGTTCACCAACATGCGCTTCGAGCCGGCCGGCATGACCGACGACCCGGACATCCGGATCGCCCAGTCGGTGATGGACTACATCTTCCGTCGCCTGGCGCTGGACCACCTGCCGGTCGACACCCGCGCCACCCTCGGCATCTTCAGCGCCGAGGAGCGCGCCGCGCAGGTGGCCGGGAACTACGGCTCGGCCTCCACCGCGGAGGTCGTCGAGGAGGAGGTCGACGTCGAGGCGCTGCGCGGCTCGGTGCCGACCGAGGCCGGCACCACGAGCGTGGCCAAGGAGAAGGTCACCCCCGAGGGCCCGAAGTCGATCAAGGAGGCCCACTCCTCGGCCGAGCTCCTCGAGCTGGTCACCGGCACCGCCACCGACGCGCCGCTGTGCATGACCTGCGGCACGAAGATGCGCCCGGCGGGCAGCTGCTACGTCTGCGAGGGCTGCGGCTCCACCAGCGGCTGCAGCTGACCGACGGCTGATCCACGACCGGTGCCCCGGTCCCGCACTCGCGGGGCCGGGGCACCGGTCGTTCCGCGCTCGGCACAAGAGATGCGCGGGAAGCGCAATAGGCCAATCTCCCGGCGCATTTCCCGACCATTCCCGCTGTACTGCGGTCGTCCGGTCCCGGCGACGCAGGAGGCACCATGTCCCACCCGACCATGCGAGAGACCGGCGGCGCCCGGTCGCTGCAGGACGCCGTCTCCGACCAGCTGCTGAGCGAGCGCATCCTCGTCCTCGGCAGCGCGGTCGACGACGACGTCGCCAACCAGCTGTGCGCGCGGATGCTGCTGCCCGCCGCCGACGACCCCCACCGCGACGTGCACCTCTACGTCAACTCACCGGGCGGCTCCGTGGATGCCGGGCTGGCCGTCTACGACACCATGCGGTTCATCGGCTGCGACGTGGCCACGTACGCGTTCGGGATGGCGGCGTCGATGGGGCAGTTCCTGCTGACCGCGGGCACGCCGGGCAAGCGGCACGGGCTGCCGCACACCCGGATCCTGGTGCACCAGCCCTCCGCCGGCGTCGGTGGCACCCAGTCCGACATCGCCATCCAGGCCGACGTGCTGCGCCGCCTCAAGCGCCAGGTGAACGAGCTGCAGGCCCTGCACACCGGCCAGGACGTCGAGCGCATCGAGCGCGACTCCGACCGCGACCGCTGGTTCACCCCGGAGGAGGCGCGCGCCTACGGCCTGGTCGACCACGTGGTCTCCTCCGCGGCCGCGCTGCCGGCCGCGCGCACCTGAGGCGGGGACGGGTCGGGCGGGCGGGCTCGGCGGGGAGGCACAGCGGGGAGGGGCGCGAGCGAGGTCACAGCGCCGACGCGGCGGATCGGGTGACGAATCGGTTCCGGTATGCCGATGACCCGTGCGGCCACCGCGCAGCGCCGGCGGATCCGCTCGGCGACGAGGGACCGCGGCCCGGAGGAGCGCCGTCTCCCGGCGGGTGGCCGGCCTCGCCCGCACCACCCGAACGGATCCCGCTCCGCCATGCCCGCCGCCCTCGGCCTCGTCGCGACCCTCCTCAGCATCTCCGTCATCTGGCCCCAGGTCTGGCTGTCCTGCCGGCACGGCCGTACCGCCGGCCTCTCGCCCTCGGCCGCCTGGCTCGCCGCCCCGCTCAACCTGTCCTGGCTCGTCGTCGGGCTCCTGATCGCCGACCCCGCCCAGGTGGTCACCAACACCGTCGTCGGGGCGGGCAACACCGCGGTGCTGGCCGCCCTCCTCCTCGCCCGGCCGGACCTGCGCACCCGCCGCGCGCTGCTGCGCACCGCCCCGGGCGCCGCGGGCCTGACCGCGGTGACGGCCGGCTGCACCGGCGCCGTCCTGCTCCTCGGGGTCGCGCCGTCCGGGGCCGCGGACGTCCTCGCGGCGGCCGCCGCCGTCGTCGGCGCGGCCGCCGCGCTGCCGCAGCCGCTGGCGCTGCTGCGCGACCGCAGCCAGGACCTGTCCGGCATGTCGCCGGTGCGGTGGTGGCTCGGCGCCGGCTCGTGCGCCGCGTGGGCCGGGTACGGCGCCGTCGCGGACCAGTCGCTGATGGCGCTGTCGGCCGCGGTCGGGCTCGCCTGCGCGCTGGTCACCCTCACCGTGGTGTCCGGCCGCCGCCCGCTCGCCCCGGTTGTCGCGCTGGCCGCCCGCCGGCCGCGTCCCCGCCTGGCCGCCGCGGCCTGACGGCACGCCCCGGCGGCGTGCCAGGGTGGAGCACGTGCGCGTCCTGGTCACCGGCAGCTCGGGCCACCTCGGCGAGGCGCTGGTGCGCGTGCTGCGGCAGGCCGGCGATGACGTCGTGGGCCTGGACCTGCTGCCCGCGCCGACCACCGACGTCCTCGCCTCGGTGGGCGACCGCGCGGCGGTCCGGTCCGCGGTCCGCGGCGCCGACGCACTCGTGCACACCGCCACGCTGCACAAGCCGCACGTCGGCACGCACAGCCGGCAGGAGTTCGTCGACACCAACGTCACCGGCACGCTGACCGTGCTGGAGGAGGCCGCGGCCGCCGGTGTCGGGCGGGCGTTGGTCACCAGCACGACCAGCGCCTTCGGACGCGCGCTCACCCCGGCGCCGGGGGAGCCCGCGGCCTGGGTGGACGAGGCGGTCCCGCCGCGGGTGCGCAACGTCTACGGCGCCACGAAGGTCGCCGCCGAGGACCTCGCCGAGCTCGTCGCCCGCGACACCGGCCTGCCCGTCGTCGTGCTGCGCACCTCGCGGTTCTTCCCGGAGGGCGACGACAGCGACGACGTCCGCACCGCGTACGCCGACGACAACGTCAAGGTCAACGAGCTGCTGTACCGCCGGGTCGACCTCGCCGACGTCGTCTCGGCGCACCGCGCCGCGCTCGACCGCGCGCCCGCCCTCGGCTTCGGCCGGTACGTCGTCAGCGCCACCACACCGTTCGGCCGCGGCGACCTCGCGCGGCTGCGCACCGACGCGCCGGCCGTCGTCGCCCGGCTGTTCCCCGACGCCCCGGAGCTGTACGCGCGGCTCGGCTGGCGGCTGTTCCCCTCGATCGACCGGGTGTACGTCAACGACGCCGCCCGCGCCGACCTCGGGTGGACCCCGGGGTGGGACTTCCGCGCGGCCCTCGACGCGCTCGCCGCCGGCCGCCCGCCGCGCAGCGCGCTCGCCCGCAGCGTCGGCGCCAAGGGCTACCACCCGACGTCGACCGGCCCCTACACCGTGCGAGGGTGAGCGCATGAGCGTGCGGATGCGGGCGGTCGCGGCGTACCTGCGGCTGACGGCCAAGCCGCGGATGGCCACCGCCGAGGCGGCCCGCCGCCGGATGGCCGACCCGGGCCCGACCGCCGCGGCGCCCGCGGCGCTGCGCCGTCGCCACGAGGTGGACACCCGCGACGTCGAGGGCTTCCCCGTGGCCACCGTGACCCCGCGCGGCGGCGCGACGCGGACCGTCCTGTACCTGCACGGCGGCGCGTACGTCGCCGGTGCGGCGCCGCAGCACTGGACGCTGGCCGGGCGGCTGGCCGACGCCGGCGCGCGGGTGGTGGTCCCGGACTACGGGCTCGCGCCCCGGCACACGTACCGGGAGGCGTACCGGCTGCTCGACGCCCTGTACCCGGACCTCGGCGACGACGTCGTGCTGGCCGGCGACTCGGCCGGAGGCGGGCTGGCGCTCGGCTTCGCGCAGACCCTCCTCGGCGCCGACCGACCGCAGCCCCGCCAGGTCGCGCTGATCGCCCCGTGGCTCGACCTCGCGCTGGCCGACCCCGCGGTCGCGGTGGCCGAGGCCCGCGACCCGTGGCTGTCCAGCGCGGGCCTGCGCGAGGCCGGGCGCGCGTGGGCCGGCGGCGACGACCCGGCCTACCCGCGGCTCAGCCCGCTGCACGGCCCGCTCGCCGGCCTCCCGCCGGTGCGCGTCTGGGTGGGCACCCGCGACCTGCTGTACCCCGACGTCCTGCGGCTGCGGGACCGGGCGGCGGCCGAGGGCACGCGGGTGGAGGTCACCGCCGTCCGGCGTGCGGTGCACGTCTACCCGCTGACGCCGACGCCGGAGGGCCGCGCCGGCACCCGCGCGTTCGTGGCCGCGGTCACCGGCTAGGAGCGGTCGAGCACCGCCAGGTCGTCCTCGTGCAGCCCGGCGACGACGACCGTGCCGTCGCGCTCGGCGACCGCGGTGACGAAGCCGTACCCGGCGTCGGGAGCGCGCAGGTCGTGCACGCGGCGCCCGTCGGCCGGGTCGAAGGCCATCACCCAGGCGATCGGCGTCGCCCTCGGCCGCACGCGCTCCGGCACGTTCCACAGCGCCAGCCGGAGCACCCCCGGCAGCGGCAGTAGCCGGTCGAGCAGCGCGTTGCGCGGCGCGGCGATCGCCACCCAGAGCAGGCCGTCGCTGCCGAGCGAGGCGTTGTCCGGGAAGCCGGGCAGGTTCTCCACGAGCGGCTCGGTGGTCCCCGCCCGCGGGCCGGTGAGCCAGTGCCGCAGCACCCGGTAGCGGCTGGTCTCGGCGAGCAGCAGGTGCGAGCCGTCGGCCGCGCGGACCAGGCCGTTGGCGAAGCCGAGCCCGGACAGGACCGTCGTCACCGTGCCGTCGGGGTCGCGCCGCAGCAACCGGCCGGTGGCCGAGTGCTCGAACACGTCGCCGAGGTGGTGCTCGACGTCCCAGCGGCTGGTCGACGTCGTGAACCAGGCCGTGCCGTCGGGCGCGGCGACGACGTTGCTGGCGAAGGTCACCGGCTCGCCGTCGACCTCGCCCACGAGCACGTCGACCGCGCCGTCGGGCCCGACGCGCAGCAGCCCGCGGTCGTGGTCGCACACCAGCACGGCGCCGTCGGGGAGCGGTTCCACGCCGAGCGGCCGCCCGCCGGTGCGGCCGACCACCGTGCGCTCCCCGGTGCGCACGTCGACGCGGACGACGCTGCCGTCGCGCAGCCCCGTGACGGCCAGCCCGGCGTCGTCGAGGACGACGTCCTCGGGGCCGTGCCCGCCGGGGTCGAGCCGGCGGGAGATCCGCAGCGGGGCGGTGGGGCCGGGGTCGGCGAACGGCGGCGGGGTCCACCGGCGCGGGCGGATCCGGCGGCGGGTGAGCAGCGGGCTGCCGACCTGGGCGGCCGCGCGGTCGGGGGTCAGCCGCTCCGCCCGCGCGATCACCCGGCGGCACCGCAACTCGAGCAGCCGGACGGCGACGCCGAAGGAGCGGAACGCCGGGTTCGTCGTCTGCCCGGCGCGGTAGCGGGCGTAGACCTGCTGGGCGATGACCGCGACGCGGAACAGGCCGAACACCTCGTACCAGGCCCACTCGGCGTTCGTGACGCGCTCGCCGGTGCGCGCGCAGTAGTGGGCGACGACCTGCTCGCGGGTCATCATCCCGGGCAGCGTCGTCGGCTGGCGGCTGAACCGGCGCATCAGCGGGCCGTCGTCGGCCTGGATCCAGTAGCCGAGCGCGCTCGCGAGGTCCATCAGCGGGTCGCCGACGGTGGCCAGCTCCCAGTCCAGCAGCCCGGCCGGACGGGTCGGGTCGGCGGGGTCGAGCACTACGTTGTCGAAGCGGAAGTCGTTGTGCACGAGGGTGTGCGGCCGGTCGGCGGGCTGGTGCGCCGCCAGCCACGCCGTCACCCGGGCGAAGCCGGGCACGTCGCGGGTGCGGGCCCGCGCGTACCGGCTCGTCCAGTTGTCGACCTGGCGGCGCACGTAACCGGGGCCGCGGTCGAGGGCGGCCAGCCCGGCGGCGTCGACGTCGACGCGGTGCAGGTCGACGAGCAGGTCGACGACGTTGCGGCAGAGCTCCGCGACCTGGTCCTGGGTCAGGTCGACGCCCGGCGGCAGGCTGCGGCGGGGGATCGGCCCCTCGATCCGCCGGACGACGGAGAACGGCGTGCCGATGACGGCGGTGTCCTCGCACAGCGCGACCGTCCGCGGCACCGCCGGCAGCACGCGGCCGAGCGCCTCCTGGACGCGGTACTCGCGGGCGACGTCGTGCGCGGTGCCGGTGTGCTGCCCGCGCGGCGGCCGGCGCAGCACCAGGTCGCCGTCGGGGTAGCGCAGCAGGTAGGTCAGGTTGGAGACGCCGCCGGAGAACTGGCGCACCTCGGGGACGGCGCCGAGGTCGACGCCGGCGCGCTGCGGGTCGGCGTGCCGCGCCAGCCACGCGGCGACGGCCTCGACGTCGAAGGCGTCCTCGGCGCGGACCGGGCGCGCGTCGGTCACGACAGCTTCCGCACGACCGACAGCGGCAGGACGCGCATCGCGACGCCGATGGGTACCCACGGCCAGGCCGGCACGTACGCCTTGGCCTTCCGCGCCTCGATCGCCCGGACCATCGCCCGCACGCCGGTCTCGGTGTCGACCATGAAGCGGGTGGCCTGCTGCACGTGCTCGTTCATCTCCGAGCGGATGTAGCCGGGGTAGACGACCGACACGTCGACCCCGGGGATGCGCTCGGAGCGCAGGCCCTCGGCGAGCGCGGCGACGCCGGCCTTGGTGGCGGCGTAGGTGGTCATGCTCCGGCGCATCCCGCGCAGCGCCGACATGGAGCTGACGAGGACGAGGTGGCCGCGCTGCTGGCGGCGGAAGACCTCGAGCGCCGCCTCGCACTGCGCCAGCGCGCCGACGAAGTTGGTCATCGCCGTCTCGCGGTTGGCGTCGGCGCGGCCGGTGCCCAGCGGTGCACCCTTGCCGAGGCCCGCGTTGACGACGACCCGGTCGAGGCCGCCGAACGCCTCGTCGAACCGCCGGAACACGGCGGGGACGGCGTCGGCGTCGGTGACGTCGAGGGCGGCGGTCTCGACGCGCCGGCCGGTCCGCTCCCGGATCTCCGCGGCGAGGGCGTCGAGCCGGTCGGTGCGGCGGGCGCACAGGGCGAGGTCCCAGCCGCGGGCGGCGAACTGCCGTGCCATCTCCGCGCCGAGCCCCGCGCTGGCGCCCGTGATGACGACGGTGCCGCTGCCCATGTCCACCCCTGTCCGACCGGTCCGGTTCCGTACCGGGCCAGCATGGGCGAGGGGCATGAGGCCTCGGACGGCGGGGTCCATCAGCGTCGCGGCGGCCTCCTGACCTGCGGTTCCATCTGTCCACAGGGGTTGTTCGGGTCCCCGTTCGAACCTATGATCGAAGGTGTGACGACGGTCCTGCCCGCTCCCGCCGAGGCGCCACCCGTGGGGTGGGCGTCCGGACCGTTGGGGCTGGTGCAGGCGTGTGATCGGGAGGTGTCGCGGCAGTCGGCGCTGCGGTACCGGGCGGTGGCGGCGTTCGCGCTGTCCCGTCCTGCGTCGGTGGACCGTCCGCAGGGCACGCGCGGGGCGATGTCAGCGGAGCGGTGGGCGGCGCGGCCGGAGCTGCTGCGGTCGGTGAGCGAGTGGGCCACCCAGGAGCTGGTGGTGGCGCTGTCGCTGACCTCGACGGCGGCGGAGAACCTGCTGACCACCTCCCTGACTCTGGTGCACCGGCTCCCGGCTACCCTGAACGCGCTCGAGGCCGGTGCCGTCCACGGCGGGCACGTGGCCGCGCTGCTCGACCACGTCGCCCCGGTCGCCGACGACACGGTGCGCGCCGCGCTGGAGCGGGACCTGCTGGCGTGGGCCGCCCGCCGCGGCGCGGTGTGCACGCCGGCGCAGCTGCGGGACAAGGCCCGCCGGGAGGTGCTCAAGCGCAAGGCCCGGTCGGCCGCCGAGGACCTCGCCCGCGCCGTCACGCGACGCGGCCTGTCGTGCCGGCCCGACTCCTGTGACGGCATGGCGGTCGTCTCCGCACTGCTCACGACGCCCGAGGCTGCGGCCCTGATGGCGGCGCTGGGCGCCTACGCGGACGCGCTGCCCGACGACGGGCGCACGCGGGGCCAGAAGATGGCCGACGCGCTGCTCGACCTGGTGCTGCGGCCCGGTGAGAACGGGCTGTCACCGGTGCAGGTGGTGCTCAACGTCGTCGCGCCGGTCGGGGCCCTGCTCGGTGGTGACCAGCCGTGCGAGATCGACGGGCAGGTCGTCCCCGCCGAGGTGGTCCGGGCCCTGCTCGCCGCCCTGACCGGCGCGCGCACGACCGCCGAGGACCTGACCGCCGAGGGCGACGCGGCGCTCGCCGAGGGCACCGCGACCGCCGGCACCGCTGCCGAGGACACCGCTCGGGACTTCGCTGACCAGGACCCCGCCGAGCAGGACCCCGCCGCCGCGAGATCGACCGCAGCGACCGCGCGCACCGGCACCGCGCCTGAGAGCACCGCACCTGACAGCGCCGAGACCGCAGGCGCGAAGCCCGCAGGGGACACCGCACCGGGCGCCGCCACCACCGCGGACGACGCCGATCCTCCGGAGCCGACCACCTCCGGCGTCAGCCTGGTCAAGGGCGTGGACCCGCTGCGCGGCCTGAGCGACGCCGCCATCGCCCAGCACATCGCCGAGATGGAGGCCGATGCCGCCTGGTGGGCCGGGATCGAACGCCGCGTCGCCACCGGCGAGCTCTACGCCGACCTTGACCCCGCCCTCGATGACGACCCCGGGCCACCACCCGGATTGTCACCACCGTGCGGCGACCTCGCTCCCGACGACCCGGGCGATCCCCGGCCCGACACCCCGCCAGCACCCCAACCTGCGCCCGACGGCTGGTGGGCCCGCGCCGACCGGGCGGTCGACGATGCGGGCTCCGCGCTGCTCGACGCCGAGCAGGCGATCGGCCGCGCCCGCCGCCTGGTCGCCACCGCCGAGCGCGCCGACGCGACTGACGAGGGCGCCTGGGTGGACAGTCCGGCCGGCCGCGCGACCGCAGCGGCCGACGCGGTCACAGCCCTGGCGCGAGCCACCGACGCCACCCGAGCGGAGCTCGCCGACCTGCTCACCCGCACCGCGGGCGGCGGCCTCGCCGACCGGCCCCGCATCGCGGTCACCCACGCTCTCACCGGCGCCCTGCTCACCCTCACCGACCTACCGGAGCTGCGCCGCGCCAATCGCGCCGGCACCGGCCTGCACGCACCCGGGGGGGACCGACCGCTACCGCCCGGGTGCCGCCCTCGACCGGCACGTCCGCGCCCGCGACCGCCGCTGCCGCTTCCCCGGCTGCCGCCGCCCCGTCCCCAGGAAGGGCGAGCTCGACCACGGCACGCCTTGGCCGCTCGGTGCGACCGCCGCCGGCAACCTCACCGGCTTCTGCACCGGCCACCACCGCGGCAAGCACCAGGCCCCCGGCTGGACCCACACGCTGCAGCCCGACGGCACCCTCACCGTCACCACCCCCAGCGGCCTCACCGCGACCACGCAGCCGCCGCCCTGGTGACCCGGCGCGGCCTGGAGGACCGGGAGGCAGGATCGACGTCATGACGTATGCCGCCGCCGAGAACCGCTACGACTCCATGACCTACCGCCGCACCGGCCGCAGCGGCCTGGACCTCCCGGCCGTCAGCCTCGGCCTCTGGCACAACTTCGGCGACGACGTCCCGCTCGACCGCCAGCGCGCCGTCCTGCGCCGGGCCTTCGACCTCGGGATCACCCACTTCGACCTGGCCAACAACTACGGCCCGCCCTACGGCAGCGCGGAGACCAACTTCGGCCGGCACCTGCGCGACGACTTCCGCCCGTACCGCGACGAGCTCGTGCTCTCCACCAAGGCCGGCTGGGACATGTGGCCCGGCCCCTACGGCCAGGGCGGCGGGTCGCGGAAGTACGTGCTGGCGAGCCTCGACCAGTCGCTTGCCCGCATGGGCCTGGACTACGTCGACGTCTTCTACTCCCACCGGCCCGATCCGACGACGCCGCTCGAGGAGACGATGGGCGCGCTCGACACCGCCGTCCGGTCGGGGAAGGCGCTCTACGCCGGCATCTCGTCCTACTCGCCGCAGGACACCGCGAAGGCCGCCGCGATCCTCGCCGACCTGGGCACGCCGCTGCTCATCCACCAGCCCAGCTACTCGATGCTCAACCGCTGGGTGGAGACCGAGGGCCTGCTCGACACCCTCGCCGAGGTCGGTGCCGGCTGCATCGCCTTCTCCCCGCTCGCGCAGGGGATGCTCACCGACAAGTACCTCGACGGCATCCCCGCCGGCTCCCGCGCCACGCAGGGCAAGTCGCTGTCGACCGACCTGCTCACCGAGGAGTCGCTCGCGCACGTCCGTGCCCTGAACGGGATGGCGCAGGAGCGGGGTCAGTCGCTCGCGCAGATGGCGCTGGCGTGGGCGCTGCGCGACGAGCGGGTCACCAGCGTGCTCATCGGCGCGAGCAGCGTCGGCCAGCTCGAGCAGAACGTCGCGGCGCTGGGGAACCTCCAGTTCTCCGAGGACGAGCTCCGCCGCATCGACCAGCACGCGGTCGACGCCGGCATCGACCTGTGGGAGGGCGCCCGCACCGCCTGAGCGCGCGCGGGACGTCCCGGGCCGGCCCGCGCGACGCGAGCCGGCCCGGGCTCAGCGCCGTCGCCGGCGGGCCAGCGCGGCGATCACCACCAGCAGCAGCCCCGCGGCCGCCACGGGGACCGGGCCGCTGCTGCGCAGCGCCCCGGCGGGGTGGAGCCGGGCCCGCCGCGTGCCCAGGAGGGCCGAGCCGGCCGGCGAGTCGACGTCGGCCCCCAGGCTCAGCACCCGGCCGGCCGGCCCGTCGAGCCGCGCGGTGAGCCCGTGGCCGGCGAGCGTGTCGGCCACGCGCGCCAGCTCGGTCCGCCCGGGTGACCCCTGGGTGGCGGCCCCGCCGGCCACCCGGACGGCGGCGAACAGGCGCCGGACGTCGTCGGAGGTCACCGAGATCTCCGACCCCGACGCCTCCACCCGCACGGGGACGCCGTCGACCTCCAGGCGCAGGTCGGCGGTCACCTCGAGCCGGCGGTCGCCCTCCGGGGTCATCCCCGGCTGGCGTTCTCGGCGGTCGTGATGCGCAGCGTGCCGTTGAGCTTCCACGTGGCCCGGGGCGCGGACGGCCCGGTCTCGCGCGGCACCTCGACGGTCATGTCGACGAACTCGTAGTTGATCGCCGCGCCCTTGCCGGTGAGGTAGGACCACATCTCCTTGCCGAGGTCGGCGAAGCTGGTCGTCTCGTGCGACTTGATGTCGCGCTGGCCGGTGGCGGCGTCACGGGTCGTCGTCTCGGGCGTGGTCATCGGTGCTCCCTGGTTCGGAACGTGCAGGTCGGCGGCCACCTACCCGGCCCCCGCGGGGCGCACACGACGCGCCGCGGACGGGTCGGTTCCCCGGACCGGGGCGGGATCAGACGCCGGTCCCGAGGCCGTCGAGCCACCCGGTCAGCGCCGGCAGGCGGCCGATCGCGTCGCGTGCGAGCAGGAAGCCGGCGATGCCGACGACCCACGCCGTCGTCTCGGCGCCCGTGCGCTCCAGCCACGACCCCACCCGCGCGAGCAGCGGCTCCACCTGCCGGGCGGCCAGCAGCCGCAGCGCCAGCAGGAGCAGCGCCGGCAGCACCATCACCAGGCAGTAGCCGGCCAGCGCCCCGCCCTGCAGCACGGGGGACAGGCCCGACCCGCCGAGCAGCCCGATCGCGGCGAGGTAGGGCAGCATCGTGGCCAGCTCGAGCAGCCCCGCACCCAGCGCGAGCCCGACCAGCACGCCGGTGCCGCCCTCCCCGCCGCCCACGGCCCGGTCCCGCCAGCGCAGCACCCGGCCGGACCGGCGGCTCCCCTCGCGCCGGCGGCCCATCGCGAAGCTCGACGCGAACAGCGTGACGCCGAGCAGCAGCTGCGCGACGGTCAGCGCGGAGGAGTCGCCGAGTCCCGCGGCCCGGTCCCGCAGGGCCTCCGCGCCGGCCAGCAGGGCCACACCCACCAGCAGGTAGAAGCCGGCGATCGTGCCCAGGAAGACCAGCAACCGCCGCGCGCGCACCCGGCCCGGCGCGAGCAGGAACCAGATCGGCAGCAGCAGGGTCCCGACGCTGGTGCTGTCCACCAGCGCCAGCGGGACGAGGGCGAGCAGTTCGAGGTCCACGACGCCGACCCTCGCCGCCCGGGCCGCCGCCGTCGTCGGCCGGAGGAGGTGTCCCCGGGGCGCGGCGTACACCCTTCGACGGACGCCGGCGGGTGGCACCCCGTGCTGGGATGAGCGGGTGGGAGCCCTCGCCGTCCTCCGGCACCTGTGGGTCACGCGGGTGCGGGGCACCGACCGCGCCCGGGACGTCAGCGACGCCGTGCTCACCGGCGCCGCCGGCCTGGTGCTGGTCGCCGCCGGCCTGTCCGGCCTGTGGAGCGGCCGGGCCGGCGGCAGCGGCTGGTGGCACGCCGTCCCGCTCGTGCTCGGCTGCCTGGCGATGCTCGGCAGGCGGCGCCGTCCGGTGGCCGCGCTGTCGGCCGGCGCCGTCCTCTTCGCCGCCGACGTGGCGCTCGGCGGCAGCATCGGGATGCTGCTCGTCCTGTTCGACCTCGTCTACTCCGCCGCGCTGCACGCGGGGCCGACGGCGGTGCTGCGGCTGCGCGCCGCGTCGTGGGCGCTGGTGTCCCTGTCGCTGGTGCTCGGGTGGACCGCGACCCGGGACCTGCGGGTCACGGCGTTCCTCGCGCTGCAGACGTTCGTCGTGCTCACCACGCCGCTGTGGTGGGGCCTGGCCGTCCGGCGGGAGCGCGAGCTGGCCGACCTCGCCCGCGCCCGCGCCGACGACCTGCGCGACCTCGCCGACCTCCGCGCGGCCGAGGCCCGGGCGGAGGAGCGCGGGCGGATGGCGCGCGACCTGCACGACGCCGTCGCCGGGAACGTCTCCGCGGTGGCGCTGCACGCCGAGGCCGCGCTCGCCCGCCCGCCCGTGCCCGGCGCCGAGCGGGAGCGCGCGGCGCTGGAGGCCGTCCGCGCGTCCGCCCTCACGTCGCTGGAGGAGATGCGGGCGATGATCCTGCTGCTGCGCGCCGACGCCGGACCCGTCGCGGCCGCCCCGCGCCTCGACCGGCTCGGCGCCCTGGTCGCCGGCGCCCGCACCGCCGGGCTGACGGTCACCCTCGACGCCGGGCCGCTGCCGGAGCTGCCCGCGGCGGTGGAGCAGGCCGCCTACCGGGTGCTGCAGGAGGCGCTCACCAACGCGGTCAAGCACGCGCCCGGCGGCCGGGCGGAGGTGGCCGTCGGGACGTCGGGGGGCCGGCTCGCCCTGCGGGTCGACAGCGCCGACGGCCCGGGCGGCTCCGGCGGTCCCGGGCTCCCCGGCGCCGGCCTGGGCCTGCTCACCATGCGCGAGCGCACCGAGTCCCTCGGCGGCCGCTTCGCCGCCGGCTGGGCCGACGACGCCCGCACCCGCTGGTCGGTCGCCGCGGAGCTGCCGCTCGCCGTCCCCGCGGGGGTCGGCGCGTGACCGTGCGGGTACTGCTCGCCGACGACCACCCCGCCGTGCGCAGCGGCCTGCGCGCGCTGCTGGAGACCGGCGAGGGGATCGAGGTCGTGGGCGAGGCCGCCGACGGCGCCGCCGCGGTCGGCAACGCCCGGGCACTGCGCCCCGACGTCGTCCTCATGGACCTGCGGATGCCCGGCACCGACGGCATCGCGGCCACCCGCGCCGTCGTCTCCGAGCGGCTCGCGGAGGTGCTCGTGCTCACCACCTTCGACCTCGACGAGTACGTCGTCGGTGCCCTGCAGGCCGGCGCCGCGGGCTTCCTGCTCAAGTCCGCCGGCGCGGCCACCCTCGTCGACGCCGTCCGCCGCGTCGCCGGCGGGCAGGGCGTGCTCGCCCCCGAGGTGACGCGGCGGCTGCTCGACCGGTTCGTCGTCCCGGCCGCGGGGGACGCGCAGCAGCCACCCCCGCCGGAGCTCGCCGGGCTCACCCCGCGCGAGCGGGACGTCCTCGGCTGCCTCGGGGAGGGGATGTCCAACGCCGACGTCGCGGCCGCGCTGACCATCACCGAGGCGACGGCGAAGACGCACGTCTCCCGCGTGCTGGCCAAGCTCGGGCTCACGAGCCGCATGCAGGCCGCCCTGCTCGCCCGCTCGGCCGGGGTGAGCGCCCCGGGACCGTCGGCAGGGGGTCCTAGCCTCCGCGCATGACGACCCGGGTGGTGGCGTGGCGGCGGGCCGACGAGGACGCCGGGCACAGCCTGGCGCGCGTGGAGCGGCGGCCGGGCGGCTGGCTCTTCCACGGCACCGAGGTGCTCGCCGGGCCGGAGACCCTGCTCGCCTGCTCGTTCCGCGTCGAGGTCGACGACGCCTGGGCGACGCGGTCGGTGGAGGTGACGGCGGTGTCCGCGGCGGGCGAGCGGCGGCTGGTGCTCGCGGCCGGCGACGACCGCCGGTGGACCCGCGACGGCGAGCCCGACCCGGCGCTCGACGGCTGCGTCGACGTCGACGTCGCGGCCACCCCGCTCACCAACACCCTCCCGATCCGGCGGCTCGCGGGCCTGGCCGCGGGGGAGGAGGTGGTCACCCCGGTGGCGTGGGTCGACGTCCCGGCGCTCGGGGTCACGCGCGTCGACCAGACCTACCGGCGTCTGGGGGAGCGGAGCTGGCGGTACTCCGACGACGCCCACGGCGCCTTCGAGCTCACCGTCGATGACGACGGCCTCGTCGTCGACTACACCGGGATGTCCACCCGCGTGGCCGGCTGACCTCCCGCCGGAGGGCCGGGGCGCCGTCAGTCGCCGATGAGGACGACGCGGTTGCCGTCGGGGTCGTCCAGCCGGACGACGCGGCTCCCGCCGCCGGGCTCCGGCCCGGCGTGCGCGACGCCGGCCGCGGCCAGGTCGCGGGCGGCGGCGTCGACGTCGCTGACGCCGAGGACCGTCGTCGACCGGCCGGCGCGCTCCGGGTCGCGCCACAGCTGCACGCCGGCGTCGGCGGTGAGGTGCCACTCGATCAGCCCGTCCATGGGCCGGCTGTCGGGGGCACGGCCGAACAGGGTGGCGTACCACCGCTCGGCGCGGTCGAGGTCGCGAACGGTGGCCTGCGCGAGCACGCTCGTGACGGTCATGGGGCTCCTCCTCGTCGGTGCGTTCCCCAGGGCAGACCGGCCCGGGACCCCCGGCTCATCGGTCAGCCGAGCGCCCGGACCCGCTCCGCGACGAGGTCGGCGACCGCCTCCGGGCAGGTGGCGGCCGGGCTGTGGCCGCAGTTCCACTCGACCGTACGGGCGCCCGCCCGGGCCGCCATCGCGCGCTGCCGCTCGGGGTGCACGGCCTCGTCGGCGGTGCACACGGCATAGGTCGAGGGCACGCCGCGCCAGGCGATCGACCCCGGCACGCCGCGGAACACCTGCCGGCCCACCGGGCGCAGCCGGGCCAGCGCCGCCGCGGCGACCTCGAACGGCGCGTCGCCGTAGAGCAGCCGGGCGCCCAGCACGGGGTCCAGGCCGATCTCGTCGCCGGACACCACCATCGCCTCGGCCAGCCGGGTGTCGGGCAGGTCGCCGAGCCGGGTGCGGCTCACCGACTCGCCGTCGTCGAGTGCGAAGGCCGCGAGGAACACCAGCTCGCGGACCAGCGGGTGCGTGCCGGCGCCGGTGACCACCGCGCCGCCGTAGGAGTGCCCGACCAGCACCGCCGGGCGGCCCGCGGCGTCCAGCGCCGACCGGAGCGCCGCGGTGTCGGCGGGCAGGTCGGTGAGCGGCAGGTCGACGGCGAGGCTGTCGACGCCGCGCTCGACGAGGGCGGCGCGGACGCCGTCGAAGCACCAGGCGCCGTGCCACAGGCCGTGGACCAGCACGGCGAGGGGAGCGGTCATGGGCTCACCCTGCCCGACGGCGGTCCCCTCCGGGGGCGTCCCCCGGCAGCCCGGCCATCTTCCCGTCGGGGTCGAGGCGGCGCAGGACCGCGTCGGCGATGCCGGCCAGCTGGGTCACCTGCTCGGGGGTGAGCGCGTCGATGACGTGCTCGCGGACGGTGGCCACGTGCCCCGGCGCGGTCGCGCGCACCTTCGCCCAGCCGGCGTCGGTGAGCCGGGCGTTGGTGGCCCGGCCGTCCCAGGGGCAGGGCGCCCGCTCGACCAGCCCGCGCTCCTCGAGCCGGCGCACGACGTGCGACAGCCGCGGCAGCGTGGCGTTGGTGCGGGTGGCCAGCTCGGTCATGCGCAGCGTCCGGTCCGGGGCCTCCGACAGCATCGCCAGCACGTGGTAGTCGAAGTGGGTCACCTGCGCGTCGCGGCGCAGCTGGCCGTCGAGGACGCCGGGCAGCAGCTCCACGACGGCGACCAGGCGCACCCACGCCGCCATCTCGTCCTCGCTCAGCCAGTCCGCCACGACCCCATGGTGACACCGCGGTACTTGTCGCTTCAACCAAAGAGGGCTAGGGTCATCGGTTGTAGGTACAACTGATGCGGAGGTCGCGATGACCCTCTCCCTCGACGCGGGCGTCGTGTCCCCGGCCCCGGCGGCGACCGTGCGCACCCGGGTGACGGTGCCGATGCGCTTCCCCGACGGCTACGCGACGACGGCCGACGTCGTCACCTTCGACGGGCTGGCCGACGGCCGCGAGCACCTGCTGCTCGGCCTCGGCGACTGGCGCGGCGCGCTCGAGCGGTCGGCCTCCGGCGGCGAGGCACCCCTGGTGCGCCCGCACAGCGAGTGCCTCACCGGCGACGTCTTCGGCTCGGAGCGGTGCGACTGCGGCCCGCAGCTGCGCGAGGCGGCCGAGCGGATCACCACCGCGGGCGGGTTCCTGCTCTACCTCCGCCAGGAGGGCCGCGGCATCGGGCTGTACGCCAAGCTCGACGCCTACGCCCTGCAGGACGCCGGCCTCGACACCTACGCGGCCAACCGCGCGCTGGGCCGTGGCGACGACGAGCGCGACTACACCGCCGCCGCGCAGATGCTCACCGCCGTCGGCGCCGACCGCGTGCGTCTCCTGTCGAACAACCCCGACAAGGCCGCGCAGCTCGAGCTCGCCGGCGTCGCGGTGACCGAGCGGGTGCCGACCGGCGTCCACCTGTCGGCGGCCAACGCCCACTACCTCGCCGTCAAGCGCGACCACACGGCGCACACGCTCGACCTGCCCGCCCTCGACCTCCCGCTGGCGGGCTGACCGGTGACCTCGACGACCGCCCTCGCCGACGCGCGCATCGACCCCCGCCACCCGTTCGCCGCCCACCTCGGGCACGTGGCCGGGCTGGGGGAGCACCGCCCCTGGACGCCGGACGACGGCCCGCTGCCGGCGCTGTACCTCTCCCACGGCGCGCCGCCGCTGTTCGAGGACGCCGCCTGGATGCGCGACCTGGCCGCCTGGGCGCGGGCGCTGCCCCGGCCGCGGGCGGTGCTCATCGTCAGCGCGCACTGGGAGTCGGACTCCCTCGGCATCACCAGCACGGTGCCCACCGAGCTCGTCTACGACTTCGGCGGGTTCGACCCGATGTACGAGCGGATGCGCTACGACACCCCGGAGTCCTCCGACCTGGCGCGGCAGCTGCTCGCCGTCCTGCCGGAGACCGCGCACGTGCACGAGCACCGCGGGCGGGGCCTCGACCACGGCGCCTGGGTGCCGCTCAAGGTCATGTACCCGGAGGCCGACGTCCCGGTGCTGCAGCTGAGCCTGCCCACCCACGACACCGCGACGCTGCTGGCGCTCGGCGAGCGGCTGCGGCCGCTGCGGGAGCAGGGCGTGCTGGTGGTCGGGTCGGGGTTCATGACCCACGGCCTGCCGTACCTGACCCGCGAGATGCTCGGCGGCGCGGTGCCCGGCTGGTCAGCGGACTTCGACGCGTGGGCCGCCGACGCGCTGGCGCGCGGCGACGTCGAGGAGCTGGCGCGGTTCCGGCTGCGGGCGCCCGGCCTGCGCTACGCCCACCCCACGGTCGAGCACTTCACGCCGCTGTTCGTCACGCTCGGCGCGGCCACGGACCCCGCGGCCGGCGTCACCACCGCCATCGACGGCTTCTTCATCGGCCTGGCCAGGCGCTCGTTCCAGGTCGCCTGAGGGCGTCCGCCCCCAGGCGACCCGGCGTCAGTTGACGACGTGCACGTGGTCGATCCAGACGACCTCCCAGACGTTGCCGTCCGGGTCGGCGAAGCTGCGGCTGTAGCTGGCCTCCTCCTCGCGCGCGGGAGCGCCGGGACGGCCGCCGGCCGCGATCGCGCGGGACACCAGGTCGTCGACCTCGGTGCGCCCGCCGGCGGTGAGGGCGTGCACCGCCGTCGGGGCCGACGAGGGGTCGCCGGGCTCGCCCGTGAGCAGCGCGGCGAAGCGCTCACGGGTCTGCAGCGACAGCACCTGCTCGTCGCCCAGGACCACCGCGGCCTCGCCGTCGTCGGAGGAGTTCTCCTCCACGCGGAAGCCGAGCGCCTGGTAGAACGCCCGCGCGGCGGGCAGGTCGCGCACCGGCAGCTTGACGAACAGCATGCTCACGACGTCGTCCGGCCCAGCTCGGCGAAGGTGTCGGCCACCCAGTCGGCGACGAAGGTGCTCACGTACGGCAGGTGGTCCAGGCCGATGTGCTCGGTCGCGCCCTCCTCGGGCGTGAACACCCGCAGCTCCGCCCTGGGCGAGTTCACGGCCTGCGAGTGGGAGCGGTGCGCCATCTCGAGCGGGATCTGCCGGTCGTTGGCGCCGTGGGCGACCAGGAACGGCACGGTGATCTGCTCGACGACGCCCTCGAGGTTCACCTGGTCGGCGAAGTCGAGGAAGGCGTCGAGGTCGTTCTCGTCGCCGGGCTGGCCCCACACCCAGAGCACGTGCTCCCAGTAGTGCGGCACCGGGCGCTCGCCCTCGCGCTCCCGGCGGCGGCGCTGCACCGCGCCCCAGTCGTGGTTGGCGCCCCAGGCGACGCACAGGGCGAACCGCTTCTCGAACGCCGCGGCGCGCGGGGCGTAGTAGCCGCCCAGCGACCAGCCGACGATCCCGATCCGCGAGGCGTCGACGTCCTCGCGCGTCTCCAGGTAGTCCACCGCCGCCGCGCCCCACGCCTCGGTGTCCACCCGCGCCGTCAGCCCCTGCAGCCGCAGCGACTCACCGGTGCCGGGCTGGTCGAGCATCAGGCAGGAGATGCCGCGCGCGGCCAGCTCCTCCCAGTGGTTGGACGCGTACATGTGCTCCTTGGTGGAGTCCAGCCCGTTGACCAGCACGACGACCGGGACGGGGCCGTCGTCGGCGGCCGGCGCCTGCGAGAAGTAGGCGGGCAGCGTCGTGCCCTCGTAGGGGACCTCGACCCGGGAGACGCGCGGGCTGTGCGTGTCGAACGCCTTCTGCGCGATCTCCAGCATCCGCCGGTAGGTGGGCACCCGGTTCGGGTCGGAGTGGGCGAGCATCCGCTCGGCCTGCGCCAGGTAGTTCGACGCGCGGAACCACAGCTGCCCGGCGGTGCGCACGTGCCCGGCCTTCTCGGCCTCCTCGGCCTGGCCGACGAGCTGGTCGGTCAGCGCGGTCCAGGCGCGCAGGAAGTCCGGCGTCCCGGCGTCCTCACCGGCGTTCGCGGCGTCCTTGATCGGCCGGCAGGCGCGATCGACCTCGTCGATCAGCCCGCCGGAGTTCAGCGTGGCGACCACGGACAGGTTCCAGGTGTAGGGGCCGGTGGGGAAGTACTCGAACACGGGGGAGTTCCTCTCAGGGTGCGGCCGGCGCCGCGGCGGACACGGCGTCGCTGATCGACTTCACGCCGCCGTGGGCGGTCATCCCGCCGTCGACGGGGATCTCGGCGCCGGTGATGAAGGAGGCGCCGTCGCCGAGGAGGAAGGCCACCAGGGGCGCCACCTCGTCGACGGTGCCAGTGCGGCCGAGCGGGGTCTCGGCGACGTTGGCGGCGCGGAACGCCGGTGCCGCCGAGGCGGTCATCGGCGTCTCGACGTAGCCGGGGTGGACCGTGTTGACCCGGATGCCGCGCGGGCCGAGCTCCAGGCAGGCGGCCTTGGCCAGCCCGCGCAGCGCCCACTTCGACGCGGTGTAGGCGACCGGGAAGTGCCCGGTCAGCGCGGCCACCGAGCCGACGACGACGACCGAGCCGCCGCCGGTCATCAGCGGGGTCAGCGCCTGGATGCCGAGCAGCGTCCCGGTGACGTTCACCCCGGACACCCGGGCGAGGTCGGCCGGGTCGAGGTCGGCCAGCCGCGCCCGCCAGGTGACCCCGGCGTTGGCGACCAGCCCGTGCACGCGGCCGTGCTCCGCACGGATGTCGGCGGCCAGCGCCGCCCAGCCGGCGGCGTCGGTGACGTCGAGCCGGCGGTAGGCGGCCCCGCCGAGGTCCTCGGCGGGGGCGTCCTGCACGTCGGTGGCGACGACGACCGCGCCCTCGGCAGCGAGCAGCCGGGCCTCGGCCGCCCCCTGCCCCTGGGCCGCGCCGGTGACGACGACGACCCGGCCGGCGAGACTCACGAGGGGCTCACGCCGCGCGCGTGCGGGTGCGCGGGCGGGGCCGGGCGGCCCGGACCGGCGGCAGCTCGACGCCCTCGACGACGCGGTTGCGGATGGTGCCGATGCCCTCGACGGTCATCTCCACGACGTCGCCCGGCCGCAGCGGCGGCGGGGACAGCTCGCCGCGGCGGCCCCAGAGCTCGCCCAGGCAGCCGCCGTTGCCGCAGGTGCCCGAGCCGAGCACGTCGCCGGCGCGGACCTCCGTGCCGCGGGAGGCGTAGGCGATCAGCTCCTCGAACGGCCAGCCCATGTTGGACAGCAGGTCCTGCCCGATCTGCTCGCCGTTGACCGACACCCGCATGTCGAGGGCGAGGAACCCCTCGGCGTCGCGGTAGGGCTCGAGCTCGTCGGCGGTCACCAGCCACGGGCCGAGCGTCGTCGCGGAGTCCTTGCCCTTGGCCGGGCCGAGCTTGACGGCCATCTCCCGGAACTGCAGGTCGCGGGCCGACCAGTCGTTGAGGACCGTGTAGCCGAACACGTGGTCGCGGGCCTGCTCGGGCGTGAGCGAGGCGCCGTCGGAGCCCTCGACAGCGCCGACCACCACGGCGACCTCGAGCTCGAAGTCGAAGCGCTGCGAGCCCGGCGGCACCGGGACGTCGTCGTGCGCGCCGACGAGCGCGTACGGGTTGGTGAAGTAGAACGTCGGCGCCTGGTACCACTCCGGCGCGACCGGCTCGCCGCTGGGCGCGACCATGCCCTCGACGTGCTCCTCGAAGGTGACGAAGTCGCGGACCGTCGGCGCCTCCAGCGGCGGCAGCAGGCGGACGGAGTCCAGGGGCACGGCCGGACCGCGCAGCGCCTCCTCCCCGGCCGCGCGCGCGGCGGGCAGCCCCGCGCGCACGAGGTCGAGGACCGTCGTCCCCTCGGGGAGCGCGTGCAGGCCGGAGTCGCCCACGACGCCGGCACGCACCGTGCCCCCGGCGGACCAGGTGGCGAACCGCATCAGACGGGCGGGGCCACGAACAGGCCCTTGTCCGGGTCGTTGAACGATTTCTGCGCGACGAACTCGTTCATCGCGTTCGCCGTGCCCCACTGGTCGCTGACCTCGGGGTTGCTGATGTCGTAGACGTGCGGGTGCCAGGTGTCCTCGTCGAGCAGATCGAGCTCGGTCGTGTACTCGACGGTGTTGCCGTGCGGGTCGAGGAAGTAGCTGAAGGTGTTGTTGCCGGCCAGGTGCCGGCCCGGGCCCCAGATCTTCTCCACGCCCGCGCGCAGCAGCCGGCCGGTGCCGCGCATGTACTCGTCGATGCCGCGCATCTCGAAGGAGGCGTGGTGGAGCGAGGGGTGCGGGCCGCGGGCGATGGCCATGCTGTGGTGCCAGGCGTTGACCCGCATGAACCACATCATGTTGCCCATCCGCGGGTGCACGAGCGTGTCCGACAGGGCGAAGGCCAGGTGCTTCTCGTAGAACGCCCGGGTGCCCTCGGGGTCGGCGGAGTTGATGACGACGTGCGAGAGGCGGACCGGGATCGACTCGCCCTCCTCGATCCGGCGGTGCTGCCGGACGGCGACGTCGGAGCTGATCTCCACCGTGCGGCCCTCGTTGTCGAAGAACCGGAACCCGTAGCCGCCGCCGGGGGTCTGCAGGGTGTCGGGCTCGCCGACGAGCTGCACGCCGTCGCGGGCGAGCTGCCCGGCGAGGGTGTCGACGTCGGCGGCGGTGGCCGCGCCGAAGGAGATCAGGTCGATCCGCTTGTCGGTGGCCTCGCGCAGCCGGACGACGTACTGCTCGGGGCTGCCCTCGGCGGCCAGGAACGTCAGGCCCGAGTCGCTGTGCTCGCCCTTCAGCCCCCAGGTGTTGGTGAAGAAGTCCTCCTGCGTGCGCAGGTCCGGCACGGCGAGGTCGACGTGCCGCAGGTGGGTGATCAGGCGCTGGGTCATGGGATCTCCTGGTGACGTGCTGGAACGGCCTCCCCGCAGGGCCCCGCCGCGAGCCTGCGAGCGGCGGGGGGCGGGGAGGTCCTTCATCAGGCGGGCTGGCTGGTCAGCTGGGCGATCGAGCGCATGAGGGCCGGGATGTCGCCCCGCACGTGGTGGAGCTGCCACTGGGCGAGCTGGTTGGAGGCGTCGACGACGGTCCGCGCGCGCTCGAGGCGGCGGGCGTGGAAGGCGTCCCACAGGTCCTGGTCGAGCGCGGGCCGCTCGACCAGCAGCTCGGCGAGGACGACGGCGTCCTCCAGGGCCATGGCCCCGCCCTGCGCGATGGTGGGCGGGCAGGTGTGCGCGGCGTCGCCGATCAGCACGACCCGGCCACGGTTCCAGGGCTCGTCGAGGACGTGGGTCTCGAACCAGGTGTAGTTGACCCGCGAGGGGTCGGTGAGCGTCTCGCGGATCTCGTCCCAGGGGCCGTGGTAGGCGCGGGAGAGCTCCTTCATCGTGGCGAGCTGCTCGTCGGGGGTCAGGGCGCTGCGGTCCTGGGCGTCCTCGACGATGTAGGCGTAGAGGGAGTCCTCGCCGGTCGGGCAGTAGCCGGCGATGTAGGACGGGCCGCCGTAGTAGAGGTCGGTGCGGGTGACGCTCGCCGGCCGCGGGCCGAACGCCCGCCAGATGCCCATGCCGACCGAGCGGGTCTCCAGGTTCACGCCGAGCGCGCGGCGGGTCCACGACCGGACCCCGTCGGCGCCGACCACGAGGTCGTAGCGGCCGGTGGACCCGTCGGCGAAGGTCACGTCGACGCCGTCGGCGTCCTGGACCAGTGCGGTGTGGGTGGTGCCGAACCGCACCTTGACGCCGACCTCGGTGGCCCGGTCGAGGAGGATCCGGGCGAGCTCCGGGCGGGGCATGCCCATCGCGGCGGGCAGGTCCGGGCCGCCGGTCTTGGCGTCGGGGACCTCGGCGACCACGGTGCCGTGCGGGTCGGGCGCGCGGATGCCGGTCACGTCGAAGGCGTAGCCGGCGGCCTGCACCTGCTCCCACACGCCGAGGGACCGCAGCTCGCGCAGGGCGTTGCCCTGCAGCGTGATGCCGGACCCGAGCGCGGCGGTGTCGGGCTTGATCTCGACCAGGTCGACGGCGACGCCGGCCTGCGCGAGGTGGACGGCGGCGCCGGCGCCGGCCAGGCCGCCGCCCACGACGAGGACGGTGTTCACAGCGGGCATGTCGGTCCTCCTACTTGACGGCGATCGGGTTGACGGGGGCGCCGACGGCGCCGGTCACGCGGAGCGGGGCCGCGGTGAGCCAGAAGTCCCACTGCCCGTCCCGCGCGCAGTCGGCCGCGAGGGCGTCGAGGTCCCACATCTCGCCGATGAACAGGCCCATGTTGGGGATGGCGACCTGGTGCAGCGGCTGGAAGGCGACGTCGAACTCGTTGGGCCGGACCTCGAAGCCCCACGTGTCGGTGGCGACGCCGGCGACCTCGGTGGCGTGCAGCCAGTCGGCGGTGGTGAACGACAGGCCGGGGGCGGCGCCGCCGGCGTAGTCGCCCCAGCCGCGGCCCTCGGCGATGTCCCGCCGGGCGCGGGTGAGCCGCCCGGTGCGCACGAGCAGCAGATCGCCCCGGCCGACGGCGGCGGATGCGCCCTGGGCGGCGATCGTCGCCTCGAGGTGCTCGGTCGTGATCGCGAAGCCGTCGGGCAGCTCCCCGTCGGTGCCGACCGCCCGGCCGACGTCGAGCAGCACCCCGCGGCCGGCGATCAGGTCGGCGACGGTCTCGATGCCGGTCACCGAGTCGCCGAGGCTGGTCACCACGTCGCCCGCGCGGCGGCCGTTCCAGGCCATGCCGTGGTCGAAGATGTGCCCGAGGCCGTCCCACTGCGTCGAGCACTGCAGGGGCATCGCGATGACGTCGTCGGCGCCGCCGATGCCGTGCGGGAAGCCCTGCACGCCCCGCTCGGCGTCGGTGCCCGTGTCGGTCATCGTGTGCACGGGGTTGGTCCGCCGGCGCCAGCCCTTCTGCGGGCCGTCGGTGTCGAAGGACTGCGACAGCGAGAAGCTCGCCCCCCGGCGGACCAGCGCCGCACCCTCGCGCCGCTTCGCCTCGTCGAGGAAGTTCAGCGTGCCGAGCACGTCGTCGGCGCCCCACCGGCCCCAGTTGGAGCAGCGCTTCGCGGCGGCGGCGATGGCGCCCTCGGGGTCCGTGCGGTCGAGGTGGTCGGGGCCGTGGTGGTCAGGGCCGTGGTGGTCAGGGCCGTGGTGCATGCCCCGACAGTGGGCCAGCCCACAGGAGTGAGGGAAGACCGAATGCCTGATGACGGGCATCAGCGGCGTCGATACGGTGCGCTCCGTGAACCTCGCGAGCCTGGACCTCAACCTGCTCGTGTCCCTCGACGCCCTGCTCCAGCAGCGCAGCGTCACGCGGGCGGCGGCGCAGATGGGGCTGAGCCAGCCGGCGCTGTCGGCGTCGCTGGCCCGCCTCCGCCGGCACTTCGGCGACGAGCTGCTGTCCCGGGTCGGCAACGAGTACCGCCTGACGCCGCTCGCCGTCCAGCTCCGGGAGCTCGCCCGGATCGCCCTGTCGGGGGTGGAGCGGGTGTTCACCGCCCAGCCCGGCTTCGACCCGGCGTCCTCGACGCGCGAGTTCACCCTGCTCGTCAGCGACTACGTCGTCGCGGTGCTCGGGGACACCGTCGCGGGGCTGCTGGCCGAGGAGGCGCCGCACACCCGGCTGCGGCTCAGCGCGCACTCACCGGCGATCGTGGACCGGGCGGAGCAGGCGCTGCTGACCGCCGACCTCCTCTTCCTGCCGCCGGGTTTCTTCACCGACCTGTCCCGCCGGGACCTGTACCGCGACGAGTGGGTGTGCGTGGTGGCCGCCGACAACCCGGTGGTGGACGCGGGCCTGGCCGTCGGCGACCTGGAGACCCTCCCGTGGGTGGCCACCTACCACGGGCCGACGGCGTCGACCCCGGCCGCGCGGCAGATGCGCATGCTCGGGATCGAGCCGCAGGTGCAGGTGGTCACCGAGAGCTTCCTGACCGTCCCCGCGCTGGTGTCGGGCAGCGACCGGATCGCGCTGCTGCAGCGCCGGCTCGTCGACCTGCTGCCGCTCAACACCGGCATCCGGGCGCTGCCGTGCCCCTTCGACGCCGGCCCGCTCATCGAGGCGATGTGGTGGCACCCGGTGTTCGACGACGACCCGGAGCACGCCTACCTCCGCGACCTGGTCTCCCGCGCGGCCCGGCTGGCGGTCGGGGAGCAGTCGGCGGGTATCCATCCGGTCGATGGGGACCGTAACGACAAGTGATTTCCGCTCGGCGTCCGCCGTCCTGACACTCCATCGCCAGTGATGCCGGTCACCGGGACCGGCGCGCCCGTCGATGGAGACGCCCGTGTCGGAGAACGTCCTGGTCCCTGAGCGGTCGGCGGAGGAGCCGCTGGCCGGCGAGGTCGCCGTCGACCCCACCACGGGTCGCCCCGCCGGGCGCCCGCAGGCGCTGGTGCTGCTGCTGTCCAGCTGCCTCGCGGTGCTCGGCGCGGTGCTGCTGGCGCCCGTCCTGCCGCGCATCCAGGACGCCTTCGCCGGCACTCCCGGCGTCGAGGCGCTGGCGCCGGTCGTGCTCACCGCGCCGGCGCTGGTCATCGGCCTCACCGCGATGGTGGCCGGCCGGATCGTCGACCGGGTGGGCCGCAAGCGGCTGCTCGTCGGCGCGCTCGTGGCCTACGCCGTCGTCGGCACCGCGCCGCTGTGGCTGCCGTCCCTGCAGCTGATCGTCGCGAGCCGCGTGCTCCTCGGCCTCACCGAGGCCGCGATCATGACCTGCTGCACGACCCTGCTGGCCGACTACTTCCACGGCTCCCAGCGCGAGCGGTACTTCGGCCTCCAGGTCGTGTTCACCACGGTCGCGGCGACCATCTTCTTCGCGGTCGGCGGCGCGCTGGGCGCCGGCGACTGGCGGACGCCCTTCTGGCTGTACGCGCTCAGCCTGCCCCTCGCGCTCGCCGCCGCGAAGCTGATCTGGCAGCCCGCCCCGCAGGCGCAGGCCGCGGCACGCACCGAGAAGCTGCCGGCCCTGCCCTGGCGCCGGCTCGCCGCGCCGATCGGCGTGTCCCTGGTCGGCGGCCTGGTCTTCTACGTCCTGATCGTCCAGCTGTCCTTCAAGCTCGACGACATCGGCGTGGAGTCCACGGCGGTCATCGGCGCGGCCAGCGCGGTCGCGTCGCTCGGCACCGCGGCCGGCGGCATCCTCTTCGGCCGGCTGGCCAAGCGCGGCCCGGCGGTCCTCGTGCCGCTCGCCTTCGCCCTCTCCGGCGTCGGCATCGTCGGCCTCGGCCTGTCCTCGGCGGTGCCCGCGGTGATCGCGTTCGCCGTCGTCACCGGGCTCGGCAACGGCCTGATCCTGCCGTCGCTGCTCACCTGGGCGCTCGGCTCGCTGAGCTTCGAGCAGCGCGGCCGCGGTACCGGCGTCTGGACGTCGGCCTTCTTCATCGGGCAGTTCTTCTGCCCGCTGGTGGTGCTCGCCCTCACCGGCGCGCTCGGCGGGCTCGGCACCGCGCTGGCCGTCCTCGGCGCGGTGAGCCTCGTGGCCGCCGTCGGGGTCCGGGTCAGCCGGCCGGCCGCGGGAGCCGCCGCGCACTGACGCCCGGCGCGGGAGCGCACCCGTCTAGCGGCGGGTGCGCTCCCGCACGCCGAACGCCCCGGTCACGAGGACCAGCAGCAGGCCGACGACGGCCAGCCAGAACAGCCCCTCGACGATCCAGCCGACCACGGTGACGACGAGCCAGACGACGAGCAGCAGGCCGAGCAGCTTGAGCCACACAGGGTCACCTCCGGGGTCGGTGCGGCCAGCCTAGGCCCGGCGCGCGGCAGGATGGCCCGGATGGACGACGACCCGTGGGACCTGCTGCTCGCCGGCCTCGCCCCGGCGACCGCCGACCTCGTCCGCGCCGCCGACGCGCTGGTGCGCGAGGCCGACCCCGCCGTCGTGCGGGTGGTCTGGCCGCACCAGCGCACGGTCGGCTACGGCGTCGGGCCGCGGAAGAACACCGAGCACTACGCCTACCTCGACGTGTACGACCGGCACCTGAACCTCGGGTTCAACCACGGCGCGGCGCTGGCGGGGGCGGGCTCCGACGGCGGGCTGCTCGAGGGCACCGGGAAGAGCTTCCGCAAGGTCGCCGTCCGGGACGCCGGCGTGCTGGCCGACCCGCGGCTGCCGGCCCTGCTGCGCGCCGCCCGCGCGGAGCGGGTGGCCGCGCTCGGGCGCTAGCGGCGCCGGCGCCGGCGGTCGGGGCGCTCGCGCCTCAGGCCACCAGCTCGTCCAGCAGCCCGCGCACGCGGCGGTCGAGCTCGTCGCGCACCGGGCGGGCGTCCCCGCCGGCCGGCTCCTCCACCGGCCAGTCGAGGTAGCGGGTGCCCGGCAGCACCGGGCAGCCGCGGACGGCGCCGAGCCGCACGACGACGGCGGAGACGTGCACCGCGTCGGCGGTCAGCGGCCGGGGCAGCCGGGCGGCGAGGTCGACGCCGACCTCCGCCATCGCCGCCACCGCGGCCGGGTCCACCCGCGCCGCCGGGGCCGAGCCGGCCGACAGCGCCCGCACCCGGCCGGACGCGCGCCTGGCGAGCAGCGCGGCGGCCATCGGGGAGACCGCCGCGTCGGAAGCGGCGACGAACAGCACCGTCGGCGGGCCGACGGCCGGGTCGGGGGCGCTGCGCTGGGGAGCGGGGGAGGGGACCACGGGCACTCCGGTGCGGGTCGTGCGCCGGCGGGGCCGGTCGCGTCGGGACGTCGTCCGGGCGGGGACGGCGCCGTCCTCCGGGCCCACCGTGCCACCCCCGGCCCGGGGGCGCATCACTCGCGCAGCAGCGTGACCTCCTCCAGGTCCATCTCGTGCTGCACCCGGCGGAACACCTCGTCGTCGATGCGGCGCTGGTCGCGGTAGCGCACGAACACCTCCCGCTCGGCCTCGAGCATCGCCCGGCGCAGCCGCCGGTACACCGCGCTCGGGGTCTCCCCGCCGCCGGCGACCGGCCCGCCGAGCCGCTCCCACGCGGCGTTGGTGCGCGCCTCGATGCGCGAGCGCAGCTCGGTGACGGTCTGCGCGTGCAGCGGGTCGCCGTCGTCGAGCGCCTCGAGCCGGGCGACGGCGGCCGTCCCGGCGTCGGTCTGCGCCTGGGCCTCGGCCAGCGCGTCGGCGGAGCCCTCCGTGCCGCGCACGCCGAGCCGGCGGATGAGGGCGGGCAGCGTCAGCCCGTGCAGCAGCAGCGTGCCGACGGTGACGACGAACGCCAGGTAGACGACCTCCGCGCGGCCGGGGAAGGGGTCGCCGTCGAGCGTGGTCAGCGGGATGCCGGCCGCGGCGGCCAGCGAGACCACGCCGCGCATCCCGGCCCACGACACCACCGCCAGGTGCCGCCACGACGGCGACTCCCAGTCGGCCCGGCGGCGGGCCAGCGGCCGCAGGTAGGTCGTCGGGAAGACGAACGCCACCCGGGCGACCAGGGCGACGAGCACCAGCACCAGCCCGACGGCGGTCATGCCCCACACCGACGGCCCGACGCCCTCCACCACCGCCCGCAGCTGCAGGCCGATGAGCGCGAACACCGTGGCCTCGAGGACGGTGTCGGCGGCCTGCCAGACGGCGCGGTCCTGCAGCCGGGCGACCGGGTCGGCCGCGGGGGAGCGGTGCCCCAGGTAGAGGCCGGCCAGCACGACGGCCAGCACCCCGGAGGCGTGCACCTCCTCGGCGACGACGAAGCCGACGAAGGGCACGAGCAGGCCCATCGCGGACTCCAGCACGCCGTCGTGCAGCAGCCGCCGGATCCGGTCGACCAGCCAGCCCAGCGCCCAGCCGATCGCGGCGCCGCCCGCGGCGGCCAGCACGAAGACGCCGAGGCCCTGCGCGATGCCGTACCCGGCGCCGGCGGCCACCGCGACCGCCACCCGGTAGGCGGTCAGCGCGGTGGCGTCGTTCACCAGGCTCTCGCCGCCGAGGATGGTCATCACCCGCCGCGGCAGGCCCAGGCGCCGGCCGACGGCGGTGGCCGCGACGGCGTCGGGCGGGGCGACGACGGCGCCGAGCACCAGCGCCGAGGCCAGCGGCAGCCCGGGCACCAGCCACCACGCCGCGAGCCCGACCGCGACCGTGGTGAGCAGGACGGCGCCCAGCGCGAGCAGGCCGATCGGGCGCAGGTTGGCGCGCAGCCGCAGGTAGGAGCTGTCCAGCGCCGCCGAGTACAGCAGCGGCGGCAGCACCAGCGTGAGGATCAGCTCGGGGTCCAGCGCGTAGTCGGGGACCCCGGGCACGAACGACAGCGCCAGGCCGACGACGACCAGCAGCAGCGGCGCCGAGACGCCGGTCCGCCGGGCGAGCGCGGTGACCGCGAAGGAGCCGGCCAGCAGCGCGACGAGCGAGAGCTCCATCAGACGAGCGCCGCGTCGGGATAGCACCAGCGCCAGGACTCACCCGGCTCCACCGAGCGGATGATCGGGTGGCCGGAGGTCCCGGCGTGCGCGGTGGCGTGCCGGTTCGGCGAGGAGTCGCAGCAGGCCACGTGCCCGCACGACAGGCACATCCGCAGGTGCACCCACCGGCTGCCGATGGCCAGGCAGTCGCCGCACCCCTCCGTCGAGTCCGGCGTCACGTCCCGGATCTGGTCCAGGTGCCCGCAGGTCGTCATCCCGCCCCCTCCTCCTCGTTCCCCGCCGCCCGGGAGTCGACCACCGGCGCGACGCGGGCGGCAACGTCCCGCGGCCGGTCCCGTCTTCCCGTGGCAGGGTCGGCGGCGACCGCACGGGCCGGGAGGGGGCGACGTGGACCTCGAGGAGGTCGCCGAGGAGCTCTACGGGCTGCTGCCCGGCGACTTCGTGGCCGCCCGCACCGAGGCCGCCCGCCGGGCCCGCGCGGCGGGGGACAGGGCGCTGGCGACGGAGGTCGCCGCCCTCGGCAAGCCGTCGACGGCGGCGTGGGCGTGCAACGCGCTGGTGCGCGAGCAGCCCGACGAGATCGCCGGCCTCGTGGAGCTCGGCGACCTGCTGCGGGAGGCGCAGGAGAGCCTGGCCGGCGACCAGCTGCGGGCGCTCGGCACCCAGCGCTCCCGGCTGCTCGCCGCGCTCGCCCGCCAGGCGCGGGTCGTGGCCGCGCGGCTCGGCCTCCCGCTCAGCGACGCCGTCGCCGACCAGGTGGAGCAGACGCTGCGCGCGGCCCTGGCCGACCCCGACGCCGGCGAGGCGCTGCTGGCGGGGCGGCTCACCGGCCCGCTGTCGGTGTCCGGCGGGCTCGGCGTGCGGCCCGACCTGCGGGTGGTGCCGCCCGCGCGGCCGGCCCGGCCCGTCCCCGAGCGACCTGCCCGACCGGCTCCGGACCCGGCGACCGAGGAGCGCCGCCGGGCCGAGGAGCGCCGTCGGGCCGAGGAGGAGCGGCGGCGGGCGGCCGAGGAGCGGCGGCAGCGGGAGCTGGCCGAGGCGCGGGAGGACGCGGAGGCGGCCGCGGACCTGGCCGAGGAGGCGGCGCGGGGCGCCCGCACCGCCCGGGAGCGGGCCGGGCGGGCGGAGCGCCGGGCGGCGGAACTCGCGGCACGGGTCGAGGAGCTGGCCGCCGAGCTCGCGCGGGTGCGCGAGGAGGCCGCCGCGGCCGACGGCGAGGCGGGCACCGCCCGGCGCCGGGCCGACGCGGCCGGGCGGGCGGCGGAGCGGGCGGCCGCGGAGCGCGACGCGGCGGCCGCCAGGGTGACCGATCTCGAGCGGGCCGGGCGCTAGCCCATCGTCCGCTGGCCGTCGAGGGACTCCCGCAGGATGTCCGCGTGCCCGGCGTGCTGGGCGGTCTCGGCCACGACGTGCAGGAAGACCCGGCGGACCGAGCGGACGGCGCCCGGCGGGAACCACGGCGCCTCGGGCAGCGGGTGGGCGGTGTCGAGGTCGAGGGTGCGCACCAGCTCGTCGGTGCGCGCGGCCACCTCGTCGTAGAGCGCGAGGACCGAGGCGAGCGTCTCGCCCGGCTGCAGCACCCAGTCGGCGCCCCACTCCTCCGGTGACTGCTCCAGCGCGGCCGTCCCGCGCACCGCGAAGTCCGCCCAGGACCGCTCGGTGACGGCGACGTGCTTGACGAGCGTGGCGAGGGTCAGCTCGCTGGCCGTGGTGCGGCGGGCGGCCTGCTCGTCGGTCAGACCGCGCACCGTGAAGCGCAGGAAGCCGCGGTGCGCGGCCAGCGTCTCGAGCAGGTCGGCCCGCTCGGCGGAGAGGGCGGGGGAGCCGGTCGGGGGAGCGGTCGGAGCGGTCACGGGGTCCTCCTGGACGTCGTCTGCCGGTGTCCCCATCGTCGCGGCGAAGCGGACGGATCCTGTCCGCTGTGCGCGCCAGGATGGGCGTATGGGCGACCCGGCCGTCCGCACGCTCCGCCTGCTCTCGCTGCTGCAGACCCGCCGCTTCTGGTCCGGCCCCGACCTCGCCGCCCGGCTCGGCGTCTCCGTGCGCACGCTGCGCCGCGACGTGGAGCGGCTCCGCGAGCTCGGCTACCCCGTCGACGCCTCCCGCGGCACCGACGGCGGGTACGCGCTGGCCCGCGGCGCGGCGCTGCCGCCGCTGGTGCTCGACGACGACGAGGCCGTGGCGCTCGCCGTCGGGCTGCAGGCCGCCGCGGCGGGGCCGGTCGCCGGCATGGCCGAGACGTCGCTGCGGGTGCTGGCCAAGCTCGTGCAGGTGATGCCCGGGCGCCTGCGGGGCCGGGTCGAGGCGCTGCGCGCGGTGACCGTGCCGGCCGGCGTCGCCCCGGCCCCGGGCAGCCCCGACGCCGTCGACCCCGACGTGCTCACCGCCGTCGCGCTGGCCTGCCGCGACACCGAGCGGCTCGGGTTCGGCTACGCCCCGCCGGACCGGGAGCGCGAGGAGCGGCTGGTCGAGCCGCACCGGCTGGTCTCGCTGGGGCGCCGCTGGTACCTCGTCGCCTGGGACCTCGACCGCGGCGACTGGCGCACCTTTCGGCTCGACCGGCTCGACGCCCCGCGTGGCACCGGCTCCCGCGCCGCGCCCCGCCGCTTCCCGGCCGAGGACGCGGCGGCCTGGGTGCGGGAGCGGCTGGACAAGGCGTGGGCGCGGCACGTGGTGGAGGCGGAGGTGGCCGCCCCGGCGGATCAGGTGCGCGGGCGCATCGGCCGGTGGGCGACCGTCACCGAGGACCTCGGCGACGCCTGCCGCGTGCGGATCGAGGGCGACGACCTGGACTGGGCGACGGCCGCGCTGGTCGTGGCGGGGGCGCCGTTCACCGTGCTGTCGCCGCCGGGGTTCGCCGCGCACGTGCGCGACGTGGCCGCGCGCTGCGCCGCCGCGTGACTCCCGCCTCAGCTGGGCGGCACCGTCCCGGCGTCACCGGACGAGGGGTTTGACGTCTCAGAGGACTCCGTGGCCGGTTCCTGGTCGGGGAGGTCCTGACCAGCGGGTTCCGGCTCGTTGAGCGGAGCTTCGTCCGTCGGGGTCTCGAGATCAGCCGAGCCGGCGTCGGACGGACCTGCCGGTGTCCCAGGTTCGGGTGCCTCCTCGGCGGGGGGCGGCTCGCTCCCGGGTGCATCGCTGGTGGGGAGGTCTGGATCCTGCGAACCGTCGGGTGGTGGTTCTGCAGCCGTGGTCGAACCGGGGGACGGCGTGGTCGTGGAGGGATTCGCTGTGGTCGTCGCAGGGGGTGGCGAGGTCGTGGTCGGAGGTGCATTCGTCGTCGTAGGAGGTTGTGACGTGGGTGGCCGTGGCAGCCCGGAGGTGGTCGCCGGAGGTCCGCCATCGGGACCCGTCGGCGCCGTCCCTCCTGCAGAGGACGAGTTCGGGTCCGGTGTGGTCGGCGACTTCAGCGGTGGGGTGAAGCCGCTTTCTCCTGTGTCCGCGCGCGTCTGCCCTCCCGGGACCGGTGCGGCCGAAGTGGCCGCAGCAACCGTGGGGTCCGCGACGAAGGCCCGAGCCGCCTGCTCATCAATCGGGGAGGGGAGGACATCGGCATCGCCAGAGGTGCCTACCGGCCGGTCGCGGAACTCGCCACTGCCGGCAACGACGACGAAGGAGTCCACCCCCTCCGGAGCCCCTTCGACCACCACGACCCCCTCGGGAGTGAACGCGGACCACTGGTCTCCGTCGTACTCGGGTGAGACGCGGGTGCGTGGTGGGTTGAGCGGATTGCCGCACTGGCAGCGAACTCGCGGCAGCCCACGCTCGTCGACGAGGACCGAGGTCCCCGCTTGGAGGACCGACTGGAACGGCGTGGCGCGTCCACCGGAGAAGCCGTGATTGGTGACCGCCGTGTCGAAGCGCAGCACCACCGGCGTGAGGCTCCGTAGGAGGCCCTCGATCCCGGTCGGGTCGACCCCCTCGACCGCGGCCCAGGCAGCTGCCTGGGCGGGATGGCCGGAGAAGAACGTGACCATGGCGTCGACGTCGCAGGTGCCGGCCGCGTCTCCTCCGTACAGGCCGGGCTGGTCGCCGGACACAGGATCTGTCGGCACTCCGCCGGCGGGAGGCTGGTCACCCATGCCGCCGCCAGACCCGGCCTCGGCGCCGCCGGCCTGGTTGGCGGGCCGGGGGACGAACGGCTGCTCGCCCATGGAGTCAGCAGCTTCTTTGGTCACCGGCGTGGCTGCTGCGGTACCCGACGCCAGGTTCATGGCGGCGGCACCACCCAGGGCGAGCAGCGCGACAGCTGCGCTGGCCAGGAGCGGGAGACGACGACGTGTCGCCGGCGACCGAGGATCGTCCCGCTCGGCCCGTCTGACAGCCGACGCGAGGTCGCCGGACTCCATCGATGCCAGCGGGTGACGGAGGCCGCGAGGACCCTCGGTGAGAGCCGCGCGCGCCGACTCTGCTAGCGCGCCCGCACTCACGAAGCGCTGAAACGGGTCCTTGGACATCCCTCGGGCGACCACCTCGTCGAGCGACGCCGGCAGCGAGTCCATCGTCTCCGACGGGCGCGGCGGCGGAGCAGACAGGTGAGCCTCGCACAGTGCTGCCACGTCCGAGGCGACGAAGGGAGGTCGTCCAGTGAGTGCCTCATAGAGGAGGCAGGCCAACGAGTACACATCGACCCGGTGATCGCTCGCATTGTCGGTGAGCCGTTCGGGCGCCAGGTAGTCGAGCGATCCGACGATGTCGCCCGTGCCGGTCAAGGGAGCGCCGGTAGCGGCGCCCGTCATGCCGGCGATACCGAAGTCGAGCAGGTAACAGTGCGGAACCGGCCCGCGGCCGCTCACCAGGACGTTCGAGGGCTTGACGTCGCGGTGGACGATCCCGGCTTGATGCGCGGCGTCGAGCGCGGCGGCGACCTGTTCGACCACGGCCACCGCAATCTGGGGCGACAGCGGGCCGTCCTGCGCCAGCACCTCGCCGAGGTCGCGCCCTTCGACCAGTCGCATGTCGAGGAACAGCCTGCCGTCGACCTCGCCGAAGTCGTGGATCGGGACGACGTGCGCCTCGTTGAGGACCGCCGCGTCCCGACACTCGCGGAAGAAGCGAGCCCGGTAGTGCTGGTCGTGGGCGAGTGCGGGCAGCAGACGTTTCAAGGCGACGGTGCGACCACGCCTGGTGTCCAGGGCGCGATGGACCTCGCCCATCGCTCCGCGACCGAGCAGGTCGAGCAGTTGGTAAGGGCCGAAGGTCTCCAAGGCCAAGCCCTCCGGTCGTCCTAGACGCGGACGCGGGGCCCGTTGGACGCCGGAGTCTCGAGACGGTGCGTCCGCTTTGTCCATCCGCCTCGTCGATCAGGGCCGAGCCGCTTCGACCCTTGCGCGGCGTGGTCCTGCGCCGTGTCGTCGCCGCACTGCAGATGGTGAGGGGAACCGATCCGTCTCAACCCTCGGACGGCGCCCGACCGCGCTCGCACCCAGCATGGGGTGATGACGGAGTCAGCCGGCCGCGTCGCGGTCGTCACCGGGTCGGAGTCGGGCATCGGGCGGGCCGTGGCGGTCGCGCTGGCCGAGCAGGGGTGCGACGTCGGGATCACCTGGTACCGCGACGAGGCGCACGCGCAGGCCACCGCCGAGGAGGTGCGCTCCACGGGCCGCCGCGCGGAGGTCCGCCACGTCGACCTCACGCGGCTGCCGCAGGCCGCCGATGTCGTCGACGAGCTGGCCGAGGCGCTCGGCGGCGTCGACGTCCTCGTCAACGACGCGGGCACCGGCCACTCGACGTCGATCCTGGACACCGACTACGAGACCTGGCGCGAGGTGCTGGTCACCGACCTCGACGCGGCGTTCCTCTGCCTGCAGCGCGCCGCGCGGCGGATGGTCGACGCCGGCCGCGGCGGGCGGATCGTGAACGTCACCAGCGTCCACGAGCACCAGCCGCGGGTGGGCGCGGCCGCCTACTGCGCGGCCAAGGGCGGCCTCGGCCTGCTCACCCGCGTGGCGGCGATCGAGCTGGCCGAGCACGGCATCACGGTCAACGCCGTCGCGCCGGGCGAGATCGCCACCCCGATGACCGGCCAGGAGGACGAGGACCCGGCCGCGCCCGGCCACGAGCGCCCCGGCGTCCCGGTGGGCCGGCCCGGGGTACGCGCACGAGGTCGCCGCCGTCGTCGCCTTCCTCGCCTCGCCACAGGCCTCCTACGTCACCGGGGCGTCCTACGTCGTCGACGGCGGCATGCTACAGATGGGCCCGATGGCCGGCTCGCACATGACCTCCGACGACTGGCGGCGCCCCTGACCCGGGCGTCCTGACTCAGGCGTCCAGCAGCTCCAGCAGCCGGGCGCGGTCGGGCCCCGGGAAGGCGGCGGGCGGTCGCGGCCCGGCCGCGGCCAGCGCGTCCACGCGCTGCCGCACCTCCGGGCGGGCGAGCACCTCGGCCAGCGGCGCCATGCACAGCCGGAACTCGACCATCGCCCGGAACAGGTCGGCGTCCTGCATCGCCGCGCCGAGGAAGGCCGCCGTCTCCGGCGGTGGGGGAGGCGCGGGCCGGCCCTCGCGCGCGGCGGCCATCTGCGCGAGGCGGATCCGGTCCTCGGCCAGCTGCTCCTCGACGAACGGCGCGGCGTCCCGCTCGCTCGCCTCGGCGAAGGCCGTCGCCAGGTCGGCGGGCCGGTCGAGGTGGCCGGCGACCGCGGCGCGCAGCAGCGCGGCGTGCAGGATCCCGACCGACAGACCGCGCCCGGCCGAGGGGTTCGTGCAGGCCCAGGCGTCCCCGACGGCGGCGAAGCCGGTGACCACGGGGCGGCCGTCGTCGACGAAGCGTCGGTGCCGGTCCAGCCCGCCACCCATCGCCAGCACGCCGTCCAGGGCGGTCCCGTCGAGCCAGTGCGCCTGCAGGGGGCACGCGGCGATGACCCGGTCGAAGGTCGCGGGGTCGCGCAGCGCCCGGAGCGGCCGGTCGCCGCTCTCCCCGTAGACGGTCACCGACCAGGTGCCGGCGTCGCCGACGAGGGTGAGCAGCGAGAGGCTGCCCAGCGGGCACACCGGCGGGCCGACCGCTGCCGGCGGCTCCGGGCCCGCCAGGTAGCGGGTGTAGTAGACGAAGCCCGAGTCCTGCGCCCGCACGCGCGGCGGGACGGCGCCCAGCTCGGCCAGCCACCCGGCCGAGCGGCTCCGCCGGCCGGTGGCGTCGACGACGAGGTCGGCCCGCAGCTCGTCGCCGGCCGTCGTCCGGACCCCGGCGGCGTGCGGGACGCCGGCCAGCGCCGGGGCGCCGGGCAGCAGGCCCGCGACGCCGGTCCCGCGGCGGATCTCCACCCCCGCCGTCTCCTCGGCGGCCGCCGCCACCACCGACTCGACGACCGGCCGCCGTCCGGTGACGCCCCGCAGCCGGTCGTCGCCGTCCCGCGGTGCCCGGTCGGCGATCGAGGGAGGCAGCGCGGACAGCCGGTCCACCCAGACGCAGCCGGCGTCCAGCAGCCGCCCGGTGAGCCCCGGCAGCTGCTCGTCGGCGACGGCGCGGAAGCGGGCGTGCAGCGTGTGCGGTTGCCGGAACTGCGCCACGCCCCGGCGCCGCCAGCCCGCCCAGGCCTCCGCCGGCGTGGCAGGGGCGCCGTCGGGGTCGGCCTCCAGCACGGTCACCTCGTGCCCGTCGCGGGCCAGCATCATCGCCGCGCTCAGCCCGACGACGCTCCCGCCGCACACCACCACCGAGGCCATGTCCGCCTCCTCGCCCGCCGGTCGGTCCCCGTGGTGGCCGGCAGGCTCCTCCCGCGGCGGGCTGGCGGGGAACGGGACCGGACGCGTCCCGGGCGTCGCCGCGGCGGGCCGGTACGGAGGGTCAGTCGACGCGCGAGCGGTGCGAGCGGGCGGCCTTCTCGCGGTAGAGCGCGGTGTCGGCGCGGGCGAGCAGCGCGGTCAGCCCGTCGCCGGGGCGGGCGGTCGCCGTGCCGGCCGACCAGGCGCCGGTCGAGACCGCCCGCAGGCGCAGCAGCAGCTCGGCGGTGGCCGCGGCGTCGCTGCCGGGCAGCACGAGGGCGAACTCGTCGCCGCCGAGGCGACCGAGCAGGTCCGAGCGGCGCAGCTCCCGCCGCCAGGCCGTGGCCAGCGAGCACAGCAGCGCGTCGCCGGCCGCGTGCCCGGCGGTGTCGTTGACGGCCTTGAAGCCGTCGAGGTCGAGCAGCACGACGGTGACGGGCTCCCCGGCGCGCTCGGCGGTCGCGAGCAGCCGCTCGGCGCCGTCCTCCCAGGCCCGGCGGTTGGCCACGCCGGTGAGCGGGTCGGTGCCCGCGGTGCGCCGCAGCGCGCCGGTCTGGCGCACCTGCGCCTCGGTGAGCACGACGGTGGTGACGACGGCGGTCAGCCACGGGGCGAGGAAGCCCGACGGGACCGCGGCCAGCGCACCGGCCGACACCACGGCGACCGCGCCGAGGACGTGCAGCCGCGCCTGCGGGGCCGGGAGCACGTGGCCGGCGAGGACGCCGAGCGCGACGAGCGCGGGTCCGAGCCCCACGACGCCGACCGCGGTGACCGACTGCCAGGCCAGCAGGGCGGTGAGCACGGCCAGCATCGCCAGGCCGGCGTGCACGGCGGCCATGGGCAGCCGGTCGCGGCCGAGCTCGAACGCGCCGGCGAGCAGGCCGCCGGCGACGGCGAGGACGGCGAGCAGCGCGACGGGGGTGCGCGCGGCCATCGGCCACAGCGCGCCCAGGGCGCACAGCGCGGCGGCGCAGCCGTACAGCAGCGCGAGCAGGCGCAGCCCGCTCCTGCGGTCGCCGGTCACCGGTCTCCCTCCGTCACGGGGGGAGCATCGTCACCTGATCGGGCGCTCCTGAGGAGACCCCACCCGCGCGGGTGGTCAGCCGGTGAGCTCCGTGGGCACGGCGATGACGTCGACCATCGCGCCGCGTCGGTACACCGTCACGGGCAGTGGCTGCCCGACGGCCTCGGCGAAGAGCAGCCGCTGCAGGCTCTGCGCCTCGGCCACCGGCGCGCGCCCGGCCTCGAGCACGAGGTCGCCCGGCCGCAGCCCGGCCCGGTCGGCCGGCGACCCGGCGACGACGTCGACCACGCGCAGCCCCCGCCGCCGGCCGGTGCGCGCGGCCAGCTCCGCGGGCAGCGGCGCCGGGCTGCTGACCAGGCCGAGGTAGGCCCGCCGCACCCGGCCGTCGCGGACGAGGGTGTCGATGATCCGGCGGGTGGTGTCGTTGACCGGCACGGCCAGGCCCAGCCCCCACCCGGCGACGGCGGTGTTGATGCCGACCACCCGGCTCGCGGAGTCGGCGAGCGCGCCGCCGGAGTTGCCGGGGTTGAGGGCGGCGTCGGTCTGGATGACGTCCTCGACCACCCGCGCGGTCCGTCCGTCCCGGGTGGGCAGCGACCGGCCCAGGCCGCTGACGACGCCGGCGGTCACCGACCCGGCCAGGCCCAGCGGGTTGCCGACGGCGACGACGAGCTGCCCGACCCGCAGCCGGGCGGCGTCGCCGAGCACCACGGGCTGGGGTGCCCCGGCGGTGGCCCGGACGACGGCGAGGTCCGACAGCGGGTCGGTGCCCACCACCTCCACCGGCGTCTCGGTGCCGTCGCCGAACACGGCCCGCCCGGCGCGGGCGCGACCGACGACGTGCGCGTTGGTGAGCAGCAGCCCGTCGCCGGGGACGACGACGGCCGAGCCCGCGCCCGAGCGCCCGTCGGGCCCGGTGACCTGCAGCGCGGCGACGTGCGGGGTGAGGTCGGCGGCCACCGCGGTGACCACCTGCGAGTAGGCGTCCAGCGCCGCGTCGGTGTCCGGTCGGGTCACGGCGCACCTCCTGGGGTCGATTACACCGTTACAGCGACCAGTGGACGCCTGCGGAGGGCCGGCGGGCCACCCTCCCGGCTACGCCGAGAGCGATCACCGCGCGGCGGCGGGTGCGCGGACGTAGCGTCGGCCTCCCCGGCGACCCCACGGCACCCAGGAGCGGCGTGTCCCCCGAGCAGTCCCCGCCCGACCGCGCCGTCGGGCGCACCCTCGGCGTCGAGGAGGAGTTCCACCTCGTCGCCCCCGGCACCTTCGACCTGACTCCGGGTCCGGGTGCCGCGGCCGCGGCGCTGGCCGGGGAGGCCGGCCCGCTGGTGCACCCCGAGATCGCCACCACGCAGCTGGAGACGGCGAGCGGCGTGTGCACCACGCTCGCCGAGGTGCGCGCCGACCTCGTGGCCGGGCGCGCGCAGGCCGCCGCGGCCGCCGCCCGTGACGGGCTCGTGCTGCTGCCGGCCTCCACCCACCCCTGGGACTCCTGGCACACCATGCCGGTGACGCCGGGGGAGCGGTACGAGGCGATGGTCGACCGCTGGGCGGGTCTCGCGCGCCAGCAGGACATCTGCGGCTGCCACGTGCACGTCGGCGTCCCCGACCTCGACACCGCCGTCGCCGTCCTCGACCGCGCCCGGCCCTACGTCCCGCTGCTGCTGGCGATGACCGGCAGCTCGCCGTTCCACGACGGCGTCGACACCGGCTACGAGTCGTGGCGGACGCTGTGGTGGACCCGCTTCCCGCACGCCGGTGCCCCCGAGCCGCTCGGCGACGCCGACGGCTACCGCCGCGTGCTCGCCGGCCTGGTCGCCTCCGGCGTGGTCGCCGACGGCTCGCACCTGTACTGGGACGTCCGCCCGTCGGCCCGGCTGCCCACGATCGAGTTCCGGCTGGCCGACGTGTGCACCACCGTCGACGACGCCGTGCTGCACGCGGCGCTGGTCCGCTCCCTGGTGCGGGTGCTCGCCGGCCGCGCCGAACGGGGCGAGCCGGTGCCCGAGGTGCGGCCCGAGCACCTGCGCGCGGCCCGGTGGCGGGCGGCGCGGGAGGGCCTCGGCGGCCGGCTGTTCGACCCGCTGCGCCTCGAGCTGGTCGACGCCCGGGCCGCCGTCGGGGGGCTGCTGGGTGAGCTGGAGGCCGACCTCGCCGACGCCGGGGAGTGGGACGAGGTCACCGCCCTCGTGCAGGACCTGCTCGGCCGGGGTACGTCGGCGGCGAGGCAGCGGAGCACCTGGCTGCGCACGGGCGACCGCCGCGCGGTCGCGGAGTGGGTCGTCCGCGAGGGAGCGGCCGGGAGGGCGTGATGGACGGCCGCCTCGACACCCGGCCCGGTCCCGACCCGGGCGGCCCGCCGCTGCCGGCCGGCGTCACCCGCCTCGACCTCGACGGGGACGCCGAGGCGATGGTCCGGGTGCCCGAGGGCACCGGGCCGCGTCCGCTGCTGGTGTTCTGCCACGGCGCCGGCGGGGACGCCGCGCAGTCGCTGGCCGCGGTCGGCGACGTCGCCGCGGCCCGAGGGGTGGCGGTGCTGGCGACCTCGTCGGGAGCGGCCACCTGGGACCTGATCGCCGGCGGGCTCGGCCGCGACCTCGCCGTCCTCGACGCCGCGCTCGACGCGGTCGGCGGGCGGCTGCCGGTGTCCCGGCTGGCGCTGGGCGGGGTTCTCCGACGGCGCCTCGTACGCGCTGTCGCTGGGCCTGGCCAACGGCGACCTGTTCGAGGCGCTGCTCGCCTTCTCGCCCGGCTTCGCGGCGCCGCCGGGCCGCACGGGGCGGCCGCGGGTGTGGATCGCCCACGGCAACGCCGACCGCGTGCTGCCGGTCGAGCGGTGCGGCCGGCGGGTGTCGCACGCGCTGTCGGCCGCCGGCTACGACGTCACCTACGACGAGTTCGCCGGCGGCCACGTGGTGACACCGGACCTGGTGGTCGCCGCCCTGCGGACGTGGCTCGGCCCGCCCGGCTGAGGCCGGACGGGCCGAGTGGTGAGGTGCTGGAACGGCCCCGCTGCAGGGCCCCGCGCCGAGCTGGCGAGGCGTGGGGGGAAGCGGGACCCTTCGTCAGGCGGTGCGGCGCCCGACCAGGTCGTGCTGCTGCTCGGGGTTGACGTCGTCGGGGGTCTGCGGGTGGTCCTTGGGCCCGCCGGTCTTCGACGTCGCGAACCCCTCGCCGAGCTTCTCCAGCGCGAGGCGTCCGTAGACCTGCTGCTGGGTGGTCACCCGCTGCGAGCGGCCGCGGCCCAGGAAGCTGACCATCCAGTGCAGCACCGTGGTGACCCGGCTCTTGAAGCCGATGATGTAGAAGAGGTGCACCACCAGCCAGATCACCCAGGCGATGAAGCCCTCGAACTTCATGTTCTTGATGTCGGCGACCGCGGAGAACCGCGAGATCGTCGCCATGTTGCCCTTGTCGCGGTACCGGAACGGCGGCTTCGGCTCGCGGCCGGTGATCCGCCGCTTGATCGCGTCGGCGGCGTAGCGCCCGCCCTGGATGGCCACCTGGGCGACGCCGGGCAGCTTGTCGGGGTGGTTGGCCATGTCGCCGACGACGTGGATCTCCGGGTGGCCCGGCAGCGTGAGGTCCGGCTGCACCGAGATGCGGCCGGCGCGGTCGACCTCGGCGCCGGTGGCGTCGCCGAGCAGCCGGCCCAGCGGGGAGGCCTGCACGCCGGCGGCCCACACCTTGGTGGCGGCGCTGATGCGGCGCAGCTGGCCGTCGGAGTCCTTGACGGTCAGGCCGTCGGCGTCGAGGTCGGTGACCAGGGCGCCGAGCTGCACCTCGACGCCGATCTCGTTGAGGTGCCGGCGGGCCTTCTCGCCGAGCTTCGGCCCGAACGGCGGCAGCACCTGCGGCGCGCCGTCGAGCAGGATGATGCGGGCCCGCTGCGGGTCGATGTTGCGGAAGTCGCGGCGCAGCGTGCGGTGCGCGAGCTCGGCGATCTGGCCGGCCATCTCCACACCGGTCGGGCCGGCGCCGACGACGACGAAGGTCATCAGCCGGTCGACCTCGGCCGGGTCGGTGGCGAGCTCGGCGAGCTCGAAGGCGCCGAAGATGCGGCCGCGCAGCTCGAGGGCGTCGTCGACGCTCTTCATGCCGGGGGCGAACTCGGCGAAACGGTCGTTGCCGAAGTAGGACTGCCCGGCGCCGGCGGCGACGATCAGCTCGTCGTAGGGGTGGACCGTGGTGCGGCCGAGGATGGTCGAGGTGACCGTGCGGGCGTCGACGTCGATGTCCACGACCTCGCCGAGGACGACGCGCGCGTTCTCCTGGTGGCGCAGCACCTCGCGGGTGGCCGGGGCGATCTCGCCCTCGGACAGGATCCCGGTGGCCACCTGGTACAGCAGCGGCTGGAACAGGTGGTGGCTGGTCTTGCCGATGACCGTGACGTCGACGTCGGCGTTGCGCAGCGCCTTGGCGGCGAACAGGCCACCGAAGCCGGATCCGACGATCACCACCCGCGGCCGTCCGGTCGAGGGGCTGCCGGGGGCGGTGGGCGCAGGTGATGTCGTCATGATGACTGATCCTCTCCCGTCGGGGGCTCCGCTGTCCTGTGGCGGGCCGGTCGGGGCGGTGATCCCCGTCACGGCCGCGCCGGCCTGCTGGTCTGTTCGCCGGTCGGTCCGCTCGCGGCCACCGGTCCCACCCGGTACAACCGGGCCGGTGCCCGCCGTCATCCCCCGGATCGTGCTGGTCCCGGGGCTGGGGCTGGACCGGCGGTCGTGGTCGCGGTTGCGCCGGCGGTCGCCCGCCGACGTCGTGCTCCTACCCGGGATGGGGCGGTCTGCACCTGTGCCGCCGCTCGACGACCTCGCCGCCGCGCTGCGGGCGCACCTCGGCGAGGGTCCGGTCGTCCTCGTGGGCCACAGCCAGGGCTGCCAGGTGGTCGCCGCGGCCGCCGTCGTCGACCCGCGGGTGGCCGCCGTTGTGCTGCTCGGCCCCTCGACCGACCCGCGGCTGCGGCGGGCGCCGGTGCTGGCGGGCGCGTGGCTGCGCACGGCGCTGCGCGAGCCCTGGTGGCAGGTGCCGCTGATCGTGGCCCAGTGGCTGACCACCGGGCCGCGGGCGATGCGCGCGCTGTGGCGGGAGAGCAGCCCCGACCGCATCGACGGCCGGCTGCGCGCGGTGACCGCGCCGGTGACCGTCGTCCGCGGCACCCGGGACCGGCTGTGCGACGCCGCGTGGGCCGCGCGGGTGGCTGCCGCGGCACCGCGCGGGCGGGTCGTCGAGGTGCCCGGCGCGGCGCACATGACGCCGCAGACCCACCCCGGCGAGGTGGCCGACGTGCTGCGCGACGCCGTGGCGCGCGCGACCCGGCCGGGCGAACCGGCGCCGCCGGAGGCCCGGGACCGGGGGAGGGGCGTGCCACCATGACCGCATGGCCACCTCCTCCGCCTCGGCCGGCGCGCTGCTGCACCACGTGCGCACCGGCCGCGCGCGGAGCCGGGCCGAGCTCGTCGGGCTGACCGGCGCGGCCCGCAACACCGTCAGCGCCCGGGTCGACCAGCTCATCGCCGCCGGCCTGCTCGAGGAGGGCGGGCGCGGCTGGAGCACCGGCGGGCGACCGCCCACGCTGCTGCGCTTCAACAGCGCCGCCGGCTGCGTGCTCGCCGTCGACCTGGGCGTCACCAGCGTCGACGTCGCGGTCACCGACCTGTCCGCGCAGGTGCTGGCCACCGTCGGTCACCCGATCGACATCGCCGACGGGCCCCGGGCGGTGCTCGCCGAGGTCGACCGGCTGGCCCAGGAGGTGCTCGCCGAGGCGGGGCTCACCCCGGCCGACGTGTGCGCCGTGGGCGTCGGCGTCCCCGGGCCGGTCGAGTTCTCGACCGGCCGGCCCTCCCACCCGCCGATCATGCCGGGCTGGCACGACTTCCCGATCCCGAGCGCCTTCGGCCGCTACGAGTGCCCCGTGTTCGTCGACAACGACGTCAACGTGATGGCGCTGGGGGAGATGGGCGTCGCGGGGTCCGACCAGGACGTGCTCGTCGTCAAGGTCGGCACCGGCATCGGCTGCGGGATCGTCGTCGAGGGCTGCGTCTACCGCGGGGCCCAGGGCAGCGCCGGCGACATCGGGCACATCCACGTCCCGTCGGCCGACGGCACCGAGGTGGTGTGCCGCTGCGGTCAGCTCAACTGCCTCGAGGCGATCGCCGGCGGCATGGCCCTGCTGCGCGACGCGCAGGCGGCCGGCCTCCCGGTCACCACGACGCGCGAGGTCGTCGAGCGCGCGGCGCTGGGCGACGGGCAGGCGCTCGAGCTCGTCCGCCGCGCCGGCCGCACGATCGGCACGGTGCTCGCCGCGCTGGTCAACTTCTTCAACCCGCACCGGATCGTCATGACCGGCGGGGTCGCGCGAGCCGGCGTCCCGCTGCTGGCCGGCATCCGCGAGGCCGTCTACGCGCGCTCCATGCCGCTGGCCGCCCGCGCGCTGGAGATCACCGTCAGCGACGCCCCGGACCTCTCCGGCCGGGTGGGCGCCGCGCTGATGGCCATCGAGGGGTACCTCGACGACGACTCGGTGTCCGAGGCCCTCACCCGCGCGCTCGCCCGCTGACCCACCCGCGACACCGGCGTCCCTCCCGTCGCTCGCACGACGGCGGTTTCATCGCGAATCGGTAACCGCCCGATCGGGACCTTGACCGACCTGTGAACCGCCTCATACGTTCTGCCCTCAGCGGACTAATGGTCAACGATGAGCAGAAGTCGGGAGGTGACGTCGTGGTCCTCGGGATGCGACGACCGACCGCCGGCGGTACCCGGGCGGTCGCCCGGTGACGGCGCCGGCACAGGAGGCAGTGCTGCGCGGTGCGCCGCTGCTGGAGATGCAGGGCATCGTCAAGACCTTCCCGGGCGTCCGGGCCCTCGGCGGCGTCGACCTCGACGTGCGGGCCGGTGAGGTGCACTGCCTGCTCGGCCAGAACGGCGCGGGCAAGTCGACGCTGATCAAGGTCCTGGCCGGTGCCCACCAGCCCGACGAGGGCACGATCGCCTGGCAGGGCGAGCACGTGGCGCTCGGCGACCCGCAGGCCGCCTTGCGGCTCGGGATCGCCACGATCTACCAGGAGCTCGACCTCGTCTCCGGGCTCACCGTGGCCGACAACGTCTTCCTCGGCCGCGAGCAGGCCCGGATGGGCTTCGTCCGGCCGGCCGAGATCAACCGGCGGGCGGCGGCGCTGCTCACCCGGCTCGGCCACCCGGAGATCCGGCCGTCGGCGGAGGTGGGCTCCCTCTCGGCGGCCTCGCAGCAGATGGTGAGCATCGCGCGGGCGCTGTCGCAGGACGCGCGCCTGATCATCATGGACGAGCCGTCCGCGGTGCTCGACAACGAGGAGGTCGACCGGCTCTTCGCCGTCATCCGCGACCTCACCGCCGAGGGCGTCGCCATCGTCTACATCTCCCACCGGCTCGAGGAGATCCGCGAGATCGGCGACCGGATCACCGTCATCAAGGACGGCCGCACCGTCGCCACCGGCCTGCCGGCCCGCGAGACCCCGACCCGCGAGGTCATCACGCTGATGACCGGCCGGGATATCGAGTACGTCTTCCCCGAGCGGGCGACCCCCGTCGCGGCGGGCACCACGCCGCTGCTCGAGGTCGAGGACCTCGGCCTGCGCGGTTCGTTCTCCGACGTCTCCTTCGCCGTCCGCCCGGGCGAGATCGTCGGCCTGGCCGGCCTCGTCGGGTGCGGGCGGTCGGAGATCCTCGAGACCGTCTACGGCGCCCGCCGGGCGACGTCGGGCGTCGTGCGGGTCGGCGGCCGGGCACTGCGCCGCGGCGACGTGGGCTCCGCGGTGGCCGCCGGCATCGGCCTGGCGCCCGAGGAGCGCAAGAGCCAGGCGCTGCTGCTCGGTGAGTCGGTCGCCAACAACATCAGCATCTCCAGCCTGGCCCGCTTCGCCCGCGGCGGCTTCCTCGCCCGGTCCGCCGAACGCACCGCGGCGCGCGAGCAGGTCCGGTCGCTGGACGTGCGTCCCGCCGACGAGACCCGCGAGGTGCGCACCCTCTCCGGCGGCAACCAGCAGAAGGTCGTGCTGGCCCGCTGGCTGCTCCGCGACTGCCGGGTGCTGCTGCTCGACGAGCCCACCCGCGGCGTCGACGTCGGCGCCCGCTCGGAGATCTACGCCCTGGTGCGCGACCTCGCCGACCGCGGCGTCGCCGTCGTCGTCGTCTCCAGCGAGATCCCCGAGGTCCTGGGTCTCGCCGACCGGGTGCTCGTGGTCGCCGAGGGCCGGGTCATGGCCGAGGAGCCGGCCGGCGCCCTCGACGAGCACCGCGTGCTCGACCTGGTCATGCAGGGGACCACCACGCACGGCGTCGCGCCGGAACTCCACCACACGACAGGCGTCGGGACGGCGCAGCACGAAGGGACCGGAGCATGAGCAGCGACATCGGCGGCAGCACCGCGCTGGCCGCGGGGACGGGCAAGGCCGACGCCGACGGCGGGGGGAACCGCTCCGGCGGCGGCCTCATGGCCGGGCCGCTGGGGCGCAACCTGGGCCTGGTCGTCGCCCTGGTCATCCTCTGCATCGTCGGCGTCGCCACCGCCGGCGACCGGTTCGCCGACGTGAACAACGTCCTGACCATCCTGCGGCTGGCGTCGGTCATCGGCGTCGTCAGCATCGGCATGACGTTCGTGATCATCGGCGGCGGGATCGACCTGTCGGTCGGCGCGCTGGTGGCGCTGTCCTCCATCTGGGCCACCACGCTGGCCACCCAGCAGATGGCCGAGGACACCCACTGGATCGTCATGGTCTTCACGGCGGTCGTCGTGGGCGCGGTGGCCGGGCTGGTGAACGGCCTCATCATCGCCTACGGCAAGCTCGCCGCCTTCATCGCGACGCTGGCCATGCTCACCGCGGCCCGCGGCCTCGCCGAGATCATCGCCAACCGGCGCACCCAGATCGTCCGCGACCGGGACTTCCTGTCCTTCTTCTCCGGCGACGTGCTCGGCATCCCGACCCTGGTGATCATCTTCGCGCTCGTCGCCGTCGCCGGGTGGGTGCTGCTCAACCGCACCACGTTCGGCCGGCGCACCTTCGCCGTCGGCGGCAACGCCGAGGCCGCCCGCCTGGCCGGCATCCGGGTGCAGCGGCACACGGTCAAGCTCTACGTCCTGTCAGGCATCTGCTGCGGCATCGCGGCCGTGATGCTCATGGCGCGCACCACCACCGGCAGCTCGACGCACGGCACCCTGTACGAGCTCGAGGCGATCGCCGCGGTGGTCATCGGCGGCACCCTGCTCATCGGCGGGCGCGGCACGATCGTCGGCACGGTCCTGGGCGTGCTGATCATCATCACGCTGGGCAACGTCTTCACGCTCAACAACCTGTCGAGCTCGGCGCAGGCCGTGGCCCGCGGCGTGATCATCATCCTCGCCGTCCTGCTGCAGCAGCGGCTGGCCACCGGCGGGTTCAGCTTCCGCCGGCCCTCGTCCGGGGGAACGGCCGGCGGGCCGGTGCTGACCGGCGCCCCGTCGGGGGCCGTCTCCGGCGGCACCACCACCGACGGCGGCCCGGGCGGCACCCGCCCGGCGCCTCCCGGCAAGACCCTCTGACACCCGGCGCGCGACCGCGCGCCGGACCGCACCACCCACCGGGCGCCCGCCCGGTGGCGGACCACCCCGGCTCCCGGACAGGGGGCGACACCTGAGGAGACAGCATGTCTGCAACGAGGCAGCGTCCGTTCCGCCGCCTGCCCTACGCCACGGTCGCCCTGCTCAGCGCAGGCGTCCTCGTGGCCGGCTGCACCAGCAACACCCCGGAGGACTCCGGTAGCGGCGGCGGCGGTGGCGGCAACACGGCCGCCAGCGACAACGACGAGGCCGGCGACACCGTCACCATCGGCTTCTCGGCGCCCGCCGCCGACCACGGCTGGATGGCCGGCATCACCGAGGCCGCCCGCGCCGAGGCCGAGAGCTACGAGGACGTCGAGCTGGTGGTCGCGGAGGGCACCAACGACGTCAGCACGCAGATCAGCCAGGTCGAGACCTTCATCAACGACGGCGTCGACGCCATCGTGCTGCTGCCCTTCGACGGCGCGGCGATGACCCCGGTCGCGCTGCAGGCGATGGAGGCCGGCATCCCGGTCATCAACGTCGACCGCGAGTTCGACAGCCCGTTCGCCGCCCGCACCACCGTCCTCGGTGACAACTACGGCATGGGCGTCTCGGCCGGCACCTACGTCTGCGAGCAGCTCGGCGACAACCCCGACGCCGTCGTCGCGGAGATCGCCGGCATCGACTCCCTGCCGCTGACCCAGGACCGCAGCCAGGGCTTCGCCGACGCGCTGGCCGAGTGCGGCCTCGACGTCGACAACCGCGTCGCCGCCGACTTCACCGTCGAGGGCGGCGAGGAGGCGGCCTCCAACCTGCTCCAGGCCGCCCCGCAGATCGACGCCATCTGGAACCACGACGACGACCAGGGCGTCGGCGTCCTGGCCGCCATCGAGAGCGCCGGCCGCGACGAGTTCTTCATGGTCGGGGGCGCCGGCTCGGCCAACGCCATGCGGGCGATCCAGGAGGGCAACTCCGTCCTCCAGGCGACGGTCATCTACCCGTCGACCCAGGCCGCCGACGGCGTCCGCCTGGCCCGCCTCATCGCGCAGGACAAGGCCCTCTCGGACCTGGTCGAGATCGAGATCCCGCGGCAGATCGTGCTGAACGCGCCGGTCGTCACCGCGGACAACGTCGACCAGTACATCGACACCGCCTTCGAGTCCTGAGCCCCCCGGGGCGGGGCCGCCGGACCGCGGCGGCCCCGCCCCACTCCCCGAGGAGAACCCGATGACCCCGCCCGACCGGCCGACCCTCGGGGTGGGCTTGATCGGCTACGCCTTCATGGGCGCGGCGCACTCGCAGGCCTGGCGCACCGCCCCCCACTTCTTCGACCTGCCGATCCGCCCCGACCTGCGGGTGCTCGCCGGCCGCGACGCCGGCCGCGTGGCCGAGGCCGCCGGCAAGCTCGGCTGGTCGCGGACCGAGACCGACTGGCGCCGCGTCGTCGAGCGCGAGGACGTCGGCCTGGTCGACGTCTGCACCCCCGGCGACACGCACGCCGAGATCGCGATCGCCGCGCTCGAGGCCGGCAAGCACGTCCTGTGCGAAAAGCCGCTGGCCAACACCGTCGCCGAGGCGGAGGCCATGGCCGAGGCCGCGCAGCGCGCCGCCGCCCGCGGCGTCCGCTCGATGGTCGGCTTCACCTACCGCCGCGTGCCGGCGATCGGCCTGGCCCGCCGGCTGGTCGCCGAGGGCCGCCTGGGCCGCATCCGGCACGTCCGCGCCGCGTACCTGCAGGACTGGATCGCCGACCCGTCGGCACCGATGTCCTGGCGGCTGGAGAAGGACAAGGCCGGCTCCGGCGCGCTCGGCGACATCGGCGCGCACGTCGTCGACCTGACGCAGTACATCACCGGCGAGACCGTCACCGGCGTGAGCGCGCTGCTGGAGACGTTCGTCAAGGAGCGGCCGCTGGCCGCCTCCGCCGGCTCGCTGTCCGGCACGGCCGGCGAGGGCATGGGGCAGGTGACCGTCGACGACGCCGCCGTCTTCCTCGCCCGCTTCTCCGGCGGCGCGCTGGCCACCTTCGAGGCCACCCGCTTCGCCCTGGGCCGCAAGAACGGCATCCGGATCGAGATCAACGGGTCCGAGGGCAGCCTGGCGTTCGACTTCGAGGACATGAACGTCCTGGAGTTCTTCGACGGCAGCGAGCCCGCCGAGCGGGCCGGCTTCCGCCGGATCATCGTCACCGAGCCCGAGCACCCCTACGTCGCCGCGTGGTGGCCGGCCGGGCACGGGCTGGGGTACGAGCACGGCTTCACCCACCAGGTCGTCGACCTGCTCACCGCGATCGCCAAGGACGAGGACCCCACGCCGTCGTTCGCCGACGGCCTGCAGATCCAGCGCGTCCTCGACGCCGTGGAGCGCAGTGCCGCCGCGGACGCGACCTGGACCCCCGTCCCCGCCTGACGAAGAGAGGTTCTCCCTCATGCCACGCCCGATCACCCTGTTCACCGGCCAGTGGGCCGACCTGCCGTTCGAGGAGATGTGCCGGCTGGCCTCCGAGTGGGGCTACGACGGCCTGGAGATCGCCTGCTGGGGCGACCACCTCGACGTCGAGCGCGCCGCCAACGACGACTCGTACGTGCAGGAGCGCCTTGCGCTGCTGGAGAAGCACGGCCTGCAGGTCTTCGCCATCTCCAACCACCTCAACGGCCAGGCCGTCTGCGACGACCCGATCGACGAGCGGCACCGCGGCATGGTCAACGCCCGCGTGTGGGGCGACGGCGAGCCCGAGGGCGTCCGGCAGCGGGCGGCCGAGGAGATGAAGCTGACCGCCCGCGCGGCCGCCAAGCTCGGTGTGAAGACCGTCGTCGGGTTCACCGGGTCGAAGATCTGGAAGACCGTGGCGATGTTCCCGCCGGTGCCCGAGTCGATGATCGAGGACGGCTACCGCGACTTCGCCGACCGGTGGAACCCGATCCTCGACGTCTTCGACGAGGTCGGCGTCCGGTTCGCCCACGAGGTGCACCCGTCGGAGATCGCCTACGACTACTGGACGACGGTCCGCACGATGGAGGCCATCGGCCACCGCGAGGCGTTCGGCCTCAACTGGGACCCGTCCCACTTCGTGTGGCAGGACCTCGACCCGGTGTCGTTCATCTGGGACTTCAAGGACCGGATCTACCACGTCGACTGCAAGGACGCGAAGAAGCAGGTCGGCAACGGCCGCAACGGCCGGATGGGCTCGCACCTGCCCTGGGCCGACCCGCGGCGCGGCTGGGACTTCGTCTCCACCGGGCACGGCGACGTCCCGTGGGAGGCCTGCTTCCGGATGCTGAACACGATCGGCTACGACGGCCCGATCTCGGTGGAGTGGGAGGACGCCGGCATGGACCGCCTCGTCGGCGCCCCGGAGGCGCTGGCGTTCGTCCGCCGCCTGGCCTTCGACCCGCCGGCGGCCGCGTTCGACGCCGCCTTCGCCAGCGGCAACTGAGGAACTCCCGGCGTCGGCCGGGGGAGTGCGGCGGAGGGCCGGGCGCGGACGCGCGCCCGGCCCTCCGTGCTGTCCGGGCGGTCGTGCTCAGGCCGCCGGGACGAGGCCGGTGACGGCGCGGCACCACGAGGTGACGACGTCGAGCACCGCACGGTCCACCGGCTGCCGCAGCTCGCGGCGGTAGGCGCGCAGCGAGGCCGGGCCGGGCTGGCGCCGCAGCGTGTGGGTGAGGTCGGGCGGGCGCAGGGTGGTGACCGGGCCCGCGACCGTCGCGGCGATGGTGTCGAGGTCCGCGGCCGGCACCTGGAGGTCCTTCCCGCCGGTCACCGCGAGCACCGGCACGGGGATGCGGGCGAGGTCGCCGCGGGGGTCGTACGCCAGGAACTCGCGGTGCCACCGCGCGTTGAGGCGGACGCCGCCGATCCGGGCGACGTCGCCGGTTGTGGCCCGGATGCGCTCGTGGTTGGCCGCCACCTTCCGCTCGAGGTCGGTCCGCAGCAGCCGCAGGAGCCCGCGCACGGGCGCCGGCAGCGTCGGCGCGATCTGCCGCGCCTGCCAGCGCAGCAGCGCGTCGCCCGGGGTGGCCGACCCGGCGAGCAGGACGACGCCGGCGACACGAGCGCCTGCCGTGCCGGCCGCCATGGTGGCCAGCAGGGCGCCCTCGCTGTGGCCGGCGAGGACGATCCGGCTGCCGTCCACCTCCGGCCGCGCGGCCAGCGTGTCCAGGGCGCGGAGCAGGTCGTCGGCGTTGTCCGTGAACCCGGCCCGCCGCCAGTCGCCCGGTGAGCCGCCGACACCGCGCTTGTCGTACCGCAGCGAGGCGAGGCCCGCGGCGGCGAGGGCGTGCGCCAGGTCGCGGGTGACGCCGAACCGCATGCGCCGGTGGTCGGAGTCGCGGTCGAGCGGGCCGGAGCCCGGCGCGAGCAGCACCGCCGGGGCCGGACCGGCGGTGCCCGGGAGGGTGAGGGTGCCCGCGAGCGGCGGCTTCCCCGGCACGGTCACCGGCAGCTCGCGCCCGGTCACGTCCGCGCGCCCGGGACCGCGGCGACGACCGCTGCGGGGTCGGCCACGCTGACGAGCGCGGCGTCGAAGCGCTGACCGGCCAGTTCGAGCCGCACGGCGGGGCCGCGCCGCACGCTGACGAACGTCCGCGTCCCGCGCCGGCGCCAGGTGCCGATCTTCCGCAGGCCCGGCAGGCCGAGCCCCGGGGCGCGCAGCCCGCGGGCGGCGGCCGGCCCGTCGGGGACGACCTCGGCCGAGCGCACCGCCGTCAGCGGGACCTCGAGGTCGCGCAGCAGGCCGAGCACCCTCTCGGCCGGGGTGAGGGTGATCCGCAGGGTCCGCGCTGTCGTCTCGATCGTCGCCATGGCACCATCGTTCTCGACCGTGAGACCGTTGTCAATCATGAGAGAGGTCGAGCGTGGCGACAGCCGACCTGCTGCTGCACCCCGTCCGCCTGCGCGTGGTGCAGGCGCTGCTGGGGGACCGCACCCTGACCACCGGTGAGCTGCACGCCGAGATGCCCGACGTCCCGGTGGCGACGCTGTACCGGCACGTCGGCGTGCTCGCGGACGCGGGCGTGCTGGAGGTGGTGGGGGAGCGCCGCGTGCGCGGCAGCACCGAGCGCACCTACCGGCTGGTGACCGCCGCCGCCTCCGTCGGCCCGGACGAGGCGGCGGGCATGACCCCCGACCAGCACCGCCGCGCCTTCGGGACGTTCGTCGCCGCGCTGCTCGCCGACTTCGACCGCTGGGCCGACGCCGCCGGCCCGGACGGGCTGGACCCCGCCCGGGACGGCGTCGGCTACCGGATGACCGGCCTGTGGCTGGACGACGAGGAGTTCAGCGGCCTGCTCGACGACGTCCGGGCGGTGCTGCGGGCCCGGCTGGAGAACACGCCCCGCGCGGGCCGGCGGCGCCGGCTGGTCGGGACGGTGTTCCTGCCCGGCGGCTGACTACGCGGCGGCGCGCTCGGCCTTCCGCTCCGCCTTGCGCTCGGCCCGGGCGACCCGCTTGTTCGCCTTGGCCAGCGTCCGGCCGGCGCGCGAGATCTTCCGCGAGCTGCGGTCGACGGTGCCGCGGGTGAGCAGGCCGACGCCGATGCCCAGCAGCCACACGTCCTTGGCGATGGACAGGCCCTGCTCGGTGGGGGCGAGGCTGCCCTCCTTGCGCATGCCGGGCGTGCGCAGGTAGAGCCCGAGCAGCCCGCCGGCGAAGCCGGTGAGGACGGCGCCGGCCAGCGCGGTGGGCACGAACGGCGTCAGCAGGGCGGCGCCGACAGCGATCTCCGCCGTCGACAGGGCCTGCACGAACTGCCGCGGCTCGACGTCCTTGAGGAACGGGTACGTGCCGGAGGCGAAGCCGTGCAGGCCGGCCGCGGTCTGCTCGTCGGCGGCGCGCTTGCCCAGGCCGCTGTTGAGGATGAACGCGCCGGCCGAGATGCGGGGGCCGATCTCGGACAGGGTGATGGGCAGGGCCACGGGGCACCTCCGCGGGGTCGGGGACGGTCGGGACTGCACTGCCCGACCGTCCCCGCCGGAAACCGCCCGGGGCTCAGCGGCCGCCGCGCCGCGAACGGCCGCTGAACGACGCCGCGGAGTGCGAGCCGGCCCGCGCGGCGAGCTCGGCGCGGGTGCGCGCCGGGCCCTGCGGGCTGCGGGACTGACCGCGGCTCCCGGTCGCCTTCGTGGACGACGTCGCCGTCGCGGTGCCGCTGCCGCCACCGGATCCGCCGCGGCGGCGCCGGCCGCCGCCCTGGCCCTGGGGCTGAGGGGCGGGTGCCGGGGCCGGCTCGACGTACGGCGCGGCCGGGCCGGTGAGCCCGGTGATCTGCTCCGCGCCGGGGCGCACCTGGCTGACGATCGGCGTGATGCCGGCCTGGCGGGTCAGCGTGCGGACCTCGCCGTTCTGGTCCGGCGTCGACACCGTGACCACCGTGCCGCCGGCACCGGCGCGGGCCGTGCGGCCGGAGCGGTGCAGGTAGGCCTTGTGCTCGGTCGGCGGGTCGACGTGCACGACCAGCGAGACGTCGTCGACGTGGATGCCGCGGGCGGCGATGTCGGTCGCGCACAGCACGCGGGTGCCGCCGGTGCTGAACGCCTCGAGGTTGCGCTCGCGGGCGTTCTGGCTGAGGTTGCCGTGCAGGTCGACGGCCGGGATGCCGGCCGCGGTCAGCTGCTTGGCGAGCTTCTTGGCCTGGTGCTTGGTGCGGGTGAACAGCACGCTGCGGCCGAGCCCGGAGGCCAGCTGGCGCACGACCTCGGCCTTGTCGGCGGCGCTGACCTGGAACACGTGGTGGGTCATCGTGGCCACCGGCGCGACGGCCGGGTCGACCGAGTGGGTCACCGGCTGCGACAGGTAGCGCTTGACCAGCACGTCGACGCCGTTGTCCAGCGTGGCGGAGAACAGCAGCCGCTGGCCGCCCTGCGGGGTGCGGTCGAGCAGCCGCTTCACGCCGGGCAGGAAGCCCAGGTCGGCCATGTGGTCGGCCTCGTCGAGCACGGTGACCTCGACGGCGGACAGGTCGGCGTGCCCCTGCCCGATGAGGTCCTCGAGCCGGCCGGGGCAGGCCACGAGCACGTCGACGCCTGCGGCCAGGGCCTGCACCTGCGGGTTTTGGCCGACGCCGCCGAAGACGACGGTGGAGCGCAGGCCGAGCGCCGTGGCCAGCGGCTCGACGGTGGCCAGCACCTGGTTGGCGAGCTCGCGGGTCGGCACGAGCACCAGCGCCCGCGGCTTGCGCGCCTGGCGCCGCGTGGTGGAGGCCGACAGGCGGGCCACCAGCGGGAGGGCGAAGGCGATGGTCTTGCCCGAGCCGGTGCGGCCGCGGCCGAGCACGTCGCGGCCGGCCAGCGAGTCGGGCAGCGTCGCGACCTGGATGGGGAACGGCGCGGTGATGCCGCTGGCGGTGAGCACCTCGACCAGCGGCGCGGGCACGCCGAGCTCGGCGAAGGTGGCGTCGGTGGGCAGCACGGTGGCGACGTCGCCGGCCGGGACCACGGGCGCCGCCGCCGGGGTCTGGGTGGGGGCCTGCACCGGGGTGTTCTGGGCGGCGCCGGAGCCGCGGCCGCGGCCGCCGCGACGGCGGCGGGGCCGGGACGTGCCGGCGGCAGGAGAGGACTGCGGGGAGGTCATGGGTTCCTCGGTGGTGCTCGGGTCGCCGTCCTCGGCCACCGCGGGCGCACGCCGGCCCCGGTCGGGGGCGGGTCGCGCCGTCGGCGACGTCGGACAGCCGGGCGCGCCTCGGTGGCGCTGCTCCAGCCCGACGTCGAGTCCTGCAGCTCCGGATGAGCGAGGGCGGCGCCGGTACGTCCCACTCAACCAGACGCGGCCGCCGGACCTGCCCTGGGCGGGGGAGGCGCGCGTCACACCCGCCCCGTCCGGGTGGCCTCCGTCGCGCTAACGGCCCACGCCGGCACCCCGGTAGGTGCGGCGGTAGGCGCCCGGCGGGACGCCGATCGAGGCGCGCAGGTGCGCCCGCAGCGACGCCGTCGTCCCGAAGCCGGCCTCGGCGGCCACCCGGTCGACCGAGGCGTCGGTCGACTCCAGCAGCCGGCGGGCCAGCGCGATCCGCTGCGCGGCCAGCCAGCGCTGCGGCGACTGGCCGGTCTCCTCGCGGAAGCGCCGGGTGAAGGTGCGCACGCTCATCCGCGCGTGCGCGGCGAGCCCGGCGAGGGTCAGCGGCTCGCCGAGGCGCTCGAGCGCCCAGGCGCGGGTGGCCGCGGTGCCGGCGTCGCCGGTCTCGGGCAGCGGCCGTTCGACGAACTGCGACTGCCCGCCCTCCCGCCACGGCGCGACGACGTTCCGCCGCGCCACCCGGTTGGCCACCGCGCTGCCGTGGTCGCGCCGGACGAGGTGCAGCAGCAGGTCGATGCCAGCCGCGTTGCCCGCGCTGGTGAGCACGTCGCCGTCGTCGACGAACAGGACGTCGGGGTCCAGCCGCACCCGGGGGAAGTGCCGGGCGAAGGCCTGCGTGTGCATCCAGTGCGTGGTGGCCGGCCGGCCGTCGAGCAGCCCGGCCGCGGCGAGCACGAACGCGCCGGTGCAGATCGAGAGCAGGCGGGCGTGCGCCGACGCGGCCCGGAGCGCGGCGGCCAGGTCGGCCGGGACCTCCCCGTCGCTCATCGCCGGGCCGCCCTGGACGCCGGGGACGACCACGGTGCGCGCGGACTCCAGCAGCGTGGCGTCGTGCTCCGGCTGGATCGAGTAGCCCGCCGACGTGCGCACCGGACCGCCGTCGAGGGTGGCCACCCGCACGCGGTAGAGCGGGCGCTCGTCGGCGTCGACGGCGCTGCCCAGCAGGCGGTGGGGGAGGCCGAGTTCGAAGGCGATCGTGCCGGGGAGCGCGAGGACGGCCACCTCGTGTCGACTGGGGCCGGCGGTCCTGGCCGGACCCGCGCCTGCTGTCATGGCCGGATCCTTGCACGTGTTGGCCGTCGGGCCACTGGTCGCCGCAGTCAGCGGTCGGTCATGCTCTCCGCTCGTGACGACGACCGTGCCCCGCCGCCGGATCCACCCCGCCTGGTGGGTGGCCGCGGTGACCTTCCTGGCGCTGGTCGGCGCCGCGGCGTTCCGCGCGGTGCCCGGCGTGCTCATCGACCCGCTGCGCGAGGAGTTCGGCTGGTCGGTCTCGACGATCTCGGCCGCCGTCGCGGTCAACATGGCCCTCTACGGGCTGACCGCGCCGTTCGCCGCGGCGCTGATGGAGCGGTTCGGCATCCGGCGGGTCGTCGTCGGCGCGCTGCTGCTCACCGCCGTCGGCAGCGGCCTGACGGTGTTCATGACGGCGAGCTGGCAGCTGGTGCTGCTGTGGGGGTTCGCCGTCGGGCTGGGCACCGGCTCCATGGCGCTGTCGCTGGTGGCCACGGTGACCGGGCGCTGGTTCGTGGCCCGGCGCGGGCTGGTCAGCGGGATCCTCACCGCCGGCGGCGCCACCGGGCAGCTGGTCTTCCTGCCCGTCGTCGCGGCGGTGGCGGAGACCGACGGCGGCTGGCGGGCGGCGTCGCTCGGGACCACGGCGGCCGCGCTCGCCGTCGTCCCGCTGGTGCTGTGGCTGCTGCGCGACCGGCCGCGCGACGTCGGCGCCGTCCCCTACGGAGGCACCGCGGCCGACGACGTCGACCCGGTGCGCACCGGCGCGGCCCGCGCGGCGCTGGCCGGCCTGGCGCTCGCGGCGCGGTCGCGGCCGTTCTGGCTGCTGGCGGCCGGCTTCTTCATCTGCGGCGCGTCGACCATTGGGCTGGTGCAGCCGCACTTCATCCCGGCCGCGCACGACCACGGCATGCCGGTGACGACGGCGGCGTCGCTGCTGGCGGTCGTCGGGATCTTCGACATCGCCGGCACCGTGTTCTCCGGCTGGCTGACCGACCGCGTGGACCCGCGGGTGCTGCTGCTGGCCTACTACGCGCTGCGCGGCTTCTCGCTGTTCCTGCTGCCGCCCCTGTTCGGGCCGGACCTGCACGTCAGCATGATCGCGTTCATCGTCTTCTACGGCCTGGACTGGGTGGCCACCGTGCCGCCGACGCTGGCGCTGTGCCGCGAGCACTTCGGCGCGCGGGCGCCGGTGGTGTTCGGCTGGGTGTTCGCCTCCCACCAGGTCGGGTCGGCGGCGGCCGCGTTCGGCGGCGGCGTGATCCGCGACGTCACCGGCTCCTACGACCTGGCCTGGTTCGGCGCGGGCGCGCTGTGCCTGGTGGCCGCGGCGCTGTCGATCTCGATCCGCCGTCGCCCGGCCCCGGACGCCCCGCCCGCGACGCCCACCGAGCCGACCACTGCCTCCACAGCGACCACCCACGGCTGAGCCGGGCGCACTGACGGCGTTTCTCGCGCGTCGCCGGTCCTGCAGGACCGGTGATGCGCGAGGAACACCGGCGACCCGGTGCCGAGGCGGGGTCAGGCGGTGGCGGCGAGTGCCGGGTCGACGGCGCGGCCGGCCAGGAGGTCGGCGGCGCGCTCGGCGATCATGATCGTCGGCGCGTTCGTGTTGCCGCGCACCAGCGTCGGCATGACCGAGGCGTCGACCACCCGCAGACCGGACAGGCCGTGCACGCGCAGCTGCGGATCCACGACCGCGTCGTCGTCCGTGCCCATCCGGCACGAGGACACCGGGTGGTACAGCGACTCGAGCGTCTCCCGCACCTTCGCCCGCAGCGCCTCGCGCCCCGTCGCGGCCCTGCCCGGCGACCACTCCCCGGCCAGCACCTCCGCCAGCGGCCCGACCGAGGCGATCTCGCGCGCCTTCTCGACGCCCGTCACCAGCGCGTCGAGGTCGCGCTCGTCGGTGAGGTAGCCGGCGTCGATGGCCGGTGCCCACGTCGGGTCGGCCGAGCGCAGCCGCACCGAGCCGCGCGAGTGCACGTGCACCAGGACGGCGGCCGCGGTGAACGCGTCGACGTCGGGGTCGACCTCCGCCTGCCGCCAGAACTTGACCGGCAGGAAGTGGTACTGCAGGTCGGGCTGGTCGAGGTCCGGCCGCGAGCGGGTGAACAGCCCCGCCTCGGCCAGGTTCGACGACAGCGGCCCGCGCCGGGCGCCGAACCACCGCGCGTAGCCCGACGGCGACTCCGCCCGCAGCAGCGACTTCCCGGACCGCACGTCCCAGATCACCGGGACCAGCGGGTGGTCCTGCAGCCCGCCGCCGACGCCGGGCAGGTCGTGGACGACGTCGACGCCGACCTTGCGCAGGTGGGCGGCCGGCCCGATGCCCGAGAGCATGAGCAGCTGCGGCGAGTTCACCGCGCCGCCGCAGAGCACCACCTCGGCCGACGCGTGCGCGGTGTGCACCTGCCCGCCGCGCCGGTACTCGACGCCGGTGGCCCGCCCGCCGGAGACGAGCACCCGGGTGGTGAGCGCACCGGTGAGCACGGTCAGGTTCGGCCGGCCGAGCGCCGGGCGCAGGTACGCGTCGGCGGCCGACCACCGCCGTCCCCGCTTCTGCGTCACCTGGTACTGCCCGACGCCCTCCTGGGCGGCGCCGTTGAAGTCGTCGTTGCGCGGGTGGCCGGCGGCGACCGCCGACTCGACCACCGCCCGCGTCCACGGGTGCGGCGAGCGCAGGTCCTCCACCCGCAGCGGCCCGCCGGCGCCGTGGAAACGGTCGGCGCCGAGCGCGTTGTCCTCCATGCGGCGGAACAGCGGCAGCACCGCGTCGTGGGACCACGACGGGTCGCCGGTCAGCTGCGCCCACTCGTCGTAGTCGGCGGCCGCACCCCTGATGTAGATCATCGCGTTGATCGACGACGACCCGCCCAGCAGCTTGCCGCGCGGCCAGAACAGCTCGCGCCCGCCGAGGCCCGGCTGCGGCCCGGTCGTGTAGTTCCAGTCGCGCCGGGTGCGCCAGACCTTGTACATCGCGGCCGGGATCTGCACCTCGAGGACGTCGTCGGACCCGCCGGCCTCCAGCAGCAGCACCCGCACCGAGGGGTCCTCGGTCAGCCGGGCGGCCAGCGCGCAGCCGGCCGAGCCCGCCCCGACGACGACGACGTCGAACCCGTCGCGCGCGGCAGCGGTCACCGGTGCCGCCCGTGCACCATGCCCATGACCCGCGCGAGCGCGTCGGCCGCGGCCGGCGGGCGGGTGAACGACATCAGGTTCACCGGCAGGGCGTAGCGCTGGCGGGTGATCGCCTTGGCGCGGGTGAACTCCTTGAGCCCGTCCTCGCCGTGGATGCGGCCGAAGCCGCTCTCGCCCACGCCGCCGAAGGGCAGCGCCGGCACCGAGGCGAAGGTGAGCACCGAGTTCACGCTGGTCATGCCGCTGCGCATCCGGCGGGCGAGGTCCATCGCGCGCGCCCGCGACCGGGAGAACACCGCCCCGGCCAGGCCGTACGACGTCGCGTTGGTGCGCTCCAGCGCCTCCTCGGCGTCGCGCACCCGGGTGATCGTCAGCGTCGGGCCGAAGGTCTCCTCGCGCACCGCCGCCGACGACTCCGGCACGTCGAGCAGCACGGTCGGCGCCACGAACCCGCCGTCCAGCGTCCCGCCGTGCACCGCCCGCCCGCCGGAGGACGTCGCGTCGTCGAGGTGCCGGCGGACGACGTCGGCCTGCGACGCCATCGTCATCGGCCCGTACGCGGCCTCGTCGTCGGACCCCGGGCGCAGCCCCTGCACGCGCTCGGTCACCTCGGCGACGAACCGGTCGTAGACGGGGGAGGCCACGTAGACCCGCTCGATGCCGATGCAGGTCTGGCCGGCGTTGCTCATCGCGCCCCAGACGGCGGCGTCGGCGGCGGCGGCCACGTCGGCGTCGTCGTCGACGATCATCGCGTCCTTGCCACCGAGCTCCATGAGCACCGGGGTGAGCGTCTCGGCGCAGGCGGCCATGACCGTGCGGCCGGTGGGCGCCGAGCCGGTGAAGGCCAGCTTGCCGACGCCGGCCCGGCACAGCGCCGCGCCCGTCTCGCCGTACCCGGTGACCACCTGGAGGGCGTCGGCGGCGTCGGGGACGGCGGCCCGCCACGCGGCGGCCAGCCACGCGCCGACGGCGGGGGTGTACTCCGACGGCTTGAAGACGACGGCGTTGCCGGCGGCCAGCGCGTAGGCGATCGAGCCCATCGGCGTGAACACCGGGTAGTTCCAGGGGCCGATCACGCCGACGACGCCGAGCGGCTGGTACTCCAGGTACGCGGCGTGGTTCGCCGCGAGCATGCCGGCGCGCACCCGGCGCGGGCCGAGGGTCTTCCGCGCGTGCGCCCCGGCCCAGGCCAGGTGGTCGATCGCCAGGGTGATCTCGAGGATGGCGTCGGCGTGCGGCTTGCCGTTCTCCCGGTGCACCAGGTCGGCGAGCTCGTGCATGCGCCGGGCGAGGTAGCCGCGGTAGGCGGCCAGCCGCTCGCGCCGGCCGTCGAAGCCGAGCTCCGCCCACCGCTGCGCGGCCGGGCGGGCGCGCTCCACGGTCTCCCGGACGGCGTCGGCGTCGTGGACCGGGAAGACGCCGACGACCGCGCCGGAGGCCGGGTTCGTCGACTCGAAGGTCTCGGTGGTGGCGTGCCGGTCGACCGTGCCGGCGGCGGCGTCGGTGACCGTGTCCAACTGCTCGGCGAGCGACATGTGGCGCAGGTTACCCCGCAAGTTACCGGCGCGTAGCTCCGGTCCGGGACCCATGCTCGTCCCGTGTCCGACCCCTTCGACACCGCCGCGCTGCGCCGCCGCGTGCTCGCCGCGTGGGCCGACTCCCCGGCGCGCTTCCGCGAGGACGCCAACGCCGAGGAGGACCTCGTCCGCGGCGGCTACCGCGACCGGCTGCTGGTCGAACTCGCGCAGAACGCCGCCGACGCCGCCGTCCGCGCCGGCGTCCCGGGCCGGCTGCGGCTGGAGCTCGCGGCCGTCGGCGGCGGGGGAGAGGTGCTGCGCGCCGCCAACACCGGGGCCCCGCTGGACGCCGACGGCGTGGCCGGGCTCGCCAGCCTGCGCGCGTCGGCGAAGCGGGACCAGGACGGCGCGGTCGGTCGCTCCGAGGGCTCCGGCGGGCCACCGATCGAGACGGTCGGCCGGTTCGGGGTCGGCTTCGCCGCGGTGCTCGCCGTCAGTGACGAACCGGCCGTGCACTCCCTGACCGGCGGCGTGCGGTTCAGCGCCGGACGCACCCGGGCCGAGGTGGCCGCCGTCCCCGCGCTCGCCGGCGAGCTGGCGCGCCGCGAGGGCGCCGTGCCGGTGCTGCGGCTGGCCTGGCCGGCCGAGGGCGCGCCGCCGGAGGGCTTCGCCACCGAGGTCGTGCTCCCGCTGCGGGCCGGCGCCCGGGCGGCGGTCCGCGCCGCGCTGCAGGACCTGGAGGCCGAGCTGCTGCTCGCCCTGCCGGGCCTGCGGGAGGTCGAGGTCGTCGTCGACGGCGCCGTGCGCACGCTCGCCTGCACCCGCACCCCACCGCTGGCGCACGTCCGCGACGGCGACCGCACCACCGTCTGGCGGCTGGCCGAGCGCAGCGGCGAGCTGCCCGCGGCGCTGCTCGCCGACCGGCCCGTGGAGGAGCGCACCCGGCGCGGCTTCACCGTCACCTGGGCCGTACCGCTCGACGACGACGGCCGCCCGGTGCCGCCGCCCGGACGCCCGGTCGTGCACGCGCCGACCCCGAGCGACGAGCCGCTGTCGCTGCCGGCCCGGCTCCTCGCCCCGTTCCCGCTCGGCCCCGACCGGCGGCACGTGACGCCCGGCCCGGTCACCGCCGCCCTCGTCGACGCCGCCGCCGCGGCCTACGCCGACCTGGTGACCGCCCTCCCGCCCGACCCGGCCGTGCTGGCGCTCGTGCCGCGCGTCGGGCTGGCCGCCGCCGAGCTCGACGCGGACCTCGGCTCGGCCGTCCTCGACCGGCTGCGCGCGACCGCCTTGCTCCCCGTCGCCGACGCCGACGGCCACACCGACGCCGGCACCCGCCGGCCACCCGGCCGCGCCGCCGTCCTCGACGACGACGCCGGCGACCGCGTCGGCGCCCTCACCGGCGTGGTGCCCGGGCTGCTCCCGCCCGGCTGGGCCCGCCGCGACGCCGCCCCGGCCCTGGCCGCGCTCGGCGTCCGCCGGGTGGGACCGGCCGCCGTCGTCGAGGCGGTCGCCGGCATCGCGCGGCCGCCGTCGTGGTGGGCGCGGCTCTACGCCGCGTTCGAGACCGCCGACCGCGAGGAGCTCGGCGCGCTGCCCGTGCCGCTGGCCGACGGCCGCACCGCGCCCGGCCCGGCCGGCGTGCTGCTCGCCGGCGACGACCTCCCGGTCGGCCGGCTCGGGCCGCTGTCGCTGCGCATCGCGCACCCCGACGCCATTGCCCCGCCCGCCGCGCGCCGGCTGCTCGAGCGGCTCGGCGCCCGCCCCGCCACCGCCGCCGCGGTGCTCGCCGACCCGGCCGTGCGCGCCGCCGTCGAGGAGTCGGTCGACGCCGTCGACGAGGGCTTCGACGACGGCGACCCCGCCGACCTCGCCGACGCGGTGCTGGCGCTGGTCGCCGCGGCCGGCACGGCACCGGGCGAGCTGCCGTGGCTGGCCGAGCTCGCCCTGCCCGACGACGACGGCGCCTGGGCCCCGGCCGGCGAGCTGCTGCTGCCCGGGGCACCGCTGGCCGCGGTGCTCGGCGCCCGGGCGCTCGGCACGCTCGACCCCGACTTCGCCGCCGCGCACGACCCCGCCGCGTTGCGGGCCGCGGGCGTGCTGTCGACCTTCGCGCTGGTGCGCGCCGAGGACCCCGACGACCTCGACGTCGACGGGGCGGGGGAGTGGGCCGACGCCGTCCTCGACCGGCTGCCGCCCGGGACGCCGCCGTCGTGGCCGCCGCTGACCACCGTCCGCGACCTCGACCTGGTGGCCGACTGGGCCGGCGCGCTGCCGCTGCTCGCCGCGCTGCCCGACGAGGCGTGGGCCGACGTGGTGCTCGACGGCGTTCCCCTGCCCTGCCACCTCCGCTGGTGGCTGGCGACGCACCCGGTGCTCGACGGCCAGCGGCCGGGCCGGCTCCGTTCCCCCGCGGGCAAGCAGCTGCAGGGGCTGTACGAACCGGCGCGGGGCGCGCCGGAGGTGCTCGCGCGGCTGCGTCCGCCGGCCACCGTCGACGACGTGCTCGCCGACCCTGACGCCGCCCTCGACCTGCTCGAGCGGCTCGGCGACCCGGCGCGCACGGTCCCGTCGGCGGTGCTGCGCGACGTGCACGCGCGGCTCGCGGCGGCGCTGGACGGCCTCGACGTCGAGCCCCCGGAGCGCGTCCGGGTGGCGCCGGACCGGGTCGCCGACCCCGGGCGGGAGCGGGTCGCCGTCCTCGACGCGCCGTGGTTGCAGCCGCTGGCCGACGGGCCGCTCGTGCCCGCCGGCGGCGCGCCGGGCGCGGTGGCCGACCTCCTGGACCTGCCGCTGCTGAGCGAGCGGGTGCGGGCGGCGGTGGAGAGCGCGCCGGGGAGCCGGCACGCGTGGGCGGACCTGCCCGGCGCGGACCTCGCCGCGGCGCGGCTCGGGGTGCCGGGGCTGGCGGGTGAGGTGGAGGTGCACGCGCCGCTGCTCGCGGGCGGGCGGCCGGTGCCCTGGTGGCCCGGGACCGACGGGGGCCCCGACGCCGTGGACGGCACGCCCGCCGCGCTCGGCCGGGCGCTGGCCTGGCGGCACGGCGCGTGGCCGCTGCGGCAGGCGCTGGCCGAGGCGTTCGCCGAGCCCGGCCGGTCGGCCGACCTCGCCGTGGAGGACGGGGTCGGCTGCTGAAGGACCCCCTGCCCCCCACCGCTCGCGAGCTCGCGGCGGGCCCCTGCAGGGGGCCGGACGAGCGGTGGGGGCAGGGAGGTCCTCCTAGTGCCAGCGCGGGGCGGCCATCGCGCCGGGCGCGTGCCCGTGCGCGGAGGTCCGCCCGCCGACCCGCCGGCCGGCGGGGCCGCCGGCGGAGGGGGCCGGCGCGGTGGCCCGCCAGCACTCGTACAGGGACTGCCACTGACCGGCCGTGAGCGCGGACGCCCGGGTGGTCGGCGGCAGGCCCGCCGTGCGCAGCCAGCGGATGCCGGCCGTGCCGGGGAGCACCGAACGCAGGGCGGCACCCAGCGCGGCCGGCGGCGAGGCGAGTACGGCCGACGCGAGCCGGTCGAACGCCGCCCCGTCGTCGGCGGGCAGCGCGGCGCGGGCGGCGGCGGCCGCGGGGGAGAGGGGACGCAGGGGACGTGACACGGGGGCCTCCGGGTGGAGGTCGGACCGGCCGCGGGCAGCCGGCAGCCAGGCAGGGGCGCGCCCGGGGGACGGGCGGGAGGGGAGCGGGGAGCCGGGGCTCGACCCGCGGGCGTCAGCGAGGACGCGGCAGGACTCGGTCGCGGGAGGACTCAGAGGCGCATGACGACGACCGTAGGACCACCCCGCGGACGCCGTCCACGGGTTTTCCGGACACCCGCCGTCCTCCGGGCGTCCCGTGCCCGGTCGCGTTCAGTCCTGCTGGGGCCGGCGCGCGGCCTTCTCCGCCTGGCGGGCCTGGTGGGCCTCCCAGCGCTGCCGGTCGCGGGCGCGGACGCCGGCGTTGCGGTCCCACTTGTCCTTGCGCCGGCGCGAGCGGTACCGCTCGCGCTCCTCGAAGTCCGGGTGGCTGTCCCAGTCGCTGGCCATTCCCAGCACGACGAGGAGCACGAGCCCGAACACGACCAGGCCGGCGGCCACGATCACGTTGCCGATGGCGACGAACGCGGCGACCGAGACCGCCGCCCAGACCACGCCCGCCAGGGCCAACCGACCGTTCACGGCGACCAGTATCCCCGCCCCGCGGAGGAGGCGGTCGCCGTCGTCCCGCCGCAGGTGAGCGGCCGGTGTCGCGCGGGGGACACACCGGCGGGACCCTTGCGCCCCACCTGACCCGCGCCTACCGTCCGAGGTGCGGTTCAACATCAGCCGTGCTCGTCCTTCCCGGACTCCGCGCTTTGGTACGGCTGACCAGCCGCTGTCCTCCGCACGGGTTCGCCCTCGACCGAGAGGCGCACCGTGACCACTGTCTCCCCTGGGCCCACCAGCGAACTCCTCACCGTCGACGCCATCCCGGTGGACGGCGCCGTGCGCATCGTCTGCGCCGGCGAGGTGGACTGCTCCACCGCCCCGGCCCTGCGCCGGGCGCTCGACGGCGCCTTCGCCGACCGCCCGCGCGGCGTGACCGTGGACCTCGAGGCGGTCACCTTCCTCGACTCCGCCGGCCTGTCCGCCCTCGCCGTCGCCCACCGCACCGCCGACCAGGCCGGCGTCCCGATGCGCGTCCTGGTCGCCACCCGCGCGGTCACCCGGGCGCTGCAGGTCACCGGCCTGTGGGAGCTGCTGGGCTGCGAGACCGTCCACCCGGGCACCGCCGGCGCCGCCTGAACCTGGCTGCGCGGCTCCCTGCGGCGGGGAGCACACTCGGCGTCGGTGCGGGACCGTGCCCGCCGGAGCCGAGGAGGACGCCGTGCGTGACGCGGTCATCTGTGAGCCGCTGCGGACCCCGGTCGGGGGCTTCGGGGGGTCCCTGCGGGACGTGCCCGTGCAGGACCTCGCCACCACCGTCATCGAGGCGCTCATGCAGCGCACCGGTCTGCCGCCGGAGTCGGTCGACGACGTCCTGCTCGGCCACTGCTACCCGACCATGGAGGCGCCGGCGATCGGCCGCGTCGCCGCGCTGAACGCCGGGCTGCCGGTGACCGCCTCGGGGCTGCAGATCGACCGCCGCTGCGGCTCGGGCCTGCAGGCTGTCCTCTACGCCGCCATGTCGGTGCAGACCGGCGCCGCCGACGTCGTCCTCGCGGGCGGGGCGGAGTCGATGAGCAACGCGCCGTTCTACTCGACCGCCATGCGCTGGGGCGTCAAGGCCGGCCCCGGCGTGCTGCTGCAGGACGGCCTGGCCCGCGGTCGCGTCACCGCCGGCGGCGTCAACCACCCGGTGCCCGGCGGCATGCTCGAGACCGCCGAGAACCTGCGCCGCGAGTACTCGATCAGCCGCGAGGAGCAGGACGAGTACTCCGTCCGCAGCCACCAGCGCGCCGCCGCCGCCACGGCCGAGGGCCGCTTCGCCGACGAGGTCGTCCCGGTGACCATCACGGGCCGCAAGGGCGACACCGTCGTCGAGCGCGACGAGCACATCCGTCCCGACTCGAACGTCGAGACCCTCGCGAAGCTCCGCCCGATCATGGGCAAGGACGACCCGGAGGCCACCGTCACCGCCGGCAACGCCAGCGGGCAGAACGACGGCGCCGCCGTCTGCGTGGTCACCTCGCCGGAGAAGGCGGCCGAGTACGGGCTGCGGCCGCTGGCGCGGGTCGTGTCCTGGGCGGTGGCCGGCGTCCCGCCGCGGACCATGGGCATCGGCCCGGTGCCCGCGACGGCGAAGGCGCTCGAGCTGGCCGGCCTGAAGCTCTCCGACATCGACCTCATCGAGCTCAACGAGGCCTTCGCCAGCCAGGTGCTCGCGGTGACCCGCGAGTGGGGCTTCACCGAGTCCGACTCCGAGCGGATGAACGTCAACGGCTCGGGCATCTCCCTCGGCCACCCGGTCGGCGCCACCGGCGGGCGCATCCTCGCCACGCTGACCCGCGAGATGGACCGCCGCGGTGCCCGCTACGGCCTGGAGACGATGTGCATCGGCGGCGGGCAGGGCCTGGCCGCCGTGCTGGAGCGCGTGTAACACCGCATCGGCGTGTGACACCCTCGCCCGGCGTGTCCGGGGGCTGACCGGCATGATCGGCCGGCAGCCCCCGACCCCGAGGAGAGCCTCCCCATGAGCGAGTCCCCCGCCCGCGTCGCGATCGTCACCGGCGCCGCCCGCGGCATCGGCGCGGCCACCGCGCTGCGCCTGGCCGCTGACGGGTTCGCCGTCGCCGTGCTCGACCTCGACGAGGCCTCCACCGCCGACACCGTGCAGGCCGTCGAGGCCGCCGGCGGGCGGGCGCTGGGGGCGGGGGCCGACGTCGGCGACGCCGAGCAGGTGCAGGCCGCCGTCGACCGGATCGCCGCCGAGCTCGGCCCGCCCGTCGTCCTGGTCAACAACGCGGGCGTCACCCGCGACAACATGCTGTTCAAGATGAGCGACGCCGACTGGGACCTGGTCATGCACGTGCACCTGCGCGGCTCGTTCCTCATGGCACGCGCCTGCCAGAAGTACATGGTGGATGCGAAGTGGGGCCGCGTGGTCAACCTGTCGAGCACCTCGGCGCTCGGCAACCGCGGCCAGGCCAACTACGCCACCGCCAAGGCCGGCCTGCAGGGCTTCACCAAGACCCTCGCGATCGAGCTGGGCAAGTTCGGCGTCACCGCCAACGCGATCGCGCCGGGCTTCATCCAGACCGAGATGACCAAGGCGACCGCCGAGCGGATCGGCCGCGACTGGGACGAGTACGTGGCCGAGCGGGCCGCCGCCATCCCGGTGGCCCGCGCCGGGGTGCCCGAGGACATCGCGCACACCGTCTCGTTCTTCGTCAGCGAGGGCGCGGGCTTCGTGTCCGGGCAGGTCGTCTACGTCGCCGGCGGCCCCCGCACCTAGGACGACGGGTCGCGGTCGGGATAGCGGGCGCGGGCCAGGGCGTACACGCCGAACGCGGCGAAGCCGGCCGCGACGACGGCCAGCAGCGCCGGGCCCGCGCCCGTGCGGCCGATCGCCGTCATCGCGCCGTCGAGGCCGGTGGCGGTGGAGACGTCGGCCGTCGTCGCGGCGCGGAACAGCAGCACACCGACGACGCCGAACGCCACGCCCTTGGCCGCGTACCCGACCCGGCCGATCACCTCGATCACCGGCTCGAACCGGTCGGGGGCGGCGGGCAGGTCGACGTCCTTCATGAAGCCGCCGGTGGCCCCGCGCCACAGCGAGTAGAGGCCGAGGGCGACGATGCCGACCGCCGCCGCACCCACGGCCACCGCGCCGCCGGGCACCTCGAGCGTCTCGCCGGTGAGCTCCCGCAGCCGCGCGCCGGCCTCGTACTCCACCCCGACGGCGAACAGCAGCGCGGTGACGCCCAGGACGGCGTAGACGGCGGCCTTCGCCAGGCACTTGGCGCAGACGACGGCGGTGCGGACGCGGTGCGCCGGGTCGAGGAGGCCGCGCCACCAGAGCAGCACCTCGCCGGCCTGCCACAGCGCCAGCGCCAGCAGGCCCAGCCCGATCGCCCAGAGCAGCGCCCCGCCGCCGGGCGTGCCGGCGACCGCGTGCAGCGCGCCGGTCTGGTCGGCGTCGGCCTCCTCCGCCCCGCGGGACACCCGCCAGGTCAGCCAGGCGATGAGCAGGTGCACCATGCCGTAGGCGACCAGCCCGACCCGGGCGAGCGCGCGCAGGACCGGGTGGTCGGTGACATCGCGGGCGGCCGTGACCGCGCGGTGCACCCGGGCGAGGAGCCCGCCCGTCACGTCCGCTCGGGGTAGCGGGCCCGGACGAAGCAGAAGGCGCCGAACGCGGCGATGCCGAACGCGACCAGCGTGAGCAGGACCCGGCCGAACGGCGCGTCGAGGATGGTGCGCATGGCGCCGTCGAGGCCCGAGGCCTTGGCGGGGTCGAAGGTGACCGCGGCCCAGACGAACAGCGCACCGACCACGCCGAGCGCGACGCCCTTGGCCGGGTAGCCGACCTGCCCGAGGCGGGTGACCGTCCGGCGCGCCGACTGCGGCGCCGAGGAGAGGTCGACCTGCTCGAGGAACTTCTTCGTCACGCCCTTGACCACGTGGTAGATCCCGACGCCGACGACGACCAGGCCGACCAGCCCGACCAGCCAGCGCCCGGCGGGCCAGCCGAAGACGCCGGCCGCGGTCTGCTGCTGCTGACCCGAGCTCGACTGCCCGCCGCCGGTCGCGGCGCGGAACGCGGCGACCGCGAGGACGAGGTAGACGATCGCCTTGGCCACCGCCTTGCCCGAGCGGCCGAGCGCCTTCTTCCGCTGGTCGCCCGACGCCGACCAGCCCGACCGCCAGCGGAACACCTCCGCGGCCTGCCACAGCGCCAGCGCGACCAGGCCGATCGCGAGCACCCACAGCAGCGGCTTGCCCACCGGCGAGTCCGCGAGGGTGGCCAGCGCGCCTGACTGGTCGGCGGACTGGCCGCCGCCGCCCCACGCCAGCTGCAGGGACAGCCAGGCGATGAGCAGGTGGACGACGCCGTAGGCGATCAGCCCGACCCGGGCCAGGTTCTCCAGCGCGTCGCTGTTGCCCGCGCGGCCGGCCGCGCCCGTCACCGACCCCGTACCGCTCATCGTCCGACCTCCCGTCGTCGCACCCCCGTGCGCCGCTCAGCGTGGCACGGAGACGATCACCGCGCGGGTCGAGCGCCCGGGCTCAGCCGACGGGGTGCCGAGCGCGCGCCAGGAGGTATCCGGCGAAGGCGGCCAGCCCGGTGGCGACGACGGTCAGCGCGGCCGGCCCGACCGGTGAGGTGGCCACGGTGCGCAGGGCGCCGTCGAGGCCGGTGGCGCTGTCGGCGTCGACGGTGACCGCCGCCCAGCCGACCACCGCACCGACGAGCACCAGCGCGACGCCCTTGAGCACGAACCCGGCCTGGGCGGTGCGGTGGGTGAGCGCGCGCAGGGCGGGGGAGACGGTGGACAGCTCGATCTCGCCCAGGAAGTCCGACCGCCAGCCCTTGCGCACGTGGTAGGCGCCGATGCCGACGACGACCAGCGCGACGGCGACCACGAGCACCTGGCCGCCGGGCCAGCCGAGCACGCCGCGCACCGTCTCCTCCTCCGCACGGCGCCCCGACCGCACGCCCAGCGCGGCGCGGACGGCGGAGACGGCGAGGAACCCGTAGAGCAGTGCCGTCCCGACGGTCTTGCCGAGCTGCCCGAGCGCCTCGCGGCGGCGCGGTCCCGGCGGCGGCACCCCGCGGTGGTGGCGCAGCACCTCCACCGCCTGCCACAGGCACAGCCCGGCCAGCGACGCGGCGAGCACCCACAGCAGGCCGTCGCCGAGCGGGGACTCGGCCAGCACGTCGAGGGCCCCGGCGGAGTCGGCGGAGCGCCCGGCGGTGCGCGCCCGGCCCAGGCCCCACGCCAGCTGCAGCGCGAGCCAGGCGACGAGCAGGTGGATGAGCGCGTACCCGAGCAGGCCGGCGCGGGCGGTGTGCCGCAGTGCAGGGCTGTGCGCGGCACGCCGGACGGCGGGGGCCACCTCCTCGGCCACGCGCCTCCCGTCGTCCCGGACCGCGGCGGGCTGCGCGGCCGGTGCAGCGTCGCACGCCCCCGCCCCGCCCGCCGGGTGCGCCGACACCGCGGCCGGCGGATGCGGGACACTGGCCTCCGTGGCGACCCCGACGGCAGCACGCACGGCAGCAGGTACGGCAGCACGGACCCCGGGACGGACGGCGGCGGCCGCGCCGACCGAGCAGGAGGCCGCCCGCCGCGCCTGGCCGCTGCGGGCCGCCCTCGGCGTCGCGCTGCTCGTCGTGGCCGTCGTGGCCGTCGTCGCGGTGCTGACCGGCGACCTCGGCGCCCGCCTGCTGCTGGGTGCGCTCGGCGTGCTCGCCGCCGCCCGCGGCGCGCAGCTGCTCCGGGCCGGGTCGGCGGTGCCCGGCGGGCTCGCCGTCGCCGGCGGGCTGGCCGCGGTCGCCGTCGCCGCCGTCTCCGCCCCGCTCACCGGCTGGGTGCTGCTGCTCGGGGTGCCGCTGGCGCTCGTCGGCGCGGCCGCCGTCGCGCTGGCCCGCGGGGGCGCGGCCCGGCGGGGCGGGCTGGCGCTGCTGGTGTGGGCGCTGCTGGCCGGCGGCCTGCTGGCCGCCACCGCGCTGGTGCAGGGCACCGGCCGCGCAGCCGACGTCGCCACCGTCGTCGCGGCGCTGGCCACCGGGGTGGCCGGGGTGCCGCTGCTGGTCGCCGCGGCCGGGCTGCGCACGGTGGCGCGGCAGCCGGCGCCCGCGCGCCCGCTCGGCTGCGGCGGTTGCGCCTGCTCGGCCGGGGGCTGCGGCAGCGCCTGAGGCGGAACGCCCCGGTCCCGTTCCGCCGCGGGGGTGGGGTGGGTAGGGGAGGGGCGTGAGTGGACACGTCTTCGTCGTCGGCGCCGACCTCACCCGCCTGACCTGCGATGACGTCCTGGTGCCCACCGGCCGCACGCTGCGGGTGGCCGCGAGCTGGCGGGACCTGCTGCCGGCCGACCTGGTCGCCGAGGAGGACGACGAGGGCGTCTGCGTGGACCTCGCGTGGTCCGGCGACGAGCGGGTGCTGGCCGTGCCGGGGGAGGGCCCGCGCCAGGCGTGGCTGCTCGACACCGTGGACGACTGCGGCCGCGGCCTGGACTGGCTGCTCGACGGCGCCCGGGAGGCGCTGGCCGCCGTCGCCCGCCGGGAGGTGACCGAGCCGGTGCACGGCCGGGCGCGCCGGCTGGTCGGGCTGCCGGCGCTGGGCACCGGCTGGGGCGGGGCGGCCGGGCGGCGCGGGGACCTGCTGCAGCAGCTGCTGCCGGTGCTGCGCGAGGCCGCCGACGAGCACGGCTTCGACGTCGCGCTGGTGCTGCGCGGGCCCAGCGACCTCGCCGCCGCCCAGCGCATCCGCCGCGGCGAGGACACCGGCTGGGACCTGCCGGACACGCTGCACACGCTCGCCGAGCAGCTGGGCGAGCGTGCGCGGCGCGGCCAGCTGGCGCTGTTCATCGGCGCGGGGGTGAGCGCCGCGGCCGGCCTGCCCACCTGGGAGCAGCTGCTCGGCGAGCTCGCCGGCCGCTCCGGCCTCGACGCGGACCTCCGCGCCGGGCTCGCGCAGCTGCCGCCGCAGGACTCCGCGGCGCTGCTGGCCCGCGAGCTCGGCCGCGACCGGCTGCAGGAGTTCGTGCAGGACCGCTTCGGCCCCGGGCCCTACGCGCTGGCGCACGCGCTGATCGCCGACCTCCCGGTGCAGGAGTTCGTGACGACGAACTACGACCCGCTGGTGGAGCTCGCCGCCGCCGACATCGGCCGGGAGCTGTCGGTGCTGCCCTACGACGAGGCCCGGCCCGGCAAGCCGTGGCTGCTCAAGCTGCACGGCGACGCCGCGCACCCGGAGAGCGTCGTCCTCACGCGCGAGGAGTACCTGCAACTCGGCGACTCCCGGGCCGCGCTGGCCGGCGTCCTGCACTCGCTGCTGCTCACCCGGCACGTGCTGTTCGTGGGCACCTCGATGCTCGACGACGACCTCATCCGCATCGCCCACCAGGTGCGCAGCGCCGTCTCCGGGCCCGGCCGCGAGCCCCGGTACCGCACCGGCACCGTGCTCGCGCTCCGGGAGGACGCCGCCCGCAGCCGCCTGTGGGAGCAGGACGTGGAGACGGTCGCGATGTCGCGCGGCGGCACCCCGCCCGCCGAGGCCGCGCGCCGGCTCGAGGTGCTGCTCGACCTCATCGGCTGCCTGTCCACCCCGCCCACCGGCTACCTGCTCGACCCCGCCTACCGCGGCATGCTCGACGCCGACGAGCGCGACCTCGCCGAGGCGCTGCAGCAGGTGGCCGCGCGGCTGCCGGAGGGCGCGGCGACGACGTCGGCGGCCGCCGAGGTGGGCGCGCTGCTGCGCCGGCTCGGTCACGGGCGGTCGGCGGGGCGCCGCGACGGCGCGGACGCCTCCGACGGCCCCGCCGACGCCGCCAGCGAGCCGCGCGACGACCGCCTGCAGTCCCAGCGCCCCGGCTGAGCGGCCGGGCGGTCGGTCCCGGCCGGGCGGTTGGCCTCCGGCCGGTCGGGGAACCCGCCGGGCCATGCGCCTGGAGAACTCGATCGCCCTGCTGACCAAGGGGTACGCCTGGCTGCCGGACCTGCGCCGTGCCCGCGGCGTGCAGGCGGTCGGCACGCGGCTGGGCGGGCTGCCGGCGGTGGGCATCGAGGGCCCCGACGCCGCCCGGTTCCTCTACGACGAGGACCACGTGCGCCGCTCGCACGCCATCCCCGAACCGGTGCAGGGCACGCTGTTCGGCAAGGGCGCGGTGCACACCCTCGACGGCGAGGCGCACCGCGTCCGCAAGGCGATGTTCGTGGCGATGCTCATGGACGGCGCCGGCATCGACGCCCTCGCGGAGCGGACGGCGGCCGCCTGGGACGACGCCGTGCGCCACTGGGCCACCCGGCCGGAGGTGGTGCTCTTCGACGCCTCCGCGGAGGTGATCGCCGGGTCGGTCACCCGCTGGGCCGGCATCCCCGTGACCGACACCGAGGTGCCGGCCCTGACCCGGGACCTGCTCGCGATGGTCGACGGCTTCGCCACCGGCGGGCCCCGGCACTGGCGGGCGCGGCGGGCGCGCGGCCGGCGCGAGCGCTGGCTGGCCGACGTCGTGCAGCGCGTGCGGGCGGGAGAGCTCGCCGCACCGGAGGGGTCGGTGCTGGCCGTGGTGTCGGCGCACCGCGACGCCGACGACTCGCTGCTCGACCCGCGGGTGGCCGCCGTCGAACTGCTCAACGTCATCCGCCCGACGACGGCGGTCGCCTGGTTCATGGCCTTCAGCGGGCACGCGCTGGCCCGCTGGCCCGGGTACCGCGGGAAGCTCGCCTCGGCCGATCCCGGGTTCGCCGAGGCGTGGGCGCACGAGGTGCGCCGGTTCTACCCCTTCGCGCCGTTCATCGGCGGGCGGGCGCCGCAGCGGCTGGAGTTCGGTGGGGAGACGATCCGGGAGAACTCGATGGTGCTGCTCGACCTGTACGGGCAGAACCACGACCCGGCGCTGTGGGAGGATCCCTACGCCTTCCGGCCCGAGCGGTTCCTCGGCCGGGAGATCGGCGAGTTCGAGCTGGTGCCGCAGGGCGGCGGCGACCCGCGCACCAACCACCGCTGCCCGGGCGAGCGGATCACCGTCGCGCTGCTGGCGACCCTCGCCCCGCGGCTGGCGGCGGCGCCGTTCGACATCCCGGACGACCAGGACCTCACCATCGCGCTGCACCGCATCCCGGCCCGCCCGGCCAGCGGCGTCGTCCTCCGGCCGGCGGCCGCGACCTCCTGAGCAGCCCAGCCCTCCTGAGCGGCCCTGCCTCCTGAGCGGCCCTGCCTCCTGGACCGCCTGGTCCTCTCCGGCCGGGTCGTGCTCTGCACGCACCGGTGTGCAGAGCACGACCCGGCCGGGGACACCTGCCTCCGCGGCGCGGTCGTGCTCTGCCCCGTCCCCGTGGGCAGAGCACGACTCCGCTCGAGAGGACTAGGCCGCCGCCGGCTCCAGCGTCCCGAGCACGGCCGGCAGCGGACCGGGGGCGAGCACCGTCAGCCGCTGGGTGGCCCGGGTCAGCGCCACGTAGAGGTCGTTGAGTCCGCGCACGCCCTCGTCGAGCACGCCCTGCGGGTCCACGACGACCACCGAGTCGAACTCCAGCCCCTTGGCCTCGCCCGGCAGCAGCACGACCGGCCCGAGCGAGGAGTCCGCGTCCGGGCCCGACTGCACGTCCGGTCGCAGCTCCGCCAGTGCCGCGACCACCTCGTCGCGACGGCCCGGCGGCACGACCAGCGCCGTCGTCCCCTCGCCGGCGGCCAGGTCCGCCCCGACCGACGCCGCCCGCGACGCCAGGCCCGACTCGCCGGTCACCTCCGCGACCGGCGGCGGCCCGCCGGTGCGCACCGACCGCGGGGGCGTGAGGCCGGTGCCGGTCGCGGCGAGCACGTCGGCGGCCACGGCCATCACCTCGGCCGGCGTCCGGTAGTTGACGGTCAGCTCCTCCAGCCGCCAGGCGTTGCCGACGTGCGGCGTGAGCACCGCCTCCCACCGGTCGGTGCCGGCCAGGCTGCCGGTCTGCGCGACGTCGCCGACGACGGTCATCGACCGGGTGGGGCAGCGGCGCACCAGCAGCCGCCACGCCATCGGCGAGAGCTCCTGCGCCTCGTCGACCACCACGTGCCCGAAGGTCCAGGTGCGGTCGGCGGCCGCCCGCTCGGCGGTGGTGCGCAGGTCGACCTCGCGCTGCCGGTCGGCGAGGTCCTCGGCCGACAGCAGGTCGCCGGCGCTGAGCACCTCGGCCTCCAGGTGCTCGTCCTCGAGGTCCACCGACCGCGAGCCGTGCAGCACGTCGAGGGTCTCCTGCGCCCGCCGGAGATCGCGCTGCCGGTCGCGGTCGGCGCGGGCCCGCTGCGCGCTGTCGTCGAACCCGAGGAGCTCCTCGGCCTCCTCGAGCAGCGGCACGTCGGCCGGGGTCCACGCCGCTGGGTGGGCGGACGACGGGCGCGGGCGGTGCAGCAGCGCCCGGTCGGCGTCGGACCAACCCGGGGTGGCCGTGGCGATCCGCGCGGGGTCGGCGTAGAGGTCGGTGAGCAGCCGCTCGGGCGTGAGCACCGGCCACAGCCGCGCGAGCAGTGAGCGCACGCCGGGGTCCTGGGCGACCTCGCTCCGCAGCGCGGCGACGTCCTCCCGGTCGAGCAGGTCGGGCCCGGCCTGCACTCCGGCGCCGATGCGGTCGACGTAGCGGCGGGTCAGCAGGTCGACGACCCGGCGCACGAACACCGGCCGGGCCAGGTTGTGCAGCGGGTCGGCCTTGCGGGCGGCGGCCTGCGCCCGGCTGACGTCGATCGGCCGCAGCTTGAGCGGGAAGCCGTCGACGACGACCTCGACCGGCGCGTCGGGCACCACCTGCCGGTCGCGGACGGCGGCGCGCAGCACGTCGACCATCTCCAGCCGTCCCTTGACCGCCGCGGTCTCCGGCGACTCCTCGCCGCGCGCGTCCAGGCCCGGCCGCAGCTGCCCCAGCCCGGCCAGCAGCACGCCGGTCTCGCCGAGGGAGGGCAGCACGTCGGCGATGTAGCGCAGGAAGGTCGGCGTCGGGCCGACGACGAGCAGGCCGCGGCGGGCCAGCCGCTCGCGGTGCGTGTAGAGCAGGTAGGCGGCCCGGTGCAGCGCCACCGCCGTCTTGCCGGTGCCCGGCCCGCCCTGGACGACGAGCACGCCGGCGGCGTCGCTGCGGATGATCCGGTCCTGCTCGGCCTGGATGGTGCGCACGATGTCGGTCATCCGGCCGGTGCGCGAGGCGTCCAGCGCCGACAGCAGCGCCGCCTCGCCGGTCAGCCCCGACCCGGCGATGCCGGTGGTCAGCAGCTCGTCGTCGAGGCGGACGACGGTGCGCCCGCGGGTGCGGATGTGCCGGCGCCGGACGATGCCCAGCGGGTGCACGGGCGTGGCCACGTAGAACGGCCGCGCGGCCGGCGCGCGCCAGTCGACCAGCGCCGGGTCGCCGCCCGCGTCGTCGGCGGGCAGGCCGATGCGGCCGACGTAGAGCGAGCCGCCGTCGTCCTCGCGGTCGATGCGGCCCACGCACAGGCCCGCCTCGGCCGCGTCGAGGGCGACCATCCGCTCCCCGTGGAAGCGGACGGTCGCGTCGCGCTCCTGCAGCGCCTGCGGGTCGACGGCGGGCCAGGTGATCGCCTGCCTCCACCGCTGCTCGGCCAGGGCCCGGGCGGCGTCGAGCCGGGCGTAGAGGTCGCTGACGTACTCCTGCTCGCGGGCCAGTTCTGGGTCGGGGACGACGTCGGACGGGGTGGCCGGCAATGCACTTCCCTCGTGCTCGGGGTGGCGATCGGACCACGCGGTACCGGATGACCGGCACCACGGGCGGCCGTCCATCCTGCGCCGTCGCGGGCCGCGCGTCACGCGTGCGGGCGTGTCGTCTCCCGCACGAGCCCGTCCAGGCGTTCCGCCAGCTCGGCCGGCCGGCTCAGCGCGCACAGGTGCCCGCCCGGCACCTCGTCGACGTCGAGGCCCAGCCGCTCGCGGGCCACCCGCCGCTGCAGGGCCGGCGGGAAGAACCGGTCGTCCCGCCCGGCCAGGACGCGGGTGGACACGTCGGGCCAGGCGCGCAGCGGCCACGGCTCGGCGAACGGCGTGCCCGACTGCGCGAACGGCTCGTCCGCGCCGGCCGCCCAGACCTCCGGCGGGACGTCGTGGGAGAAGTCGGAGTCGACGTCGTCCTCGGGGCGGCCCTGCGCGCGGGCGAGCTCCGCGCGGGCGGCGGCCTGGCCGACCGCCTCCCACCACTCCCCGCCGGTCTCGCCGGGCCGCGGGACCATCGCGTTGAGCAGGACCAGCAGCCGCACCGGCCGGCGCGCGGCCACCAGCGGCGCGGTCAGCCCGCCCATCGACTGCCCGACCACGACGACGTCCCCGTCGCCGTCGTCGTCCCGGGGGCTCCCGGCCGCCGCGTCCAGGGCGGCCGTCGCCACCGCGGCGTAGCGCTCCAGGCCGGCGGCGTCGTCGCCGGCCGGCAGGTCGACGGCCACCGCCCGGTGCCCGCGGCTCGCCAGCTCGGGGACCAGGCGGTGCCAGTACCAGGCGCGGCCGCCGGCGCCGGGGACGAGGAGGAGGGTGCTCACGTCCTCCCGACCGGCGCCGGCCCCCGGACTCATCGGCCCGGTCAGAACAGGGTGCGCAGGGCCTCCGCGAAGGCGTCGGAGACGGCGTCGTCGTCGGCCGAGTTGCCGGAGAACTCGACCGTGCCCGACTCCGGTGCGGCGATGCCGGTGCTGCCGTTGTCGTGGTCGCCGGTCAGGCCGTAGCCGTACTCCACGCCGACCTCCCAGTAGGCCCAGCCGTCGGCCTCGGCGAAGACGTACGTCACCGTCGCGTAGGCGTAGGAGGAGGGCACGGCGGCCTCCGACCAGTCGGCGTAGCCGTCGTCGTCGTAGTCGTAGGCCACGGCGTCGATGAAGCCGTCGTAGTCGCTGTCGGCGCCCCACACGTCGGGGAGGCCGTTGTAGGTCGTGTCGACGCCGACCTCCTCGCTGTAGCCGTCCTCGTCGCTGTCGAAGGCGAACGTGTCGGCCCAGCCGTCCCCGTCGGTGTCGACGGCGACCTGCTCGACGTAGCCGTTCTCGTCCCAGTCGATCGCCCAGGTGTCCTCGTACCCGTCGCCGCTGTCGTCGAAGGCGTACTGGTCGTAGTAGCCGTTGTAGTCCGTGTCGTAGGCGTTGTAGGCGTAGGAGTCGGCCGACGCGGTGCCGGCGGTGCCCAGGACCGTGGCCACCGCGGCCACGGGGACGGCGGTGCGGAGCAGCGTGCGGGTCAGGCGGGTGCGGGTCATGGCAGTGCCTCCTCGGGGGGGAGCCGTGGTCCGGCTCGCTGGGGAGGACGCTCCCGCCCGCCGCCTGCAGGGGACTGGGCCGCGACTGGGGAGCCGGCTTGCAGCCCGTTCCCAGTGCGCCGCCAGCGCCCCGTGGCGGGATGGAGGCGGAGTCAGGGGAGATCCGGAACCTTCCGCAACCCGCAGGACATCTCCCCGTCATCCCGGCTGCCTACCGTCGGGGGCTCCCGGACGACAGGGGAGAAGAGATGACCACGACCGTCACCGAGCGACCGACCGAGCGAACCACCGACCGGGCCACCTGGTCCTGCCCGAACTGCCAGGGCGAGACCACCACGGCCAAGAAGCGCTGCCGCGACTGCGGCACCTCCCGCTGGTGAACCCGGTGCCGGGCCCGTCGTCGCGCCCGGCACCCGGCTGCCGGCGTCTGCGCCCCGGCGCCCCCGCCGGCCGGGCACCTCGCTGACCTGCGGGCCCGCGCCGGTGTGGAGCGGGACGGGGACACAGACGGCGGCGTCCGTTACGGTCGGTCCGGTGAGCGTGATCACGCGGAACTGTGTGCGCGTGAGCGGCCCGCCGACCGGTCGGCCCATGCTGCTGGCACACGGCTTCGGCTGCGACCAGGCGATGTGGCGGGCCGTCGTGCCGTCCTTCTCCGTCGACCACCGGGTCGTCACCTTCGACCACGTCGGCTGCGGCTCGTCCGACGTCGGCGCCTACGACCCGCGGCGCTACGCCTCGCTGGACGGGTACGCCGACGACGTCGTCGCGATCTGCCGCGAGCTCGGCCTCTCCGACGTCGTGCTGGTCGGCCACTCGGTGAGCGCGATGATCGGTGTGCTCGCCGTCCGTCGGGCGCCCGAGCTGTTCGGGGCGCTGGTGATGGTGGGGCCGAGCCCGCGCTACGTCGACGACGACGGCTACACCGGCGGGTTCAGCCGCTCCGACATCGCGGGCCTGCTGGACTCCCTCGACAGCGACCCCGACCTCTGGTCGGCGGCGCTGGCCCCGGTCGTCGCCGGGCCCGGCAACCCCGAGGTCGCCGCGGAGCTGCAGCAGAGCTTCTGCCGCACCGACCCCGGGGTGGCCCGCCAGTTCGCGCGGGTCACGTTCCTCTCCGACAGCCGCGCCGACCTGCCCGCCGTCACCGTGCCCACGCTCGTGCTGCAGTGCACCGACGACACGATCGCGCCCGAGCCGGTCGGCCGGTACGTGCACGCGCACGTGCCCGGCAGCGTCTTCCACCAGCTGGCGGCCACCGGCCACTGCCCGCACCTGTCCGCGCCGGAGGAGACGGTGGCGGCAATCCGGGCGTTCCTCTCGCGGACCTGAGGGAGCACCGGTGGAGGGGGAGCACGGAACGGGCGGGCTGGCGCGGCTGCTGGAGGAGGACCCCGCCGACCTCTACGAGAACGCGCCCTGCGGGTACCTGTCGATGGTCCCGGACGGGCGGGTCGTCAAGGTCAACGGCACCTTCTGCTCCTGGACCGGCCGCGCCCCCGACGAGATCCGCGGCAGCCGGCTGCCGGACCTGCTGAGCGCGGGTGGGCGGGTCTACTACGAGACGCACCTGGCGCCGCTGCTGCGGCTGCAGGGCGCGGTGCGCGAGGTGGCGCTCGACATCGTGCGCGCCGACGGGTCGGTGCTGCCGTGCCTGGTCAACGCCGTCGAGGTCCGCGACGACGAGGGGCGGCCGCTGCTGGTCCGCGCCACCGTCTTCGAGGCCACCTCGCGGCGGCGCTACGAGCGGGCGCTGCTCGCCGCGCAGCGGTCGGCCGAGGAGTCCGAGGCGCGCGCCCGGACGCTGCACCGGGTGGTGTCCGAGCTCGCGGCCGCCGCCTCGCCCGCGGACGTCGCCGACGTCGTCGTCCGCCGGGCGCGGCAGGCGGTGCAGGCCGGCGGCGCCGGACTGTGGCTGGCCGCGGGCGGGCCGGGCCGCCCGGTCGATGGCCGCCCGGTCGATGGCCGCCCGGTCGAGGGCCGGCCGGTGCCGGTCGAGCTCGCCTCGGCCGACGGCCTGGGGCCGGACCTGCTCGAGGCCATGGCCGAGGCCGCCGGCGCGGGCGCGGAGCTGGTGCGCACCGGCGGGGTGCGCACGGTGCCGCTGGGCCCCGGGCTGCGGGGGCGCTGGCCGCTGCTGGCGGAGCTGCTGGCGGAGGCCGGGCAGGAGGCGGTCGTCGTCGTGCCGGTGTCGGCCACCGACGACCGGCACCTCGGGGCGCTGGTGCTCGTCCTCGGCGTCACCGACGACAGCGACCTCATCAGCCTCGCCGAGCCCGGCACGCGGGGGTCGCTCGCGCCCGCCGACGCCGACCTGCTCGCCACCCTCGGCCGCCAGGCCGGGCAGGCGCTGGAGCGGGTCCGGCTGCACGAGGAGACCGCCCGGCAGGCCGCCCGCTCGGCGTTCCTGCTCGACGCCGCGCGGCTGATGGCCGCCGGCCACGGGGTCGCCGAGACCAGCGAGGGCCTCGCCCGGCTGGCGGTGGAGCGGCTGGCCGACATGTGCGTCATCGACCTGGTCACCGAGCAGGGCCTGACCGAGCCGGTGGTCGCGCACGCCGACCCGACGCGCCGGTCGCTCATCGAGGAGCTGCGCGACGTGCACCTGCCGCGCCGCGACGGCTCCCACCCGAGCGTGCAGGCGATGGTCGGCCGCCGGACGGTGTGGCTGCGCGGCATCGACGAGGCCCAGCGGGCGCGGTTCACCTCCGGCCCCGGCCACCTGGCGATCTCGCGGGCGCTGGAGGTCACCGACCTGATCTGCGTGCCGCTGGTGGTCGACAACCAGCCGCTCGGGGTCATCACCCTGGGCAACGACGTCCGGCGCGGCTCGTTCACCGAGGCCGACGTCGACACCGCCGAGCAGCTGGCGCTGCAGATGGCGCAGGGCATGGAGGTCGCCGCGCGCTTCGAGCTGGAGTCGCGGACGTCGCACACGCTGCAGGCGAGCCTGCTGCCGCCGGCACCCCCGCACCTGCCCGGCCTCGCGGTGGCGGCGCGCTACCTGCCGGGCAGCCGCGGCGCCGACGTCGGCGGCGACTTCCACGACGTCGTGCCGCTGCCCGAGGGCGACGTGGCGCTGGCCGTCGGCGACGTCGTCGGCCACGACGTCACCGCCGCCGCCACGATGGGCCAGCTGCGCAGCGTGCACCGCGCGCTGCTGGCCGAGCGGCCGGGCCCGGCCGAGCTGGTCGACCGGCTGCACGGCAGCTGGCCGCTGCTCGGCCTGCCGCGGATGGCCACCGCGCTGTTCGCCCGGCTCGACCCGGCCACCGGCGCGCTGCGTATCGCCTCGGCCGGGCACCTCCCGCCGCTGGTGGTCGCCGGCGGGCGGGCCGAGCTGCTCGACGTCGTCCCCGGCCGGCTGCTCGGCGCGCCGCCGGGCCCGGCGCCGGAGTGGACCGGCGTGCTGGCGCCCGGCGCCACTCTGGTGTTCTACACCGACGGGCTGGTGGAGAGCCGCACGGCCGACCTCGACGACGGCCTGGCCCGGCTGCGCACGGTCGCCGCCGACGCGGCCCGCGACGGCGGGGACGCCGACCCCGGCGTGCTGGCCGACCGGCTGCTCGCCGCGCTCACCGGGCCGCGCCGGGCCGACGACGTCGCGCTGCTGGCCCTGACCCGGCTGCGCTGACCCGGCTGCCCTGACCGGTGGACGCCCGGTCCCCGCGGGCGGACCATCCCCGTAGCGCCGGTCGCGCCGGCGCCCACCCGCGAGGAGGCGGCCGTGGGACCTGAGCCGGGGGACCTGTCCGACGCGCTCGACGGCGCGGGCGCCGACCTGACCGTCTCCGGGGACGCGATGCGCTGGTCACCGGAGCGGGCCGGGGCCGAGCCGCCACCGGTCTTCCCGGGGGCCGACGTCGCCGCCGGGATCGGGGAGTTCCTCGGCTTCGACCCGGCGACCGTCCGCCGGCTGGTGTCCGAGGCGGCCGGGCGGCTGGCGGTCGTCGCGGGCGACGCGGTCGCGGAGCTGCGGCGGCTCGCCGCCGACGCCTTCCCGGGCGACGACCGCTCCTGACCCGCGGGCACGTCGGGTGCGCGGCCGGATGCACGGCCGGATGCGGTCCCGGGAGTGGGACATCCGACACCCCCGCCCGCGGGTGCGACACGTCGGTGACCTGTACAACCGACGGTGACCACTGCCACGCCGACGTGGGAGACCGCATGACCACCGACCAGCTCACCCTGGCGCCCGCGCCACCGTCCGAGGCCGCCGAGCGCGTGCGGCTCGAGGTGCGCCAGTTCCTCGCCGAGGAGCTCGCCGCCGGCAGCTTCAGCACGCACGTCGACACCTGGCTGTCCGGCGTCGACCCGGAGTTCTCCCGCAAGCTCGGCGCCCGCGGCTGGCTCGGCATGACCTGGCCGAAGGAGTACGGCGGCCACGAGCGCACCGCGCAGGAGCGCTACGCCGTCACCGAGGAGCTGCTCGCCGCCGGCGCCCCGGTGGCCGCGCACTGGATCGCCGACCGGCAGTCCGGGCCGAACCTGCTGCGCTACGGCACCGAGGCGCAGCGCAAGGAGATCCTGCCGCGCATCGCCGCGGGGGAGTGCTACTTCGTCATCGGGATGAGCGAGCCCGACAGCGGCTCCGACCTCGCCTCCATCCGCACCCGCGCCACCCGCAACGCCGACGGCGACTTCGTCGTCAACGGCGCGAAGGTCTGGACGAGCAACGCCCACCACTCGCACTACGCGATCGTGCTGGTGCGCACCGGCCCGCCCGGGGAAGGTCCGCGCGGCAAGCACCAGGGGCTCACGCAGCTGCTGGTCGACCTGTCGCTGCCGGGGATCGCCGTCAACCCGATCCGCATCCTCGACGGCGGCCACCACTTCAACGAGGTCGTGTTCAGCGACGTCGTCGTCCCCGGCGACATGCTGCTGGGCACCGAGGGCGCCGGCTGGCACCAGGTGACCGCGGAGCTCGCGTTCGAGCGCTCGGGCCCCGAGCGGTTCCTGTCCACCTGGCCGCTGCTGGCGGAGTTCGGCCGCCGCGCCGCCGCCACGCAGGACCCGGCGCAGCTGGCCACGCTGGGCCGGCTGTCGTCGCGGGCGCTGGCGCTGCGCCAGCTGTCGCTGCGGATCGCCGCGGCGCTGGACCGCGGGGAGCTGCCCGACATCCCGGCCGCGCTGGTCAAGGACGTGGGGACGACGTTCGAGCAGGACGTCGTCGACGAGGTGCGCCGGGTGGCCGACGTGCCGGCGTCGCTGGACAGCCCCGACCCGCTCGGGCGGGCGCTGGCCGAGGCACAGCTGCACGCGCCGGGCTACACGCTGCGCGGCGGCACCAACGAGATCCTCAAGGGGATCGTGGCGCGAGGGCTGGGACTCCGATGAGCGACCAGGACCTGGTGGTCGAGACCGTCCGGGAGATCCTCGCCGGGCACGAGCCGTTCGTGCTCACCGCCGAGCGGTCGTGGGACGAGGGCCTGTGGGCCGCCCTGGCCGAGGCGGGGCTGACCGGCGTCGGGCTGCCCGAGGAGGCCGGCGGGTCCGGTGGGGAGCTCGCCGACGCCGTCGCGGTCGTGCGCACCCTGGCCGCCGGAGCCGGCGCCGTGCCGGTGGCCGAGCAGCTGCTCGTCGCCGGGCCCGCGCTCATGGCCGCCGACCTTGACCTGCCCTCGCCCGACGAGCCGCTGACCGTCGCGTTCGAGGGCACGGTGTCCGCCGAGCCCTCCGACGACGGCGACGGCCCCGGCCGCTTCGTCCTCACCGGCACCGCCACCGACGTCCCGTGGGCCGGCGTGGCGCGGCACGTCGCGGTGCTCGCCACCCCGCCGGCCGGCATCGAAGGCGCGGTGCTCGCCGTCGTCGACGCCTCGGGGCTGACGGCGTCGCGCGCGGTCAACCTCGCCGGGGAGCCGCGTGGCTCGCTCGTGCTCGACGGCGTCGGCGTGCCCGGCGCGCTGCTCAACCCGGCGCGGGCCGCGCAGCTGCGCGCCCGCTACGCGCTGGCCCGCGCGGTGCAGATCTCCGCGGCGCTGCAGCAGGTGCTCGCCTGGACCGTGCAGTACGCCGGCGAGCGGGTGCAGTTCGGCCGGCCGCTGGGCACGTTCCAGGCGATCCAGATGGAGCTCGCGCAGATGGCCGGCGAGGTCACCGCGACCGCCGCGCTCGTCGACGCCGCCGTCCAGGCCCTCGGCCGCGGCGAGGAGACCCTGCCGCTGGCCGCCGCGGCCGCCAAGGTGCGCGCCGGCGAGGCGGTGGAGCGGGTGGCCAAGCTCGCCCACCAGGTGCACGGCGCGATCGGGTTCACCCAGGAGCACCGGCTGCACCACCTCACCCGGCGCTGCTGGTCGTGGCGCGACGAGGCCGGCTCCGAGCTGACCTGGTCCCGCACGCTCGGCGCCGCGCTGGTGGCGGCCGGCCCCGACGACGTCTGGCCGGCCTTCACCGCCGTCGTCTAGGTCCGTCCTCCCGCGTGCCCGGGACGGGTCACACCGTCTCGGGCACGCGCAGGTGGGCGAGGACGAGGTCGAACTCGTCGGCGTCGATGATCGCGACCTTCATGAGGCGGGCGAAGTCGTCGCGGCTGGCGCGCGCGTGGGTGCGGCTGGCCTCCATGCAGTCGCGGTCCTCGAACACCACCGCGGAGGCGGCCAGGCCCTCCTCGCGGTCGAGGAACAGGCTCACGCTGCAGAACCCGGGGTAGTCCTCCATGCGCGGCACCATCACCGAGCGGTAGGCGTCGAGCACCCGGTCGACGGCGGCGGGCTCCATGCGGAACCAGGTCACCCGGCAGCCGGCGCCCGACGGCGACTCGGAGCGGCGGTGCATGACCGCGACCTCCCAGTCGTGCACCTCGGGCGGGCCGCCGAACACCGACGCGGCGCGCTCGCGCAGCCCGCGGACGGCGTCGGCGCTGTTCCGCATGGCGGCGAGGTCGCGCCAGGAGGAGGTGACGATGCACCGGCCGGTCGCCCGGTCGGCCAGCATCGACATCCCCATGCAGCCGGGCATCGCGGTGATCGCGGGCATGACCTCGTCGCAGACGTGGGCGATGCCGTCGTCGATGGTGGCGGGCGCACCGGTGAGCGTGGTCGAGCGTGCGTACATGCCGTCCTCCTGTCGCAGACGGCGGCGCCCGCGCGGCACCGCCGCCCGGTCAGCGTGCTCGCTCTCGCCGATCACCGGGAGCGCCTGCGGGACGCGCCCGGGACGTCCGTGACCCACCGTGCACCGGCTGGTGCGGTGTGCAGTGGCTCACAGCCGGGTGATGTCCTCGCTGCGTCCGCGCGGCCCGTGGCGCGGGGGCCTCCGCCCGCTGGCCATGACCAGCCCGAGCACCCGTAGCGGTGCGGGCGGTGCGGCGCGAGCAGCTCGAGCATCGCGGCGTCGTCGGCCCGCCTGCGGCCCGCGAGCACCCAGGCGACGAGGGAGGGGATGCCGCTGTCGCCGGGGATGACGGCGTCGCGGTCGCCCCAGGTCAGCGCGGCCAGGCAGCCGGTGGTCCACGGGCCGACGCCCGGGACGGCGCGCAGCGCGGCCGTCCCCGCGGCGACGTCGCCGTCGGCGAGGTCCTGGTGCCGGACCAGCGCGACGGCGGCGGTGACGAGCGTCTGCGCGCGCCGGCGCTCGAGGCCCGCGAGGTGCAGCTGCGGCGTCGACAGCCGGCCGACGACCTCCGGCGCGGGCGGCACCCACAGGCCGGGGACGCCGGGCGCCGGGGAGCCGTGCGCGGTGACCAGGCGGCGCCACTGGTCGGCGGCGTCGGCGCGGCTGACCCGCTGCTGCACGACCAGGCAGGCCAGGTCGTGCCAGAGCGTCCCGGTGCGGGCGATGCGCCGGCGGCGGTGCCGGCGCCAGAGGTCGCGCAGCGGCGGCGTGGCGGGGTCGAAGCCGGTCACGTCGTCCTCGCAGCCGAGCAGGCGGGGCGCGCGCTCGAGCAGCCAGCCGGCGCCGTCGCCGTGCGCCTCGACCCGCGCGCTGCCGCCGTCCCAGGTGACGACGACGGCGCCGGGGCCCTCGGGCGTCCAGGTGGCGCGCTCGAACCGGCTCGACCCCACCCGCACCGTCGGGTCGCCGGGCAGCCAGGCGACCGCGCCGAGGGTGGCAGCGAGGTCGACGTCGCCGATGGGGACGGTCCGCACCATCGCCGGTCCGGGGTCCTCGGGCACCTGCCGATACTGCACCCGTGACGACCGCTCTCGTCCTCGTCCACGACGCCGACCCCTCCCGCGGGCACCGTCTCGTGGGCACCCTCCGCCCGGCGCTGGAGGCCCAGGGGCTGGAGGTCGTCGTCGGCACGACCGTCGGACCCTCGCCCCTGATGACCGAGCTGCCCGACCCGGCGGCGCTGCGCACGGTGGTGGTCATGGGGTCCGGCGCGGCCGCCTACGACGACACCGTCCCGTGGCTGGCCGGCGAGCTCGCCTACCTGCGCTGGGCGGTCGCCGTCGGGACGCCGGTGCTCGGTGTCTGCTTCGGCGGGCAGGCGCTGTCGCGGGTGCTCGGCGGGGAGGTGGCGCAGGCGCCGGCCGGCGAGCACGGCTTCCTCGACGTCGCGACCGCCGACCCCGCGCTGGTCCCGGCCGGGCCGTGGTTCGAGTACCACGGCGACCGGTTCACCGTGCCGCCCGGCGCGGTGGAGGTGGCCCGCACAGGCCGCGCGGTGCAGGCGTTCGTCCGCGGCCCGCACCTGGGCGTGCAGTTCCACCCGGAGATCGACCCGGGCGCCTTCTCCGCGTGGGAGGAGACCTGGGAGCTGACAGGCCCGCCGCCGCCGGAGGCCGCCGCGCTGGTGCCTGCGCTGCGTCGGGAGATCGCCGAGCGGGCACCGGAGTCGGCCGCGGCCTGCGCCCGGCTGGTGGAGGCGTTCCTCGCCCGCGCGGAGGAGCTCCGCCCGGCCGCCTGAGCGTTCGGCAGGATGCCGTCCCGTGAGCGCTGACCTGCACGGGCACACCCACCGCCTCGACCTCGACGACGCCACCGTCCGCGAGTGGGACGCCACCGTCGTCGCCGCGGACCCCGAGCAGGGGATCGTGCTGGACCGGTCGGCGTTCTACCCCGGCGGCGGCGGGCAGCCGCCGGACGAGGGCGTGCTGCTGTGGGGCGGGGTGCGCACCCGGATCGCCGGCACGCGCAAGGGCGACGAGCTGTACCTGGTCCCGGTCGAGGGCGACCCGCTGCCGCCGCCCGGGACGGCGGTGCGGGGTGCGCTCGACGACGAGCGGCGCACCGCGCTGATGCGCACCCACTCGGGGCTGCACGTGCTCACCGGCGTCGTGCTGCGCGACTTCGGCGCGAAGGTCACCGGCGGCAACATGGAGCCGCTGACCGCACGGATGGACTTCGACCTCCCCGAGGTGCCGGCCGACTTCCGCGACCGCATCGCCGAGGCGGTGAACGCCGAGATCGCCGCCGACCGGCGCATCGAGGTGCGCACGCTGCCCCGCGCGGAGGCCTACGCCATCCCGGACCTCATCCGCACCGCGACCGACCTGCTGCCGCCCGACATCGAGCAGGTGCGGATCGTCGACATCGTCGGCCTGGACCTGCAGGCCGACGGCGGCACGCACGTGGCCTCGACGGCGATGGTCGGCCGGGTCGAGGTGGTGAAGCTGGAGAACAAGGGACGCGGGTTCCGTCGGCTCCGGATCCGGATCGTCTGAGGTCTGCTTGATCGACGAGCGCCCTGTCCGGAGCGGTTCTAGTCTCCGGTCGTGGCGAGGACCGGCTCGGCACCGGCGGCGCAGACCGCCCATGCGTGGCTCAGGCGAGCTCTGGTGCTCGTCGGTCTCGTCGCGTGCCTGTACGCGGTCCTGCTCGCCGTCTCCGACTCCCGGGCGCGGGCCGAGGACCCGCTCGCGCCGGTCGGCGGTGTGCTCGGGGGAGTGGCCGAGGTCGCGACCGAGCCGGCCGCGGAGGTCGTCGCTCCGGTGGTCGAGGAGGTCGCGCAGCCGGCCGCCGAGCCGGTGGTCGAGCCGGTCGAGGCCGTCGTCGCACCGGTCGCCGGCGTTCCCGCGGGAACGCCCGAGCCGGTGGCCGAGGTGGTGGCCCCGGTCGTCGACGCCGTGACCGAGCCGGTGACGGAGGCCGTCGCTCCGGTCGTCGAGGCCGTCGCCGACGTTCCCGCGGAGACGCTGCAGCCGGTCGTCGACGAGGTCACCGAGACCGTCGCCGGCGTTCCCGCGGGAACGTCGCAGCCGATGGCGGAGGCGGTCGCGCCGGTGGTGGACGCGGTGACCGAGCCGGCGACCGAGGTGGTGGCCCCGGTCGTCGAGGAGGTCGTGCCGCCCGCCGTCGAGCCGGTGACCGAGGTGGTCGGGGCCGTCGTCGAGCCGGTCCGGGGCGTTCCCGCGGGAACGCCTGCGTCCGTGACCGACGTGGTGGCTCCGGTCGTCGAGGCCGTCGTGGAGCCGGTGGTCGAGGTGGTCGTGCCGCCGGTGATCGCGCCGGTCGCCGAGGTGGTCCCGCCGGTCGTGGACGAGGTCGTCGTGCCGGTGGTCGAGGTCGTGGTCCCGCCGGTCGTGGACGAGGTCGTCGTGCCGGTGGTCGAGGTCGTGGCCCCGGTGGTGGAGACCGTGGTGCCGCCGGTGGTGCAGCCGGTGACCGGAGTCGTTCCGCCAGTCCTGAAGCCGGTCGGGGCGCCGGTTGCCCGGGGCGTCACGCCCGTGGTCGACGCCGTGGTGAAGCCGGTGCTCCGCGGTGTCGTGCCGCCCGTGGCCCGCGTCGTGGACCCCGTCGTCGACACCGTCGTGCCGCCGGTGGTCGAGGTCGTCACGCCGGTGGTGGACGCCGTTGTGCCGCCCGTGCTCGAGGTCGTGACCCCGGTGGTCGACGCCGTGGTGCCGCCCGTGGTCGAGGTCGTCGTGCGGGTGGTGGACGCCGTGGTGCCGCCGGTGACCGAGGTCCTCGTGCCCATCGTCGAGGTCCTGCCCCCGGTGGACGCCGTCGTGCCCCCGGTGGTGGACGCCGTCGTGCCGCCAGTGGTCGACGCCGTCGTCCCGCCGGTCGTCGAGGTGCTGGCCCCGGTCGTCGGGACGGTCGCGCAGCCCGCGCTCACCCCCGTCGTCGAGACGGTCGTGCCGCCCGCGCTCGCCCCCGCCGTCGCGCCGGTGATCGACGTCGTGGCTCCCGTCGCCGCCCCTGTCGTGCAGCCGGTCGTCGAGGTCGAGGCCCCGATCGCTGCTCCGGTGTTGCAGCCGGTAGCCGCTCCGGTCGCCGCGCCGGTCACCACGGCCGGGACGTCCGCGGGCCAGCCCGTCGTCACCACGGCCCCCACGGCCACCGCGGCCGCCGCACCGACCCCGGCCGCCACCGTCGTCCTCTCGACGTCGACGGTGGCCGCTCCGGCAGCCGCTCCGCCCGTCCCGACCTCCGTCCCGGCCGACGTCCGGACGATGGCCGTCCGCTCGATCGCCGAGGCTGTCGCCCCGCTCACCGCGGACCTCACCGCGCCGGCGGCACCGCACCCGGCGGGGCACCACCGCACCCCGGCACCGGCGCCGCTCCCGCTGCCGACCTCGCCCGCCGGTGACACCGGCACCATGCCGCCCGTCGCGCCCAGCGCGCCGTCGGGCTCCTCGCAGTCCTCGTCCGGTGGGCCCGCGGCCGTGGCCGCCGTCCTCTCGGCGGGGCTCCCGGCACCGGGCGCCTTCGAGCTCCTCGTGCCCGCGCCGGCCCCGGCGGTCGCGTCGGCCTACCTGCGCGACCCCTCCTTCTCGCCCGACTGACCTCCTCGCCAGGCGCGCACCAGCCGCCGGCCGGGTCCGGGTCCTGCCCGCACCACATCGCCGCGCTGGGCGCTGCCTCCCGGGTGTGACCCCGTCCTGGCCTCCGGCTGGGCCGGGGCCACCGGGCGGGGAGGTATCGGGGCTGGGGGTTCCACGCACGGCCGCGCCGTCGGGGCACCCCTGACCTCCCCGCCCGATCCTCAGGCCGACGGAGGCGGTGGGTGCACCGCCGCCTCCGTCGACCTCTCGGCGGACACGTCGGCGACGTCGACAGGCCACCCGTTCGACACGGAGATGTGCTGTCATGACGTCATGACGACTCGTCCGACGCTGGACCCGCGACGGGAGGACGCGACGGTCGTCAAGGTCCACGGCTCCCGGTTCCTGCTCGAGTGGCTCGACCTCGGGACCCTCGCGCACGCCGCGCTCGACCGGCCCCGCGACGAGCAGCCCGGGCCGGAGGCCCCGGCCGCCGCCTGATCGCGCGGGAGATCCCCCCGGGCCGCGGATCCATCGGGCACAGTGCCGCCCATGACGGTCGTCCTGGTCGTGATCGGCGTGACGGTGCTCTTCTGCCTCGGTGCGAATGCGCTGATGAACCGCCTGCGCACGCCCCACCACCGGCCACGCCACCGCTGCAGCAGCGGTGGTGGCGACGGCGGCTCCTGGTACGGCGGTGACGGCTACGACGGCGGCTCGCACTCGCATTCCGACAGCGGCTGGGGCGGCGGCGACGGCGGTGGCGGCGGGGACGGCGGCGGAGGCGGTGGCGGCGGCGACTGAGCGCCGCCGAGCCGGAGGTCCCTGGCGGGCACGAGCCGGATGCGGGACCGTTCCGCCATGACGGCAGTCGTGGTGATCGCCGCGGTGGCGGTGGTCCTCCTCCTGGCACTGGCGCAGCAGCGCAACCGCGTCCGCGCGGAACGGCGGGGCGGCTCCTGGGACGCCGCCGGCGGCTACGGCGTCGGCCGCGGCCACTCCGGCCGCTACCTGGCGGGCGGCGCCGCCGGTTACACCGCCGCCGACGGCGGCGGCGGTGGCTTCGACGCCGGCGGTGGTGGCGGGGGAGGGGACGGCGGAGGCGGCTGCTGACCGCCCCCGCCGACCGGGCTCAGGACTGCCGCTCCTCGTCGGGGCGGTGGCCGATCCCGCCCGGGCCGTGCGACTCCGGCACCTCCTCGCCGGGCGCCACCGGACCGGGCGGCGTCCCGTCCCCGAACGGTGAGCCGCCGAGCTCCTCGCGCCCGTGCGGGGTCAGCCAGTTGCGGGTGTCGGGCCCCATCGGGATGACCTGCGTCGGGTTGATGTCGGCGTGCACCACGTAGTAGTGCTCCTTGATCTGCGGGAAGTCGGTGGTGTCCCCGAACCCCGGCGTCTGGAACAGGTCGCGCGCGTAGCCCCACAGCGCCGGCATCTCGGAGAGCTTCTGCCGGTTGGCCTTGAAGTGGCCGTGGTAGACGGCGTCGAAGCGGGCCAGCGTGGTGAACAGCCGGACGTCGGCCTCGGTGATCGTGTCGCCCATGAGGTAGCGCTGCGTCGTCAGCCGCTCCTCGAGCCAGTCCAGCGCCGTCCACAGCCTCTCGTAGGCCGCGTCGTAGGCGTCCTGCGAGCCGGCGAACCCGCACCGGTACACGCCGTTGTTGACCTCCGTGTACACGCGCTTCATGACGGCGTCCATCTCGTCCCGGAGGTGTTCGGGGTAGAGGTCGGGGGCGCCGTCGCGGTGGTGCGCCGTCCACTCGGTGGAGAAGTCGAGCGTCATCTGCATGAAGTCGTTGGTGACGACGGCCTTCGTCGGCAGGTCCACCATCGCCGGCACCGTGATGCCGCGCGGGTACTCCGGGTCGCGGGCGAAGAAGGCCTCCTGCAGCCGCTCGTAGCCCAGCACCGGGTCGCGGCCGCCGGGGTCGAGGTCGAAGGTCCAGCTGCGCTCGTCGTGCGTGGGTCCGCAGATGCCCATCGAGAAGGCCTGCTCCAGCCCGAGCAGCCGGCGCACGATCGCCGCGCGGTTGGCCCAGGGGCACGCCCGCGCGATGACCAGCCGGTACCGGTCGGCCTCCACGGGCCAGGGGCTCGACCCGTCGGCGGTGATCCGGTCGGTGATGTAGTTCGTGTCGCGGCTGTACTCCTGGCCGCTGGTGACGTACCCGGATCCGCTGTTGTCGCTCACGTGATCAAGGGTCGCCGACCCGGGGCGCGACCGCCCGCCGGACGGTCGCGATCCGCAACTCACCCGCAACGTCCGGTTGCGCCAGCGGAAGCACAGGTGTCCGGAGCGGAGTCGTGCTCTGCCCACGGGGGCGGGGCACAGCACGACTGGGCCGGGACTACAGCCGCGACGTCGTCGCCGCATCCTCCTCGCCGCCGAAGTACTGGTCCAGCACGGCGCGGAACACCGGCTGCGCCGGGTCGGCGCGGGCGAACAGCGTCATCGACGAGCGCAGCTTCTGCGCGTCGACGGGACCGAGGACGGCGGCGGCGTCGCGGCCGGGCAGGTCGGTGAGCGCCTGCGCCGCCTCGAGCAGGCGCTCGCCGAGCACGGGGTGCGCCAGGTAGGCGCGCGCCTCGCCGAGCCCGCTGATCGCGTAGTGCTGTGCGGTCGCGCTGCGGCCCAGCCCCTCGACCTGCGGGAACACGAACCACATCCAGTGGCTGGTCTTGCGCCCGGCGCGCAGCTCGGTGAGCGCCTGGGCGTAGGTGTCGGTCTGGGCGTCGACGAAGCGGGACAGCCGGTACGGGTCGTCGGTCACGACCGGCAGCATCGCCCACCCCGCGGGCGGGGGCCCGACGGGCGCGGGCGGACGGCCGCGCTCACCATGGTCCCGGCACACGCGACGGACGGGAGGGCCACCGGATGCAGCACGACGACCCGGTGTGGACGGCGTGGTCGGAGGCCGCCGCCCTCGCCGCCGCGGCCCTGGACCGCGCCGACGAGACCTGGCGCCGGGCGTGGGTGGACGCGGTCGCGGCCGCGGTGCCCGCCTCCGCGATGGCGCCGGCGCGGCCGTGGCAGCTGCGCGCCCGCCGCCGGGCTCACCTGCAGCGTGCCGCCGTCTTCGACGTGGACCCGCTGCGCGACCCGGTGCCCGCCTGGTCGCGGGCGGTCGACATGGCGCGCATCCGCGCCGCGCTGGCCACCGAGCGGCCGGCCGGTCCCGTCGGGCTGGCCGAGCTGCCCTCGCTGCGGCTGCCCGAGGTCGCGGTGCGCGGCCTGCCCGTTCCGCTCGACGCCGCGGCCGCCGACCTCGCCGAGCGGGTGCGCATCTGGGACGCCGAGGTCCGGGCGGTGCTGGCCGGGGTCTGAGCCGGTCCTAGCGGGTCTCCGCCGGGTCGTCGTCGGTGCCGACCGTGATCGCGGCGTTGACCAGCGCCAGGTGGGTGAGCGCCTGCGGGAGGTTGCCCAGCCAGTCGCCGGTGGCCGGGTCGAGCACCTCGGGCAGCAGGCCCACGTCGTTCGCCGTCGTCATCAGCTCGTCCATGAGCGCGCACGCCTCCTCGCGCCGGCCGCACAGCGCGAGCGCCGAGACGGTCCAGAACGAGCAGGGCAGGAAGACGCCCTCGACGTCGGCCGCGCCGGTGAAGCGGTACAGGTGCGGGCCGGCGCCCAGCTCGCGGCGGAGCACGTCGAGCGTCGAGCTCATCCGTTCGCCGCGGTCGAAGCCGCTGATGGCGTGCAGCACGATCGAGGCGTCGAGGGCGTCCGAGCCCGGGTACCAGACGTAGGCGCCGCGCTCCTCGTCCCAGGCGTTCTCGTCCACCCACGCAGCGATCCGCTCGGCCTCGTGCGCCCACCGCGCCGGGTCGCCGGGGATCTGCCCGCGCTCGGCGAGCTCCACGGCCTTGGTCAGTGCCTGCCAGCAGCCGAGCTTCGACGTCGTGTAGTGGCGCAGCTCCGGCAGCTCCCACATGCCCGAGTCGCGCACCTGCCAGCGGTCGCAGGCGAGATCGGCGATGCCGGCGAGCATCCGGCCGGTCTCGGCGTCGAGCACGTGCCCGTTCTCCACGTACAGCGACACGATGCCGAAGACGTCGCCGAAGACGCCGAGCTGCAGCTGGTCGGCCGCGGCGTTGCCCACCCGCACCGGGCCGATGCCGCGCCAGCCGGGGACGTCGGCCACGGTGACGCCGTCGCTGCGGCCGCCGTCGACGGTGTAGCAGACCCGCGGCTCCGGCCCGTGCCGGCGCATCACCGACAGCAGCCAGCTCATCGCGCCGTGGGTCTCCTCGCGCAGGCCGAACCGGATGAGTGCGACGAGGGCGTAGGCGGAGTCGCGCACCCAGGCGTAGCGGTAGTCCCAGGTGCGCCCGCCGGCCGGGCCCTCGGGCAGCGACGTCGTCGGCGCGGCGACGATCGCGCCGGTCGAGGCGTGGATGAGCTGCTTGAGGGTGAGCGTGCTGCGCCGGACGGCGTCGGCCCACGGGCCCTTCCACTCGAAGGCGTCCACCCACCGCTCCCAGCGGTCGACGGTGCGGTCGATGCCGGCGTCGATGGCCTCCGGCGGCGGGAGGAACAGCGGCTCGTCCTCCGTGCCGACGACGGCGAGCAGGTGCCGCGAGCCCTCGTGCGTGGTGAAGGTGACGTCGATGCGGCGGTCGGCGGCGGTGACGTCGTCGGCGGCCAACGTGCGGACGGCGAGGGTCAGGCCGGCCACCCGCAGCACCGGACCGTGCGTGGTGTCGTGCACCCACGGGCTGACGGTGTTCAGGCAGGTGCCCGGGCGGACGGTGCCGCGCATCGTCACCGACCCCTCGAGCCCCTCGACCCGGCGGGCGAGCTCCACCCACGGCAGCCGGCCGGCGATGCCGGTGTTGAGCGCGTCGGTGACCCGGACCCGGCCGGTGGGGGTGGTGAACGTGGTCGCCAGGACGTTCGAGTCGCCGACGTAGGCGCGGGTGACCGTGAAGTCGCCGTCGGGGCACAGCTCCAGGCAGCCGCCGTTGTCGGTGTCGAGCAGCGCGCCGAACACCGGGGCGCCGTCGAGCTCGGGCAGCGGCAGCCAGTCGATGCGGCCGTCGCGGGCGACCAGTGCGAGGGTGCGGCCGTCGCCGATGGAGGCGTAGGTGCGCAGGTCGGCGTAGCCGAGGTCGTCGCGCTCGGTCACGGGCGCCTCGCGGCCGTCGCCCCAGCGCAGGCTGTCCACGCGGACGGCGCCGGGGCGGGGCACCTCGGTGCGGTCGGGGTCCACGCCGGCGGACTCGTCGACGCCGGTGACGCCGGGCATCGGGCGGGAGGCGGAGCGCGCGGTGCCGGTCACGGGCTGTGGCTGCCCGTCGTGCGCCGGGGTGAACCCCGGGTGCTCGCCGTGGCCTACGTGTCGATCATCGGATGTGTGCCGCTCGCTCCGGCGTGTCCGCGCGTGTCGGCGGCAAGCATCCGATGCTCAAGGAGCAGTCAGCTGTACCAGTCGGTCAGATGAGCGAAGACGACGACGTTGTCGAGGTAGTCGCCCGAGGCCTCGTCGAAGGCACCGCCGCAGGTGATGAGACGCAGTCCCGCGTGGTCGAGGTCGCCGTAGACGTCTTCGGTCGGGAACTCGTCCTTGGCGTGCTCCTCGACCCGGTCCACCGTGAAGACGGCGGTGGTCCCGTCGGCGCGGTCGACGACGACCGCGTCTCCGGGCAGCAGCTCGTCGATGCCGGAGAAGGCACCGGGTTCTCCGCCCCAGTCGACGTGCGCGGCGAGCACCGCAGGCCCGAGCTCGCCCGGCGTCGGCGACTGCTCGAACCATCCGGCGGGATAGGCGCCGGGCGGGACCTCCATCGAGCCGTCCCGCTCGAGTCCGAGGTCCATGAGCGACGACGTCATGTCGAGCGCGGGGATCTCGACGCGGACGGGGTCCGAGGGCGGGAGCAGCAGTGTCCGCCCTGACGCGTCGTCGGGGCGGGCGGGGAGGTCGAGGTCGAGCCGGCGTCCGTCCGGGGACGCGGAGGCGGCCTCCGTCACGGTGACCGGAGCGGCCGAGACGCGGTGCGTCCCGCCGTCCGACTGCTGCGTGGACAGGCCCGTGGTCAGGAGGCCGACCACCAGGAGCGCAGCGGCCGCTCCCGCCCAGGCCTCCGAGGCCTCGGCGGGAGCGGCCGTCGCGCGGGAGGGCACTCCCGGATCAGGCGCGGGTGCGGGCGGTGCGACGCGCGGCGACGGCCGCACCACCGGCGGCCACGAACGCCGCCCCACCGAGGACGAACGGGAGGGCGCTGCTCTCGTCGGAGGAGCTGCCGTCTCCGGCGGCGACAGCGCCGACGGGACGGGTGGTGACCTGACCGCTTCCGGCCGGCGCCGGGGTGACGGCGGCGGGAGCCGCGGCGTAGTCGTACTCCTCGCAGGCCACGCCGTTGTCGTTCGCGTCCAGGTTGTTCGGGTCGCTCGGGTTGGCCACAAGGTCGGCCTGGGCGGCAGCCTGGTTGGGGAAGTCGCCACAGTCCAGGTCGGCCGCCGACGCGGTGCCGGACAGGACGACGGAGAAGCCAGCCGCCAAGACGGCGGCAGCGACGGTGCTGCGGATGCGCATGTTCACTCCTCGTGAGGTGCGGGTCACAAGGAGGTTATGTAGACGCGCCTGTCTCGTCTTGGAACCGCAGCAGGCACGTCCTGACGAAACGCCGCCGCGCGGTTGTCAGGGCACCGCCCCGGACTCAGGCCGCGCTACTGAGGCGCTGCGCGGCGTCCCGCAGCGAGGTGACGTTGCTCCGCGTGGGCGCCGTCCGCTTGACCCAGGCCTCGCGCGGCGGGAGGACGTCGCGGCACCACCGCTCGCAGTCGGCCAGCAGGTGGCCGGTGGAGATCGAGCGGGACATGCGGTCGAGCGGGGGGTGCACGGGCGTCCTTCCGGAGGGGTCCTCCTGTCCATCGGCAGCCCGGACGCCGACCGGCACCCTCACGCCGCGGGCAGCCGCAGCCCGGCGCAGCGCGTGAACAGGTGCTCGCGGTGATGGCGCATCCACACGATCGTCTGCAGCGCCCGCAGGTCGCCCGTCGTCACCAGCCCGGCCGCCCGCCGGACCGCCGCCACCCGTGCCGCGAGCGCACCGTCCTCCCCGAACGCGCCCAGCACCCAGTCCCACCCGTCGCCGGGGACGTCGAGCGCGCACGACACCACCGGGTCGGGCACCGGCACGAGCAGCGGCCGCTTGCGCGCGAGCAGCGTGCCGGCAGCCCTCAGGCCCGCGCGCTCCTCCAGCAGGTCCCCCGCGAGGCTCAGCGGCGAGCCCGGCTCGAGCAGCACGGCCGCGAGCGGGTCGCTCGGCACGACGTCGTCCGGGACCAGGGCGAGGCAGTCGGCGACGTCGAGGCCGAGGTCGCCCTCCAGCAGGTCGAGCGCAACGTCGGCCGGCAGCGTCACCCCGACCAGCCCGACGGCGACCAGGTCGTCGGCGGTGACGCGCCCCGGGTCGCGGGCGCCGAGCCACTCGAAGCGCCGGCCGGGGTAGAAGGGCGAGTCGTGCCGGCGGAGGTCCTCGACCGCGCGCGGGTCGTCGACGAGGGGGAGCAGATCGACGGGCATGGCGGCACGGTGCCGCGGGGGTCCGACGGTTCAGGCGGGCAGCAGCGCGTCCAGGCCCTGCTCGGAGTCGTCGGCCAGCGCCCGGCCGACGGCGACCGCGTGCGTCATCCGCAGCGACCCGGAAAGCCACAGCAGCACGTCGTGCAGGCGCAGCCGGGTGAGCGGGCGGCCGATGAGCGCCGCCGTCGCCGTCTCAAGGGAGGCGAACGCGGCGGCGTTGGCGGTGAGCTCGCGGTGCACGACGGCCTCCGGTCCGCTGTCGCCCTCGCTCACGTGGCCGTAGAGCTGGCGCCGCGTGACGCCGTCGACCAGCGGCACGAGCTCCGGGTACCGCGAGTGCAGCGCGGCGACGACGTGCCGGGCGCCCGGCGAGCCGGTGAGCGTGCGCAGCGCCGCGCCGACGGTGCCGGGCTCGCCGAGCACGGAGAACTCGTCGTCGGGCAGCTCCCACATCGGGCGGCCGGCGGCGCGGTCGAGCATCGTGCGCACCAGCGGCCAGACGTCGTCGAGGGTGCCGCGCACCTCCCGCCAGGCGGCCGGGTCGAGGCGGCCGTGCAGGCCCTCGGCGACGAGGACGTCGCGGTCGGTGGGCTGGTCGGCGGTCTCGGGCGCCTGGCCGTCGAAACGGTCGAGCGCGTAGGCGAGCACCTCCACCCAGCGACCCTGCGGCTGGCTGGGGGAGCGGAAGAACAGCGGCCGGCGGCCGCGCGCGTACCCGAGGACGGCGGCCAGCGCGGTCGGCAGCGGGATCGGGTCGGGCCCGGCGCTGGGCAGCACCAGGACGGCGTCGCTCCCTCGTCCCGCGGTCACGGCTGTCCTTCTTACTCCGTTCCCGCGACGGCGATGAGTCCCGGCGCGCCGTCCGGTCTGCCGTCCATGACCTTCGACCTGGGACCGGCCGCGGCGACGACGGCGGGGGTCGTCGCCGGCATCCGCGACGAGCAGCTCGACGCCCCCACGCCCTGCGCCGGCACCTCCGTCGCGGGCCTGCTCGCCCACCTCGCTGGGCTGGCGTACGCGTTCCGGATGGCCGCGGCGAAGACGCCGGTGGAGGGCGCCGCGTCGGCCGACCCGGCGCACCTGCCCGCCGACTGGCGCACCCGTATCCCCGCCGAGCTCGACGCGCTGGCCGCCGCCTGGCGGGACCCGGCCGCGTGGGAGGGGACGACGGCGGCCGGCGGGGTGGAGATGCCGGGTGACGTGACCGCCGTCGTCGCGCTGGACGAGGTGGTCGTGCACGGCTGGGACCTCGCCGTCGCCACCGGGCAGCCCTACGCCGTCGACCCTGCGCTCGCCGACGCGTGCCGCGAGTTCGCCGAGTCGTTCGGCGACGACCGACCGCCGAGCCTGTACGGGCCGGTCGTGCCGGTGCCCGCCGGCGCCCCCGCGCTCGACCGGCTGCTCGGCGCCACCGGACGCGACCCGGGCTGGAAGCCGCCGGTCTAGCCGAGGCGCCAGAGGGTCGGTTCGCCGCGGCAGTCGGCGACGACCGCGCCGCCGCCCTCGCCGTCGAGGTCCGCCTCGGCGACCGCCCCGCTGTCGCACAGCTCGACCTCGCCGGTCACCTCGCCGGAGGCCAGGTCGACGGTGCGCTCGAGCACCCGCGGCACCTCGGCGTCGGACACGGTGTCGACGAGGGTGGCCGTGCTGCCGTCGACGGCGATCGCGGCGGGCAGGTCGCCGTCGACGGTGGTGAGCACCTCGGCGCCGCGGGTGATGCGCAGCTCGCCGCGGCTGCCGGCGGTCGCGTAGACCTCGCCGCCTGCGACGGTCAGCGGTCCCGCGGACCCGGTGCCGAGCGGCGCCGTGGCCACGACGGCCGCCGCGGCGTCGACCGTGGTGACGGCGGCCGCCGGCCCGTCGTCGGTGGCGACGACCGCGCCGCCGTCGCCGGTCGGCTCCAGGTCGCGCGGGGTGCCGGGCAGCGTGGCGGTACCGCGGACGGCGCCGGTCGCGGGGTCGACCGACACCACCCGCGCGGTGCCGGTGATGCCGCCGAGCGCGAGGTGCAGCGAGTCCGGGCCGCCGGCGACGTGGACGGCCGCGACGTCGGCGGCGCCGATCGTGCCGACCGGCTGGACCTCGCCGGCGCCCTGCGGGCCGACGGCGACCAGCGCGACGCGCCCCGCGGCGGTGCCGACAACCACAACGCCGTCGCCTGTGGCCGCGATCCGGGTGAGACCGGGGCGCTCGGCGTCGAGGCCGGGCACGGGGACGGCGGTGGCCGTGCCGTCGGCGGCGACGTCGGCGAGGGTGAGCGGGCCGCCGGGCGGGGCGAGCAGGACGACCGACCGGCCGCCGGGGAGCGCGGCGACGCCGAGGACGCCGGCGTCGGCTCCGGCGACGTCCCCCAGCGGGATCGGGTCCGGGCCCTGGCTGCCGGCGGCGTCCGCGGCGACCGGGCCGCCGCAGCCGGTGAGCAGGACGGCGGCCACCAGGAGCGCGGGGAAGCGGCGCACCCGCCGGAGTCTGGCCGGGCCGTTCCGGTGCGACAAGGAGTCGCGGCGCGGTCAGTCGTAGGGGTTGGTGAGGACGGCGGCGGCCTCGACCACGGAGAAGGTGACCGGCGGGCCGTCGGTCGTGGTGGAGCCGGGGACGTCGGCCGGCGCGCTGCCGTCGACGGTGAACGTGGCGCCCCAGGTGACGGTGAGCGACGCGGTGTAGGTGCCGGAGCGGTAGAGGTGCTCGGTGGCCTGGCCGGGGTAGGCGCGGCCGGGGACGGTGGTGGTGAGCGTCGGGCGGGCGGGGTCGCCGGTGTGCCAGTCGTAGCGCTCGGCCTCGGCGACGATGACGACGGCGAACCCGCGGATGTCGACGGTGAAGGTCTGCGTGGACGGGGCGTCGGTCCAGAAGACGACGGGGAGGCCGGACAGGCCTCGGCCCGGCGGGGCCTGCGAGGTGGCGAGCTGGGGGAGCGGCAGGCGCTGGAAGTACTGGAACACCTCCTCCGGCGACGGCGGCGGGTTCAGCGCGGTGATGTCGATGCACTCGGTCCGCAGCGTGACCCACGAGCCGAGCAGCGTCCCGGGCGCCAGACCGGCAGGCACCGGGACCACGGCAGTCCCGTCCGGACGGACGACGGGACGCTGTTGGACGGAGAGGTAGCGCACCGCCTGTCCGGGCTCGGCCGGGCATGCCTGGAAGTCCTGGGCATTGCAGGAGCCGTCCTGCTCGTCGGAGACGACGCACGGCGCCACGAGTCTCCACACGTAGTCGACGACGCCAGCCGATCCGCCCGCGACTAGTTCCGCCACACGAGACCCCGAGTAGTCCACCGTCGCAGCACCGTCTTCGAGGCCTGTGTCCAGACAACCCTCGAAGCGGCACTCAGCGGTGGCGACGGACGCGCCCGCCCCGACGAAGGTCAAGAGCAGCAGGGCGCAAGCGAGCGCTCGACCAACTCGGACGGTCATCCGAGGTTGAACTCCGTCACGAGCCAACTGCGCAGTGACTCGGACCAAATCAGCCTGATCCCGGAGCCGATATTCGGTTGTTCGGGGATCCCGGGATCCACCACCACGCCGTTCGCATCGACGATGGAAACGGCGTCGATCCGTGCGCCGAAGATGACCTCCGCGCGGTCGCCGGTGAGCACGGCCGGCGGAACGTCGTTCAGCGTGACGTTGCCGCCGACGTACGTCTCCCGTGCGGCCGCCGTCGCATCGTTGTTGTCCGCGATGCGGCGGCACTCGTCGCAGTCCGGCCCAAGGTCGCGGAGCGGCTGCCCGGCCGGGATGGCGCGCTGCCGGTTGAGCAGGTCGATCCAGTAGCGGAGGAACGCTTCGGCTCCCGCGGCGTCCTGGGTGCGGGCCTCGGGCGGAACGGGGAAGTCGGGCGGGCCGACCACCGGCAGCGCCTCGGTGGTGGTCGCGGGCGCCGACGTCGTCGGCAGGCTCTCGCTCGGCGCCTCGGCCTCAGTGGAGCAGGCCGAGAGCAGCGCCGTCGCGAGGGTCAGCGCCACCGCGGCGAGGCGCGTCCGTCGTCCGGGATTCCGCACGATCGCGGACGATAACCAGCCGGACGCCCTCCGCGCGGTAGCCCTGGGGACAACCCACCCGAACGGCTGCCCCAGGGCCTCGCGTCGTCGTCAGGCCTGTCCGGCCTTCTCCTTCTCGTACCGCTCGGTCATCGTCGCGACGGCCGCCATCTGTGCGGCGGCGTAGTCCTCGCGCTTGCCGCCGGCGTACTCCTTGGCGTTGAGCGTCGCCTGCGCGTGGGTGACCTCCCCGCCCTGGAAGTGCGGCATGACGTGCTGGGCGATGAGCTCCCAGGAGCGCTTCGTCGCCTGCGGGTTGGCCCACTCGTGGCCGAGCAGGAGCATCGCGCCGAAGCCGCCGGACTGGTCCCACAGCCGCTGCACCTGCGCGCGGGCGTCCTCGACGGTGCCGATCGCGCCGATGCCCGCCTCGTTGATGAAGTCGATCATCTCCTTGGCGTCGCCGCCCTCGACCGCCATCTGCGGGAACGCCGCCGTCTTCTGGAAGTACCGGAACCACGTCTCGATGCCGAACTGCACGTCGGCGTAGGCCTGCTCGCGCGTCTCGGCGATGTGCATGAGCCCGACCAGCCGCCAGTCGCGCCGCGACACCGTCTGCCCGAAGTGCGCCGCTCGCTCCTCGACGACGTTCCAGTGGTGGGCGAGGGCGTCGAACCCGTCCTTGCTGAGGGTGGCGCCGATCGACAGCAGTCCGATGCCGTGCCGCCCGGCCATCCGCGGCCCGGTGGGGGAGGCGACCGCGGCGACGGCGACCTCGAAGCACGGCTGCGTGTACGGGCGCAGGTGCAGGCGGGCGTTGACCAGGTTGTGCGTCTTGGTCTGCTCGGTGACCGTCTCGCCGCGCAGCAGCCGCATGATGATGTCGAGGTCGACCTCGAGCAGCTCGCGGGTGTCGGTGGGGGTGAGCCCCAGCATCATCGAGTCGGTGGGCAGCGAGCCCGGGCCGCAGCCGAGCATCGTGCGGCCGCGGGTGAGGTGGTCGAGCAGCACCATGCGCTCGGCCACCCACAGCGGGTTGTGGTACGCGATCGAGGTGACGCCGGTGCCCAGCTTGATGTGCCGCGTGCGCTCGGCCGCGGCGGCGATGAAGATCTCCGGCGAGGCGATGATCTCCGTGCCGGCCGAGTGGTGCTCGCCGATCCAGGCCTCGTCGTAGCCGAGCCGGTCGAGGTGCTCGACGAGCTCGAGGTCGCGCTGCAGGGCGAGCGTGGGGTTCTCGCCGGCGGGGTGGAACGGGGCCAGGAAGGTGCCGAAGCGCAGCCGGTCCATGGGGGTCCTCCTCGGTTCGGGGTGCCGCCCATCGTGGTGCAGGTCACAGTCAGCTGACCAGGGTCAGCGGAGGACGAACGCGGTCGACGACGGCGCGTCGCTGCTGATGCACGAGCCGACGACGACCAGTGCCTCCTTGCCCAGCGCGACCCGGCCGAAGGTGCCCTGTCCGTCGCACAGCCGGACGTCGCCGAGCTGCTCGCCGCTGCCCAGGTCGAGCGTGATGACGCCGGAGGTCACCTCGAAGCCGGCCACGGCCAGGTAGGCCACCCCGCCATCGGGAGAGACGGCGAGGTCGGGCGGGGTGCGGTCGGTGCCGGGGATGGCGTGCGACGCGGTGACCTCGCCGTCCTCGACCACCACCACGCGGAACGGATCGTCGCCTGCGGCGCTGAGCGTGGCGACGGCGGTGCCGTCCCCGGCGAGGCGCAGGCCGAACGGGACGCTGGCCGGCTGGTCGGGCGCGAGCTCGACGCGGGCGGTCTCCCGGAGCCGGTCGTCCCAGGTGGCCAGCGCTGCGACGTCGGCCAGGTCGGGCGCGCGGGCGTCGCTGAGCAGCGCGGTGACGCCGTCGTCGGAGGCGGCGAGGCGCCGCAGGGTGAGGCCGTCGTCGAGGTCGACCGTTCCGGCGGTCTCCCCGTTGTCCGGGTCGACGGCGGCGATCCGCTCTGCGTCGGCCAGGTAGAGACGGCGGCCGTCGGGGGAGAGGGCGGCGGCGGTGGCCTCGGTGTCGAGCGGCACGACGGACGGTTCGCCGCCGGGCGGGACGCGCGTGAGCGTGCCCGGGCCGACGACGAGCGCGGTGCCGTCGGGCGCGACGAGCAGGTGCTGCCCGCCGTCGACCCGCCGCGCGTCGCCGACGCCGTCGGCGTCCACCGGCGCGAGGTAGGTGACGGCCGGGTCGGCGGTGTCGGCGAGCAGGGCGAGCGCGCCGTCCGGACCGGCCGCCATGTCGAGGACATCGACGCCGGCGGGGGAGACGGCGTCGAGATCGATGGTCACCACGTCGGAGAAGCTCCGCGGCGGCGGGGTGGCGTTGCCGTCGACGCCCGTGCACCCGGTGAGGACCAACAGCGCGACGAGGGCGGCGGATCGGGACGGCATGCGGGCTCCGGGGTCGGGGCCCGAGTGTGGAACCGGGCCGCTCGGGGCGGCAACCGGACGCCGTGGTCTGATGCCCCGGCAGGCCCGGCACCGGCGCCGAGGCCCCGTATCCGGAGGTGCACTGGTGGCTGACGCCGAGGTCCTGCTCGAGGTCGACGGCGGCGTGGCGGTGGTGACGCTCAACGCGCCCGACCGCCGCAACGCCCTGACGCCGGCGATGGCGTCCGAGCTCATCGACGTCTTCGACCAGGTGGACGCCCGGCCCGAGGTCGGCGCGCTGGTGCTCCGCGCGGTGGGCAGGTCGTTCTGCGCGGGCGGCGACGTCGCCACGCTGACCAACGCCGGCAAGGACCCGGCCGCCCCCGACGCCTACGAGGGCATGGGCCGCATCTACGACTCCTTCTACCGGCTCGGCCAGGTGAAGGTCCCCACGATCGCGGCGGTGCGCGGGTCCGCCGTCGGCGCCGGGATGAACATGCTGCTCGCGGCCGACCTGCGGATCGTCGCCAACGACGCCCGGCTGCTGGCCGGCTTCCTCAAGCGCGGCCTGCACCCCGGCGGCGGGCACTTCGTCATCCTGTCGCGGCTGATCGGCAGGGAGGCCGCCGCGGCGATGGCGCTGTTCGGCGAGGAGATCAACGGCACCAAGGCCGTGGAGCTCGGGCTGGCGTGGGAGTCGGTGGACGACGCCGCCGTCGAGGACCGCGCCCTCGAGCTGGCCCGCCGTGTGGCCGCCGACCCGGAGCTCGCCCGCGTGGCCGTGGGCAACTTCCGCAAGGAGGTCGTCAACGGCGCGGTGAGCTGGGAGGTCGCCACCCAGTTCGAGCGCCCCGCGCAGATGTGGTCGATGCGCCGGTCGTCGCAGGGCTGACTAGCCGCCGCAGACCCGGTACGCGCCGTCCTGCTCGACGACGGCCATCTCATCCCGGCGCATCTGGCCGTCGTGCTCCATCCAGACGGTGACCAGGTAGGACGCCGGGGTGTCCGGCCAGGGGCGGGCGCCGCCGACGACCACGGTGATGTCGGCGACGTCCACACCGGTGGTGGCCATCGTCGCGTCCTTGACCCGGACGTAGGCCTCGAACGAGCCGGCCGCCTCCTGCTCGAGGGAACAGAGCAGCGCCCACGACGCGGTCCAGTCGTGGCGCTGGTCCGCGGTGAGGTACTGCTCGACCACCTCGGACGGGGAGTCCGGCCGGGAGCCGAGCACGGAGGAGGTCAGCACGCCGCCGACGATCGCCACGACCGCGAGGAGGACCGCACCGGCGAGGAATCCGCGGCGACGGCGGCGACGGCGGCGACCAGGTGGTGCCGGTGACGGGATGGCGTCGACCACCCAGTCGCGGGGGCCCGGCGTCCATCTCGGGACGTCGTCCCGGGCGGGTGCCTCGTCGTGCTGCGCCGTCACCGCGCACCGTCCTCGGCGGACGCGAACCGGTCGAGGAAGTAGCGGACGTCAGTGAGCGGCTCGACCCGCCCGCCGGCGGCCAGGTGGAGGCTCCAGCAGGTGCCGAGGGCGTCGTCGAGGACGTCGCGGAACGCGTCGGCCCACGCGCGGTCGTCGGCGGTCACACCCGGACGCCCGGGGCGGCACAGCGCCATCGCCAGGAGGACCTCGCTGCCGCCGGCCGGGGCGGCGACGTCCTCGTGGAGGGCGAGCAACTCGGCGACCAGCCGGTGGCGGGGCCGGGCGGGCACGTCCTCGACAGGGACGAGGAACGGCGTCTGCCGGCCGTCCGGGGTCAGCCAGCTGAGCCAGATGCTGCGGGAGGCGAAGAGGGGCGGGGCCAGGAGGTCGGCCCAGCGGTTGGTGAGCTCGAGGGCGGACCGCACGGGGTCGGTGGGCATCGGGGTCGTCATGCCGGTCACCGTGGCAGCCTGGGAGGCCCTCCCACGGAGTTGTCCACAGGCCCGGCGCTGCGGGCTCCCATCTCATCCGGCGTCGTCCTCCCAGGAGCGGACGGCCGAGAGGAACGGGCCGGAGCACCGGTCGATCGCGGCCAGGGTCTTTTCGGTGAGCCCCGGTCGCAGCCCGCGCTCGGCGTGGCCGTACCGCACCAGGTCTCGCAGCAGCTCCGGCGCACGAGCGGCATCGACGTCGAGGAGCGCGGAGCCATCGGGATCCAGCAGCCGGGCGACGTGGTGCGGCGCCCACAGCAGCGGGTCGCCGAGGCCGTTGGCCAGGCCGTCGCCCAGGACCGCCTCGAGGAGCGGTGCCAGGAGCCAGCTGGTCCACGGGCGTCCCCAGGGACTGGCGAGGAAGGCCGCGAGGACGTCGTCGAGGTCGACGTCCTCGACCACTCCCGGCACGGTCGTGTCGCCACCGGGGGGCAGGAGCGCGACCAGCCAGCCGACCAGCGGCCGTAGCCGGGGCCAGGGAGTGTCCCGGCCGAGCAGGACGTCGAGGTCCGGTCCGCGTAGTGCCTCGGTGAGCCGGGCGCGCGCGTCGGCGGGCGCGACGTCCCGCACGGACAGGTCCGGGGTGCCTGCGGCGATCCGCGCCACGACGTCGTCGAGACGGTCCTCGTGGGCGACCCCTCCGACGGCCCGGAAGCCGAGCTCGTTGTCCACCCGGACGACGGCGGTGAGCGCGTGACCACCGGGGACGGTGAGACCGACGACGAGCTCGTCGACGTCGCGGAACGGCCCGGTCAGCTGGACGGCGCGGCTCACGGGTTGGGCACGGTGCAGCTCCGCCAGCCACCGGGGGAGCGCGTGCCCGCGGTCGGCGGCAGCGCGGCGCATCTCCCGTCGCAGGCTCTCGTCGCCGGCGAGTGCGGCCATCGCCACGGCCCCGGCGGAGGATTCGGGCCGGTCCCAGGCGGCGATCCGCCGGATCAGGGTGGCGGTCGCGGCGGGATCCGTCGCCCCCGCGGCGATGTCCACCAGCATCGCCGCCGTGGCGAGCAGCGGGCCGGGCGTGTGGGAGTCCGTGCCGGCGCGCAGGGCGCTCGCCATCATGGCCTGCCATGCGGCGGCGACATGCGGGTCGATCGGGAGGGAGGGACGTCGTCCGGTCGTGGTCATGCCGGCGGACGCTAGGAACGTCCGCCGACACGACCCGGCCGATCCGAGGGGACCTGTGGACAACCCGCCTGAGGTAGCTGGGGCCGCTCAGCCGCCTATGCCCGGCGCGGGCGGGAGCACGCCGGCCTTCGTCAGCCAGCCGAGCCAGTCACCGATGTGCCAGGCCTCGGACACCCTGTCCCCGGTCCAGTGCAGGACGTGCGCGCCGTCCGCGGACGCGTGGTTCCCGGTCGGCTCCACGCCGGGGAGCAGCGGCGTCGTCCCGGAGAGGTCGGCCTCGGCCGTCCAGCGGTGCACGGAGGTGGCCCCGTCGACGACGTGCTCGTGCACCTGCACGTGGATGCCGGAGAAGCCCGAGCGGAAGGCGGCGACGAAGTCCCGCAGCCCGTCGCGGTCCATGTCCGGGAACGGGGGCCCGTGGTAGACGAGGTCCTCGGCGAACACCTCGTCGACGGCGGACAGGTCCCCCTGCTCCCAGGCCGCCATGAAGCGGATCATCGCCTCCCGCGCCCGGTCCTTCGAGACCGTCGAACCCGTGGTCTGGGTCATGGCAGCGACTCCTTCCGCGTGCGATCCCGACGTCCCGATGCTCCTCGGGCCGACGTCCCGGACCAGGGACCTCCGTCCCCCGGGCGTCAGTGGACGGCCCGCTCCTGCCCGGCCCAGTACGGCGCGCGCAACTCGCGCTTGAGCACCTTCCCGGCCGCGGACAGCGGCAGCGCCTCGACGACCTCCATCGACCGCGGCGTCTTGTAGCCCGCGAGCCGGTCGGCGCAGAAGTCCCGCAGCTCCTCGAGCGTCACCGTGGCGCCGGACGCCGGGACGACGACGGCGTGCACGCGCTCGCCCCAGGTCTCGTCGGGGACGCCGATGACCGCGCAGGTGGCCACCGCCGGGTGCTGGGCGAGGACGCTCTCCACCTCGACCGAGTACACGTTCTCCCCGCCGGAGATGATCATGTCCTTGAGGCGGTCGGTGAGGGAGACGTAGCCCTGCTCGTCCATCCACCCGGCGTCGCCGGTGTGCATCCAGCCGCCGCGCAGTGCCTCGGCGGTGGCCTCGGGCTGGTCCCAGTAGCCGAGCATGACATTGCCGCCGCGGACGACGATCTCGCCGACCTCGCCTCGCGGCAGCTCGGCGTCGTCCGGCCCGACGACGCGCACCTCGGAGCACGGAGCCGCGCGCCCGACGGTGCGCCGGTGGACGGCGTCCTCGTGGTCCTCGGGGGTGAGCAGGGTGGCGATCGGCGCGAGCTCGGTCATCCCGTAGGCCTGCACGAAGCTGGCGTTGGGGAAGCCCTTCATGGCGCGGCCGAGCAGCGCGTCGGACATGGGGGAGGCGCCGTAGAGGACGCGCCGCAGGCTGGTCAGGTCGAACTCGTCGACCTGCGGGGAGTCGACGGTCAGCTGGATCATCGTGGGCACCAGCAGGACGTCGGTGACGCGGTGCTCCTGCACGGCGGCCAGGACGGCGACCGGGTCGAACGCCGGGATCATCACCTGCGTGCCGCCGACGACGCAGCCGGCGACCCAGGCGGAGAAGTCGGCGAGGTGGAACATCGGCGCGGCGTGCAGGTAGACGCGGTCGCCCGGGGTGGGGACGCCGGCGAGGTAGCCCATGGACGACGTCAGCAGGTTGTCGTGGCTGAGCATGACGCCCTTGGACCGGCCGGTGGTGCCGCCGGTGTAGAAGACGCCGGCGAGTGCGTCGCCGCCGCGGCGGGCGTCCTCGACCGGCGCGTGCGCCGCCACCAGCTCCTCGAACGCGAGCATCCCGTCGGGGGTGGGGCCGTCGCCGGCGTGGACGACGTGCTCCAGGCCGGGGCAGGCGGCGCGGATGCCGTCGACGCACCCGGCGAGGGCGTCGTCGACGACGAGCACCCGGGCACCCACCTCAGCGAGCGACTCGGCGATCTCCGGCACGCTCCAGCGGAAGTTCACCGGGACGACGACGCCGCCGGCCCACAGCGTCGCGGCGAGGAACTCCGAATAGCGGTCGGAGTTCAGGGACAGGATCGCCGCGCGGTCGCCGTCGCCGACGCCGAGCTCCTGCAGGGCGGCCGCGAGCCGGGCGATCCGGTCGACGGACTCGGCATGGGTGCGGACGCGGCCGGCGCAGACGGTGGCGACCTCGTCGGGCCGCTGCTGGACGTGGCGGTGCAGACCCTGGGTGACGTACACGGGACCTCCCTGTCCGGTGGAGGCTCCGCATCGTGGGGCCGGCGGCGCGGGCGGGGCCAGAGGCGGACGGCCCTGCGGCGGCGCGCGGCGTGTTCCCGGGGTGACGCGGCGCCACTAGGGTGCGCGCGCGTGAGCGCCGCCGTCGAGACGCCCGTCCTGCCCTCCCCGCGCGCCGCCGTCGCCGAACCCGCGCGGCTGGCCGCGATCGGCAGCTACCGGCTGGGCGGGCACGCGGGCGTCCCCGACCTCGACGCCGTCGTCGCGTACATGGCGCGGACGGTGGAGGCGCCGATCGCGATGATCAACCTGGTCGGCCCGGACGAGCAGTGCTACCCGGCCGAGAAGGGAGCCGGGGCGCCATACTCGCACGTGCCCGACGAGCTGTCGTTCTGCGCGTACGTGGTGGCGCTGCGGGAGCCGTTGCAGGTGGCCGACGCGCTCGACCACCCGGTGTTCCGCGACAACCCAGCGGTGGCGGCCGGCGCGATCCGGTCCTACCTCGGGGTGCCGCTGGTCGACGAGGACGGCTTCGTCCTCGGCTCGCTCGGTGTCTTCGACGACGAGCCGCGGGCGTTCTCGCAGGCGGAGCAGGCGCTGCTGGAGAACCAGGTCCGGCTGGTGCGCAGCGTGCTGTCGCTGCGGCGGCAGGTGGCCGCGCACTGCTGGGACAAGGGGCTGCTGGCGGCGCAGGGGCGGACGCTGGAGGCGGTGGCGGCGGGGCTGCCGCTGGAGGCGGTGCTGGACACGCTGGCGTCGTCGACGGCTGGGTTGGCTCCCGAGGCGGATGCCGACCAGGAGCGGCGGCTGCACGAGACGGTCGACCGGCTCACCGCGGTGGCGACCAAGGCCGACGGGTGGAAGCAGGCGCTGCTGCGCTCGGCGCGGCAGGACCCGCTGACCGGGCTGGCCAACCGCAGCCACCTGCTCGACACCGGCCGCGCGGCGCTGGCGGTCGGGGGAGCGGTGCTGTTCGTGGACGTCGACCGGTTCAAGGAGGTCAACGACCGCGGCGGGCACGCGGTGGGGGACCAGCTGCTCGTCCGGCTCGCCGACCGGCTGCGCCGGCACGTGGAGCGGGAGTTGCCGGGGGCGGTGGTCGGCCGGCTGGGCGGAGACGAGTTCGTGGCGGTGCTGCCGGGGGTGTCCGCCGCCGCGGCCGAGGCCATCGGGCATGGGCTGGCTGCCGTGCTGGTGGACGAGGTGGAGGTGGGACGGCGGACCGTGCGGGTGTCGGCCTCCATCGGGCTGGCGATGGCTGCCTCGGGGACGACGCTCGATGAGGTCCTGGCGCTGGCGGACCGGGCGATGTACGGCGCCAAGGAGCGCGGCCGCGGCGTCCTGCATATGGTGGAGCCTGGCAGTCCTTGTCCAGGACCGTCCGCCTAAGGACTAGCAAACTGCGATATTCGCGGCGAATTGAACGCGGACTTCCGTCCAACTTAGTTATCATTCGGCGATCCGCCAATGCGGACTCTTCCGCAGACGCGCAAGGGCAAGATAATTAGGGCTAGGCTCACCTTTGATTAAGGGCTCGCAGTCCAGGTCGTAACGTCAAGCTTGCTCAGGCCCTATTCGCATCTCCAGCGCGCCGAGTGGCGACATCCACAGTCCGCCCTTCACGCGTCGGTGCTTTAGCTCTATGTCGCTAACTCGGCAGCCACCCATCCTGACTGACACGCCAGGATGGGTGGCTGGACTCGGGCGCCTCCCCTAGCACGGGGCTGACTAGGCGAGGCTGACACCTAAACCTCGAGTGGGAAGGCGTGAGTCAGTACTGTCCGCAGTTCCAATACCTCGACCACATGGTCGTTATTCTCCGCCGTCAACAGGTGTGTGCTGCCAAAGAACGACCGCTCCTTCCGGTTCTCGTCGTTCACTTGAGTCACGGAGTAGATGTCACTCGACAACGCGGAGACAGACCAGCACACTAAAACATGCACGTGTGCGAAGTACTTTTTCGCGGGCGATGCATCCTCAGCCTCAAGGTCCTCAACGAAAGCGTTTATGTCTTTCTTGAACTCGATCCACCTATCAGTTAGAGACAGTCCTTCGCTGCCTAGTTGATAATCACTTATGCGGAGGGCCTCGGGCGAAGTGCTTTGGTCGCTGTTGGAGAGGCGATAGTCGAAGAGAGCGTCGTATCTACTGGATGAGCCTGGAAGGGCGCGCAGTTTATACCCACGAATGATGGACCTGGACAGGAGGTCGCAGAAAATCGCTACGACTTCAGCCTCCCATTCCGGCGCTCGCTGAAGGATGAGGCTGTCGAAGTTGAGTTCTTGCTCCATGTCCTCCAATAGTGCTACCTCCTTCGTCACTGCCTTCACTTCCTCCTCTGCCTTGAGGAGGCTCGACCCTCGTGGACGAGTACCGCTCTCTCGATCTTTGAGCAGTCTCCCGTTCTGGGTTCGAAGAAGTCGAAGCAGTGTTGACTCAAGCCACTTCACGAGAGGTTCAAGCTCCTGTGGGAGTGTCTTTCGACCGATGTCGGGAGAATAGCGCCGGTTAAAGTGCAGCAGTAAGAAGTATCGACGGCGCTCCTGTGGCTGCATAGTCTCGGAGAGATGCGCTTGCAAACCACCCATAGGCATACCCACCGAGGCGACCAGGATTCCGCCACCGACTCCCGGAGTCAAACTCAACCGTTGTGCATTTGGCCGATTTATGTCTTTGCGGAATCGCTCCTCGTAGAAGGTGTTCTTGTAACTGAGCGAAGCGTACGCTGACACTTCATATCGCCTATAGAGGCCAAGCAGGATTTGCGCTTCCTCGTCCTCCCGGTTCTCCAGTTCCGTGATCTCCGAGGCGAGCAGTTTGCTAAGGTCGGCGTGATTTCGCTCAATGTAGATGAGTTCATACTCTCGACGTTGACTCGGATTGTTTTGCAACCACTGCAACTCGCGAGCATTAGTTCCCAGTGTGAGGTGGGGCAACGGAAACGTGAAGTTGACTCGTTCGGTCCCGTCTCGATGTTCGATAGTGACGATCGAGCGCTCAAGCCATGCCGGAGCTTTGCCGCCTGCCGTATGAAACGACGTGTTTCCAACTGCCGTGTTGGACCTCAAAACTTCGGCCCACATGGACGGACTGTTGTGCAAGACGGTGTTGACACTGTGCAAGTTGGTCGATTCATCCAGGGACACCTTGACATAGGTTCCCGATTGATACTGTCCTAGGCTCGGGTGGCTCTTGTCCAGGCGTGTGAAATCCGGAGGTAGTGACGCCGAATCCTCCGTGGCCCAAGTGCGGCCGCCCTCAATCCTGTAGGCAACTGGGTCTGGCATGGACGAAGTCTTCGTATGGATCTCGAAGGTTGGGTGACCGTAGGCTAGAAACGTTGTTCCGACGCCCTTGTGACCTCTAGTGGCCTGCGGGGATAGGCGCTTGTCGCTAACATAAGGCGCTAGGAGTTCTGGCAGTTTATCGGCCGGGACCCCGGTGCCATTATCGATCACCTCGATAGCGTTTTCGTCGGCGTTTATTATTATACGAAGGCGAGGACTGCCGTCTTGAGTATCATGATGGAAGGACTCCACGGGACTGGAGGCCCAACGCTTTTCCATAGCATCTACCGCGTTCTGGATCGCCTCCGCGAATGCATCAAGCCGACCGTGGTAGCTGTCAATGACACTTCTAACCTTACTTTGCTCATAAGCGACTCGCAGGTCTTCGTCGCTCGGGGCGCCGAATAGCGGGTTGAAAATGTCTGGGTAGTCCATGATTGCTTTGTGCTCCTGTCTCCTACTGGGGGCGTAGCGCGCGACGGCGTGCTAGTCGGTCGAGGCAGCCGCCGTGATCGCACGAAGGAGGGAGGCGGATCCTGCGCCATCCGCCTCGCGGACGGTTGCGTCGGGTCGTGCGTGCTGACGTATGAAGCCGGTCGCTGCATGCTTTGCGCATCGGGTCGCTAGGACGATCAGGTTGGCACTCCTTACCTGTGAGCGTAGGTGAGCGGAACCGGCCTTACTTGACGACGTATGAACGCGGGCCCGCGGTAGAAGAGCCTGCAGGCCCGTTTCGGCGCGCTTGAGGACGCCCTCGTCCAAGGAGTAGAGCAGCACAGTTGAAGGTCCAAGATCTGTCTCCGGTGCCCTAGCAAGAGAGGGGAGTGTCCAGTCGAAATCGAGGTATAGTTCCTCGCTGACGCGAGCGGCTAGCCAGAGAAGTTCAGGTGAAAGTCGCAGCCGATGGCGATTCATCGGTTCTAGGGCCTGGAGGCAAAACCGCAGGCGCGCATCGGTGTCGCTGGCAGCGGATCGCGCCAGCACATCGACCATATCGAGCGTCGGGAGTGCATTCGCGACAGAGGCCCACCGTGCTGCTGAGCCGCCGATCACGTCGAGGGTGTCGCGGTAGTCCTTCGCTGGCGGCGCGCCCCGAGTGAAGACCTCGAGGAGAGCCTGGACGCCAGCGAGGTCGGCAGGCGACCACCGGTCGTAGGCGGCGGCCAACAGCAGCAAGGAACGCGCGGACTGCCACGCCGGCCGGCCCATGTCATCCGCATCGATGAACGGACCCACCATCGACCAGGCGCGCTCTGCTCCGGCGTCGCCCACCGTTTCGAGGGACTTCGCGAGGTCCTCATCTTCGGTGTGCGGCGCCGGCCACGCGGCCCACACCTCGTCGGTCAGCGTCCACGAAACGTCGTTCTCAGCGATCCGCCGTCCCCACTCAGCCCAGGTTTGGGGCGGGTGACCAGGGGCCGCCTCAGCAGGATTGGCTGCGTCGTCGCTCGTGTCGACGACTGCCGCCGGCGGCGTCGCTGTCGGGACGAGGTCATGCAGCGCTTGCTGCAACGTCCGAGGAAGGCGATCTGTGGCGAGCAGGGCAGCGCCGGTACGGATGTCCCGGCTGAGGGAACTCAAGACAGCGGCAGCCCGCAGAGCGTCGTCGCTGGCCTCGAGTGGGTCAAGGTCATCGATCAGGGGTCGTACGCGGCCGGCGTTCGGCAGTTCGCGGAGGTCCAGGGAAGACATGGGGGCCGGCACCGTCCAGTCGACGTCGGCCAGGTCGTAGCGCGCCCAGGCGGCGAGGATCTCCTCCCCGACGACACGTGGCGGCCGAGATGCGATGACGTCGTCCAGTTCGGGGAGGCGGAGGAGTTCGCCATCCCTCCCGAGACGGGCCAGGCGGTGCACACGGAGGTAAGCGAGGTTCAGCGGTGAGAAGCCGCCCAGGATCGCCAACTCGTCGAGCAGTTCATCCGATGTCGAGGCGGCCCCGGCGGCCAGTGCGGCGTTGAAGTCCGCCAGCACTCGTCCCGGGGGGCGTGGGACCGGTCGGTCGCGCTCCGGCCGGGCAGCGAGCAGGTCGCGCAATACAGCCAACTTCCGCCACAGCTCTTGCTGGGCATCTCTCGACGTCGGTTGGAGCACGAAGGTCGTGTTCGCCCCGACCAGATCGAGGACCGCCGCGTCGACGGGGTCGTCCGGCCGGAGTCGCGCGACTCGTCCGTCGAAGGGGACGACTGAGTGTGCGACGAAGGCCTCGAGCATGGCCCGGACGGACGCGGCCTGCGCGACGTGCCAGGTGATCACGTAGGCGTCCGTCCGGCCGTTGTCCTCCTGACGAGGCAGGAAGACTGGCCGGCGCACCCCTTCCCGTAGAGGGGCGACGAACTGGGCGACATAGTCCCCTCGCGCGTGGGAGAAGTCAGCGCCCGGCAGGACGGTGTTCCCGCGGCCGAAGAAGTGCTCGAGGAAGTCGTCGACGGCGATGGTCATGCGGACCACCGGTGCTCCAGGTCGAGTCGCGCCTGAGCCGCGGCCGCCGGATCCACGGTGTAGGTGACCGCCTCGTCGTTCATCTCGAGACCCCGCCAGGTGAAGTTCATCGATCCGGTGATCAGCCAGTCGTGACCGCAGAGGGTCTTCTCGTGGAGGTCAGGGCCCTCGTACAGGTCGAACGAGCCACCACCCACCAGGCGATGGAGGCCATTGACGAACTGGTCGTTGTGGTCGTCGGGGCGGACAGCTACATGGAGCGCGGAGCCGGCCGTGACGAGCCTGGCCAGGACCTCGGACAGGCGTATCTCCCGTGCGTGCGTCTCGTCGAGGACGCCAAGCAGGCGCTCGTCCCGGTTGTCCAACACGACGATGTCGCTGACCCAGGGAGACACGAGCCAGAGGTGCGGGCTCGGGTCGAGCAGTTCGGACACCAGTGCCGCGCTCAGCACGTCGTTGATCCTTACTCCGGCCCGCGGGTTGCTCCGGATCATCCGGCGCCACGCGGTCACTGGTACGCCTCGGCGATGCTGACCCTTGCCGCCAGTCGAGGTCCGCCTGCTTGGACTCGGCCCAGGCGGGCGAACACGCGCAGTGCTTCTCTATCGACCGGGATGGCAGGGACTCGCCTTACCGCAGCAGCCAGAGCGTCTCGTCGACCACGGGGGACGATGAGATCGACCTCGTCGGTGTCCTCGAGGGTCGACTGCAACCGGTCCGGCCAGTCGTCCACCGACACGTCAATCTCCGGTACAGGCCGCTCGACGACCGCGGCGAGCACGAGTCGGTCGATCAGCCTGCCGTTCACGAACGGCTGCCAGTGCTGGAGGTGGTGATTCCGGGCCCCGTCACCACGCGGCCACAGGAGGCTGAAGATCTGATCGGCCGTCATGCGTTGCGGCAGTTCGACACCCTCGAGGACGCCGCGCGCGGCGGCGTACGCGATCACGCGCGCATCGACCTCGGCGCCGATGGTGTCCTCCAGGTCATCCCAGGCCTCCAGCAGCAACTGTGCCGCGACGTCGGTGTCCGGACCGGCGCCAGGGCGGAGGAAGCGCGAGGCGAAGGCCGAGACGGCGAGGTGACGAGGCGGCCCATCGAGAGCCGTCCATGCGGCGATGAGGTCCTGCAGGGCTCGATCGGCAGAAGACGCGTCCTGGGCCTCCCTGAACGCCTGGACTGCCTGCCCGCAGTCCCCGTCGGGCCATTCCACGAGCTCGCGCAGCAGTCGACGGACGGAGGCATCGACCCATTCATAGTCGGACGCGCGGACGCCGGCCGCCACGGCGGACCAGAACGCTGAGGGATCACTCGCATAACCCAGCCGCAGGTCCTCCACCAACCCCAGTCCGCCGATGGAGGTCTCACTCACGATTATTCGGGTCGCTCCGGCCTTGCCGGGGACGACGTCGACGATCAGGTCGGTGTCGTCGGCGTCGGGGACCGTCGACAGGACCGCCTGGCGCAGAGCCGCCGCCCACGTGTCGGCATGAGCCCGCTCGGCGAGATCCCAGGTCGACTCGGAGACGTCCACCGCGCCCAGCAATCCGGCATGGCGTTCGACGACGTCGACGACCGTCGGGTTCGCCGTCAGGTCCTGCAGTCGCTGGACCAGACGGTCCGGCGCGACCTGTGCGGGATCATCCGGGTTCTGTGCGCGATACAGGACGCCTAGCGTCCGTTGCAGATCGGCCACCCACCTTCCGCCCTGCAACGCCTGACGGACGTCCGCTCCGCTGCTCTCAGAGGCGGCCTCGACCGCGTAGGCCGTGAGATAGAGAAGCGCGAGCCAGCCCCGCTGGAAGTCGTTGGCCAGTCCGTCCAGAGCCGGGTCCTCGGCCACCCGGGTGGTGAAGGCCCGCGCGCGCCACCCCGGGGACGCGAGGTGGTGGCGGATCACAGTGTGATCCGGCGGCGCGACGTCGACGACGAGTGCGTCCACCGTCAGCGAGTAGCCCATGGCAGCCGGCGCTCCGTCGACGGTGTAGGACACCTCGAACGGCGACCGGGTCCCGTCCTTGTACGCGACTTCGCCCTCGGCTCCCGTCGTGAAGCGACGGACCTCAAGCGGATCCCCCGTCAGGTGGAGGGCGAATCGGAGGCCGATGACCAGGTCACTCCAGGGGGCGTTGTGCGGCAGCGGCAGAGGTGGGGTCGCTGACGGCGACAAGACGAAGTCGCTCTGCCAGATCGGGCGGGCATTGCTTGAGTCGAGGACTTCCTGATCGGGTTGCGCGAGTACGAGCTCCAACGGCCGGACGACCTCAACAGGTCCGTCGCCCCGGCCCCACGTTCCCATGCGGTGGCCCCGACTGATGACGTCCGACAGTTCGAGGAGCCCACCCGTCGGCACGGACAGCCAGGTCCGGTGCTCGTCCCGGACTACTCCGAAGCGTCGACTCACCCGTCCCGGTACGGCCTCGCGGAGTGCGGACAGGACCGGCATGGACTCCGGTTCGTCATCTGACGCGTAGGGAAGCCGCAGGGCGACGTCCGGCAGGTTCAAGGGCTCGAACAGGCTCTTGGTGACGTGCTCGGGCAGGATCTGCCCCGGACGGAAGCCCGGATCGATGTCGACCGACCGCCACTGCGCCTGCAGGCGACGGAGAGCCGTGGGCACGGTGGACAACAGCAGTGACCGCGGTTCCTCCCACAGCACTGCCTGCGCATCCCCAGCAGGGATGTCGAGTGCCAACTCGAGGTGTCGAGCCAGGTCGTCCTGCAGTTGCTCATCGGTGAGCAGAGCACGGAGGACCCGCACGACGGCCTCAGTCGAGGCGTGCGCCTGCCCTGGCTGAGCAGGGGTCTTGAGCACTGCTCGGGCGTCTACCCATCGACCGTCGGAGCCCCGCCGGGAGACCCAGTCCAGCATCGCCTGGGCTGCCTGGATCTTCAGCACGTAGCGGTTGCGGACCGGTAGGCGACGTGCCGAGATCTCCGGGTCGAGCAGTTGCTCGTAACCCTGGTAGACGGCTCGGTCGCGGCCGTAGTCCGACAGGACGACGACGGTCCACGGCCTTATCTGTGTCGTACGCCCAGCGCGTCCCCTCCGTTGGAGGAAGGCTGCCGTGTCGCGCGGGGCCTTGTGCTGGATGACGAGCCCGACCCGAGGGTCGTTGAACCCGACCTCGAGTGAGGCTGTGGCGACGATGAGGTCGGCGCTGCTGTCGACGCCGGCGTCCTGGGACGACGTCCGTCCGATCCGCAGGGCTCCGGTCCTCAGGTCCCCGGAGAGCGGGCGGCCGATCTCTCGGACCACCGGCCAAGCTTGACCGTCCCGGTAACGGTCGTCATACGAGGTCCCTCGGGCGCGGTCGGGCATGTACTCCGGACTCCGGAGTTGGGCGAGGACCGGCTTGCGGGCCGTCCCGGGGGAGGCCCGCCGCTGCCCTCCCTCTGCGTCGCGCAGGTCGTTGTAGAAGCGGTTGGTGACATCGAGATCGTCGGTGAAGATGAAGCCCGACGAGCCGAAGAGCGTCTCCTGCCCGGCAATGTCTAGGAGTCGTCCCATGAGCATCGCTGTCTGCAGGCTGGTTGATAGCAGGCTGGCGCCAGACACCGGATCCCCTCGGAGGATCAGCGAGTATTGACGCCCGCTCGGGACGAGGTCCTCGGAACGCGGCGTGACGTACTCGATCGCCTCGTCCCTGAGACCGGTCAGGCTGGCGAAAAAGGTGACCGCATCGCGCAGCGTGGCGGAGAGACCGACGAACACCGGAGGTCGAGCACCGCGCCGGCGCAGACTGTGTCGCCAACGCCGAAGGGTGAGCCCGACCTGGGCTCCGTGCACGCCCGTGTAGGTGTGCACCTCGTCCAGGAGGACGAGTCGGGGCGCCGACCGTCCAGACCACCCCAGGACCCCGCCGAGTCGCTGGTCCGTCGCATTGCGGCTCAACATCTCGGTCGTCGTGAAGACGACATCGGCGGGCGATGAGGTGAGCGATGCCCGGGTGAGCGCAACCGAGTCAGGTCGAAGGGATGTGCCGCACGACGAGCACGACAGCCGCTCCGTCCCCTTCTTCCGGTCCGTATCGTCCCAGATCAGGTCCCCGTTGCAGCCAGGTTCGGGACATCCGAAGTAGGGGCAGCGAACTCCCGAGCCGACGCGTCCCCAGGGGGAGTCCTTCGCACCAAGGCGACGGTCGCTGGCGTCGTAGGGAGTGTCTCCGTACAGCACACCGATGCGGACAGGGCGTGCTCCTGTGCGCGTCAGGACGCCCTCCAGGCGTCGAGCCGTGCCTAGGGCCTCCTGCGCCTGATCGCGGAGCAGTTCCTTGCGTGGGTAGAGCGCCAGGACGCTCGGTCCGACCCCCTGGCGGGCCAGGGCGGGAGCGAGGGCCAGGAAGGCGGGTAGGTAGAACGCCAGCGTCTTGCCGCTACCGGTACCGGCCCCGATGACGACGCCGCGGCTCCGGTCATGTGTGAGACCGGTCAGCACGCTTTGGGTTGCATCGAGTTGGAAGCGGGCCAGTCGCCGTCCACCCAGCATCGCCTGAGCCAGTGCTTCCTGGAGGGAGGACCAGTCGCCCATGTGAGAGAGGGCGGCCAGTGTCTCCGACCATTCGACGTCACGCCGGGGGTAGCGACGTGGCTCCACGTGCAGTCGATAATCCGCCACGAGCGGGACACCGGTTTGCCACCAGTTCGACGCTGCATTCTGACGGGGCGGGAAGAGTTGCCGGTTGGCACGGAGGAGACGGACGCCTTCTCCCAGTCGTGTCCGGTACTGCGGCGGGCTACTGGCAGGGACCCGGTGGAGCAGTCCATGACGGCGTAGTTCAGCCAAGTACTCGGATTCACTCGGACCGTCGTAACTGCCGGACGCGAACTCCTCGTCCACCGCGGCCTGCAGTACTGACGAGACCTCGCTCTCGCTGAGAGCGACGCCTGTCACCCCCCACGCGAGCGTCGGGAGTTCCAGGTCCTCCAGTGCGGTGAGGATGGCAGGCAGTCGATGCCAGCGATCCTGCGTCACGCCAACCTCAGACTGACCTGCGATGACGCATCGGGATCCGACCGGAGGAGTTCCACCTCGTCGTCCGTCAGGTCGGCCAAGGTCAAACGTCCCGAGCGGATGCGGTTGAAGACGGCGACGAACGGGTCATCGGCTTCGATGCTCGCGAGGGCCTTCCTCAACTCCTCGAGGTCTCGGTGGAACTGTCCGAGAAGGGAAGCGCTGATCTGTGGAGGATTGGCGGCCGCCCGCAGGCGCCGCACCAATTCCTCGGCGCGCAGTCGATGCTGCGGCCCAAGACGCTTGACCCTGTCCACCTGTAGGGCGGCGAGTTGCTCCTGAGTCCACGGCTCCCAGGCCGTGACAACTGCTGACTCGACGGCTTCTCGACCGCGGCGAGCCTTGTCCCTCGCACTCCTCAGGGCCTGCTGGGTGGGCAAGCCCTGCGAGACCCTCGTCGTGAGTGCGTCCAAGCCGTCCGCGATGACAGGACCCACGTCCTCGACGGGTACTCCGTGCGTACGGGCCGTGCGGTGGAGATCCACTGCAGTGCGCAGTCGGGCAACCTCCCCCTCCAACTGAGTCAGCATGACGCCGATCTGTTGCCGCTGAGCCTGTTCGTCCGCGCCCTCCGCGTATGTCCGGGCAACAGCGGCGAGGGTCTGAGCCTTCTCGAGAACGCTCATGAATCACTCTCCCGTCCTGACACGAGGCCGCTCCAATCGGTCACGACGGCGCCCAATCGACGCAGGAGTTCGGATGCCTCCGACGACTCGTCGCCGGTCGGCATCGCCAAGCCGGCGTCCAGCCAGACCTCATTCTCTTGCAGATAGGCCAGGAGTCGCGGCAAGGAATCACCGCGATCCACAGCAGCCACTCTCAGGCGCGTCTCGAACGACGAGGAGGCCAGTGATGCGAGGTCGGACTCGAGAACTTCGAGCGCCCGAGTGGTCAGACCCTCCGCAGCCTGGTTTCGAGCGCGGAGAAGGGGCAGGTTCGAGTGCCGCACGAACCCGTGGCCTTCCCCGGCGTCGATGGCTGCAAGCACCGCCTTGGAGGTCTGGGAGAGGCTGGTGCCAACGGGCAGTCGGAGTCGGATCGCCGCCACGAGCTCGGCCAGTCTCCCCAGCTCCTCCGCGACGGCGTCCGCGACCGTCAACAGAGGCGTGTATGCCGGCCTCACCCACTCTGGCATCTCGTCGTCGGTGGATACCCGCCACTCCGTCGACGCCTTCCGAACCAGAGGAAGGAGTCGACGGGCGTCCACCGCGTGCACGTCCCCCGAGACACCCTGCGACACGCCGGTGGCCTCCCGCAGGGCACGCACCAGAGCATTGCGCGCCGACAGATGACGCTCCAAGGCCCGCTTCCACAGGGGGGATCGCGTCGCGTCGTCAGTGCGCACGAAGCCGGTCAGGTCCACCAGTGCTGCATCGAGCAAGGACTGGTCGCTGGCTCCAGGCACGACGACGCCGGCGAGCGATGCCCCCCCTATCGAGACCCGAAGCGCCGAGACGAGATCTGCGTCGCCGCTCTGCAGCACCGATACCACGGCTCGGCGGGCGGTCGGTGCGTGCAGTTCCGCCAGGCGGTCCAGTCGCAGCCGCGTTTGCAGTGTGCCCTCGACGACCCCGGCCCTGAGCTTGACCAGATCGGCGAAGAAGACGGCATTTTCCGGCGTCCTGCCGAACCGGATCGGCGGCTGCACGTTCCTGGCGATCGCCTCGGCAGCTCCCTCGATGGACACCGTTCGAGCGCTGCGCGGCCACGCCTTGTCGAGGATCGCTGTGGACGGCTCCTTCATGACAGGATCGGTCCAAGACGCTCGTGAGAGAACGGCTTGCCGGACCGTCTGTCGGATGTCGTTCGCGAGATCTGTCGGGAAGTTCTCATCTCGAGACAGCCAGTGCTCGATCTGAGCCAACTTGCGCTGGACGGAAGGGCTGAGTTGGTTTCTTGGCGACTCGTGTGTGCCCCGAATGGGAGCGACCGTCGGCGGACGAGCAGTCGGTGGTGCCTCGATGACGTCGTCGGACAGTTCTGGGATCTGAAAGGCCACATGAATCTCGGGGGCCACGTTGGTGACGTGAGACGGGGCATCTCCCCAGTACTGGAGAAGCACTTGACGGCGGGCGCCGGACCCCGGATCCAGCGTGGTGATCTGTGCCCGCACAGAAGCCGGTAGAACGGTCTCCGCGCGGGAGGGGGGGAACTTGGTCTCGAACTGCGCGTTCGGGAAGCGGCCAGCCCTTACGTCGTCCTCGTGGTCCTGGAGAACGGCGCGGACCACGCGGGCGAGCGCCCCACGAGGGTTGAAGAGGTTCGGCTGTTCCGGCAGCGCGGTGGCTCGCACCGCGCGCAGCAGTGCCGGCTTGTTGTACGGGTAGAGGCCGTGGCCGGCTGAGGAGGAACCAAAACCCGCGTGGCACGTTTCCTGCACCGGGCAGGCCATGCACGCGTTCGGGGTGTTTGCCTCGTCCTCGACACCGAGGGTCTCGAGCCGTGTCCGTCCGATGCGGGCGGCGTTGAGGTACCGGCCGATCATGTCGACGACGCGATCCTCGGTACCCGTGTCCCTGGTGCCACCGTCGCCCAGGATCACGCGCAACTCGTAGCGGTAGGGACTGCAGGAGTCCACGCGGGTCCGAACCGTGGCCGGCAGGTCGCCGAAGTACCCGGTCGTCACTGCCATCAGAGTGCGGACAGGAGCGAGGACCTGCACCCCCTCTCGTTCTCCGGTCTCGGTGATGGCGTCGAGCAGGTCGCGCTGCACCCCCTGGACGAGGGCGAAGTCCTCGACCAGGAGGATGATCTCCTTATTGCCGGCCAGTGCCCGGCGGATCGCGAGAAAGGCTTCGTAGACACGCCCGACACCCAGGCTCGTGGCCTGCATGACAGCGACGTCGAGGTGTCGCTGCAGCAGACTCGCGGCCACGACCTGCAGTTGGCCGTCGGAAGCGAGGCGCCCGTACAACCGGCGGGTGACCAGAGCTGCCTCGTCGATGTCTGCCAGGTCGAGAGGCAGGTCGTCGACCGTGAACTGCAGTGGGACGTCCCCGTCCTGGGTCTCACGGCCGTTGATCGCATGAGCCGCCCGTCTCGGGATCAGAGACCCCGGCCGGAGCAACTTCTCCCGGAAGAAGGGATCGTGCAGGAGCGCATACAACCCCTGCTTGCCGAGCAAAGCGCGCTCCTGAGGCGTTTCCGGGTTGGCCTCGAGCAGTGCCTCGGCGAGCTGATCGAGCAATCCGCGTTCCAGTGCCTCTTGGGAGACCTCGCGGCCGATGCGAGCCATGTCGGCTCGGATCTCGTCGAACGGCGAACCGTGATTGTCCGCAAGGAGCAGTTCGATCACGCCGGAGAGGCTGGTGTTGTCCTTCGGGAGGTAGATGACCTCTCGCTTCGAGGTGGACTCGAGTTGTACAGCGATCCACCGGACCAGGTGGGACTTCCCGGCTCCGGATTCACCGAGCACCGGCATGATGAGCACACCGTTGTTCGTCGGCCGGGTCAGGAAGTCGTTCAGGACATCCCGTTCGCTGACGACCTTGGTGACGCCCGGACGTCCACCCGCCACTGAAGTCCGGTGGATGTCCAAGGGCGCGTGGGTGGCCAGGAAGACGCTCTTGCTGGGGCTGACCGCCTCAGTGGCGATGGTCGCTGTGACGGTGCTCTTGTCCCAGCAGACATAGCCGTTGAAATCAGACATCCTCGAGGGCCTCCACCACCACGTGGCTCACTGCTCGGTGCTTGCCGGTCCGCTCCAGGTCTGCCAACAGCACGGTGTCCTTGGCATCGGCACGGGAGTGCAGGCGTAGCCATCCTCTGAATTGCCCGGCTTCCAGTGCATAGGAGGTGGCGGGGTCCAAGAACTCGACCGGGGCGGGCCAGTCGAGCGCATTTGAGACGACGCCACCTGCCAGCACTGGTAACCGTTCGCGCAGGTCATCCAGTAGGCGGGCCACTGGGATCTCGTGCTCCTTCCCGTACATATCGAAGATCGTCTCTCGGATCGCTCGCGTGGGATTGGGCGTCAGGGCAGCGGAGTTCTCTCCGAATACCGCCTCGACTTCTCCTAGTCCCAGGGCCTCGACCCAGTAGATGAAGCCGTTCCACCTGGTGGAGTTGACGAACACGCGCGTGTCGTCGTCGGTTCCTGCGCTGGGGTCCTGGAAGACCTCCTGCCAGGACCAGGAGTGGCCGGTCGGGTCCTTGGTGAGGAACCAGGCCAGCGCTCTGAGCAGGTCCTTGGACCCTCCGGTGTCCGTTCGCACCTCGACGCTCTTCAGGTTCTCGGCCGAGAAGACCGCGTTCCGCAGTTGCTGGCAGAAGTCGGAATACTGGGACGGGATCGGGCCGCTCCAGATGAGACGGTCGTCTTCCGCTCGGGCCATCCCGAGATCCTGCAATGCGCGCAGCGCAGCAACACTCTGATTCGAGGCGGGAGAAGACGCATCGGGGAGTTGCCGACCGGTGCTGGGCTTCCGTAATGCCGGCGGGCACGCCTTGGCGAGCAATTCTTCCGTCGGAAGGTTCTTCCCTGCAACGAACATGCGGGCCAATGTCCACATGGTCACGGGCAGGGGAAGGGCGGGGCTGGGGTTCAGCAGTGCCACTACAAGGTCTCCAATGCCGTGCGGATGCTCATGGACGCGTCGGCTCCGTCCCGCCACATCCACTGGTCCCGCCCGGGTGTGGTCAGCGAGGCGGATCCCACCACGTAGGTGGGCATGCGGGCCTTGAGGCGTGCGAGTACCGCATCGGGTACCTGAGCGACTGCCGACGGGACGAAGGCCACCACCGGATGCCGGTACGCCTCGAGCAGATCTCCGTCGTCGGCGATGAGGACGGAGTGCGGTGAACGGCGCTGTGCTTCGGTCAGGGCGTGGGTGGGTGCCCCGAAGGCGACGGGCATCCCGCGTGACGCGAGCCTCGCCAGCAGTTCGGGGGCCAGGTCCGCGTACTCGCGGTCGTCCTCGACCCAGAGAAACAGGAGAGGTTGACCCGGTCGCAGAACCGACAGGGGATCGCTCGGATCGTGCCTGGTGTCGATGTAGTCCGGCACGGGTGGCATCGGTTCCAGTGGCCGCGGAACCCGGCGATCACCTGGGTCGGCGGAGTCCGCCACGCGGCAGGCAGGGCAGCCTCGGCAGAAGGCGAGCGTGCGCAGAGTCGCACCGCCGTCGTGCGCGCGATAGTGCTGCGCCAGGACCTTTCCGACGCAATCTCTGGTCAGGACGACCTGGTACATGGCTTCCAGTGCTGAACGTTGGGCGTTCGCGACGACGTCACGGACCTGGGTGACACGGCGCGCCCAGCCCTCTTCGTCCAGTGCGGAGCCGTCGATGAGCTCGATGTCGACGAAGTTCCTCACCTCGTCATGGAAGGCTCGTCGTCTGGCCTGCCACGGCTCGAGGTCCTCGTCCGGCAGACGGGCGGGTTCTCGGGGGGTCAGAAGCTTGATCAACCCCGCCTGCGCCATCAGGGTAAGCGTGCGGACGTTCCACTGGGCGCTGCGGCCGTAGCCCTCCGTCAGGTGGTGCGGCAGAGCCGTGATGTCGACGCGGTAGAGGCCGTCTGGTTGCCGCTGCGCACGGGCGCGCAGGGCGTTCCAGCGACTCCAACCCTTGTCGACCCCGATGTGGACGACGCTGTTCAGACTGCGTGCCACGTCGTCATCCGAGGGTGCGGTGAGAAGGACCGAGACGGTCGGCAGTCCGTCGCGGCCGGCGCGACCGACTTCCTGATAGAAGCGGTCGATCGTCTCGGGAACACACACGTGCAAGACGCTGCGCACGTTGCTGACATCCACACCCAGCCCGAATGCGGACGTCCCCACCACGACGTCGATCTCGGTCGGGACGGTCGACCCCTCCGTGCTGCTTCCTCTCCATCGTTGGACGACGGTCCGGCGGTCCTCTTCCGAGGAATCCCCCGTAATCGCGGCCACCCGCCGCAGGCCGGCGTCCCGCAACGTCTGCGCGAAGTCCTTGGCGTCTTTCACCTTGGCCGCATACACGACCAACGGGCGAGGGAGACGCAGGGCGGCCTCGACGGCGGCCGCTGTGCGTTCCTCCACCGACGTGTACCGGTGGGAGAAGTAGGCCGGCTCCGACCTCAGCGACGACCCCCAGACCAGGTAGGTGCCCGTGGGGGAGTGGAAGGTCTGGCGGAAGAGTTCGAGGTGTCGATTGGTGATGGTCGCGCTCATGAGGACCGTGACCGGCCGCCTGTCCGGAGGTGAGACCTCGACGGCCTGGTCTCGCAGTCCGGCCATCGTCAGGAACTCGGGCCGGAAGTCCTGTCCCCACTGGTCGATCAGGTGAGCCTCGTCGACAACGAACTGTCGGAGCAGGCCGGAGCGGGCGCATTCGAGCAAGGACTCACTGAGCCCGGTGACGAGGGCCTCGGGCGAGGTGTACAGGATGCGCTGCTGGCCGGAGCGGACCGCCTGGCGCAGGGCCTGCTTGATGTCGTCGGAGGAGCTCCCGATGTACGCGTAACGGTCCACCGGACTGAGGACCCGCTGTGTGCTGACTGCGATCTCCCGCGTCCGGCGCTCCATGTCGAGGGCCAGCACGACCGTTGGAACGACGACCACCGTCACTCCGCTGTCCCGCAGGAGGGCGGGGGCCCACACAACAGCCGTCTTGCCGCGCCCAGTGGGAAGGGTGACCACGACCGTCGAGCCGGCGGGACTCAGTGCGACCGCCCGGGAAGCTTGGCGCTGAGCCACGCTGAAGTAGTGCTCGTAACCGAGTGCGTGCCGCCAGAAGGGATCCGCGTCGACCGCGTCCAACTTCCGCGCGTACGGCGACTGCTGGCCTCGATAGACCTCGCGCACCTGTTCCGCGGCGAGGTCCGGTCGGTCGTGGGGGCCCAACTCGGGGAGCCAGGCTTCTGCGCGGACGGTGAAGCGGGTCTGCGCGACGCTCACGGAGCATCCGACGCTCGTCCACGTGTCCTCGTCCGGCCACGGGGCGCATCCCGGGACGGTGAGGGACGGCCGGCCCCCGAAACGCGCCTCGTCCTCGAGGAGGACCTGCCGCAGCAGCGCGGCGAGGTCCGCCCGTCCGGCGTGGGGCCCATCGATGTCCGACATGGCATCGAGGACACGCCTGGCCGCATCGGAGCTCACGAGGGCCCGGTCGGTCACCTCAGGAAACCGGTCGATGGCCTGCTGAAGCAGTTGGACGTCGCTGCGCGTCATGCTCCCGGCCACCGCTGTCCGCTCCGCACCAGGCAGGTCACGGCCGTCAAGCTCACCTTGGGGGCGTCGATGCCCTGCAGCAGCGCTCGGGTGAGGGCTCGATCGAGCGCTGCACTGTGGTCGTCCGCCAGGATGGCCGCCGCGGCTCGGCGGGCCTCTGCCTGGGCGGACAGGACTGCCAGTTCCTCCCTCACCGCAGCTTGGGCGAAGCCCCTGCGAGCGGGGAGATCGGTCACGCGCTCGAGTTCTATGCGGGCATTCGACTCGGCGTCATGAGCAGCCTCCTCGAACCCGTCGACCCCGCCGAAGAGCCGATGGAGGCTGGCGATGCGTTGTGCGTTCAGGTTCACGTCGCTGGCGTTGTTTCGGTACGGGGCGTCGAGCCAGGCGAGCAGCCTTTGATCGTCCACGGCGACGGCCGCGTTGCTGGGGATCCAGACACGCCGGTGGAGAGGCTCGAAGAAGCGGTCGGCTCGCCGCCGGAGCGCGAGCAGGTCTCCGGCGCGCTCGCGTCGAGCCACTTCGATCGCCGGCGCCAGATCGCCCTCCACCAGGTAGTCGAACGCGAAATAGGGGAGCGGCTCCAGCCTCCACGACGGATCCACGCGCCAGTGCGCGGAGGCACGACCCCGGTCGTCCAGTTGCAGGATCCGGCCCACAGCATCGACCAGGGGGTTGCCGATCCTGAACAGGCGCCCCCCGTTCCGCAGGGCGTCCCAGCGGTCCGTCCAGCCGGTTCGACTCTTCTCCGGCACGGTCTGCAGTTCGGCCAGTAGTTGGGGACCGAGGAGCGGTGAACGGGACCCGCTCGAGATGGTGACGTCCCCACGCTGGCGGCGACGTAGCTGGAAGCGGAAGCCCTCGTCTCCTTCGAGAAGGCGCAGGAGCGGGGAATCGTCTGCTCGATTGAGTTCCCACTCCGCCAGCGTGTGTGCGATGTCGCGGGCGGGACCGGCGGATTCGTAGCTCGTCTCCAGGACGTCCAACTGTGCGAGGACCTTCGTCTCGTCCTCGAGCGATCTCGCGACGGCAGGAGTCATGGCTGCGAGTCCGGTGGCTCCGTCTTCCAGGGCGGCCAGCCACAGACCCTGAAGCTCACGGTCCACAGCGTCCTGGAGCGCCGAGATGGACCGGGTGAAGACCTGGTGGCCGTTGAGGAGCACCTCGCGCCAGGCAGCGGTCAGGCCGGTGTCGGGCGCATCGCCGAAGACGACCTGCTGAGCGGGGCGGGTGGATCCGTAACGGTCCACCCGACCTATCCGTTGTTCGAGCTCGTTCGGGTTGGCCGGTAGCCGGAGGTGGAGGACGAGGTCCGCGAGTTGCAGGTTGCGGCCGTCCTCAGCGCTCGCGTCGCAGATCAGCAAGCCACCCTGCTCACGCCACTCCCTGACCGCCTGTTCCGCAGCAACGGCGCCAGCCTGTCGGGTGTGCTCCCTCACCCGGGGCAGCCCCTGCTCCACCAGGATCGACCGCAGGGCGGACGCGAGTTGCCCCCGGCCGGCGAAGACGACCGCCCGACGTGTGGTCAGAGCGGGTCGCAGCCGCTCGACCAACTCCGGCAAGCCGTCCGAGGGCCGCCTGGTGTCCAGGTCCTGCAGGATGTCGGCTTCGAAGGGCAGCGGCGGTGCCTCCTGCAGACACCGCTTCTCCTGAGCACTGAGATCCGCGCGTGTGCCGGCGGCCTGGTCGTGGCGCACCCGGAACGCGATCACGTCCCGGAGGTCGTCGAGAGGGCCTCCCACCCTCGACGCGAGCACACTGAGGGCCTCTGCGTACGGCGCGAGGTCGCCTGCCGTGTCGAGCAGGTGGTCCCGCGCTCTGACCCGCCAGTCCTCCAGGACCTCCCGGCCACGTTGATCCTCACGGGAGCGGAGGAGGACGGGTTGAGGACTGCGACGCCCCGTCACCTCGAACGGGGCCATGACTCCTGCATCGTCCAGTCGGGCGTTCAGGACCGACACTCGACGGTTGCGAAGCACCCTCCGGTGCAGCCGATACGTCTCTGACACGTGGCCGCGGAGGGCTCCAACAGCAGCCGCCAGGTCCTCGGAGGTCGAGTCCGGCCGGAGGTCCCCGTTCTCGTCGAGTCGCGCGACCACGTCCTCGGCGAGAGTGTCGAACCGCGGATCCTCGGGCAGCAGTTGCCGCACCTGGTCGATCGCGTCGGGCAGCAGATAGCTGAAGAGGGGATCGAGCGAGTAGACCGCCGTCGCGAGTTCGCGGCGGACGGACAGGCGTTGGCGGAACGAGTCGAACTGCTCCCAGGAGTAGACCTGCGGATCGAGCAGGTGGAGGAGTCCGAGGTGGGTCGTCTCTTTCTGCAGGACCGGCGTCGCGGACAGCAGGAGCAGTCGGGGTACCGCGTGACACAGTCGGCGCAACTCGACATACGGACTGGCCGTTGGCTCTCCCGTGCCGGCCAACAGGTGCGCTTCGTCGACCACCGCCAGGTCGAAGTGGTGGTACTGCGACCACTTCTCGGGCGAGTCATGTGAGCTGACCACTAACTCGGCTTCGGGGAAGTCGTCTACGAAGAACCGCTCGAGCAGTTCCTCCAGCCATTGACGGCGCAGTGGCTCCGGCGCAACGACGACCACCTTCGCCCTCGGGTCTTCGAGGAACCGTTGACGGATGACGAAGCCGGCCTCGATCGTCTTGCCGAGTCCGACCTCGTCTGCCAGGAGGTATCGCTGCACCGGGTCGGACAGCACCTTCAGGGCTACGCCGATCTGGTGGCCGTGGATCTGGACCCGTGACGACGGCAGGGCCGGGACGGACGCGCACGCGGCACGCTGCGCGGTCAACTCCTGGAGGGCCGGCAGTCGGCTGTCCCGGAAGTAGGGCGACTCCTGGCCCCCAGAGAGGAGAACCGCGAGTGGGTCCTCGAGCGGGCGAATCCACCTGACGCGGATTTCGCTCTCCGGGATCCGGAGGTCCAGCTCTGCGTTCGGGCGCCGGACGAAGTACTCATCCGGGCCGCCGCCGACGATGCGGCCGGCAACCCATCGCCCGGAGGTCGGGTCCCGCCAGAAGACCCGCGTCTGGACGCCGACCTGACAGCGGCGGACGTCTGCCCGATCGACCCACTGCTGAGCGGCCACTGGGCGAGCCGCGGAGTCGAACAACTCCAGTTGGACCTCAGGGTCCCGAGTCGCCGACACGCGGGCGACTCCGGGGATGGCTGGATGGACGACGAGCATGCCGACATCGACGCGTGGTCCCGCAGGCATCGTCGCCTCCACGTTCCGAGAGTGCTACGTCCAGGAACCTAACCTGTCCCACCGCCATCGAGCGGCATCCTGTGAGGACTTCGCTCCTCAGAGTCACGTGCGCCCCATCTGTCCCGGTCGTGAACATGGTCGACCCTGTCCCCATGGTCGGCCGTGTCATGGGACATCACGCGGAAAGCCGACTCACCAGGAAATCAGTCAGGAGACGGATGTCGTTGGGCGTGTTCTGGATTTGATTCCAACGGCGCGGCCCAGTCGGGAATGTCCACTCACCGCTCGTCCAAGCCGCTCCGACCAACTTGCTGACCTTGCTACTGGCTTGACCCACGTCAGCGAGAGGGACTCCCTCGGTGAGGCGGTCCATGACGTAGCCGAGCGCAGCGATGCCGGCCCCATGAGTGAGCCTCGAGTATCGCGGCGGCAGTTTCCATGCGTCGGGAAACGTGGCCTCTACGGTGCTCCAGAAGGTCTTGAGGTGACTGACCATCGATCCGACATCGCCCTCGCCGGTGTCCGCGTAGCGATAGGCGTAGAGAGCGCCGTTGTACACACTGTTCTCCACCATTCGGAGGACGGCGTTGTCCTTGATGATCCCCTTGGGTTGCGTTGGCGTGGCGATCATCTCGTGGAACGGGGAGTCCGGGTCCACGTTGAGTCGGTAAACGACCTCGGCGGCGAGCCGGCGGCGCATCAAGGGCAGAGGCAACTCGTCCTGTGTGGCCGGCAGGAGTTCGTGGATGAGCCCCTTGGGCAGTGGGCGGGTGTTGTTGACCAGGATGAACTGCGCGCGCTGTTCTTCCTCATTGGCGACGAAGGAGACGACGCACACGGGGAACTCGTCCAATTCAGATTCACGGATCGCAGCGGTCCGCTGCTGGCCATCGACGATCCAGCCGGGCTTGTGCCCGTCGTCCTGCGATTCGTCCACTGGGATGACGAGGATCCCCATCGCCGCGTAGGTGACATCGGAGGAGTCTGCGTCGATCGCCTCGAATCGCACGCTGTCGTCAAACGCGACGACGATCGCGTTCGGCAGCAGGGCGCCGGGCTTCTCCAGGTACCTCTGGATACCCCGGATGTGCTTGAGGACCTCGGGACGCTGGTAACCCTGCAGGCCCGCGTCATCGCGTCCGACGCGCGCGACCGCGGCGAAATCCCCGAGTCGCTTGCCGTCGACGGCGAACGAGTACAGGGCGCGTTCTCCCTGCATCAGTCTGATGCAAGGGAGTCGGAGGTCGTAACGATCGGCCATCACGCGGCCTCCTTCGTCTTCTGTGGCAATTGACGGACCTGCGAGCACAGGACGGACAGGTTGTGGAAACCACGACTCTTGTTGCGCTCGGTTCCGCGGAAGATGGCGATCTGGATGCCGTGCTTGCGGCAGAGGCTGCAGGAGCACTTTTCCCACGGGCGGTTGCGGAGCGTGCGCTCGTACTGCTCGAGATAGCTGCGCTTCACGCCCAGCAGGTTCTCGTACTCGGTCAGTGCTGCGAGGGTCTCGTCGGTGTGCTTGACGTCCTCGCCGACAGCGCGTAGCGCTCTGAGGCACTGGCGCTCCGCGCTCACGAGGGTGCGCTGGTCCAACTCGCCGGCGAGGACGCGTCGCTTGACTGTCGGATTGGCGTCGACCTGCGGCACACGAATGGCGACGTAGTGCTCACCGTTGCTCACGTGATAGTTGTTCTTGTCGTCCATGAAGGCCTGCCGAAAGGGCGCCGTGCTGTCGAAGCTTGTGACCCCGTACTGGGCGAAGTCGGACATCGACTCTAGTCGGGTGATCCCCAGCAGATGGAGTTCGACGTCGACATTCCTCACCTCGTCGATGGCCGCCAGCGAGGCCAGGATGTCGGCCGTCTTTAAAGGGACCATGCCGCCCAACGCGATGCGCTTGTAGCCCATGTCCTGCAGTTGGCGGACACTGTCGGTGTAACTCGTCGGATCCCATCCCTGGGCCGCTCCGACAGGGACGAAGGGTTCTCCGCGGCGAATACACTCATCGAGGAAGGTCTGCGCGTAGCGCAACGAGATCCGGCGTCTCTCTTGCCACTCTTCGTGTCCGTGCTCGAGGTCGAGTCGCCTGTCGTATGCCAGGACCACATGATCCACCGAGACGCCTGCTGCGAAGCCGATCGACTCATAGAAGTCTGCGACCTCGGTGACCGAGTACGGGGGTTCTGGCTCGTTCACGTAGTTGAAGGCGCCGCAGTCCCCGAGCGTGTGGGCGTCCACAGGCAGGCGGAAGAAGTCGCGGACGCCGTAGCGGTAGAGCCGTGATCGTTGGGCTTCGGAGTACTTGCCGGCGCCCCGTGTGCTCCCATCGACGATCGCCTTGCTGACGAGGATGCCGTCGTACGGCGGAGGATCGAGCACCTCGTGCGCGTAGCGGTCGTCCCGTTGCCGGACCCGGAACGGCGAGTACTCCTCGGTGCGGAAATCGAAAGACGGACTGACCTGGTCCTGGCTGTCCGGGAAGAAGAACCTCACGATCGCGCCTTCTGCGACTCCTGGATGTACAGGCGGACGAGGTAGTTGCTCAGCATGCGGATGTCTCTCTGGATGTTCTGGAGGGCGTCCCAGGCGACGCTGAGGTCGTCCCACTCTCCCGTCGTCCACCGACAGTGCTGAGCAATCTTGTCGAGCTCCCGGCGGACGGCCTCCTCGGCGTCCTTGTGGGTGGGGTCGATGGTCAGCATGACCCGGTCCATCAGTCGGGCCATGGCCCGCAGCCCGGTGCCGTGCATGAGCCGGGACTGTGTCGGAGGAAGGCCCCAGGCGTCAGGGAAGGTCGCGCGGACCGCACGCCAATAGCACAGGAGCAGGCGGTAGATCCCGTCGATGTCGGTCTCGGCCGTTGCCATGTTGCGGTACGGGTACAGGGCTCCAGCGGAGGAGTTCAGACTCTCCTCGATCGCGCTGACCAGGACGGTGTCGGTGACGACGGCCTGGGTCTTCTCGGTTTCCGGCGTTGAGGCCCGCTTGATCAGCCCGTGGAACGGAGAGGCCGGCTGCCTGTTCAGCAGATCGACCAGGGCGCTGGGTATGCGCTTCGCGCTCATCTTGGGCGAGAGGGAGGTCCAGACCTCGGGCAGCAGTTCAGTCACGAGTCCGCGGGGGAGCGGTTGCACATTGTTCACGCGGAGGAATTGGTCCCGCTGGACCTCGATGTCGTCGGCGATGAAAGCGGTGACCGGAACGGGGAGGTCCTGTCGCTTGGTCCGTGCCAGCGCAAGCGCGCGCTGCTGGCCGTCCACGAGCCAGCCGGGCCGGGGCTCGCCGGGCTTGGGCAGCGGTATCTCGAGTGTCCCCGCCGCGGCCAGGCCGTCATGTGTCCCGGGGCCCCGGCTCTGGCGGAACTTGACCGTCGACGGCAGCGCGACGATGACTGCATGGGGGAAGAGCACGGAGTCCCCGTCGAGGTACTCGACGATCTGGTTGACGTGTCGGCGGACCTCGGGGCGCTGGTAGCCGATGAGTTGGCCTTCTTCGTCGCGTGAGATGCGACTGATGTCTGCGACCTCGAGGAGTTCCGCGGCCGTAACGGTGAAGAGGAAGACGGGCGTCCCCGACGGTTGGAGCACGGAGAGCGCTCGTCGCTGGAGGACGTTCTCGGGGGCCGTCACTGTGCCTCCTGCACTTCTCGATACAGCCGTGCGAAGCGAGCCTGCTCGCACGCCGACCCCGACCGGCGTAGTTCGACCAACAAGGGGGTCCGAGCCATCGGGCGGACCTTCAGGCACTCGCGGATGAAGGTGCGCACCTCGTCGTCGGTCAACGGGGGACGAGGTGCCGCCTCCGGCAGTCGGTTGTCGGCCGCCCATTCCTCCCAGCGCTGGTGTGCGGTCGAACTCCCGACGGGACTTCCACCTACGAGTTCCAGGTACTGAGCAGCGGCGCGGGCGTTGAGAGTCACCTGCGTTCCGCCGAGGCGCTGCCGCAGCCCGAAACTGGAGACAGGGGACTGCCTCGTCGGCCGATGACTCGACATGACCGCCACCCCCGGGTCGTCGGCGAACCGCTGCAGTTCGTCGCCGAGTGGCTCGAGGTAAGCCGGCGACAGGGCGAGCAGGACCTGGTCGGCCGTCTCGCGCACGCAGGCCAGGTCGGTTGCGGTGCGACCCAGAAACATCCCCTTTCGCAACGCGAGCCACCAGGAGCGGCGGCCGTGGCGATCCGGCGCAACCTGATCCGGCCCCCCTGAGAAGCTGGCTCCGTAAGCCGGGGCGCTGCTGTCCGCAGGGGCGAGCCCCAGGCCTGCGGACGCGACCCATAGATCGACCGCGTAACCGAGATCCCGAGCCCGCGTTTCCAGGTCGAGGGCTGACTGCCACATGGGGCCGCCGTACAGGCGACGGAGGGGGAGGCGCTGGCTCTCCGGCAGGCTGTCGAGTCGGTCGACCCACTGGCGGACTCTGTCGGGGCCGTGGTCCAGGTGCCGGACCATGGCGCAGCGAGTCGCAGGGACTCGCTTCGTAGCGGTGCAGGACACGATCAGTGCGAGACGCCCCTTGACCCGCGCTTCGCTCAATTGCTGCACGCGGACAATCTACGCGCACCTGCAGTTGCCGACCGCATCCGGGGAGCGCCTGGCGTGTCAACTGCACCGTCCTGCATGCTTGCCCCTACGGTCCTCGTCAACAAGGAGGTGGGCATGAGTAAGCCGGCAGTGGTCCTGCTCAGCGGGGGACTCGACTCGACGACGGTTCTGGCGATCGCCCGGGACAGGGGCTTTGAGCCCTTCGCGTTGAGCTTCGACTACGGGCAGAAGCACGAGGTGGAGCTGCGATCCGCACGTACCGTCGGGGCAGCGATGGGAGTGAGGCAGCACCAGGTCCTCCACGTGGGACTTGGCGACATCGGTGGGAGCTCCTTGACCGATGACGCGCTCGAGGTCCCCGTCGGCCGGACGCACGAGGACATCGGTGAGGGCATCCCCTCGACCTACGTCCCCGCCCGCAACACGGTCTTCCTGGCCTGCGCCCTGGGGTACGCCGAGGTGCTGGGCGCCGAGGACATCTTCATCGGTGTCAACGCCCTCGACTACAGCGGCTACCCGGACTGCCGGCCCGAGTTCATCGAGGCCTTCGAGCGCCTGGCCAACCTGGCCACCGCGGCTGCAGTCGAGGGGCGTCAGCGCATCTCCGTGCATGCGCCGCTCATGGCGATGACCAAGGCGGACATCGTCACGGAAGGCACCCGCCTCGGAGTCGACTACTCCATGACGGTCAGTTGCTACCGGGCTGACGAGCGCGGGTCCTGCGGTGAGTGCGACTCCTGCACCCTGCGCCTGCGTGGTTTCGAGGAAGCGGGCCTGGTGGACCCCACGCCCTACTGGCCCCGATGAAGACGTACTTCATCAAGGAGATCTTCTACACGCTCCAGGGAGAAGGCGCGCATGCAGGGCGTCCCGCCGTCTTCTGCCGCTTCTCCCGCTGCAACTTGTGGACCGGTCTGGAGCGGGACAGGCACCGGGCCGTGTGTCAGTTCTGTGATACGGACTTCGTCGGTGTCGATGGCGAAGGTGGGGGCAAGTACGTCGGCGCGGACGCACTGGCGGAGGCAGTCGCCCGACGGTGGCCCGGCGGTGGGCGGCCCTTCGTCGTGTGCACCGGAGGCGAACCGCTCCTCCAACTCGACGAACCTGCCGTCGATGCGCTCCACGACCGCGGTTTCGAGATCGCAGTGGAGACCAACGGCACGCAGCGTCCTCCTCGGGGGCTCGACTGGCTCTGTGTCAGCCCCAAGGCAGGCGCTGACCTGGTCATCACGAGCGGCGACGAGTTGAAGTTGGTCTTCCCCCAGCCCGGGGCGCTTCCCGAGAGCTTCGAGTCACTCGACTTCCGCTCGTTCCGACTGCAACCGCTCGACGACCAGCGCGTCGAGGACAACACGGCCCGAGCCGTCGCGTACTGCATGAGCAATCCGCAGTGGTCCCTGAGCCTCCAGACCCACAAGTACCTGAGGATCCGATGACCGAGTTGTGGCGCACCTTCTCCTTCGATGCCGCGCACTATCTGCCCAAGGTCCCGGCCGGTCACAAATGCGGCAACATGCACGGGCACACCTACACCGTCGAGATCCGGTTGCGTGGCGAGGTGGATCCCGTCGCGGGGTGGGTCTGCGACTTCGGCGACATCAAGGAAGCCTTCCGTCCCCTCGAGGCGGAGCTCGACCACAAGGTGCTCAACGACGTCCCCGGGTTGGACAACCCGACGAGTGAGCTGCTTGCTCAGTGGCTCTGGGCGCGTCTGATCGATGTCCTGCCCGACCTCTACAGCGTCGGTGTGAGCGAGACGGCGAACTCCGGCGTGGTCTACCGGGGAGCGCCCTCGGTGTGAACCGAGCCGCTGGGAGCGAGCTGCTCGCTCCGTCGTCCACCGCCCGTCGCCTGGGGACGTCCGGCAACCTCGAGGGCGACGCGCCGGGCGATCTCCACGAGGACCAGGATGCTGGCCGTCACATAGACGGCCTTGACCAGGACTTGGCCCCCGACGTTGGTCGAGGTCAGCGGGATGCCGGCCAGGGGCAGGAAGACACACGTGTCGACGACTGCTCCGACCGCGTTCGAGGCGACGAGCGCCCGACGCCAGCCAGACCGTCGCAGACGACGCCAGACCAACAGGTCGGTCAACTCCCCGAGCGCGAAGGCTGCGGCAGACGCAACTGCGATACCAGGGCCGGCGAGCAACGCAGACAGGACGACGCCCAAGGCGATGGTGGGCAGGACCCACCTGAACCCGCCGAGGCGGTCCAGCCCGTCGCGGAGCCCCAGAGCCAGGCCGGCTGCATAGGTGCCGGCGGGCACCATCAGGCCGAACCCTGCGGGGATGACGCCGAAGGTGGACACGAGCCAGTTGGCGCCGACGACGGTGCTCAACAATGCCAGTGCCAGGACCCCACTGAGGAGTCGGCGGTTCCACGGTGAGGCGGCGCTCATGCCTCGAGGCTCTCATCCGACTCCGACAGACGAGTGCAAGGCGTCGCGTTATCCGTGCGACATGGAGCCCAGGTGACACGGGGCTGCCCTCCGGCCTGAGGGTCGGCGGTGCCTCGTCGCGGGTTTCAGGCCCGTGTACGCGTGAGCTACAGATGTCGGAGTCTCTCCCCTGACCCAGGGCGGGACACCTTCGCGCCTGATGCCGTCCGTGCACGTCCCGAGACGGCAGGGAGTTGTGTGGCGGCGGTGACAGACGAGGCCGCCGCGCTCATCACCTCGGTAGGAATGCCGTTCGCCGTCCTACCGCACACCTAGCCTGCTTCCCGGTGTCCATGACGTCGCCTGGTGCCAGGGCGTCACTTCGGGGAGGAATCAGACGTGTCTGACGACAGCCGTTCTGCCGTGCCGGTCTGGACCCTGGCCACGGAAGACGTCAGTGTTCCGGACTTGTTTGGGCACGAGGGCATGACTCCCGCGCGACTTGGCGAGCTGAGAACGGTCTTGGCGACCCTGGCGAACACCCCGATCGCCACCTTGGAGGCTCACCCCCTCTCAGTTATTCGCGCCCGGAGTGGTGGTATTCCGCTTCAGTCAGCCAGTCCCCTCGCGCAGCACTTGTCGCAACTCGTGTCGAACACCGCCAAGGCCGCGCCATCGGAGCATCTCGCGACTGGCGGCGAGATCCTCTACAGGATGGTGGTACCGGCCAAGGTGGCCGCTGAGGTGGGCAAGGGGCTCATCCGGTCCATGCCCTCCAAGGAGGTCGCCGGGGGAGTGCACAGTGCGCTCATGAACTCCACCGGGATCGCCGCCAACGCCACCTTCGTGCCCGTTGCGAGCACCGCCGCAGCGGGAGCGGCGACCGGATCGGCTGCGACCGCCGGCGTCGCAGTTGCAGGAGCGGGGGCGCTGACCGTGGCTGCGCCGCTCGTGCTCATGGCCGTCGCAGTCAGCGTCAGCGCCTATGCCGACCATCAACGTCAGGCGGCGATCGAGCGGATCACCGATCTGTTGGAGCGACTGCACGAGGACAAACTGAACAACGAGCGCGATGAGCTCAGCGGTTGTCGCGACGCCATCGACAAGGCCACCTCAGTTCTTCTCGACCAAGGTCGCGTCGGTGCGTCCCTGGGCCTCGATTCAGCGGTGTACGCAATCAGCACGTCCATCGAACGGACCCGCAGTCGTCTCGTGAAGTGGCAGGCCGCGCTCGCTGCCTTGCCGGAGGGACCGGTCGAGATCGGAGCCCTCACCCAGGCGTTTCCTGGCATCAACGAGGACGGCGGTGCGTTCCGCGTGCACCTGGAGATCGCAAGGCTGGCGATCGCGCTGAAGCGTCGAGTGCTCGTCCTCCAGGCGGTCGAGCATGCCCAACGGGACGGTGCCAACCACCCGTTCACGACCTTCATGCGGAGCTTGCAGGACGACGAGCGACGTGTCGACGAGCTCGAGTCTGATATCTCCTCGGTCCTCCTACGGCTCTCGACTCTCGAACTGAAACCGTCCAGCGGGTTCCAAAGCCTTGTGTGGACGCAAGGAGCCGTGGACGACCTGCTGAAGGTTGCCTACCGTCTGCGCGCCTTGGGTGACGACCTCGACCGCGGGGCGCACCGTGCGGACGTGGCGATCGAGATCGAGCGCAAGAGGGACGGATCACTCGTCGTGTTCCCCGCTGTGGCGGCATGACGAACCGTCGGCGCGATGTAGGGCGGCGACAGACGGAGGTCGACTGCAGACCCCGACTGCGGATCGGCTGACGTCCAGAAGTCAGCAGGACGCCAATGGCGCTGCATGGAAGACCTGTTCGCGGTGCCAGATGACGTGACGCTCGGCCGGCGTCGGCGTGCCCGGCCGCGGGCGCAGCCGGCGTCCGTGCAGGTCGTAGACCGCCTGGCCGGGGGGCGTGCGGGCGGAGAAGCGCTGCGACACCACGACGGTCAGCTCGTCGTCGAGGCCGAGGACGCCCCGGTCGAACAGCTTGTGGTGCAGCGAGCAGAGCGCCAGACCGTTGTCGAGCTCGTCGGGCCCGTCGACGGTGAACCAGCGGATGTGCGCCGCCTCGAGTGCCACGGGGACGCCGCCGACCTGACCGTCGAAGCCGCAGAACGCGCACTGCCGGTCCCACGCCTCGAGCACCTGCGCCGGCCAGGTGCTGCTGCGCTTCCGCTTGGCGACGGGATCGCCCGCGCCGCCGTGCAGGAGCTCCGGGTCCAGTCCGACGGCGACGAGCACGTCGGGCGCCACGGTGGCCGGGAAGTGTGCCTCCACCAGCCCGCGGGCGACGTCGCCCACCAGCGCCGGACGGGACCGCAGCGCAGCCTCGAGTGACTCCGCGAACCGCCCGGTCACGCCCGACCGCAGGGGACTCACCTTGTCCATGGGCACGTCCTGGTCGAGCGTCCAGACGCCGTCGGACCGCAGCCGAGTGAACGGGTAGGCGGCGCTCTGCGCGCGCCCCGTCCGCGACGGTGGGCCGAACTCCTCGAGCAGGTCCGCGAGCTCCTGCTCGGCGACGTCCCAGGGCAGCTCGCTCGATCCGCTGGCCGCCAGCCGGCTCAGCGCGAGGAGCACCAGCAGCGGCTTGTGCGGTGAGCGGCGCCCGTCCTGCTGGTGCTGGCGCAACGACGCCAACTGCTCGAGGACCGCGGCCGCCTGAGGATCCGGAACCGTCACGACCCCAGTGTCTCCGACGGCGGCGCCACCCTCCGGAGCGAGACGCCGGGAGCCCGCCTCCAACCGATGCACGAGACGGCCGACCCTCCTCGCGTGACCGCGACCGCCCCCGCCCTCGAATCGTCCGACGTCTTCGGCGGTGTGGTCAGCGGCGTCCTGCATGAGGTCCTCGGCCGGCCGTGGCTCGTCACGCTCCTCGCCGTCCTCGCGCTGGTGAAGGTGGTCGGGGTGGCGCGCGCCGTCGTCCACGGCCGGCACCCGCGCGACCCCGTCCAGCGGTTCTCCCGGACCACCGGCGTGTGGTCGTCAACCGGTCCGGCCACCGGTGCGAGCATCACCCCGTCGTTGGCGGCCGCTGCCGGGCGACCGAGGACCTGCAGGCCGACCACGTGCACCCGCACAGCCGCGGCGGCGCCACCGCCGTCGAGAACGCACAGGCGCTCTGCCGGCGTCACAACAAGCGGAAGTCGGCGCGCGTGCCGTGGGACTGGCAGCTGCGCCGGCTGGCCCACCGGCGGGCGGCCTACTTCCCGCCCGGCGCCCCGACGGCGGTCGTGCGCCGGCCGCAGCGCCCGGCCGAGGTGACCTCGCCCACGCCTGCGTGAGCGCTGGGGACGCCGCCTGACCCGGACGGGTGAGCGCACCCTGCCTTCCGTCGGCCCCGCCCGGTACGACTTCCGAGGACTCCGATCCGATCGAGTTCCGGTGGTCCGAGGGTGTGCTGACAGCGGGGACGTCCCGCAGGTGGGGGAGACGTGTTCCGGGAGCCGCTGCGCCGCGATCCGCTCGTCGTCGGGTGGGCGGCGGTCCTGCTCCTGGCCGGCTTCGTCGCGCTGAGCAACAACACCGAGTGGAGCGGCTCGCTCGAGGCCGACCGCGTCGCCGGCTTCCTCAAGGACCTCGCCGAGGCCTTCCTCTGGTCCTTCTTCCTCCTCCTGCTCCTCGCCTGGCTGCGCGCCAAGGCGTGGCGGGACACCGGCGGCGGCCGCGGACCCGCCCGCGGCCCGCGCCCGCCGCAGCGGCGCGACTCGTCGCTGCCGTGGACCGACCGCTGGATCCGCGACTGGCGCGAGGAGGCCACCTCCGGCCGGACGGCGACCGAGCAGGAACCGCAGCTGCTCGCCTGCCGGCACGGCATCGCCGCCGACGCCGGCGCCTCCGACACCCAGGTGCCCGTCCTGCGCGCCCTCTCGGTGAGCCACACGATCGTCCGGCCGGGCTCGGCCGTTCTCGTCACCTGGTGCTTCGAGCACGCCCGCGACGTCGTCGTCGACGGCCGCGGCGGCCACCCGCCCTGCGGCGAGGCGCTCGTCCACGTGCACGCCAGCCGCCGCATCGAGGTCACCGGCCGCAACCGCTTCTCGACGACGCCCGCGGCCACGCCCGTCGTCGTCGCGGTGGCCGTTCCGCAGCTCGACCTGCCCACCGTCGCCGCACCCCCGCCGGTGTCCCTGCACGCCGACGTCGCCGCCACCGTCGGCGCCACCTCGCCCGTCACCCAGCGGCTCGACGCCTTCTGGGCCACCCAGGACGCGCTGCACCCGCGGATCGAGGTGACGCCGCGGCTCGTCGGCGTCCCCGGCTCGCTGGTCGACAGCCTGCGCCGCGCCACCCGGAAGGACCCCCGGTGAAGTCCCTCAGCCGAGCCGCCCTGAGCGAGCACCTCCTCACCGTCGCCGGCGCCAACCGCGAGGTCCTGCGCGAGGCGCCCAAGGAGCGCGGCAAGCAGGTCGCGATGGGCGCGGTCCTGCTCTCCACCGCCGGCCTCGCCGTCGTCTCGGCGAGCTACGCCCTGCACATCGCGCTGGACCTGTGGGTGCCGGTCGCGGTCGCCGGCGGCCTGGTGTGGGGGCTGGTCATCCTCAACCTCGACCGGTGGCTGGTCGTCTCCTCGCCGCGCCTGAAGCGCTGGTGGAGCACGCTGGCCATGGCGCTGCCGCGCGTGGTGCTCGCCGTCCTCATCGGCGCCGTCGTCTCCACCCCGCTGACGCTCGCCGTCTTCAGCGCCGAGATCGCCACCGAGGTGGAGGTCATGGCGGCGGAGGCGGAGGACGAGTTCAACCAGCGCATGCAGGCCGACAGCCGGACCGTGGACCTGCGGGACAAGCAGGCGCGGATCGCCGAGCTGGAGGCCGACCTCGCCGACGGCGTCACGCAGGACGACGTGAACGAGGCGCCCGCCGTCGTCGACATGCAGCGCCGGCTCGACGAGGTGACCGCGCGCTACGAGGCGGCGGAGGCTGCCTACAACGCCGAGATCGACGGCACCGGCGGCACCGGCGACCAGGGCTTCGGCCCGGCCACCGACGCCCGCCGCGCCGACCGCGACCGGCTCCGCGCCGAACGCGACGCCCTCGCTGCGGAGCTCGACGCGCTCAAGGCGCAGACCTTCGAGCAGCTGCAGAGCGAGGAGGCGCAGAAGACCGTCGACCAGCAGAACGAGCTCGCCGGCCTGCGCGCCGACGTCACCTCGCTGCAGCGGCGGCTCGCCGCCGAGGCCGCCGCGCACGAGGCCGCGGTCGACGACAGCGACGGCATCCTCGCCCGGCTCACCGCGATGTCCCGCCTGGAGGAGGGCAACCCGACCCTGGCGACGGCGCACCGACTGCTGTTCTGGTTCATGACGGCGATCGAGTGCCTGCCGATCCTGTTCAAGACGATGCTCGCGCTCGCCCCGCCCTCCCTCTACGAGCGCCTGCTCGCCCTCGGCGACGAGAAGGTCGAGGAGCGCGTGCGGCTGCGCATGCAGACCGAGTACGAGGAGGCCGAGGTGCTGGCGCGCTCGGCGCTCGCGGCCGCCGAGGCGCGGGCGGCGCGCACGCTGGAGGCCGAGTCACGGGCGACCGGGATGGTGCTCGAGGCCCAGCTCGACGTCACCCGCGACGGCGTCGACCGCTGGCGCGACGAGCAGCTGGCCCGCTCACCGCACGTCAACGGCACCGTCCTCACCAAGCACTAGCCGAGCGCCGCGACGACGACGCGGGCCGCCTCCGCTATCAGCACGTCGTCGTGGTCGGCGTCCGGCTCGTCCCGGCTCGACATGACGGCCACCACGATCGGCGCCCGCCCGAGCGGGGTGAGCACGGCGACGTCGTTGCGGGTGCCGTACGCGCCGGTGCCGGTCTTGTCGCCGACGTCCCAGCCGGCGGGCATGCCGGCGCGGATGAGCGCGTCGCCGGTGGTGTTGCGCCGCAGCCAGTCGAGGAGCTGCGCGCGGTCCTCCTCGGCGACGCCCGGCCCGTCCACCGCGTAGGCGCGCAGCGACCCGGCCAGCGCGCGGGGCGTCGTCGTGTCGCGGGGATCGCCGGGGACGGCGCTGTTGAGCTCCGGCTCGGTGTGCGCCACCTCGGTGACGTCGTCGCCGATGGCCTCCAGCGCCGCGTCGAGACCGGCCGGGCCGCCGAGCTCGCGCAGCAGCAGGTTGAGCGCGGTGTTGTCGCTGTAGCGCACGGCGGCGTCGCACAGCTCCGCGAGCGTCATGCTCCCGCCGACCCGGGTCTCGGTCACCGGCGAGTACGCCGTCGTCAGGTCCGCGGGGGTGACGGGCACCGGCCGCTGCAGGTCCGACGGCGACGTCCGCGCCAGCAGCGCCCCGGCCGCCAGCGCCTTGATCGTGCTGGCGTAGGCGAACCGCTCGTCGGCCCGGTGCTCGAGCGTGGCGCCGGAGCCGGTGTCGACGGCGAAGACGCCGAGCCGGGCGTCGAAGCGTGCCTCGAGGGCGGCGAACTCCGCGGACATGTCCGGGGCCGGTGCGCTCGTGGCGGTGGAGGTGGTGGTTGCCGGGGGAGGAGCCGCCGTCGACGGGGAGCCGCACGCCGCCAGGGCGACGACCACGCACACGAGACCGGTCAGCGGGGCGCGGCGCACGCCCGCCGTTCTACCCGAGCCACTCCTCGACCCGGTCGAGCTGCTCGTGGGTGAGCCCGACGGACAGGTCCGGCGCGACCACGAGCACGTGCGGGTTCGCGGCCAGCCAGTCGCCGGTGTCGTCGGCCTGCTCGGCGAGGTCGTCGTCGATCCACACGATCCGCCGGTCGGGCTCGGCCGCGGCCACCTCCTGCGCGGCGGTGAGCTTCCACCAGCCCGAGCCGCCGCCGAAGACGCCGAGGAACCCGGTCGGCGCGGCGCCGGCGCGGGCGTGCACCCGGAGCCCCCGCGGTAGGCCCATGGGCTCGGCGAGCAGCCGGTCGGCGTCGCCGGCCCAGGTGGTCAGCCACTGGATCTCCACCCGGCCCGACTCGTGCAGCTCCCGCAGCCGCGCGGTGATGGTCGGGTCCCACGCCAGCCGGTACCCGTTGAACGACCCCTGCTGCCATCCCGCGGGCAGCTCGCGGCGGGGCGCGTTGAGCACGCCGTCGACGTCGAGCAGCAGGATCGGACGGTCATCGGCCATGCCCATGCCTACCCGCCGGGGGCGTCCTCAGCCCAGCAGCCAGGTGAGCCGCGACGAGCCCTCGCCTGGGCACTCGGCGGTGGCGGCCAATGTGCTCCCGTCGGCAGCGAGGGCGACGTCAGCCGCGGCGCCGAGCCCCTCGCACAGGACGACGTCGGCGAGCACCTCACCGGTGCCAAGATCGACGGTGGCGACGGCGGCTCCGCCCTCCGCTCGCGAGTGGCCCAGGTAGGCGACCCGCTCGGCGCGGTCGACGACGAGCTCGGTCGCCACGCCGGGGACCGTGTGGGCGGCCCGCACCTCGCCGTCCTGAAGCGTCACCAGGAGCGCGTCGGCCCGGTCGCCGGTGACCCCGACCGACACCACCGCGGTGCCGTCGGCGAGGACCTGCAGCCCGTACCCCGTGGCGGTCTCGCCGGGCACCACCTCGACCGGCTCGCGGACCAGCCGCAGGTCGGCGTCGTACTCGGCCAGCACGACGCCGTCGGCGGCGCCGTGCACGAGCGCGGCCACTCCTCCGCCGGGCCGCAGCGCCAGCTCGTCGGCGTCCGGCGGTACCGACCTGTCCAGCTGGAGGTCCGCACTCGCGAGGACCTCGCCGGTGGCGACGTCGACCGCGGCGAGCCGGTGCGTGCTCTCGCCGTCGCCCTCCCACTCGAGGCCGGCGTAGAGCGTCTCGCCGTCGGCGGACAGGACGCCCGTGCCGCGGTCGGGGGTGCCCAGGTCGGGGTCGGCGGCGATCCGGACGACGTCGACCGTCTCGGCGCCCGGCGCGAGGACGGTGAGCGCGAGGTCCCAGGCCTCGTCGTCGCTGCCGTCGCCGGACAGCACCGGCCCGAGCGCGACGACGGTGCCGTCGCCGGCCACGTGCAGCTCGCCACCGGCGCCGTCCCCGGCGTAGGGCGCGCCCTCGGTCACCCGGCCGACCGTGAGCCCGTCGTCGCCCGGGACCAGCTCGACCAGGGCGCTGCCCTGCCGGTTCGCCGTCCCGAGGTTGCCGGTGAGCAGGGCGACGAAGCCGCCGTCGGGGGTGGCGGCGACGTCGTAGAGGTCGAGTTGGTCGTCGACGTCGGCGAGGTCGATCCGGCCGAGGACCTCGGTGAACGGCTCGCCGCCCGCCGGGGCCGCGGTACCGGTGACGGGAGACGAGCAGCCGGCGAGGAGCAGCAGCGCGGCGGTGATGAACCGGGACGTGTGCACGGGAGCTCCTCCGGTCAGCCGAGGAGGACGGCGAGATCGCGGTAGAGGCTCTCGTCCTGCTCGCAGGCGACCGTGGCGGCGACCGTGCGCCCGTCCGCGGCGAGGGCGAGCGGGGCGGGGATCCCGGCCGGGCAGAGCTCGACGTCCGCGACGACCTCACCCGTGTCGAGCTGCACGGCGGCCAGACCGACGCCCTCCCCGGACCGTCCGTGCACCAGGTGGGCGTGGGTGCCGCCGGGTGCGACGGCGAGGTCGGTGCCGATGCCGGGCAAGCCGGCCGTCGCGGACACCGCGCCGTCCCGGACGGTGACCAGCCGGCCCTCCCCGGTGTCGAGGTCGCCGGCGAGGACGGAGGCCAGCACGCTGCCGTCGGCCAGCGCCGCGAGCGCGTAGCCGGTGCTCTCCTCCTCGTCCACCAACTCGACGGGCGTGCCGAGCGGCCGCAGGTCGGCGTCGTACTGCGCGAGGACGGCGCCGTCGGCGTCGCCCTCGGCGTCGCGGTCGGTGCGCACGAGCGCGGCCAGGCCGCCGTCAGGACGGAGCGCCAGCTCGGTGGCGACCGCCTGGCCCGGCGTCTCCACCCCCAGCGGTGCGCTCGCGGTGATCTCGCCGGTGGCGACGTCGACGGCCGCGAGCCGGTTGACCGTGCCGCCGTCGACGGTCCAGCGGAGGCTGGCGACGAGGGTCGCGCCGTCGGGGGAGAGGACGCCGGTGCCGAGGTCGGGGGTGCCGAGCTCGGCGTCTGCGGCGATACGCACGAGCTCCGGCTCGTCCTCGTCCGGCGCGAGGACGGCCAGCGCCAGGTCCTGCTCGCGGCCGCCGTCGCCGCTGCCGGGGTCACCGGGCTCGGGCAGCACGGGTGCCAGCGCGACGACGGTGCCGTCGGGTGCCACGTGCACCTCGCCGAGGTCGGCGAACGGGGCGCCCTCGGTCACGGTGCCGACGGTGAGGCCGCCGTCGCCGGGGACCAGTGCCACGACGGCGCTGCGGTGGTCACCGCCGAGGTCGCCAGTCATGAGGACCACGAAGCCGCCGTCCGGGGTGGCGGCGACGTCGGAGAGGCGGAGGTCACCGTCGACGGCGTCGTCGAGCTCGGTGGTCCCGAGGACCTCGGTGAGCGGGCCGGTGGCAGGCGTCGCGGAGCCCGGGGTGGCGGCGCCGGCGACGGTGGACGAGCAGCCGGTCACGAACAGCAGGGCGACGGCGCCGAGCCGGGACGAGCGCATGCGGGGACTCCTGGGGATCGGGGAGGACTGCCCGCACTCTCGGTCGGCGATCTTGCGGAGACCTTGCGTCTCGCCAACACGGGGGATGCGCACCGCGCGCCGGACCCGTTCCGGTACCCGGGCACGTCAGGGTGTCGGGACACCGCCGACCTGAGGAGCACCGTGCGCATCGGAACGTGGAACCTGCGGCTCTGCCCGACCTCGACCTCCGAGACGGGGCGGGCCATCTCGGCCTGGCTCGACGACCAGAAGGCCGACCTCTGGCTGCTCACCGAGGTGCACCGCGACTGGCACCCGCGCGGCGGCAGCATCGCCGTCTCGCCGCCGCGGAGCTTCGACCCGGAGGCGCCCAAGCGCTGGGCCGGCATCGAGACCCGCCTGCCGCTCACGCCGGTGCCCGCGGCCGGTGACCACCCGGGGGAGGAGGGGCTCGCGCTCGCCAGGGTGGAGGTCGACGGCCGGCAGGTGCTCATCGCCTGCTCTGTCCTCCCGTGGAAGGGCGCCGGCGAGTACTGGCACGGGCTGCCGGAGGGGCAGATCCAGCAGTTCGCCTTCGTGCTGGACCACCACGTCGAGCGCATCCGCGCCGAGCGCCGGGACGACGAGCCGCTCGTGTGGGGTGGGGACTTCAACCAGCCGCTGCGGCGCCCCATCCACGGCGGCACGGTGACGGGGATGGAGGCCCTGCTGGCGGCCCTCGACTCCCTCGGCCTGACCGCGTTGACAGCGGACGCCGACCACCTCAAGGGCCTGATGCGGTCGATCGACCACATCGCCGTCAGCCGGCATTTCACCGGTGACCCCGCCAAGACCCACCTCCCGCTCCGGACCAACGGCAAGGACCTCAGCGACCACGCCGCCTACACGGCCGACGTCGTCCTGACCTGACCGCCGTCAGCTGACCAGCAGCGCGAGGTCGGACGGGACGCCGTCCTCGTAACAGGCCGCGGTCACGAGGACCGCCTGCCCGTCGGCCGAGAGACCGACCGGGCCGGCGACCCCGCTCGCGCACAGCGCCACCTCGCCGACGACCTCACCGCTCACCAGGTCGACCGTCGCCAGCGTGGGGGCGCCGTCGGCGCCGGTCCAGCTGACGTGCACGGCGCCGTCCGCCGTGACGGCCAGGTCGATCGCCACCGCGGGCAGCTCCGCCGCCGTCTGCACGAGATCGCCGCGCACCACGACCAGCCGCGCCGTCTCCGCCTCGCCCGCGGGCGGCGACACCGACACCACGACGGTGCCGTCGGGCCGCACGGCCAGCGCGTAGCCGGAGCCCCCCGCGGCCAGCTCCACCGGCGGCCGCACCGGCTGCAGCGCCGCGTCGAACTCGGCGAGCAGCGTGCGGTCGACGCCGTCGAGGACGGTCACCAGCGCCGCGACCCCGCCGCCCGGGCGCAGCGCCAGGTCGAAGGCGGTCGCCGACTCCACGCCCAGCGGCGCGGTCGACGTCACCTCACCCGTGGCGACGTCGACGGTGGCGAGCCGGGTGACCGTCTCGCCGTCGACGGTCCAGCGCAGGCTCGCGACCAGCGTCGCGCCGTCAGGGGAGAGGACGCCGTTGCCGGAGTCCGGGCTGCCCAGCCCCTCGACCGCCGCCACCTGCCGCAGCTCCGCCTGGGTGCTGCCCGGCGCGAGGACGGCGAGCGCGAGGTCGGGCCCGTCGAAGCCGTCGAGGGCGACGTCGCCGGCCTCGGGCGGTACCGACGCGAGGGCGACGACCGTGCCGTCGGGCGCGACGACGAGCTCGCTCGGGTGCGCGAAGGTGGTCGCCTCGGCGACCGCGACGACGGTCAGGCCGCCGTCGCCGGGGACGAGGCGCACGAACGCGCTGCGGGCGTCGCTGCCCGAGTCGGCGATGAGCAGCGCGGTGAGACCGCCGTCGGGTGTGGCGGCGACGTCGGACACGCGCAGCTCGCCGTCGGCGCTCGGGTCGATCGGCACGGACCCGGGTGCCTCCGGCGAGGACGCCGTGACCGGCTGCGGGACCGGGGTCGGGGTGCCGGTGACGCTGCTCGTGCAGCCGGCGATGAGGAGGACGGCGACGGCGCCGGGCAGGAGCGAGCGCATGCCGCGACCCTGCGCGCCGCCCCTTGACCCCCACTTGCAGCCGACGAGGACCTGCGTCCCTGTCCGCGCGGCGCCGTCGGCCCTAGCGTCCCTGGCACCGGGGGTCGACGCGTCTGGGGGACGACATGCGCAGGTGGACGACGGCGGGGCTGCTGGCCCTCGGACTGGTCCTGGCAGCCCCCGCCACGGCGAGCGCCGCGCCGGACACACCGGCCGGTACCGGTGGAGGGTGCGCCGCGAACGGTCAGGCGGTCGCCACCGCGGCTGGAGGCGGCGCAGCCTTCGGCCAGTTCGTCAGCGGCAACGCCCCCATTGCGCCGTTCGTGGCGGACTTCTTCGAGACCTACTGCTGACCGATCCGCGAACGACGGAGGCCGTCCCACCGCGACGCTGCGGCGGGACGGCCCCGTCAGGACTGCGTCAGAGGGTGACGAACTCGATCTCGTCGGCCTCGTCGCCGGCCTTCTCCAGGATGAAGTCGATGACGTCCTGGGTGTCGGTCCGGTAGGCGAAACCGGTGCCCGCACAGGCGCCGTTCATCACGAACGAGTTGACCGCGGTCACGGTGTCGCCCACGAGGACCGGGCCGCCGGAGTCGCCGAAGCACGTGCCGCCGCGGCCGCCGCCCGGGTTGGTCGACAGCTTCACGTTGTAGCCGCCGGCGTTCGTGCCGTTGAGTCCGATGATGAAGCTCTCCGCGGTGAGCCGCTCCCGGTAGGCGACCTGCTTCGTCTGGCTGCCGTTGCTCTCCTGCACGCCGTAGCCGGAGATCGTCGTGGTCGCCGAGTTCCCCGGGTGCGAGCGCTTGTAGCTGTCGAGCGAGCCGGCGGTGGCCAGCGAGGCGTACTCGGTGATCTCCGGGTACAGGGTGGTCACCGGCTCGTCGAGGATCATCAGCCCGGCGTCCTTGGTCTCGGGGATGTTGCCGAGCCCGGTGTAGCCGTACGAGTAGATCTCCGACGACGTCACGCCGTACTCGTCGTCGTACGGGTAGGCGGTGCCCAGCGCCTGGACGTCCTGCTCGAAGTACACGCGCGCGCTCGTGGCCACGGTGCCCTGGTCGTCCAGGGTCACGCAGTGCCCGGCCGTCAGGAAGACGGTGTCGGTGAGCAGGCTGCCGGAGCAGCGGTGGGTGGCGTTGCCGTCGGCGTCGAAGAAGACGGCGAGACCGACGTAGTCGTGCTCGGTGTCGTCGGTGAAGTTGCCCGTGATCGCCTGCGCGGCGGTCCCTCCGGCCAGCACCAGCGCCGATGCCAGTGCCACCGTGGTGACGGTTTTCCGCATCCGGTTTCCCCCTCGGTCACGTGCCGGCCTCGTGCCGGCCGCCGGAGGTTAGGCAGACTTGCTAACGACACGCCAGAGCGGATACGGATCGTTCCGTAGCGTGAGACGAGTGCAGACGCCGGACCCGCAGCTCACCGCCCTCGTCGACCGGTACCGCCACCTCGTCGAGCACGGAGCGACGGTCGTGGTCGAGCAGGGACGCGAGATCCACCTCGGCGACATCGAGGCCCGCACCGTTGTCTTCCGCCGCGACGACGGGATCCACCAGGTCGACCGCTTCGACCGTGGGCACCAGTGGTTCGAGATGGAGGCGCGGGACCTCGCCGAGGTCGAGCTCCTGATCGCCGACCGCTTCAGCTCCTCGGTGCACCGGCATCCCGACGCCTGGCGCTTCGACTGCGTGCAGCGCGCCAACGGCCGCGTCGAGGTGCGCCAGGACGGCCGCCTGCGGGCCACCTTCAGCAACCTGCACGGCGCCCGCGCCTTCTCCGGCTTCGCCGCCCTGACGCCGGCGGAGCTGTGGGCCACGCCGCCGCAGGCCGGCCGGGCGATGTGGGTGCCTCCCGTCGACGACGGGACGCGCGCCCTCCTCGACCGGCTGCGCGACGTCAGGGACCTCGCCGTCGACGAGGACCGCTGCCAGGTGCACCTGGACGAGCACCGGATGGGCGCCTGCCTCACCCGGGTCGGCGGCGTCTGGCACGTCTGGGAGGGCAACGACTACTCCGTCCCCGGCCCGCCGACCCTCATGACGACGGCGGCCGACGTCGTCGAGCACCACCTGCGCCTCCGCTTCGCCGGCGACCCCGCCCCCGGCGAGCCCGTCGGCGAACTCGTGCGCGACGGCGTCGTGGTCGCCCGCGGCGCCGGCGTCACCACCGGGCTGCTCCACGCGCTCGGGGACGGCGTGGGACGCGTGTGACGACCGGGTCCCGACCACGATCGGGACTGCCGATCACTCGGGGGAGCGGCGGACGAACCACGACCCCCGGCGCTCGGGGAGTGCTGACCACATGGCTGGACGACGACGGCTCCAGGACCGCCTGGCGGTCCTCGGCGGCGCGCGGCCCGACCTGCTCGAGTCGGCGCCGGGTGCGCGGCCGCGGTTCGCCGCGCTCGGCGGCGTCCTGCTCAGCACCGGTGGCCTCGCCGTCGCGTCGGCGTCGTTCGCCCTGCACATGGCCCTCGGCGTCTGGTGGCCGTTCGCGCTGCTGCTCGGCCTCGGCTGGGGCGCCGTCGTGGTCAACCTCGACCGGATGCTGCTCGTCGGCATGGCGCACGACGCCTCGCTCAAGCGCAACCTCGCCCTCGCCGTCCCGCGCGTCGGGCTGGCGCTGATCCTCGGCGTCGTCGTCGCCACCCCGCTGACGCTGCAGGTGTTCCACAAGGAGATCGACGCCGAGATCACCGTCATGCAGGCTGAGGCCGCCGACGCCTACCGAGAGTCGCTCGAGGCCGACGCGCGCTTCGCCGGCCTGGACGAGCTGCGGGAGAAGGTGGCGCTGGAGCAGGACGTCGTCGCCACCGGCGGGTCGGCCGACCCCGCGCTGGTCGCCGTCCAGGCCGACCTCACCGCCACGCAGGCCGCCTACGACGCCGCCCTGGCCACCCAGCGCGACCTCGAGGCCCGCGCCCAGTGCGAGCTCGACGGCACCTGCGGCACCGGCGACGCCGGTACCGGCGAGGCCTACCTGCAGGCCCGGGCTGCTGCCGACGCGCAGGCCGGCGTCGTCGCCTCCGCCCGTGCCGAGCTCGACGACGCGACTCGCGGTGCCGCCGGTGCCGAGTCGCGCAGCGCCGACCTCGCCGCTGCCGCACTGGCCACCGACTCCGCCGAGCTGGCCCGGCTGACCGCCGAGCTCGACCGGCTGCAGGCCGCCTTCGACAGCACGAACGAGGGCTCGGGCGGCATCCTCCTGCGCCTGGAGGCGCTCGACCGGCTGAGCGAGCGCAACGCCACCCTGGCCGCGGCCAAGTTCATGCTCTCGCTGCTGTTCATGTGCGTGGAGATCCTGCCGGTGCTCATGAAGGTGCTGCTCAACTTCGGCCCGCCGACGGCCTACGACCGGCTCGCGGCGCTGCGCGATAGCGGCGACATCGACATCGAGGAGCTGCAGCAGCAGTCGCGGCGCTCGGTGGCCGAGGCCAAGGAGGAGCTGCTGGTCATGGCCGAGCAGGAGCGGCTGGACCGGCAGAAGGCCGCGATCCGCGTGCGCCGGCTCGCCGCGCTCGCCCAGGAGCAGATCGACGCCGAGGAGGCCGCGCGTCCGGTGCCGCAGCCGGCGCCTCCCGTGGACGACGCCGGCCGCATCTGGGACACCGGCCCGATCCGGCTGGCCCGCTCGGCCGCCCGCACGATCCGCCCGACCCGTCGCCCGGGCGCCCGGGTGACCTCCGGCGTCTGACCGGCTCGTCGGTCGCGCACCTGGACGCTCCTCTCGGGTGGTGTTCTCCCGGACGCTCGTGCTCTGCCCACGGTGACGGGGCAGAGCACGACTGTCTCTAAGGGGACATCGCGTCCCGTCGGCGCCGCGGTAGCCGCGCCCGGTGACGATCAGTCGCGCTGCCACTCCGTGGTCGGCTGCAGCACCGCCTCGGTCAGCGCCGCGGTGCGGAAGTGCGTGAACTGCTGGTACTCGGGGTCGGCGACCATGCGGCTGAAGGCCTCGCGCGAGGGATAGCGGACCAGCAGCACGGCGTCCCGGTCCTGTCCCTGCTCGGCGACCGAAGCAGCGGGCATCCGGGGCTCAGCCCAGGAGCAGCCGCCACACGGCGTAGCCGTCGTCGGCCGTGTCGCCCAGCGCCCGCCACTCGGCGGCGTCCGGATCGCCCAGCACGCGGTCGAGTCGCTGCAGCCGCTTCCGGTCGCTGCCGGCGAAGCGGGCCCGCTCAGCGAGCGGATCGGTGATCAGGCTGGCGAGGAAGGCGGCGTCGCCGCTGTGCCGGGCGCGGTCCCGGGTGGTGCTCTGCCAGGCGGCCGCCTTGAGCACCAGCGCGCCGAGGAGGTCCGGCACCGGCACGGTGGCCGACCGGCTCCCCTTGACGACGGCGAGCGGTGTCGCCCGCCGGAGCGCCTGGTGGCCGCCGTCGATCTGGATGGTGTCCCCGCCGACCGCGGTCCGCAGCGACCAGCGCGGCGGGGAGTGGTCGGGAGCCAGGACGTCGACGACGGCGCCGTCCGCCGGGCGGCGGAAGCGGTACACCTTGCCCGTGCTGTCCGGCTCCGGACGCAGGTCGAGCTGCCGTACCGCCTGCACGCAGCGGCTCAGGCCGGCCCGGTCGCTGAGGAGGTCGGCGAGGACGTCGACGTCCTGACTGGCCCGGGTGGGCGTCCGGCCGGCGGCGATCCCGTGCAGCATGACCATCTGCCCGCCCACGAGCACCCAGCCCGCCGGATCGAGCTGCGCGGCGATGTCGAGCACGAGGTCCCACAGCCGGTCGAGGGCGCCGCTCAGCGGCGGGAGGACGACCGTCGCGGGAGCGGTCATCCCCGGAAGGCGACCAGCGCCGCGGTGAGCAGGTCCAGCCCCGCCCGCCTAGTGCGGACGTCGGAGGACTCGGCCAGGTCGACGGCGACCACCGCCACCGGCATGTGCTGCCGGCCGGCCAGGGGCAGGTCGGCGAACCTCGGGACGCGGACGACGACGTTCGGCTCCCCCCGGTCCGACAGGCCGAGGTCCCGGCGGAGTTGCTCGAGGGTGTCCTCGGTGCAGTAGCCCTCGACCGCAGCGCCGGCGGCGACGATGTCCGCTCCCACCGCGTCGGCCGCGGAGAGCCCCGAGGCGACGAAACCCTCCGCCGCGGACACCCGGTCTCGGTACGCGGGCAGTGCCCGCAGTTCCGGACGGTCGGCGCGCTCACGCACGGATGCGACGACCTGCTCGGCGTCCGAGGACCGGAGCCGCGCCGCGACCCGCGACCGGGCCGACCGGTTCAGCCACTCCGCGCGTTCGCCGGACAGCTCCCAGAGGGTCGCCCAGGCGGTCGGTGCTGCGAGAAGGCGGCCCGGGCCGACGGGCATCCGGGCGCGCTCGTCCACCGCGTCGTCCGGGAGGACCAGCGTCCGGCCGATCCGCTCCGCCGGCAGGGTCCCGGTGCGGACCAGTCGGCGCACCTCCTGGGCGCTGACGCCCAACCGGGCCGCTGCCTCGTCGACGGTCAGCACGGGCGACTCCTCGGTTGCAGAATTGGTGCGCTAACGCATTAATTCTGCAGCACCCAGAGCGAGATGGAACCGGGACACGCAGGTCAGTGGGCGGCCAGGCGCTCCAGCGCCGCGGTGAGCGACGGGTTCCACAGGCCGAGGTGGGGCCAGCGCTCGGCCACGTGTGCCCCGATAACACCGTTCATGGACATCCGGAGGCCAATGAGCGTCTCGGGTCTCAGGCTCCGCGGAAGGTCGCGTACCTCTGACGCAGGCGATCGGGGTCCGGGCGTTCGGCGCGGGCCCTCGGGATCGTCATGAGGGCGCGGTCGTGGTGCTCCTGCAGGCCGTACCGGAGCATCGGCCCGTCGATCTCCTCCAGCAGACGGTGGTGGATCTCGACGGTGTAGTCCGGCCGGATGCCGAGGATGTTCCGGTCATAGGCGGCGTGGTGGATCTTGCAAAGGGCCAGGCCATTGGTGACGACGGCGGCACCGCCTTCGTCGGCGTCCGGGATGATGTGTGCGGCGTCGAGCAGTTCGCGATGGCCGAGTGAGCAGACCGCGCACCGGGTGTCGTAGGCCTGCATGACCTGGAAGGCGAAGACCGGCTGGTGCAGGCGCCGGCGGGTGGTCGTCAGCAGATAGCGGCGGAGGTTCTCCTCGAAGCGGCTCTCGGTGGGCCACAGTCGCCGCTGCTCTTCGGTGAGCGCCACGACGAACTGCGACAGTTCGTCCTCCTCGGCCATCAGGTACACCGGGAAGATCGCCTGGTAGACGCTCGGCGCCAGCCCCTTGAACCAGACGAGCGGGGTCTGCCGGGACATCGCTACCCGGAGGCCCTGGTTCTCAGCCGCTCCGCGGGCGTCCCGGCGCAGTTTGTAGCGGTGGTAGCCGTCCGGCCCCTCAGCGTCGTCGTAGACGGGGCCGCGTGAGCCCTTGGGCACTGCGGTCAAGATGCTAAGGGCCGTCGACCATCCCGCGGGCCGCCGGATGCCACGGCCGGCGTCGACGAGCGGGAACCGCTGACCGGCGACGGAGAAGTCGTTGGAGAGCTGGTCCCGGGTCACCGGGACCGTGCCGTCGAAGGTGACCTCGCTCAGCCACTGGAGGGCCGCCGCCCGGACGTGCTCCTCGGGGATGGCGCCAGTCACGCGAGCAGACTGCCTCGTTCCGGTTGCCGGCGCAGAGTGGCGGTCCGCTGCGGACTCCGTGATCTCGCCTTGCCGTTCCACTCGGGGACGCCAGGATGCCGATGTGGCAGCCCACGTCTTCGTCGTCCCCGGCACGCTGAATGCACTGCACTGCGACGACGTGGTGGTCCCGACGGACCACCGTGGTGTCGGCGGCGTGAAGGCCCATTTCCGCGCGCCGCTGGGGTGGCGTAACCGGGACGACGTTCCGGATTGGGCACGCGACCGGCGGCTCGACGACCGTCACCGGTACCTGCAGTTGGACCCCGCCGGTCCTCCGGGCGATGGGCCGGCCCGGTGGCTGCTCCATGTCGGCGCCTCGAGTGGGAGCGACGTCGCCTGGCTGCGCGACGGGATCCGGCAGGTGTTGATCGCCATCGCCGGCTCGGGGCGCAGACCATCAGCGATACAGCGGCGGGTGGCCATCCCGGTAGTCGGTGTCGGTCGGGGTGGGTTCGGACAGCGGCGGGGTGCAGTCATCGCGGCCCTGCTCGAGGAACTGCAGGCCGCGCCAGACGAGCTCGACATCGTCCTCGTGGCGAGCAACCGGTCGGACTACTCAGCCCTGCAGGCCCATCGCGCGGCACAGGCGTCGGGCCGCCTGGAGGATGCCCTCGAACACGCCGCCGGGGTGTTGGCCGAACGGGCACGGCAGGGCCAATTGGCGGTGTTCATGGGGGCGGGGACTGGTGTGGCGGCCGGGCTGCCGTCATGGGGTGAGCTCCTCGACCGCCTGGCGGAGGCACTCAATGTCCCGGGCGGCGCGGCCGCGCTCTCGCGCTTCGGACCGCTCGACGCGGCGGAGGTGCTCCGCAAGCAGGCCAAAGCCGAGGCCAGCAGCGGAGCCGTGGACGGGGCGGGCGAGAAGACCCTTGGCGACCACGTAGCAGCGGTCCTCGGCAGACCTCAGAGATATGGCCTATCGCATGTCCTCCTGGCCTCCCTGGACGTCGATCAGGTCATCACCACGAACTTCGAAGATCTCTACGAGAAGGCGGTCATCGCTGTCTCGGGCCGTGACGTCCCCGTCGTCTTGCCGGACCGGTACCCGGCGGAGGACATACGGGAGGGGCGCGGCTGGTTGCTCAAGCTCCACGGTGATGCCGGCCGGTCCAAGAGCATCGTGCTCGACCGTCGCTCTTTCGTCCGGTACGACGCGACGCGGCGGCCCCTCGCTAGCGTCCTGCAGGCCACCCTCCTGACCCGGCACCTGCTCGTGGTCGGGGCTTCGATGACCGACGACAACGTCATCCGCTTGGTTCACGAGGTTGCGTCGCTCAACGAGGACCACGGCCGGCCGCATGAGATGGGCACGCTGGTCACCCTTGAGGAACGGCCCCTCGCAAAGACCCTCTGGGAGCCAGAGTTCCGCATTCTCTCCCTCGGGAAAGCCGCTCCGACCGGCGAGACGAAGGAGCAAGCGGCAGAGAGACTGGCGCAAGCAGGCCGCCAGTTGGAGATCCTCCTCGACCGGGTGGCGACCCTCGCGGCACGTGATGCGGTGCAGCACCTGCTGGACTCGCGCTACCGCGACTTGTTCGTGCCGGAGGAGGACACGGAGGCCGAGCGCAGGACCGCGGAGAGCTTGGCCTCCGCCGCCGACAGCATCCGGGCTTTTCTGCCGAGGTCGACCCGACATGCCGAGTGGCGAGCAGTGCTCGACCAATTGGAGCGCTGGGGTGCTCGGGGCGCCGGCGCGCGAGAGGAAGAGCGATAGCAGTCCGGATCAGGTATCCAGAAGTTCCTCAGGAGCGACGCCACCTCTGGCGACAGCGCCGAGGTCGAGGCCGTGAGCGAGATACGCCTTGGCGAACGTCTTGTTCTTCGCCATGCCGACCGGATGAGGGAGGAACGCCACCAGGCGGGGACTGCCTCCCAGGGTCCGGACGGCAAGGGACTGGCGCGGGTCGTCGGCGAGGGACGCGGCGGTGCCGAAGGCGGCGGGGAGGCCCCACAGGCTCATCACCCGCTTTCGTGCCTTGGCGCCGAGGACGACCACGAGCGGCGCCTGACTCAGCCCGACCACTCGATCGAGATGCATGCGAGCGCAGAAGTTGACGGCCCTGTCGACGCCGATCTCCTTCTTGCTCTTGCAGTGCACCACCTCGGTCATGCAGTAGTCCCGCTCCGGCGTTGCCCCTGGGCCGAGCAGTTCCTGCGCTCGCTTACGGACGTTGACCCAGAAGGCGACCTTCTTGGGACTCAGCTCACCGAGGACATTGCGGAAGTGTCCGTCGGGCGTGGCGGGCGAGTTCGGTGCCGTCCCGAAACGGTGCAGGAAGAAGTCGACGATGTCGTCGTCCTTCCACTCAGCCAGCGGATAGCGCTCGACGTGAGTGCCTGACTGGTGGTCCCCCGACTCACTGAGGCTTGGATTGCTGGAGAGGAAGAGGATCCGCGCCCGCTCGATGTCCCCAGCCCACGGCTCGGGCAGGTGACGAGCAGGGCCCGCGGCCGCCTGCACCCCGACGACCTTCGAGCAGGGGTGCGCCGGATCCCGCTGCGCGAGTGGCAGCTGGATGCATCGAGCGACCCTCAACGCGACGGCTGCGGCTTCGCTGGGCACTGGTTCGGAAGTGACGCGCCTCGGGGCGGCCCGTGCCGCGTCCGGCTCTACGGGCCGGACGGGCAGCTGATCAAGGTGAGTTGACCAGACGTGGGTCAGGTGCCCGCCAGCTCGCCAGGCGAGTGATTGCTCGGCGATGAGCCGGACGAGCTCCGCGTGCTCGGCCAGGACCGTGGCACTCGCGTGGAGATAGGCGGTCCTGGGGCTCTTCTCGTCGAGCGTGGCTCCGGGCACCGCGACCAGGACCGCCTTCGCATCCTCCGCGGGGAGGGCAATGGATACCCAGGTCTTGTGGAGGTAGCAGGCGACGGCTCCGCCGTTCGCTGGGCGGAGGCTGACGTAGGGCCCGGTCCACTTGCTGATCACCTCGACGCGGGAGGTAAGGGCGGTCGCCAGATCGTGGATCGCCGGGACGGGACCCAGGTCCGCCAGATCGTCCAGCAGCGCGCTCACCGGCACGCCCCCGCGGCGAGCCGCTCCAACGCGGTCGTGAAGGACGCATTCCACAGGCCGAGGTGCGGCCAGCGCTCGGCGACGTGCGTCGTCGCCTCCTCCACCGACATCCCCTGCTCGCGGACCAGCCAGGCGCGCAGCACCAGTCCGGTCCGCGACGCCCCGCCGTGGCAGTGCACGAGCACCCGGTGCCCCTCGGCGTGCAGCGCGGTCAGGTCGTCGAGGACGTCGGCGAGCATCACGTCGAGGTCGACGTTGTGGTCGTTGTCGGCGATGTAGGACATCCGGTGGTTCGTGTGCGGGAACGGCTCGCCCAGCCGGCACAGCGAGATGACGGCGAAGTCCTCGTCGGAGTACCGCGCGCCGTCGAGGTTGCCCGCCCAGATCCCCGGCAGCACCTCCACCGGGCCGATCCGGGGGATGACGCCGGGGTCGTACGACGGCACCGGCTTTCCGTCGAGCGCGGAGGCCAGCTGCTGCAGGTCGGCCAGCCGCCACACCCGGTCGCCGTGCCCGGGCACCGTCCCGTGCACCGGCGAGGACCACCGCATCGGGATGCCGCCCATCCCGTACACCGCCCCGGCCAGCCCGCCGGCCACGCACGCGACGGTGTCGGTGTCGCCACCCAGGTCGATGACCAGCCGCAGCACCTCGGCGAAGTCGCGGCCGGTGCGCAGCGCCCACAGCGCCTGCCCGAGCGTCGGCCACACCGCCCCGTTCGACTCGGTCGCCATCGACGGCTCCCAGTCGGGAGCCAGCACCGTCGCCCACCGGTCGCGGTGCTCCTCGGCGACGAGCGGCAGGGCATCGGGGACGGCAGCGAGCGGGTCGCCGCCATCGAGCGCCACCCGCATCAACTCGTGGAAGACGGCGCAGCCCTCGCCGGCCGCCGGGTCGCCGTGGGTCAGCGCGGAGATTCGGCGGGCGGCGTCGACGGTCGCCTCGGTCCCGTCGCGCGAGAACCGGATCGCCGCCGGCGTCGTCCGCATCAGGGAGCCGTTGCCCGCGGCCCGGCCGGTCCGCGCGAAGTGCTCGGCCGCCGCGCGGTCCCACGGCAGGCCCGACTCGAACACCGCCCGCGTCTGCACGCCGATGTCCGGCGGTCCGGCCGCGGCCCAGGCGGCGAACCGGCCGAACAGGTCGGCCACGTCCAGCCCGCCCCGCTCGACCAGCGACCGCGCCACCAGCAGCGCCATCTGCGTGTCGTCGGTGAACTCGCCCGGCGCCCACCCCAGCGACCCGCCGCCGCACATCTCCGTCGTCGCACCGCGCGCGGGGGAGGGGAAGCGGACCGAGAACGCGCCCGCCGGGCCGAACTCGAACGGCGCGCCCAGCGCGTCGCCGACGGCGGAGCCGACGAGCGCGCCCGCGACGCGGTGGGACCGGTGCAGTCCGGCTGTCACTCAGACCTCCGAGGCGATGGCGGTGAGGTGGATGGTGCGGTCGTCCCAGTGCAGAGCATCGGACCGGACGCGCGGATCGCTGCCGCGCAGTCGGACACCGAGGCCACTCGACCCGGACAGGACCATCGGGGTGCGCTCGACTCGTTCGGCGAACGAACGGGCAAGCGCACCGGGGGTCCGGACCGCGGGACGGCCGAGGGCGTCCATCGTGGCCGCCTGCATCAGCCCAGGCCAGTGGGCGACCAACGAGCGCCTGGTGTCGAAGATCTCGAGCCAGGTGGGGCGTCCCGCGACGCCCACCAGCACCCCGCGCTGCCCCGCCAGCGGCCGGAGTCCCTGCGTCAGGCGCTGTGTCGCGAGCTGGATGCTGTTGAGCCGCTCGGCCAGTGAGTCCGTCGCCGACGGCCCGGCCACCTGCTCGTAGCCGCGGACCTGTTCCCAGACCCCCTGCTGGGCGTCCTCGCGACCCAGGACGCGCAGGACAGTGGCCGGCGCCCGTCGACCGCGGCGTGCGTGCGTCTGGCCCCCGTGCCACCGCCCCTGCTCGACACAGACGACGCGAGCGACCGTCGGCCGATCGGGGGCGAGGAGCGTCGTCGTGGTGAGGGCCCGCGTCTGCCACCCACCCTCGAGTAGTTCGCCGGCGAGCAGGAGGACGGGTCGGTCGGCGCGGTTGGTGACCACCAGTTGGTCAACGGCCGGCGAGCCCGAACGCTCCGCGACGTCGACGGGGGCACCGGTGCTGGTGAGGTAGCGCGGCGCGGCGGTGGGTGCATCGGTCCAGACCGGGAACACCGTCAGCGGCCCATGGGCGGTGCCTTGCCCCACGTGCAGTCGAAGCCCCAGTTTGGCCATGGCGCCCACCTCCCGTAGATTGCGCTGTGTCGCGCAAATAGGAATTTAGACGGGAGTTGCTCAAAGTGTCAACGGGCCCCTCGCCCCGGCCGCTCACCTCGTATCCGCGGCCCTCGGTGGCGGTGGATACGGCGGTGCTGACGCCCGTCGTCCCCGACGGTCTCCATGTCCTGCTCGTCCGTCGCACCGATGACGTGGGGAAGTGGTCCCTGCCCGGGACCTTCCTGCACGAGGGGGAGACGCTCGCCGACGCCGTCTTGCGGTCACTTGACCAGAAGGCACACCTGACCGGCCAGTCGCCCCGGCAGTTGCACGTCTTCGACGCGTCCGGCCGGGACGACCGCGGGTGGGTCCTGTCCGTCGCGCACGTCGTCCTCTTGGCGGCTCACGTCGTCCTCCCCGTCGTGGAGAGTCATCCGGCCGATGTCCGCCTCCGCCCGGTGGCGGAGGCCGTCGGTCTGCCGTTCGACCACGACGACATCGTGCGGAGGGCGGTGGCGACCGTGCGTCAGGAGTACGCCGAGCGCCCGGACCCCGAACGACTGCTGACAGAGCCCTTCACACTCAGACAGTTGCGGGTCCTGCACGAGGCAGTTGTCGGCGGGCCTCTCCAACGCGACGTCTTCCGGCGCCGGGTCAGGGACCACCTCCTGAGCACCCAGCAGAAGACGTCGGGGGAGGTCGGCAAGCCGGCGGAGCTCTTCCGGCACGCATGACTCGAGTGGGCCGTTCCTGGGGGCTAGCGGCGGTACAAAGGCCCGTCTGTCGGCGGGGGACCAGCCGATCATGGGAACCGCGTGAGAACGTCCCGTCTCGATGTACCGCACCGACGGCTCCCTGGTCCTGAGCCCCACCGACCTCACCCGCCACCAGGCCTGCGCGCACGTGACGACGCTCGACCTCGCCGTCGCCGACGGCCGGTTGAAGCCCCTCGCCGGCGGCCCCGACGACCACGCGCTGCTCATCGCCGACCTCGGCACCGAGCACGAGGAGAAGTACCTCGCGGCGCTGGAGGCCGAGGGGCGCAGCGTCGTCCGCATCCCCACCCGGTTCGACGCCGCCGGCCGCCGCGAGGCCGAGGCGCTCACCGTGCAGGCGATGCGGCAGGGCGTCGACGTCATCGCCCAGGCCGCGTTCTTCGACGGCGTCTGGGGCGGCGCCGCCGACTTCCTCCTCCGGGTGGAGACCCCGTCGAACCTGGGCGCCTGGTCCTACGAGGTCGCCGACGCCAAGCTCGCCCGCCGCGTCAAGGTCCCGGCGCTGCTGCAGATGGCCACCTACGCCGAGCGCCTCGCCGTCCTGCAGGGCAAGGCGCCCGAGCACGTCTGGGTGGTCACCGGCGACGGCGCCGCCAACCCGTGGCGCCTGGTCGACGTCGCCGCCTACGCCCGCCGCGCCCGCGCCAAGCTCGCCGGCTTCCTCGCCGACCCGCCGCCCACCGCGCCCGTCCCCGTGCCGTACTGCAGCCAGTGCTCGTGGAAGCCGCGCTGCACCGCCGAGCTCGCCGACGCCGACGACCTCAGCCTCGTCGCCGGCATGCGCGCCGACACCCGCGCCGCCCTCCGCGCCGCCGGCATCACCACCCTCGAGCAGCTCGCCGGCGCCGACCCCGAGACGCTCAAGGCCGCCCGCATCGGCGCCGCCACCCGCGCCCGCGTGCAGGAGCAGGCCCGCGAGCAGCTGCGCGAGCGGCGGACCGGCGTCCCCACCCGCACCCTGCTGCCACCCACGAAGGGCCTCGGCCTGCTCCGGCTGCCCGAGCCCAGCGACGGCGACCTCTACCTCGACTTCGAGGGCGACCCGCACTCCGCCGACGGCGCCGGCCTCGAGTACCTCGCCGGCATCGGGCGGCGCGACGGCAGCTTCACCGCGCTCTGGGCGCACGACCCGGCCGCCGAGAAGCAGATGGTCGCCGACCTGATCGACCTCATCCTCGACGCCTGGCGCGCCGACCGCGGCATGCACGTCTACCACTACGCCGCCTACGAGGTCAGCGCGCTCAAGCGGCTGACCGGCCGCTACGGCGTCCGCGAGGCCGAGCTCGACGAGCTGCTGCGCAACGAGCGCTTCGTCGACCTCTATCCCGTCGTCAAGCAGTCGATGCGGATCAGCAAGGGCTCGTACTCGATCAAGAAGGTCGAGGCGTTCTACGGCCGCGAGCACACCGGCGACGTCGCCGACGCCATGGGCAGCGTCATCGCCTACGAGAAGTGGCTCGCCGACCGTGACCCGCAGCGCCTCGTCGACATCGAGCTCTACAACAAGGACGACGTCGACTCCACCCGCGAGCTGCACGACTGGCTGGAGACCCAGCGCGAGGAGCTCGAGCGGGAGTTCGGCGGCCAGGACCGCCCGCTGCTGTCGGAGGCCACCGGCCCGGTCGAGCGCACCGACGCCGAGCTGGCCGAGCTGGCGCTGGTCGACCGGCTCAAGGACGCCGGGCACGACCTGCTCGGCGACCTCGTGCAGTGGCACCGCCGCGAGGCCCGCCCCGGCTGGTGGGAGTTCTTCGCCCGCAAGGAGATGGACGACGACGCGCTCGTCGAGGACGGCACCGCGCTCGGCCGGCTGGGGGCTCCGGTGGAGGTCGGCCAGGAGAAGCGGTCGAAGCTCTACGAGTACCGCTTCCCGCCGCAGGACACGAAGCTGTCGGTCGGGTCCACGGCGGTCGACGTCGACCAGCGGGCGGGCATCGGCACCGTCGTCGCGCTCGACTCCGCCGAGGGCCGCGTCGTCGTCAAGACGGCGAAGGCCCCGGCCACGCCGCGCGCACTCGGGCCGAGCGGCCCGCTCGACGACAAGGGCATGCGCGCCGCCATCACCGCCACCGCCGACGACGTCCTCGCCGGCACGCCGTGCCTGGGGCAGGCGCTGCTCGAGCGGCGGGTGCCGGCCGACTGCCGCCGTCGTCCCGACGAGCAGGCCGGCGACGCCGTCGTCCGGATCGGCCTCCGGCTCGACGGCGAGGTGCTCGCCGTCCAGGGCCCGCCCGGTAGTGGCAAGACGCGGGCGGCGTCGATGCTCATCCGCGCGCTGCTCGACGCCGGCAAGAAGGTCGGCGTCACGGCCACCTCGCACGCCGTCATCGGCAACGTGCTGTCGGCCGTCGACCGGCCCGCGCTGCAGAAGTGCGACGAGCACCAGGCGTGCGGCGCGCCCGGCGTCGAGTGGTCGAAGGACGGCAAGGACGTCGCCCGGCGGCTCGTCGACGGCGACGTGCGGCTGGTCGGCGGGACGGCGTGGTTCTGGACGCAGCCCGACCTCACCGAGGCCGTCGACGTGCTCGTCGTCGACGAGGCGGGGCAGTTCTCGTTGGCGAACGCGGTCGCGGTGGCGCGAGCCGGCAAGTCGCTGGTGCTGCTGGGCGACCCGCAGCAGCTCGCCCAGCCCTCGCAGGGCGTGCACCCCGGCGACTCGGGGCTGTCGGCGCTGGAGCACCTGCTCGAGGGGCACCCGACCGTGCCCGAGGGCCGCGGGATCTTCCTCGACACGACCTACCGGATGCACCCGGCGCTGACGCGGTTCGTGTCGGACCTGGCGTACGAGGGCCGGCTGGAGTCGGCGGCGCTGCGCGAGCGGATCACCGTGCGGCCGGGCGGGCTGGTGTCGGGCAGCGGGCTGGCGGTGCGGTCGGTGGCGCACACGGTGCCGGCGGCCGCGTCGTCCGCGGAGGAGGCCGCCGAGGTGGCCGCCGTCTGGCGGTCGCTGCAGGGCGTCGGCTGGGTCGACGCCGAGGGCGCCGAGCGGCCGATCGGGCCGGACGACGTGCTCGTCGTCGCGCCGTACAACAACCAGGTGGCGTTGATCCGCTCGCTGCTGCCCGACGGCGCACGCGTGGGCACGGTCGACCGGTTCCAGGGGCAGGAGGCGCCGGTCGTCGTCTACTCGACGACGTCGACCTCGGCCGACGAGGCGCCGCGCGGGGTGTCGTTCCTGTACGACCTCAACCGGCTCAACGTGGCGGTGTCGCGGGCGAAGGCGCTGGCGGTCGTGGTGATGAGCCCGCTGCTGCTCGACGCGCAGGTGCGGACGCCGGAGCAGCTGCGGCAGGTCAACGCGATGTGCCGGCTGGCCGAGCTGGCCGGTGTCTGACACCGCGCAGCTCGCGGGCCTCCTGGGCGTCGGCGCGGACGTGCTGGTGCGGGCGCTGGGCGACGGCTGGACGGAGGTCGCCGGGCCGCCGCACGAGCGCTGGTTCGTGAGCGGGCGCCCGGTGCAGGTGGCCGTCGGCTGGGACGGGTTCGGCTTCACGCTGGCCCGCCCGGAGCCGCGGTGGTCGGGCAACGAGCTCGTGTGGGAGTTCGCGGCCGAGCGCGGGTTCGGCTCCGACGAGGTCGTCTACGAGCGAGCGGTGCTGGCGGAGGCGGCCGAGGAGGTCGCCCGCCGTCGTCGGCGGACCTTCCGCTGGTGCCCTGTGTGCCGCGAGGTCAAAGCCCGCGAGCACGTGCACGACAACACCGGCCTGTGCACGTCCTGCGCCGAGCGCCACCTCGGCGTCCACTCTTGAGAATGACCGGGGACCGATGACATCACAGCGACATGAAGGCGCCCGACGCTGGTTTGGCCCCGGCAGCTGGTATCTCGCCGTCACGTTCCTGTCAGTCGGGATCTTCGCCGCCATCCCCTTCTGGCACGCGGCCAATCGCCTCGGTGACCGGTCCGCGCGCCTCTGGGCGCTGGCGTTCAGCGGCTGGGCTGTGGCCTTCGTCGTGGCCACGAACCTGCTGTCCGACGATCAGCCTGGCAAGAGTCCAGGGGACGGTCCCGAGTGGCTGAACAACATGCTCGCCATCGTCGTCGTGGTCCTGCTCGTGGTCGCGTGCGTCCGTCTTCAACAGTTGCGCAGACGCGTCTATGGACACGAGCTAGCAATGCGCGGTGCTGACGCGGTCATGGCGCAGGCGCTCGAGAGGCGACGTCGGAGGGAAGAGGCACGCTCGCTGCTCGCGCGCGACCCCGCTCTGGCACGCGAGTTGGGGATCGGGCGTCCGGACCTCCACCGGGGATACGACGACGGCGGACTCATCGACGTGAACACCGCTCCTTCCGACGTCATCGCGGCCGGACTAGAGGTCGATGCAGCTACGGCGGATGCGATCGTTGCCGCGCGATCTCTGCGGGGTGGCTTCTACTCGGTGGACGAAGTGGTCGTCTACACCTCGCTGCCTCCGCACGTACAGGAACGTCTGCGTGAGAAGGGCATCGCTTGAGCGCTTCGTGTCCACGCCCCTGTTGCTCCTCGGACTCAAGCAATCGTGTCGCGCGAGGGACCTTCGTCGTGGCACTGCCTGATGCGCATAGTCAGAGGTAGCCGCCCGGTGAGGACGCCGAGGCGCCCGGACCCGCGCTGCGCTGCTCCCGCATCACGTACAGCTCGGCCAGCGTGATCGGCCGCTCCGGAGCGGCGGCCGCGTCGTCGCCCAGCCACCGGCGGGCCTCGGCCGGCGCGAGCGGCAGGAACTCGACCTGGCTCAGGCAGCGCCCCGGCCGGGTGATCGCGGGGCGCACTCGGCCGACGTCCTCGTTGGTCGTCAGCGGCACGACCACCGGCAGCCCGTGCCCGAGGATGCCATCGCACAGGTTCAGCAGCCGCCCGACTGAGGCGCCGGCGCGCTCCCGGGCCTCGGCGCGGAGGTAGTCGTCGCAGTCCTCGGCCACGACCAGCCGCCACTTGCCCTCGTCGGTGTGGTCATCGGGGTGTTCGTCCGCGCCGGCGACATCGAGTAGGTACTGCCGCTCGGCGAACAGCCGCTCGGGGCCATCACATAGTGCGTGCGGCACCACGGCGCCCACTCGCGGCTCAGCGTCCGAACCGCCGTCGTCTTGCCCGTCCCCGGAGCCCCGTGCCACAGCACGAGGCGCCCGGTCAGGCCGGACATCCCCATGAGGTCGGCGAGCCCGCCGGCGGTGGCGGCCGCGTAGTGGGGTGAGGTCTCCGCCCAAGTGGGCGCGGCGATGCGCCGCGACGACGGCTCACCGATCCCGTCCCGGAAGGAGCAGAAGCGCACGCGCACCGACCCCGGGGGCGGCTCGGTGACGGCCTGGGCGGCGGCGACCAGCCTGTCCCGCAGCTTATCGGTGGCCGCAGCGTCCGTATCGACCACCGACACCTTCGTCATGCTGTGCGCGACCTCGACGCTTGCGAGCAGGCCCAGCCAGGCCGCGACCACCACCTACGCGGCGCCGTTCTGCTGGTCGAGCCGGACCTCGGCGTCCTCAGGCAGCAGCTCGAGCGGCATCTCGACGGCGCCGGACACCTCGCCTGTGCGCAGGACCGGAAGCCCGTCCTCCTACTGAGCGCGGACGAGCATTGCCGTCGACAGCTCGTGCAGGTGGCTGAACCAGAACGAGCCGGCGAAGGGCTGAGCGGGCGGCACGGCGACACGACAGGCGCGGGGACCGACGACGGCGCCCCGGTCGGCGGTGACCGAGGCGCCGTCCGTCCGTCAGGCGACCCGGCGGGCGCCCTGGTAACCGGTCATCGAGTCGAGGTTGACGACCGCGACCGGCTTGCCGGCGGTGGAGGCGTGCACCATCTGGCCGTTGCCGATGTACATGCCCACGTGCGAGACCGGGCTGTAGAAGAACACCAGGTCACCGGGCTTGAGGTCGGACTTCGCCACCGGGGTGCCGAACGTCGACTGGGCCCGCGAGGTGCGGGGGATCTCCACGCCGGCCGCGCGGTAGGCGAAGCTGGTCAGGCCGGAGCAGTCGAACCGGTCGGGACCGGTCGCGCCGTACTGGTACATGTCGCCGCGCTGCGCGAGCGCGGTGTCGACGGCCGCCTGGGCGACGCCGTTCGGAGCGGCCACCGGGGCCGCCGCCACGACCCCGCCACCACCGCCGCCGCCTGCGGCAGCCGAGGCCGGGAGGGGCGAGAGCGCGATGCCGGCTCCGGCGATGGCCGCGACGGCGATGCCGCGGAACGAGCGACGGGCGAGGGGCGTGCGTGCAGTCGTCATGGACGACGGTTCTCCTGTTCTCCACGGTCGCCTACCGGGTTAGCTGACGGGTTCGGGCGGGGGAGTCGCCCGGCGCGAGAGGTCGCGCTTCACCCCTGGGACTCGATGGGTCCCCGGTCCGGAGGGCGGCTGGCTGCCGGCGTCCGGTTCGGCGTGGTCCGGCGGGTGTCACACGGGTTCGTGACGGGGACCCGGCCAGGACCAGCGGGAACGGTAGGGAGGGCCGCGGACCGTCACAACCGCCCGAGGGACGCGCCACGCCCGGTCCGGAACCGCGGACTTGACGGCGGCCGCCCATCCGACACGCCACCGTCACCACGACAGATGCCTCTCCGGAGCCCGCGGCGCGCGACCGCGGACGCGCGGGGACACGCCGTGCCCCACGAGAAAGGACGGCGCGGTGCGTCCGCACGCGGTGTCAGGAGCCGCCCACGGACGGGCGGTCTCCGAGCGTGGGGACGTGGCGGTTGCCGGACGCGTTGACGGGGCACGGAACGGGGGATCGAGAGAGAGGAGCACCCCATGGGAATGATGAGGAACCTCATCGCCTCCGGCGTGGCCGCGAAGGTCGTGCAGGAGCTCAAGAAGCCGCAGAACCAGGCGAAGATCAAGCAGTTCGTCCGCGACTTCCAGGCCAAGCAGAAGAAGGGCGGCACCGGCGGCCGCGCCTACTGACCGCTGATCCGCCCGCGGCCCCCGTCCCACCCCGGGACGGGGGCCGCGGTGCGTCCGGGGCCGGTGCGACGGTCCGTTGCGGTTCCGAGACGGCTCGGTCCCCGGCGTCCCGGACGGCGACCCGACCCCGTGTGACGCTCGCCGGCGTCTCTCCGCGACGCCGGCGCCGACCTCCCCGGGAGGCGCTGCCGGCGCGCGTCCGCACGACCACCACGGGGTGTCCCATGAACCAGTCCTCCGCCCGCCGCCGACTCGGCGCGCTTCCCGTCCTGCTCGCCACGGGCCTCCTCCTCGCCGGCTGCGGGGACGACGGCGAGACCGGCCTCCCCGCGCCCACCTCCACCCCGTCGGCTCCGGCGACGTCGTCCGCGGCGGCCCCGACCACGCCTGCCCCGACGACGCCCGCCCCCGAGCCCGCGGTGGCCCCTGCCCCCACGCCGGAGGTGACGCCGGCTCCCGTGGTCGTGGACTTCCTCATGCCCGCCGTGGTCGGCATGACGCTGCAGGACGCCCAGGACCTGATCCAGACCAACGGCGTCTTCCTCAGCCTGTCCCACGACCTGCTGGGCAGCCGCAACCAGGTCCTCGACGCCAACTGGCGGGTCTGCACCCAGAACATCGCACCCGGCCAGCGGGTCACCGGGGACGTCGAGGGCGCCATCGACCTCGGCGCGGTCAAGCTCGACGAGCTCTGCCCCTGACGTCCGGCCGCGGCCCCGTCCCGGTGGGACGGGGCCGCGGTGCGGTCAGGGCCGGCCGGCGTGCGGGACGTCGACCTCGGTCGCGAGCAGCACCGCCTCGCGCACCGGCGCGCGGTTGTGCTCGTAGAAGTCCGGCGCCGCGCACATGAGCAGCGTCCGGCCGTCCTCGCCGCCGAGCATGCAGGCGTAGACGCCCAGTCCCTCGGGCGCCGCGACGGCGTCGACGATCTCGCCGCCCTCGGCCACCCGCACGACCCGCCCGCCGACGGCGTCGGCCGCCCAGATGCACCCCTCGGCGTCCAGGGAACAGCCGTCCGGGGCGACGGCGAGCTGCCCCAGCACCTCGTCCACGGTGCGCCCGGTGACCTCCGGCCCCAGCGACGCCCACACCCGCCGGTTGGTCAGCGACCCGTCGGCGCCGAGGTCGAACGCCGTGTACCGGTTGCCCAGCGTCTCGCCGACGACGAGCGTGCCGCCGTCCGGGGTGATGACCGAGCCGTTCGGGAACTGCAGCCCCTCGGCCGCCACGGACACCGTGCCGTCGGGGTCGATCCGCTTGAGCGACGCCGTCGCCGCCTCGCCGCCGCCCATCAGGTCGAAGCCGAAGTCGCCGACGAACACGTGCCCGCCCGGGCCGACGACTAGGTCGTTGAGGTGCCCGCCGCAGTGCTCGGTCAGGTCGGCGTAGGTCGACAGCGCCGACCCGTCCCAGCGCAGCACCTCGTGCGTCTTCATCGACACGACCACCAGCGACCCGTCGGGCAGCCAGCCCTGCCCCGACGGCTGCCCGGGCACCTCGAACCGCACGGTCTCCTGCCCGTCGGCGGTCACCGTGCTCACCGTGTGCCGGTAGAAGTCCGACACCCACCACGTGCCCTCGTGCCAGCGCGGCCCCTCGAAGAACCCGCCGCCGGTCAGCACCGTCCGCACCTCGCGCTCTGCCATGACGCGGACCCTAGGAGCCCGACGCCGGCGGCCCCAGCGGAACGGGATCCGGGCCGGCGACGATCGGCGCCGTCACCGTGCCGATCCGCTCGATCGTCACCGCCACCTCCACGCCCGGCCGCAGCCACGGGTGCCGCTCCTCGCCGTGCAGCGACCGCAGCTCCAGCAGGCAGCCGGTGCCCACGGTCCCGCTGCCGACGACGTCGCCCGGCCGCAGCTCCGTGCCCCGTGAGGCGTAGGCGAGCATCTGCCCGAACGACCAGCGGACGTCGGCCCAGCTGCCACCGCCCTGCTCGACGCCGTCGACCGAGGCGCTCATCCGCAGCGCGTAGCCGTGCCCGGACCGGTGCGGCTCCAGCTCGTCGGGCGTGACGAGGACGGGGCCGATCGTCGTCGCGCCGTCCTTGCCCTTCGCCGGGCCGAGGCCGATCTTCGACTCGACGCCCTGCACGTCGCGGGCGCTCCAGTCGACGAACACGGTGTAGCCGGCGATCGCCGCCTCGGCCTCCTCCGGCGTCAGGTCCGACCCGCGCCGGCCCACGACCGCGGCCACCTCGACCTCGTAGTCGAACGCCGCCGAGCCGGGGGAGACCGGCACCGGCTCGCCCGGACCGCGGACCGCCGCCGGGTTGGTGAAGTAGAAGACCGGCTGCTCGAACCAGACCGGGGACACCTCCCGCCCGAACGCGGCCGCGGCGTTGCGCGCGTGCTGCTCGAAGGACAGGAAGTCGCGCACCGACGGCGGCCGCGGCACCGGCGCGCGCAGCACCAGCCCGTCCTCCGGCAGCACCTCGGCCGGCTCGCGGCCGGCGGCCGCGGCGAGGTCGGGCAGCAGGTCGACCAGGGCGGCGTCGAACCCGTGCACCCGCCCGTCGCGCAGCAGCCCGGCCCGTTCGGCGCCGTCGGCCGGCGAGACGTAGGTGACCCAGCGCATCAGCTCTCCTCCCTCACGCGCGCGCCGCCTGCCGGCGCCCGGCGGCTCCCATCGTGGTGCTCACCGGACCGCCGGCTGCGGGCGGTTGGCCTGGAACAGCGGCTCCATGACGTCCCACCCGTTCTCCGGCGTGCCGGGCAGCACGACGCCGGCGTCGGACAGCCGCTGCAGCAGGCCGTCGCAGACCGCGTCCGCCTGCCGGCCCAGCGCGGCGAGGTCGTGGTCCACCAGTGCGCCGTCGCGCTTCACCACCCGCCCGTCCACCAGGACGGTGCGCACGTCGGCGACCGTGGTCTGGAAGACCAGCGACCCGACGACGTCCGGCCGCGGGTGCATCTCGAACGAGTCGCCGCCCACCACGACGACGTCGCCGCGCTTGCCCGGCGTCAGCGAACCGATCCGGTCGCCCATGCCCATCGCGTCCGCGGCGTTGACCGTCGTCCAGGTGAGCGCCTCGCGGGCCGTCGTCGTCACGGTCTCCGGCATCCGGCCGGCCAGGTTGACCGCCTGCGTGGCGTCCCAGCGGTCGAAGCCGAGGCCGAAGCGCATCTCGTGCCACAGGTCGCCGGAGTTCAGGCTGATGACGTCGGCCGACAGGGTCGGGGCGATCCCGTGCCGCCGGCACCGCTCGAACACCGGCCGGCCCATGCCCATGTTCAGCTCGGTCTCCACCGAGATCGACACCTTGCCGCCGGTGCGGGCCAGCGCCGCCCACTCGTCGTCGTCGAGGGTGTTGCAGTGCACGTGCACGATGTCGGGCCCGAGCTGGCCGGCCTCGTCGAGCTCGCGGATGCCGCCGGTCACGCAGCTGCCCCACACGCAGCCGGTGTGGCTGACGACCAGCGCGCCGAGCTCCCGGGCGACGGCGAGCTCGTCGAGCGTGTGCTGCCACGGCTGGCCGAACACCTCGCTCAGCGAGACGCCGATGGTGACCAGCCCGCGCGGGTCGGGGAAGTGCTGCCCGGCGAGCCGGCGCAGGTCGCGCACGCGGTCGTCGTGGGTGCCGAACTGCGGGTCGGCCGGCCGGCTCTCGAAGAACCCGTGGCAGTGCGCCGCCCGCACGCCGGACTCGACGATCCCGGCGATCGCCGCGTCGGAGTGCGCGGGGGTGTTGTTGGTGTGCGAGAAGTCGAGCAGCGTCGTCACCCCGGCGTTGAGCGCGTCGGCGCCGCCGAGCAGCTGGCCGACCCGCACGTCCTCGGGCGTAATCGCCGGCGAGATGGCCAGCCGGATGCCGAAGTAGTAGTCGCCGAGCGTCCAGTCGGCGCAGATCCCGCGCACCACCGACTGCCAGGTGTGCCGGTGGGTGTCGATCAGCCCGGGCAGCACGACGCCGCCGGTGGCGTCGACCACCTCGGCGTCGTCGACCTGCAGGGAGGGGGCGACGGCGACGATCGCGCCGTCCTCGATGAGCACGTCCCCGGTGGGCAGGTCGCCGATGGCGGGGTCCATCGAGACGACGTGGCCACCGGTGACGAGGGTGCGGGACTGGGCCATGGGGTGCCTCCGCGGCGTCGGGGAGTGGGCCCGATCACTCCACACCCGGCGGGGCGCCCGATCATGTGCCGGATCGGCAACGGTCAGCCGGCCGCCACGGCGTCGGCAGCCCGCCGGAACGACTCCACCGCCGGCCGCCGGTCGGCCACCCGGGTGACGACGGCGACCTCGACCGGCGGCGCGTCGAACGGCACGAACCGGACGTCGGGGCGCGGGAAGAACGCCGCGGCGGCCGCGCCGTGCATCCCGATCCGCCCGGTGGTCGCCACGGCCGCGGGGATCGACGCCGGGTGCCGCACCGCGCTGCCCCGCCCGTCCATGCCGGCCGGGCCCACCCAGTCCCGGAAGCGCGGGTGCGCCGAGGACATCCGCAGCCACGGCTCGTCGGCGACGTCGTCGCGGGTGAGCAGCGGGGCGTCGGCCAGAGGCGAGGAGGCCGGCACGACGACGACCGACGGCGTCCGCAGCACGGTGCGGAACTCCAGCCCGTCGACGGCGCCGAGGTGCTGCACCAGGCCGACGTCGAGGTCGCCGCGGCGGACGGCGTCGTACTGGTCGTCCATGTCGAGGTCCTCGAACAGCAGGTGCACGCCCGGCGCGGCCGCGGTGACCACGTCGCGCAGCGCCGGCCAGCGGTCGGCGGCGCCGAAGCCGAGGACGCCCACCCGCAGCGCGCCGTCGTCGGGCTCCCTCGGCGCGGCGGCCTCGGGCAGCCGGTCGAGCGCGGCGAGCACCGTCCGGGCGTGCGCGACGACCCGCTCGCCGGCCGGGGTGAGCGCCACCCGCCGGCTGGTGCGCTCGACCAGCCGCGCACCGACGTCGCGCTCCAGGCGCTGGATGCGGCGCGAGAAGTGGCCCGGGTCGAGGTAGTGCCGCCGCGCCGACCGGCCGAAGTGCAGCTCCTCGGCGAGCGTGAGCAGGTAGCGCAGCGACTCGACGTCCACGGCCCACCTCCGGCGCCGGCCGGCTCCGTCGCCGTCCGCCCGGCCCACTGTCCTGCACGCGGGACCTCAGTCGCCCGCGGCGCTCACTGCCCGGCGCAGCCGGAACCGGCGCAGGGCCACGGCCTTCTCCGTGCGGCCGAGACGACCGGCGGCTTCCCGGACGGTCCCGACCATGACCTCGACGTCCTCGTCCGGGGTCCAACGTCGCGCGCCGGCCACCGGGCGAGCCCGCATGCCGGGCGGTCTCGTCCATGCGGCTACGAGCGCGGCCGCCGCGCGTTTCCGTTCCAGGGCGAGGCACCCCGGGGGATAGAGCCAGGAGGCCAGGGCGGCGGCTCCGTCGCTGGCCACCATCGGGTTGTAGACGCCGTCCCGGGTGTTCCGCCGGACGGTCCGCTCGAGGCCCGTCACCGCGCGGACCTGGGCGCAGAAGAAGTCGGCGAGCGGCTGACTCGCGGTGACGAAGCTGAGGAACGGTCGCCCCGTCCGCGTGAAGCCCACGCTCCCGTCACCGTCGACGAGTCCGCGCAGGTAGTCCCGGGTGCTGAACGGGACGGTGGGCGGTGCGACCAGTGCCGACTTGGGTCCCGCCGGCAGGCCGAGGCCGACGAGCTCACGACGGACGGACAGGTCGCACAGCGTCCACACGGCCGACCGGTGCGGGCCGAAGTTCGTGGTCCGCACGCGACGGGACACCCGCGAGTGCACCGGGAACAGGCCGGCGAACTCGTGGAGCACGGCTTCGTCCTGCACCGCGAGCTCGATCATGAGGCGCCCCTTCTGTCCGGTACCGGCGTAGAGGCTGCCGTCGGTCTGGGCGAAGCCGAAGAAGTAGGCGTGCGCAGGGTCCGTGAGGTCGAGGTGCGGCACCAGGCAGGCATACCGGGAGCCGCCGACGGAACCGATCGCCCGTGCACCGGCGGCTCGCGCACCACACCCGGCGATGCGGACCCCGGCGTGCCGTTTCCGTTCCGCATGCCCCGGGCAGCCCGACTGCGCCCGCCGGACATCCAGCAGTGAGGACCCCCGTCATGCAGGTCGGACTGAAGCTCGCCACCGAGGCCTTCCCGCCGGAGGAGATCGTCCGCCAGACGGTCCGCGCTGAGGAGGCGGGCTTCGACTTCGTCGAGATGAGCGACCACTTCCACCCCTGGCTCGACACCCAGGGGCACAGCGGGTTCACCTGGTCGATGCTCGGCGCGATGGCCGCGAAGACCGAGCGGATCGGCCTGGTCACCGGCGTCACCTGCCCGATCATCCGGTACCACCCCGCCGTCATCGCGCAGGCCGCGGCGACCGTGCAGATCCTCTCCGGCGGCCGGTTCACCCTCGGCATCGGCGCCGGGGAGCGGCTCAACGAGCACGTCGTCGGCGCCGGCTGGCCGGCCGTGCACGTGCGTCACGAGATGCTCCGCGAGGCGCTGCAGATCATCAAGCTGCTCTGGCAGGGCGGCTACCGGACGTTCGAGGGCAAGTACCTCCAGCTCGAGGACGCCCGCGTCTTCGACCTCCCCGAGCAGCTGCCGGTCATCGCCGTCGCCAGCGGCGGGCCGCACGCCTCGCGGCTGGCCGCCGAGTTCGGCGACGGGCTGTTCGCCACCGAGCCGCGCGAGGACCTCGTCGGCGCCTTCCGCGAGGCCGGGGGCTCCGGCCCGCACTACGCCGAGGTGCCGATGGCCTGGGCCGAGACCGAGGACGCGGCGATCCAGGAGGCCCTGGAGAAGAGCCGCTGGGCGCTCACCGGCTGGAAGGTCATGAGCGAGCTGCCCAACCCGGTCAACTTCGACGCCGCCAGCCAGACGGTGAAGGAGGACGACATCCGCGGGCAGTTCTCCGTCGGCCCCGACCTCGACCTGCACGTGCAGCAGGCGCAGCCCTACGTCGACGCCGGCTTCGACCACCTCGTCCTGCAGAACGTCGGCCCCGATCCCGACGGGTTCATCGACGCCTGCGCCGGCGGGCTCATCGAGCGGGTGCGGGGCCTGACGGCCTCCTGACGCCGTCGTCCCTGCCGATCTCCGCAGCGGTCCTGCCACCGCGCGCGGCAGTGGGGGAGGAGGACACGGCCCGGGGGCAGACTCGCCGGCCGTGACCTCCTCCCTGCCCGCGCTGCCCGACACCCCCGCCTGCCGCCTCGCGCGGGAGGTGGTCGCCGAGTTCTCCTCGCCCGCCCTGGTGAACCACTGCCTGCGCAGCTACCTGTGGGCCGCCGACCACGCCGGCCGCCACGGCATCGCGTTCGACGACGAGCTGCTGTTCGTCGCGGCGATGGTCCACGACCTCGGCCTGTCCCCGGTCTTCGACAGCGCGACGCTGCCGTTCGAGGACGCGGGCGGCGCCGTCGGCTGGGTGTTCGCGGCGGGCGCGGGCTGGCCGGTGCCGCGCCGCCGTCGGGTGGCCGAGATCGTCGTCGCGCACATGGCGCCGGAGGTCGACGTCGCGGCCGACCCCGAGGGGCACCTGCTGGAGCTCGCCACCGGCCTCGACATCTCCGGGCGCGACCCGGAGGCGTGGCCCGCCGACCTGCGGGCCGCCGTCCTCGCCGAGTACCCGCGGCTCGGGCTGATCCACGAGTTCGTCGCCTGCTTCACCGACCAGGCCCGCCGCAAGCCCGACTCCCTCGCCGGCCGGTTCACCGCCGCCGGCTTCGCCGACCGCGCCCGCGCCAACCCGCTGGACCGGTAGTCCGCAGCCGCGGTGGTCCGGGCCGGGTCGTGCTCTGCTCACGGGGACGGGGCAGAGCACGACCTCCCCGGGGAGTCAGGGGCGGGCGACGACGACCTTCCCGATCGTCGACGACGACTCGACCCGCCGGTGCGCCTCCGCGAGCGTCGCCGCGTCGACCGGCGACAGCCGCGCGGTGAGCGTGGTGCGCAGCACCCCGGCGTCGACCAGCCGGGCCACCTCGTCGAGCAGCTCGCGCTGGGCGGTGCTCTCCGGGTCGTGCAGCGGCCGGCTGAACATGAACTCCCAGTGCCAGCCCTGGCTGCGCTCCTTGAGCGGCAGGGTGTCGAGGCCCTCGGGCTCGTCGATGGCCACCACCGAGCCGCCGACCGTCATCACCCGCGCGAACGTCTCGACCATCCCGGCCGAGTACGGGCTGAACACGTACCGCACCCCGCCCGGCGCGACCCGCGCCACCTCGGCCACCAGGTCGCGGCGGTCGACCACCTCGTGCGCGCCGAGCCCGCGCACCCACTCGGCCGCCTCCGGCCGCGACACCGCCGCGACCACGGTCAGCCCGGTGAGCTGCCGGGCGAGCTGCACGAGCATCGACCCGACGCCGCCGGCCGCGCCCATGACCAGCAGCGTGCCGGTGCTCTCGCGGGTGAGCGCCCAGCGCTCGAACAGCGTCTCCCAGGCGGTGATCGTCGTCAGCGGCAGCGCGGCCGCCTCCGCCCAGTCCAGCGACGCGGGCGCGTGCCCGGCGATCCGCTCGTCGACCAGGTGGTACGCGCCGTTGGAGCCGGGCCGGGCGATCGAACCCGCGTGGTAGACGGCGTCCCCGACGGCGAACGCGGTCACCGCCTCGCCGACCGCGACCACCGTGCCGGCCGCGTCGAAGCCCAGCACCCGCGGCTGCCCCCCCGGGTCGGCGCCGCCGCGCAGCTTCACGTCGACCGGGTTCACCGAGACCGCCCGCACCTCCACGAGCAGGTCGTGCGCACCGGGTGAGGGGACGTCGAGCTCGACGTCGGTGAGCACGTCGGGGGAGCCGGGGGAGGAGTAGGCGACGGCGGGCATGCGGGACGGGAGGGACATGCCGGCGACGCTATGCGCGAGGTACTGGTTTCCCGCAAGGGAGCTTGGTTACTCCGGGGAACCACGGCAGGATGGTGACGTGACGACGGCGCACCTGCCCGCCTGCGGGCCCCGGGACGTGTACGCGGCCAACTGCCCCTGCCGGTCGGTGCTCGACCTGCTGGCCGACAAGTGGAGCGCGCTGGCGCTCGGCGCCCTCGAGGAGGGACCGCGCCGGTTCGGCGCCGTGCGCCAGCGGCTGCAGGGCATCAGCCCGAAGGTGCTCACCGCGGTGCTGCGCCGGCTGGAGGAGGCCGGGCTGGTCGACCGGACGGTCTACCCGGCCGTCCCCCTGCACGTGGAGTACGCGCTCACCGACCTCGGCCGCGACGCCACCGTGCCTCTGGCCGCGCTGCGCACCTGGGTCGAGCAGAACATCGACCGGTTCCCGGCGCGCGACTGAGGCTCAGCCCCTGTCGAGCAGCCGCAGCGCCGGGCGGGACAGCCGCTTCTCCAGGCTCACCCGGTGCCGGCCGTCGGGGTCGCGGCGGAAGTCCAGCGAGTCGACCAGCGCCTGCATCAACCGCAGGCCCGCGCCGCCGTCGCCGTCGAGGCCGGCCGCGGTCAGCGAGGACCGGGCGGCGGCCTCGTCCCGGTCGAAGCCGGAGCCGTCGTCGATCACGGTGATCCGGCAGACGGTGTCGTCGATCGCGACCGACACCTCGTACCCGGCGTGGTCACCGGCGTGCCGGACGACGTTCGCGCACGCCTCGGTGAGCGCCAGCGTCGTCTCCTCGACGACCGGCCGCTCGACCTTCAGGTGTTCCAGCGCCTGGCGGCACAGGCCGCGGATGAACGGCACGCTGTCGACGTCGACGGGCAACGTCACGGTGAACGAGATGTCCACGCCGGGCCCCTCTCTGCAACAGCGGGTTACGCTCCTCCGGTCCGTCACCCGTGGAGGAGGAGCCCGATCGTGCAGTTCGCCGTCGACCGAGCATCGGTCAACGGCCGGCCCGGGCTGAGGGTACGCGGAGAACTCGACATCGCGACGGTGCCCCGGCTGGCCGAGGGCGTCGCCGCCGAGCTGGCCGCGCGGCCGCGGTCGCTGGTCATCGACCTCACCGACACCGTGTTCATGGACTCCGCGGGCGCGCGCGAACTGGCACGCGCCGCGAAGCAGTCCGCCGCGGCCGGCGTCGCGCTGCAGGTGGTCTGCCCGCGGGAGAACAAGCCGGTGCGCCTGGTCATCGACCTGCTGGAGCTGCACCGCCTCGTCCCGGTGGTCGAGGTCGCGGGCCTCACCGACGGGGAGGTCGGGTCGTAGGGTCGGTCGCGATGACCAGCACCCCCGCCGACATCCCGCCGTCGCCGGCTCCCGACCCCGTCCGGCGGCGGGTCGACGACGAGGCGCTGGCCCGCTGCGCCGAGGAGCCGATCGCGGTCCCGGGGGCGGTCCAGCCGCACGGCGCGCTGCTCGCGGTCACCGAGCCGGGCTTGGAGGTCGTCGTCGCCTCGGCCAACGCCGCGCAGGTGCTCGGCACCGACCCCGCCGGGCGCACGCTCGCCGACCTGCTGGCTCCCGCCGAACTCGACCGGCTGCGCGCGGCGCTGGCCGCGGACCTGTCGGAGGCCGACCCGCTGCGGGTGGCCCCCGGCGGCGCCGAGCTCGACCTGGTGCTGTCCCGCAGCGGCGACCTGCTGGTCACCGAGTGGGAGCCGGTCGCCGGGGCCGGGCAGGCCGGCGCGGCCTGGCACCGCCGGCTGCCCACCGTGCTGCAGCGGCTGTCGGCACCGACGTCGCTCGAGGGCCTCACCGGCGTCCTCGCCCGCGAGGTGCGCGCGCTCACCGGCTTCGACCGGGTGATGGTCTACCGCTTCGACGCCGAGTGGAACGGCGAGGTGGTCGCCGAGGACCGGCGCTCCGACCTCGAGCCCTTCCTCGGCCTGCACTACCCGGCCAGCGACATCCCCGCCCAGGCCCGCGCCCTGTACGCGACCAACTGGATGCGGCTGATCCCCGACGCCACGTACACCCCCGTCCCGCTCGAGCCGCCGCTGGTCCCGGGCACCGGCCGGCCGCTGGACCTCTCCGGCGCGATGCTGCGCAGCGTCTCCCCGGTGCACCTGGAGTACCTGGCCAACATGGGCGTCACCGCCTCGATGTCGGTGTCCCTCATCGACCGCGGGAGGCTCTGGGGGCTCATCGCCTGCCACTCCTACAGCGGCCCCCACCGGCCCTCCTACGCCGACCGCACCGCCGCGGAGTTCCTCGGCCGCACCGCCTCGCTGCTGCTGCACACCACCGTGGCGGCCGGCGACCGCGACGCCGCGGTGGGCGTCACCCGGCGCGAGGCCGACCTGGTCGGCGCGATCGGCCGCAGCCCGCGCACCCCGGTCGCCGCGCTCGTCGACGGCGAGGTCACCGTGCTCGACCTGCTGCCCGCCGCCGGCGCCGCGGTGCGCCTGGACGGGCGGCTGCACCTGCTCGGGCGGACGCCGCCGGCCGAGCGGGTCGCCGCGGTCGTGCCCGCGGTGCTGGGCGCCGGCGGGGTCACCGACGCCCTCGGCCGCGACGTGCCCGGCGCCGCCGACCTCGCCGCCGACGCCAGCGGCGTGCTCGCCGTCGAGGTCGGTGGTGCGCGCGGCGACTTCCTCGCCTGGTTCCGGCCGGAGACACCGCGCGAGGTCAGCTGGGGCGGCGACCCGCGCACCTCCAAGGTGACCGCGGGCCGGCTGTCCCCGCGCCGCTCGTTCGCCCGCTGGACCGAGACCGTCCGCGGCACCTCCCGTCCGTGGCACCAGCACGAGGTCGCCGCCGCCCGCGCGCTGGCCACCCACCTCGGCGAGGCGGTGCTCGCCCGCGCCGGGGAGGACGACCGGCTCTCCGCGGCGCTGCAGCGCACCCTGCTGCTCGAGGAGCTGCCGAAGGTGCCCGGCGTCGCGCTCGGCGCGCGGTACCGGCCCAGCGAGGCCGACGTCGTCGGCGGCGACTGGTACGACCTCGTGCCGCTGCCCAGCGGCCGGCTCGCGATCGTCCTCGGCGACGTCGCCGGGCACGGGCTGTCCGCGGCGGCGGTGACCGCGCAGCTGCGGCACGCCCTGCGGGCGTCGCTGCTGCGCGACGAGGGACCGGCCGCGGCGCTCACCGAGCTCAACCGGCTGGTCGGCGCGCTGCTGCCGGGCGAGATGGCCACCGCCGTCATCGCCCAGCTCGACCCCGCCACCGGCGAGCTGGCGCTGGCCAACGCCGGGCACCTGCCGGCCGTGCACGCCGGCGACGGCGGGGCGCGGCTGGTCACCGACGGCCGCGGTCCCGCCCTCGGCCTGCTCGACGACGCCGACTACGGCCAGACCGCGCTGCGCCTGGACGCCGGCGACCGGTTGCTGCTCTACAGCGACGGCCTGGTCGAGCGGCGCGGCCGGCCGCTGCCCGAGGGCATCGAGGCGGTGCGGGAGGCGGTGGCCGCCGGCGCCGGGACGCCGCAGGACGTGGTCGACGCCGTGGTGGCCACGCTCGACCCGCCCGGCACCGACGACGTCACCGTGGTCGGGCTGGCCCGCGTCTGAGGGTCAGGCGCCGCCGCGGACGAGGTAGCGGTAGGCCGGCGAGTCCGGGTCCAGGTGCTGGATCCGCAGCGGGCTCGCCGCGGTGCGCGCGAGCAGGCCGGGCAGGCTGTCGGCGCTGCCGAGCTCGATGCCGGTGAGCGCCGCGCCGGTCTCGCGGTTGTCCCGCTTGACGTACTCGAACAGCACGATGTCGTCGTCGGGGCCGAGGACGTCGTCGAGGAAACGGCGCAGCGCGCCCGGCTCCTGCGGGAACTCGACGAGGAAGTAGTGCTTGAGGCCCTGGTGCACCAGGGACCGCTCGACCACCTCGGCGTACCGGCTGACGTCGTTGTTGCCGCCCGACAGCAGGCAGACGACGGTCTGCCCGGGCTCGACCCGCACGGTGCCGCCGGTCAGCGCCGCCGTGGCCAGGGCGCCCGCGGGCTCGGCGATGATCCCCTCGACCTGGTAGAGCTCGAGCATCTCGGTGCAGACCTGGCCCTCGGGCACGGCCACGAGCTCGGCGCCGGAGTCGCGGACCAGCGGGAAGGTGACGTCGCCGGCCCGGCGCACGGCGGCGCCGTCGACGAACGTGTCGATGGCCGGCAGCTCGACCGGGTGCCCGGCCGCCAGCGCCGCGGCCATCCCGGCGGCGCCGGCGGGCTCCACCCCGACCAGCCGGGTCGCGGGGCTCGCCTGCCGCAGCCAGGTGCCGCAGCCGGCGAGCAGCCCGCCGCCGCCGAGGGGGAGGACGACGACGTCGGGCGCGCGCCCGAGCTGATCGAGCACCTCGACGGCGACCGTCGCCTGGCCCACGACGACCGGCCACGCGTCGAAGGCCGGGACGAGCGTGGCGCCGGTGGCGGCGGCACGGGCCTTCGCGGCCGCGGCGGCGTCGTCGTAGGTGTCGCCGGCGACGACCAGCTCGACCATGTCGCCGCCGAGCGCGCGGATGCGGGCGCGCTTCTGCCGCGGGGTGGTGCCGGGCACGAACACCGCCCCGCGGACGCCGAGCGCCCGACAGGCGTGCGCCACGCCCTGGCCGTGGTTGCCGGCGCTGGCGCACACCACCCCGGCGGTGCGGGCGGCGTCGTCCAGGCGGCTGATCGTGTTGTAGGCGCCGCGCACCTTGTACGAGCGGCCGACCTGCAGGTCCTCGCGCTTGAGCCAGACGTCGGCGCCGGTGAGCGCGGACAGGCGCTCGTTGCGCTGCAGCGGGGTGCGCTCGGCGACCCCGGCGAGCCGGCTGACGGCGTCGCGCACGTCGGCGGGGAAGCGGTCGAGCTCGGGGACGACGGCGGTGCTCACGGGGGTCCATCCTCCCTGGCGGGGTGGGTGTCCTCCCGGGCGGAGTCGTGCTCTGCACACGAGTGCGTGCAGAGCACGACTCAGCTCCGGGACACATGTCTCCTGAGCGCTTTCGTGCTCTGCACACGGGTGTGGGCAGAGCACGACCGCGCTCAGGAGGAGTACTAGGCGGTGACCCGGCCGTCGCCGGTGACCGCGAGGCGGCCATCAGCGGTGCCGCGGTCGAGTACCGCGGCCAGCAGCGGGGTCAGCGACGGCGTGCGGCGGCGGTAGCCGAACACCTCCGCAGTGCGCAGGAACAGGTCCTCGCGGGGCAGCCCGCCGGCGGCGCGGCACAGCGCCACCATCGCGTTGAGCACCTCCTGCGCCGGCACCTGCTCCAGCGGGCGGGGAGTGCTGGTGGTCTGCCGGCGGTAGACGGTCCAGCCGGCCGGGTCCAGCGACGCCGGCCAGACGACGTCGCCGTCCAGCGTGTGCGGCGGCAGCAGGGCGAGCAGCGCGTCGCGGCGGGCGTCGGTGACCCGGGACAGGCCGAACGCGCCGGCGGCGATCCGCGCGAGGCGGTCGCGGTGCACCGGCCCCTCGGCCCTGAGCCCGGCGGCGAGCACCCGGGTGACCAGCCGGGCGTTGCGCGGGTCGGCGAGGGCGTCGAGGACCTTGCGGTCGCCGGCCGGCTTCGGGGCCCAGGCGCGGAAGCGCTGCTCGGTGGGCCCGGCCCCCGCGGCCTCGTCAGCCTCCTCGGGCTGCTCCTCGGCGACGGGCGGGACGACGCTCAGCGCGACCGGCGGGACGGCCTCGGGCTCGTCGGCCACCGGGTCGGCGTCGGCGCGGGAGAGCGGCAGCGCGGCGACGGCGGCCGACACCACCGAGCGCAGCGACGGCAGCCCGCGGGGGCCCGGCTCGGGGGCGGGCTCGGTGGTGACGGGCTCGGGCGCGACGGGCTCCGGCGCGGCGGGCGACTCGACCTCGGGCACGGCCTCGACCACGGTCAGCACCGGCGCGGGGGAGGCGGTGGCCGGCGCGAGCGCCGGCGCGGGCGCGGCGTCCACCGCTGCGACCAGGCGGTCGAGCACCGCGTCGCGGTCGCGCAGCCACGACGGCAGCCAGACCCGCTCGACGGCGGGCCAGCCGAGCAGGCCGGACAGCACGTCGACGGGCAGGCCGTCGCGGTCGCCGACGGTGCGCCGCCGCGCCCACGCCGGGCCGTCGAGCAGCACGGCCACGACCGGGGCGTCCGGCGCCGCGGCGCGGGCCAGCGACAGGTCGACGCGGAAGTCCGACAGCCCGACGTCGGTGCGCACGACGAGCCCGCGCGCCCGCAGCGCACCGGCGATCTCCTCGCGGTGCCGGTCGGGCGTTCCGGGCCGGCGGGCCTCGCGGGGCAGCGCCTCGGTGCCGAGCGCCGCGAGGTCGAGGTAGGCGCGCAGGTGCTTGATGCCGAGCGACGACGTCTGCTCGGCCCGCAGCGCCGACGGGTCGAAGGAGGAGAAGACGACCACCTGCCGGCGCGCGCGGGTGACCGCCACGTTGAGCCGGCGCTCGCCGCCCACGCGGTTGAGCGGACCGAAGTTCAGCGGCAGCACGCCGCGGTCGTCGGGGCTGAAGCCGGTGGAGAACAGCACGACGTCGCGCTCGTCGCCCTGCACGTTCTCCAGGTTCTTGACGAACAGGCCCTCGCCGTCGGTGCGGTCGAGCGCCTCGGTCAGCCGCTCGTCGCCGGCGTCGCGCAGCAGCGACTCGATGTAGGACCGCTGCTGGGCGTTGAAGGTGACCACGCCGATCGAGGGCACCGCGCCGGGCGAGGCGTCGAAGCGGCGGCGGATCTCCGCGACGACGGCCTTGGCCTCCATCGGGTTGGTGCGCAGCAGCCGCCCGGCGCCCGAGCGGTGGAAGGTGCCCTGCACCCGGACCAGCGAGATGCCGTGGCCGTCGACGTCGGGGGTCGCCGGGCCGTGCGCCGGCGCGGGGAAGGAGGACAGCCGGTTGTCGTAGTAGTGGGCGTTGCTGAAGGCGATCAGCGACTCGTCGCGGCTGCGGTAGTGCCAGGACAGCCAGTGCCGCGGCACGCCGGCCTGCACGCACTCCGACAGGATCGACTCCTCGTCCTCCACGGCGACGCCGAGCAGGTCGGGCAGGTCGTCGCCGCCGCCGGCCGCGGGCTCGCCGAAGGACGTCGGCGGCATCTGCCGGCTGTCGCCGACGACCACCGCGGACCGGGCGCGGCCGAGCGCGCCGACGGCGTCGGCCACCCGGATCTGCGAGGCCTCGTCGAACACGACCAGGTCGAACTGGCCGGCGCGGGCGGGGAAGAAGCGGGCCACCGAGTCGGGGCTGACCAGCACGCACGGCAGCAGCGCGGTGACGAGGTCGCCGTACTGCGTGAGCAGCGCGCGTACGCCGAGTCCGCGGCGGCGGGTGAGCTCGCGCTGCAGCTCGCCGAGCCGGTCGGTGCCCTCGGACCCGCTGCCGGTCGCGGGGGCGTCCAGCCGGCGCATGGCCAGCACGGCGGCGGGCAGCGCGGCGGTGAGGTGCCGGCGCACGGCCCGCGAGGCCGCGGTGAAGCGGTCGATCGCGCGGCCGTGCGCGGCCTCGTCGAAGGCGTCGAGGCCGGTGGCGGCGCGGCGCTCGGCGGTGGAGGCGGCGGCCAGGCCGTGCTCGAAGGCGCGCGGCGCGTCCTCGGCGGGCAGCCGGCCGCTGACCAGCGCGGCACGGGCGTCGAGCAGGCCGGCGGCGCGCAGCGGCTCCAGGGTGTCGAGGAACTCCGCCCACCGGCGCAGCGACATCAGCCCGGAGTGCTCGACGCCGCGCTCGGGGCGGGTCATCGCCCAGCGCAGCAGCACGCCGTCGTCGCCGCACCAGTCGGCGAGCCGGCGGGGGGTGCTGCGGCAGACGCGCAGCAGCTCCTCCAGCCCGTCGCGCAGCCGGGCGACGGCGGCGGCCGCCGCGGCCGACGGGCCGGGGCCGGAGACGACGTAGCGGCGCAGCGCGACGGCGAACTCCCGCGCGCTGTCGGCGACCGCGCCGGCGCGGCGCAGCCAGGCCACCTGGCCCTCGAGCAGGTCGGGCTCCAGCAGCGGGTTCCAGCCGGCCGGCACCGACAGGCCGGGGATGACGGCGGCGCGCGCGGCGATCCCCGCGGCGGCGCTCTGCACCCGCCACAGCGCCGCGGTCAGCTCGGGCACGTCGCGCAGCCGCACGGCGACACCCGGGCGCAGCACCGGCGCGAGCTGGGCGCGCACCTCGCGCAGCCCCTCCTGGCGCGCCCACATCCGCCCCGCCTGCGCGGTCTGCGCGGCGACGAACAGCTCGCCCAGCGGCAGCGCGAGCGCCTCGGGCGTGGCCAGCTCCAGGCCCGGGTGCACCGTGCCGGCGAAGGCGGCCACCTCGGCCAGCACCGCGGTGGTCGCGGCGGTCCAGCGCTCGGTGGGCACCTCGTCGAGCACGTCGAGGCCGACGGCGGGCCCGGACAGCAGGTGGGCGAGGTCGTCGAGGTCGCCGGGGCTGCGCACCTCGCGCAGCGCCCGCGCCAGGTGCTCCTCCGCGGGCAGCGCGCGCATCGCGTCGTCGACGGCGATCGCGGCGCGGTGCGCGGCCGGGAGGTCGACCCGCGCGGTGTCGACGAACGCCCACGGGTGCCGCGGCGAGGGCCGCACCAGGTCGGCGACGTCGGGCAACAGCGCCAGCGCCCGGCGGACCGCGGTGAGCGTGTCCTCCGGGGCGGCCGCGGCGAACGACTGCGGCACCGGCAGCGCCGGCACGTCCCCGCCGACGGCGAGCCGCGCGGTGCGCGCCGAGTAGTAGGACATGCCGGCCGCGTTGACCGCGTGCAGCCGGTCGGCGTAGCGGGCCAGCGTGCGGCGGGCGGCGCGCAGGTCCTCGCCGTCGGCGGCCAGGGCCTGCTCGTCGGCGACGACGACGGCCTCCAGCGCGTCGCGGAGCCGGGCGCGCACGGCGGTGGCGCGGGCCCGCTCGTCGTGCAGGTCCAGCACCAGCGGGCCGAGACCCACGGCGTCGAGGCGGCGGGCGACGACGTCGAGCGCCGCCCGCTTCTCGGCGACGAACAGCACCCGGCGGCCGTCGGCGACGGCGCGGGCGAGCAGGTTGGTGATCGTCTGCGACTTGCCGGTGCCGGGCGGGCCCTCGAGCACGAACGTGCGCCCGGCGACGCCCTCGGCGACCGCCTTCACCTGCGAGGCGTCGGCCGGCACCGGGCAGCGGGCGGCGAGCTCGTCGAGGTCGACGTCGGCGGCCCTGGCCGGCACCGGGTCGGCGAAGGGCTCGGCCGGCGCGTGCACCAGGTGGCCGACCAGCGGGCTCGCCGCGAGCTCGGCCCACGACTCGTCCAGATCGCGCCAGAGCCGGTAGCGGGCGAACTGCAGGACGGCGAGGTCGGCGGTCGCCTCGACGCGGAAGGGCAGGCCGGCGTCGAGCAGCGCCTGGCGCACGGTGGCCAGCGCGCTGTCGACGTCGAGGTCGCCGTCGGCCCCGGCCAGCCCGGGGATCTCCAGGCCGTGCTCGCGGCGCAGCTTCTCCAGCAGGCACCAGTTCGGGCTGGCGCCGGCGGCGTCGTCGGCGGTGAGCCGGTAGGCGCCGGTGCGCCCGGCGGGGGAGAGGACCACCGGCAGCAGCACCAGCGGCGAGCGCAGCGGGCGGCCGTCGAGCTCCCAGGACAGGCTGCCGATCGCGACGTAGAGGTTGTTGGCGCCGGTCTCCTCGCGCACCGTCCGGGCCCGGTGCGCCAGCCCGCGCAGCCGCGGGAGGTAGGCGCCGTCGCTGAGGTCGGCGTAGACCTCGCGGCGCTCGTGCAGCACCTCGCCGAGCACGCCGACCGGCAGCTCGCGCGCCGAGCGCAGGCCGCGCACGTTGTCGGCGGGGCGCAGCCGGTCGCTGGGCACGAGGGTGACCGCGCCGTCGCCGGCGAGCAGCTCGGCCAGCGTGGCGAGGTAGAGGCCGGGGACGACCAGCGGCAGCCCGGCGCCCTCGGTGTAGTTGACCAGCCGGTTGCGCAGGCTCAGGTCGAGCAGGCTGTTCTTCCACTGCTGCACCCGCGGCGGCACGCCGGGGCGGCTGCCGGGCACCGGGGCGGCGTGCCGGCCGGCGGGGCGGACGGTCGGGTCGTGCTCGTCGGCGCGGTACTCGACCACCTGCAGCGCGCCGTCGGGGCCCCGCAGCCGGGCGGGCAGCGGCAGGATCCCATCGCGGCGGGCGCGGTGGACGTCGGTGACGCCCAGCAGCCGGTCGGCCGCGCCGGTCAGCCACGCGTCGGCGGCGGCGCGGTGCAGCCGGTCGGCGTCGGGGTCCTCGGTGCCGCGGCTGGTGAGCAGCGTCGTCTCCACCAGCCGGACCAGCCCGAGGGCGACCAGGTCGGCGAGCGGGGCGACGTCGGTGGTGGCGGCGCTCTCGGCGCTGCGCTCCTCGCGCCAGTAGCCGAGGAACGCGTGCCCGTCGGCGATCCACAGCAGCGTGCGGACGCCGGCCGCCTCCAGCGCGGCGGCGAGGGTGACGGTGGTGTCCAGCGGGGTGCCGACGCGGCCGTCGAGCACGTCGGCGGGGGTGCGCACCCGCTGGGCGATGTGCGCCCAGTCGGCGGGGGCCTCGCTGTGCCGGATGCCGCGGGCGCGCATCGCGGCGGCGACCGCGGCGACGATCTCGTCGACCCGGTCGGGCCCGGCCGCGTAGCCCTGCACGGACGGGTCGTCGGTGCGCTCGTGCAGCAGCGCCGCGGCCTCGTCGAGCAGCGCCGGCACCGCGGGGTGGTTGGGCTGCACGTGCGCGGCGAGCATCTCCAGCGCCAGCGGCACGGGGGAGGCCAGCCACTGGCTCGCGGCGAGCACGTGCACGGGGACGGCGGTGCCGCCGACGTCGGCGCCCCCGGCGACGACGTCGATCTCGATGACGCCGGGCCGCTGCTCCTCGATGTGCAGCATCGCGGCCGCGTCCATGACCAGGCCGACGTCGCTGAGCACCGTGGTGGCGTCGCCGTCGAGGTCGACGGGGACCTCGACGACGCTGCCGATCGGGCCCTCCGCGTCGCGCACGCCCAGGCGCACGACGGCGCCCTCGACCGCGGCGCCGCGGGTGGTGACCGCGAGCCGGGACACGACCGGGACGCGGTTGACGGCGAGCGCGTAGGACAGCACCGGGGTGCTGGTGGCCGCGATCGCCACGGCCGCCCGGGGAGCACCGTCGTGCGGATGCGGCCGGGTGTCCGTGGTGCTCACGGTGTCCTGTCTACCGGTCCGGACGGACCGGTCCGGACATCCCCGCGAGCGTCTGGGACGGGTGTGACGGACGGGGAGAGACGTTGCCCTCCGGTCGCCCCCGGGTGCCGATACCCACGCGTCGAGGGCGGCCGGTACGGCTCCGATCAGAAACGGCGCCGCTGCAGGGGCCCGCCGCGAGCTCGCGAGCGGTGGGGGGCAGCGGGGTCCTTACTCGGCGAAGCGCTGCTCGAGGTCCTGCACCTCGGGCAGGCCGACGAGGTCGGTGAACTCGCCGAAGGTGGGCAGCCCGTCCAGGGGCGGGACGCCCTGCTCCCGCAGCGAGGCGAGCAGCGACCGGACGCCGGCGGTGGCCGCCAGCAGGGTGCCGATCGGGTAGATGACCAGCGCGAACCCGAGCTCGGCCATGCGCTCCAGCGACAGCGGCGGCGTGCGTCCGCCCTCGGCCCAGTTGAAGACCAGCGGCGCCACCCCGGCGAGCTCCCCGGCGACGCGCTCGACGTCGGCCTCGGTGGTCGGCGCCTCGACGAACAGCAGGTCGGCGCCGGCCTCGGCGTAGGCACGGGCGCGGGCGAGCGCGTCGTCGACCCCGGTGACGGCGACGGCGTCGGTGCGGGCGATGAGCACGAGGTCGGGGTCGCGCCGGGCGGCCGCGGCGGCGCGGATCTTGCCCACCATCTCCCCGGTGCCGATGAGCGCCTTGCCGCTCATGTGCCCGCACTTCTTGGGCATCACCTGGTCCTCGAGCTGGATGCCCGCGACCCCGGCCTGCTCGTAGAGCTGCACCGTGCGGACGACGTTGATCGCGTTGCCGTAGCCGGTGTCGGCGTCGGCGATGACCGGCACGTCGACGGCGGCGGCGATGCGGCGCGCGTTGTCGACCATCTCCGCGCCCGACAGCAGCCCGACGTCGGGCCGGCCGAGCAGCCCCGCCGTCGTGCCGAAGCCGGTCATGTACACCGCGTCGAAGCCGGCCTGCTCGATCAGCCGGGCGGTCAGCGCGTCGTAGGCGCCCGGCGCCATCAGCGGGCCGGGGCCGGCGAGCAGCTCGCGCAGCCGCGCCCGCGGGGCCCGCGCACCGCTCAGCAGATCCGCCACGGTGGCCTCCTCGTGTGTCGTCCCGGTTCCCGCGCGGTTGCATACAGCGACCGTCGCGGTGGCCGTGCGTCGTCGCGAGTCTGCACCGTCCCCGACGTGCATGGCAACGGTCCGGAGAGTTCCGCCGGGGCTCTTGTGCGCACCCGCCGCCACCCCTACCTTGCATGCAATCCCCGAGGAGGTGTGACCGTTGACACGCCCTCTGACGTCGGCCGAGCGCGCACTGGCGACCCTCCGCGACCTGATCATGGGCGGCGACCTGGCCCCCGGCGCGCGCCTCGGCGAGGTGGAGCTGGCCGAGCGGCTCGGGGTGAGCCGCACGCCGGTGCGCGAGGCGCTGTCGCGGCTGGCGTCCGAGGGGCTGGTCGAACTCGTGCCCAACCGCGGTGCCCGGGTGGCCACGTGGACGGTCGCCGAGCTCGAGGGCGTGTTCGACCTGCGCTCGGTCCTGGAGCCGCAGCTCACGGCGCACGCCGTCCCGAACGCCCGCCCGGCCGACGTCGACGCCCTCGACGACCTCGCCCGCCGGATGCTCGCCGTCGGCACCCCCGGCCCGGACCAGGACCTCGACGCGCTCGTCCCGCTCAACCGCGCGTTCCACGACCGGCTGGTCGCCCTCGCCGCGCACCCCACGCTGGCGGCCGCACTGGCCGCCGCCATCCACCCGCCGATCGTGCGGCGCAACTTCCTCACCTACGACGAGGAGTCGCTGCGCCGCAGCCTGGCGCACCACGCCGAGATCGTCGCCGCCCTGCGCGCCGGCGACCCGGAGTGGGCCCGCGCCGTCATGACCTCGCACATCGCCAACGCCCGGGCCGTGATGGTCCGGGCGGCCCGGCTGCAGGCCACCGATCCCGCGACCCGCACTGAGGAGACCGCATGAGCTACCGGCTCGGAGTCGACGTCGGGGGCACCTTCACCGACGTCCTGCTCGTCGACGAGGACAGCGGCGCGACCTGGCGCGCCAAGACCGCCTCCACCCCGGCCGACCAGGCGGTCGGCGTGCTCACCGGCATCGGCAAGGTGTGCGCCGACGCCGGCATCTCGATGCGCGAGGTGGCGCAGGTGCTGCACGGCACCACGGTGGCCACCAACGCGATCCTCGAGGGCAAGGGCGCCCGCGTCGGGCTGGTCACCACGCGGGGCTTCCGGCAGGTCCTCCAGATCGCCCGCTCGTTCGTGCCCGGCGGGCTGGCCGGCTGGATCATCTGGCCCAAGCCCGAGCCGCTGGCCGACCTCGAGGACACCGTCGAGGTCGAGGGCCGGGTCGCCAGCGACGGGTCCGAGGTCCGCCCGCTCGACGAGGCCGGCGTCCGGGCGCAGCTGGAGCGCCTCGCCGGCCGCGGCGTGCAGGCCCTCGCCGTCAGCCTGGTCAACTCCTTCGCCGACGCCTCCCACGAGCGGCGCATCCGGAAGATCGCCGCCGAGGTGCTGCCCGGCGTCCCGGTGTCGCTGAGCTCGGACGTGCTGCCTGAGCTGCGCGAGTACGAGCGCACGCTGACCACCGTCGCCAACGGCTACGTGCAGCCGCAGGTGGAGAAGTACGTGCGGCACCTGTCCGAGGGGCTGCGCGAGGGCGGGGTGGCCGGGGAGCTGTCGATCCTGCGCAGCGACGGCGGTCTGCAGTCGGCCGACGCCGCGGTGGAGGCGCCGGTGAGCATGCTGCTGTCGGGCCCCGCCGGCGGGGTGACCGGCGCGGTGTGGGTGGCCGAGCAGTGCGGCCACCGCGACCTGATCACCTTCGACATGGGCGGCACCTCCACCGACGTGGCGCTGGTGCGCGACCTCGCCCCGCGGATCGGCCGCGAGACGAAGGTCGGCGACCTCACCGTGCGGGCCTCCAGCGTCGACGTGCGCACCGTCGGCGCGGGCGGCGGCTCGATCGCGCACGTGCCCGAGCTGACCCGCGCGCTGCGCGTCGGCCCGCAGTCCGCCGGCGCCGACCCCGGACCCGCGGCCTACGGCAAGGGCGGCGTCGAGCCGACGGTCACCGACGCCAACGTCGTCCTGGGCTACCTGCCCTCGGACCTCGCCGGCGGGGAGATCACCCTCGACGTGCAGGCCGCGCGCGACGCCGTGAGCAAGGTGGCCGAGGCGATGGGCCTGGACTCCCCGGAGGCCGCGGCGGCCGGGATCGTCGACATCGTCAACGAGAACATGCTCGGCGGGCTGCGGCTGGTCTCGGTGCAGCAGGGCTTCGACCCCCGCGACTTCGCGCTGGTCGCCTTCGGCGGCGCCGGGCCGCTGCACGCCAACGCGCTCGGCGTGCTCACCGGCGCGTGGCCGGTCATCGTGCCGCCGTCGCCCGGGGTGCTGTGCGCCCTCGGCGACGCCACCACCAGCCGCCGCGACGAGTCCGCCCGCACCGTGCTGCGGCGCTTCGGGCAGCTCGGCGACGGCGAGCTGGTGCAGGTGCTGCGCGAGCTCGCCGACGACGCCGGGCAGCGGCTGGCCGCCCACGGCACGCCCCGGGAGCAGCAGACGGTCGGCTACCAGGTCGACGTCCGGTACCACGGGCAGGGCTTCGAGATCCCCGTCGAGGTCGACCCCGCGTGGCTCGACGGCGGCAGCCCCCTGGCCGAGCTCGGGCGGGCCTTCGACGCCGAGCACGACCGGCTGTTCTCCTTCCTGCTCACCGTCGACCACGAGCTGGTCAACGCCCGCGCCACCGTCACCGGCCCGCGGCCCGACGTCGCGCCCGTGCGGCTCGGGCCCGGCGACGGCGACCCGAAGGGGGCGCTGGTGAGCGAGTCCCCGGTGCACGTCGGCGGCGAGCGGGTGTCGGCGTCGGTCTACGACCGGGCGCGGCTGCGCGGCGGCGACGTCGTTGCCGGTCCCGCGATCGTCACCGAGATGGACAGCACCACCCTCGTCCTGCCCGGGCACGTGGCTACCGTCCACGCGTCCGGCTCGCTGCTGATCACCCCCGTGGAGGGCTGACATGGCACGGATCGTCGAGACGGCCACCGGCACCGTCGAGCGGGTCGACGTCGACCCGGTCACCCTCGACCTCATCGAGAACGGGCTGCGCAACGCCCGGTACGAGATGGACGAGGTGCTGTTCCGCACCGCGCTGTCGCCGGGCATCCGCGAGCAGCACGACGAGTTCCCGCTCATCGCCGACCCCACCGGGAAGATGGTCGTGGGCCAGTTCGGCCTGTCCATCCCCGACTTCCTCGAGGGCTTCGACGACACCGTCGAGGAGGGCGACGTCCTCCTCACCAGCGACCCGTACGCCTGCGGCGCGGCGATCAGCCACGCCAACGACTGGCTCGTCGTCGTGCCGGTGTTCCACGAGGGCCGGGTGGTCGGCTGGGCGTCGATGTTCGGGCACATGTCCGACGTCGGCGGCAAGACGCCGTCGTCGATGCCCACCGACGCCCGCACCATCTACGAGGAGGGCGTCGTCATCCCGCCCTTCAAGCTCTACCGGAAGGGCGTGCTCAACGAGGACGCGCTGCGGATCGTGCTCAACCAGGTCCGCATGCCCGACTGGAACCGCGCCGACCTCAACGGCCTGGTCGCCGCCTGCCGCACCGCGGGCCGGCGGGTGGTCGAGATGTGCACCCGGTTCGGCACGGGCACCTACCTGTCGGCGCTCGACGCGCTGCTGCAGCGCAACCACGACGCCATGAAGGTGCTGCTGCAGATGGTGTTCGAGGAGGGCCGGACGCTCTCGTTCACCGACTACATCTGCGACGACGGCGTCGGCAACGGCCCCTACGAGCTGAAGCTCTCGCTCACCCGTACCGGCGAGAAGGTGCACCTGGACTTCACCGGCTCCTCGCCGCAGGCGGCCGGGCCGATCAACTACTACATCAACGAGAACCTGACCCGGATGTTCTTCGGGATCTACATGATCACCGTCGCCGACCCGCAGATCCTGTGGAACGACGGCTTCTACCCGCTGGTCGACGTCACGATCCCGGACGGCTCGTACTGGAAGCCCGCGCACCCGGCCGCGCTCAACGGCCGCAACCACGGCATCGGGCGGGTGTTCGACCTCTTCGGCGGGCTGCTCGGGCAGACCAACCCGGCGCTGCTCAACGCCGCCGGCTTCTCCTCCTCGCCGCACTTCATGTACTCCGGCCACTACTCCGGCGGGGAGCGGAAGGGGGAGTGGTTCCAGCTCTACTCGATCGGCTTCGGCGGCATCCCCGGCCGGCCGCTCGGCGACGGCCCCGACGGGCACTCGCTGTGGCCGAGCTTCGTCAACATCCCCTGCGAGTACCTCGAGTCCTACTACCCGCTGCGGATCGAGCGGTGGGAGACCGTCGCCGACACCGGCGGGGCCGGGCTGCACCGCGGCGGCAACGGCGTCGACGTCGCCTACGTGTTCGAGGAGCCCGGCGAGATCGCCATCCACGACGATCGCTGGCTCACCTACCCGTGGGGCGTCAACGGCGGCGAGCCCGGCGCCCGCGGCCGCAAGTGGATCGACCGGGCCGACGGCACCCGCGAGGTGCTGCCCAGCAAGTGCCACGGGGTGCCCGTGCACCCCGGCGACGTCCTGCACTTCGTCACCTGGGGCGGCGGCGGGTGGGGCGACCCGCTCGAGCGCGACCCCGAGCTGGTGGCCAGGGAGGTGCGCCGCGGGCTGGTCACGCAGGAGGGCGCCCGGCGCTACGGCGTCGTCGTCTGCGACGGCGGGGAGGTCGACGCCGAGGCGACCGAGACGCTGCGCGACCAGCTGCGTGCCGACCGGCCCGCCGACCTGCCGGTGTTCGACATGGGCCCGCCGGTGGAGGAGCTGCTGGCGCGCTGCGAGGAGGAGACCGGGCTGCCCGCGCCACGCCGTCCGGTCTGGTCGGCGACGTGACCGGTGCCGGGCCGCACGGCTCGGCGTTCTCCGGCCGGGTGGGCTGGGGGACCCGCCCGGCCGTGCTGGTCATCGACCTCTGCCGCGCCTACACCGAGCCCGGCGGGCCGTTCGCGCTGCCCGACCCCGCGCCCGCGGTGGAGGCTGCGCGGGCGCTGGTGGAGGCCGCCCGCGCCGGCGGGCATCCCGTCGTGTGGACGGCGGTCCGGTACTCGGCGGGGCTCGCCGACGGCGGGCTGTTCGTGCGCAAGGTGCCGGCGCTGGCCGCCTTCGCGGAGGACGCGCCCGGCGACTGGGGCCGGCTCGCGCTGACGCCGTCGCCGGGGGAGCCGGTGGTGGTCAAGCAGTACGCGTCGGCGTTCTCCGGCACCTCGCTCGCCTCCACCCTGCACGCTGCCGGGGTGGACACGGTGGTCGTCGCCGGCGTCTCGACGTCGGGTTGCGTGCGGGCCACGGCGATGGACGCGCTCAACTCCGGCTTCCGACCGCAGGTGGTCCGCGAGGCGTGCGCCGACCGGAGCGCGGCGCTGCACGAGAACAACCTGGCCGACCTCGACGCCAAGTACGCCGACGTGACCGGCCTCGCCGAGGCGCTCGACCACCTGCGGCGCGCGGAGACCGCGGCTCCTCCCGGGTGACCCCCTCCCGGGAGGAGCCGCCCCTCCTGGGGCGGGTGTGACGGGCCGGCGGCCCGCCCGCGGGTCGCGGAACGGATCCGGCCCGCCCGCTCCGTAGGTTCGCCCGGATGGACACCGCCCGCCTCGACCTCGCGCCCGACCCGGCTGCCGACCCCGCCGTCGATCCCGCGGGGGAGCACGACACCGACGTGCTGCCCACCCGGTCGCGGCACCGCGCGGCGCCGGCGGGGGTGCGCCGGCGGTGGCTCGGCGTCGGCGCGGCTGTCCTGGTGCTGCTCGTCGCCGGGCTGGCCGTGCTGGTCGCCCCGGCGGTGCGCGGCGGCGGCGCGCCCGGGGCGCCGCCGCTGTCGGGGCCCGCGCCGGCGAGCGCGCCGCCGGCCGGGCGGACGGCGACGGCCTCTCCGTCGCCGTCCCCGGAGCCCACCCCGACGCCGGACCCGGCGCCCGCCCCGGTCGCGGAGGAGCCCGCGCCCACCCCGACGCCGGAGCTCGAGGTGCCCGCGACCCCGCCGCCGCCCATCGCGCCCGTCGTCCCCGCCCCGTGCGACGACGGCCCGGGGCGCGGCGACGGCCCGGGCAACGGCCACGGCCGCGGGAACGGCCCCGGTGACGGCCACCGCCCCGGGCCCGACGGCTGCCGCTGACCGGGATGACGGTCGTGTGACGACTCGTCCCACCACCGGTGCCGGCGCCCCGGGCAGGCCCGAGGCCGGGCAGCCTGCGGTCTCCACCCGCTGACGGAGGAGGCCGATGATGGCGTGCGAGCACTGCGGGACGAGGCGGCTGCCGGGACGGTTCTGCCACGGCTGCGGGCGCCGGGCGGCGCCGGTGCCGACGGGCGGTCGCCGCCCGCTCGACTGAGCCGGGGCGCCTCCCGTGCGAGGGTGGGCCGGTGCCGAGGCGGAGCGCGGGGATCCTGCTGTACCGGCTCGCCCCGGCGCCGCAGGTGCTGCTCGGCCACATGGGCGGGCCGTTCTGGGCGCGGAAGGACGACGGCGCCTGGTCGATCCCGAAGGGCGAGCACGGCGACGACGAGGAGCCGCTCGCCGCGGCCCGGCGCGAGTTCGAGGAGGAGCTCGGCAGCCCGGTGCCCGCGGCGGCGCTGATCCCGCTCGGTGAGCTGCGGGCCGGGTCGAAGCTGCTCACCGTGTGGGCGGGGGAGGGTGACCTCGACGCCGGCGCGATCGTCAGCGGCACGTTCGAGCTCGAGTGGCCGCCGCGGTCGGGGCGCGTCCAGCACTTCCCGGAGGTCGACCGGGCCGCCTGGTTCGGTCTCGACGAGGCGCGGGTCAAGCTGGTGAAGGGGCAGGTGCCCTACCTCGACCGCCTGGCGGCGCTGCTCGCCTGACCACGCCGGTCGACGACGCCGGTCGACGACCTGTTGCTGCCTCCCGGCCGCTGAGACCGCAGCAGGTCGACAGGAGGCGCAGGGGGTCCGTGGGACGGGGCGGGCTCCTGGGGCCGTGTCGGCCGTTCCGTTCCGCCGGTTCCGGTACGGCGGTGCCTAGCTTCCGACGACGCCGCCGGAGACGCCGGCGGCGACCGGACAGCGGGGGACCTCCATGACCACCTCTCAGTACCCGGGTGCGGCCGCGCAGCAGCCCGCCTACGGCTCCACGCCCGCCTACGCGCAGGCCCCGTACGCCCCGGCCCCCTACGCGCCGGCGCCCTTCCCGGGCTACGCCGGCCAGCCGATGCCGCCCGCCCCGGCCGGCGCGTACTTCCCGCCGTCCGGCCCGATCGGCAAGGTGCGCGGCACCGGCGTCGCGATCCTGCTGATGATCGTCACGTTCGGGATCTACAGCCTCGTGTGGACCTACTCGGTGCACGACGAGATGAAGCGGCACACCGGCAACGGCCTCGGTGGCGGTGTCGCGCTGCTCATCTCCATCCTCTTCGGCGTCGCCTCGCCGTTCATCACGAGCAGCGAGGTCGGCAACCTCTACGAGCGCATGGGCCGCGCCAAGCCGGTCAGCGGTGCCACGGGGCTCTGGGCGTTCCCCGGCTTCGTGATCCTCGTCGGCCCGATCGTCTGGTTCGTCAAGACCAACGGCGCGCTCAACGCCTACTGGCGGTCCCTCGGCGCCCGCTGAGCCACCCGCCGACCCACCGGCCGCGCCGTCGCACCCCGCGACGGCGCGGCCGGTGTGCGTCGTGGGGCTCCTGCGATGGGCCCGGCGGATCTCCTCGCCGGGCGCGCCGGATGTCGACCTGCGGTCATCTCCCGGGCGCCGAGGCAGCCGCAGGTCGCGGGGCGGCGCGGGGGTGGCCGCACGGTGTTCCCGGTACCGGCCGGGGGAACGGCGTGGGTCGGTCGGGTGACGCTTCGTCCCACCGCGGCGGCGGCGCTGTCGCCGGGGCGCGGGAGCTGTCACCCTCGGCGGCCACCGTCACCGGGAGGTCCCGTGAGCACCGCGCACCGCTGTTCCGGCCAGGCCTGCGCCTGCGCCCCCGCGTCCCGTCCGGTCGCCACCGCCGTCGTCCGCCGGCGCCCGCGCTGGGGCGCCGGGCCGACGGGCGACGTCGCCCAGGTGACGGATCGCTGACGAGTCGTCCCACCCGTCACACGCGGCGCGGGTACGTCGGCGCTGGGTGGCAGGGTCCTGGCTCCCCGGTCCGACGGACCCCGAGCGAGGAGACCCCGCGTGCTCTGTGAGACCTGCGCCGCCGAGACGCACCCCGGCCCGGTGTGCCAGCGCTGCGCCACGCTGGCGCAGCTGACCCAGCCGGTGCTCCGGCTGGAGACCCGCCGCCGCCCGCCGGTGCCCCCGGCCGTCCCCGCCCGCTGACGCGGCACCGGCTCCGCGGGGAGTCCCGCGGAGCCGGTGCGATCGAGGAGAGCCCGGCAGGTCAGGCCATGCCGGCCGGCTCCAGCGGCCGCGCCGCGGGCGCCGGGGGCTCCTCGCCGTCGGACTCCGTGATGCCGTACCGCGCGTAGAGGCGGCCCAGCGGCCCCGGGGCCCACCAGTTGGCCCGGCCGAGCAGCCGCATCGTCGCCGGCACCAGGAGCGTCCGGACGACGGTCGCGTCCACCACGATGGCGATCGCCATCGCCACGCCGATCATCTTGATGAAGGTGATACCCGACGTGGAGAAGGCGCCGATCACCACGAGCAGCAGCAGCGCGGCGCTGGTGATGATCCCGCCGGTGCGCTGCAGCCCGGTGGCCACCGCGGCGGTGTTGTCGCCGGTGAGGTCGTACTGCTCGCGGATGCGGGACATGAGGAACACCTCGTAGTCCATCGACAGCCCGAACACGATCGCCAGCACCAGGATCGGCTGCGTCGCCTCGATGAACCCGGTCGGCGTGAAGCCCAGGGGCCCCGACAGGTGGCCGTCCTGGAAGATCCACACCAGCGCGCCGAACGAGGCGCCCAGCGACAGCACGTTCATCAGCACCGCCTTGACCGGCAGCACCACCGAGCCGAACGCGAGGAACAGCAGCACGAACGTCGTGCCGACGACGAGCAGCGCCATCCACGGCAGCAGCGAGCCGAGGCTGTCGAGCAGGTCGGTCATGACCGCGCTCTCCCCGCCGACGAGCACCTCGCCGCCCGGCGGCGCCGGCACGCCGCGGACGTCGCCCACCAGCGCGCGGGCGTCGGCGTCGACCGGGTCGCCGGCGTAGGCCACCGACACCCGCGCCGTCGTCCCCTCGGCGCCGGTCACCGTGGCGCCCTCCACCTGCGGCAGCGCGGCGACGTCGGCCACGTAGGACTCGAGCGCGGCGGCGCCGGCGGGGGAGTCGACCGGGTCGGCCAGGCTGACGACGGCGGTCACCGGGCCCGACGGCGAGGTCGGGAAGTCCTCGTCGATCGTCTCGGCCACCACCCGGCTCTCGGTGCCGGCCGGCAGCACGCGGACGTCGATCGCGCCGAACTGCACCCGCAGGAACGGCAGCGCCAGCACCACGAGCAGCCCGACGACGGCGACGGTCACGAGCACCGGGCGCCTCATCACCCCGCGGGCGACCCGCTCCCACCAGCCGCGGCCCGGGACGGTGGCCACCGCGCGCCGGTGCCACGGCAGCGCCAGCGCGTCGACCCGCGGGCCGAGCACCGCCAGCAGCGCCGGCAGCAGGGTGAGCGCGGCGAGCATCGCGACGAGCACCGCGGCCACCCCGCCGAAGCCCATCGAGCGGAGGAACACCTGCGGGAAGACGACGAGGCCGGCCAGCGACAGCGCGACCGTGACGCCGGAGACCGCCACCGTCCGCCCGGCCGTGGCCATCGTGCGGGCGAGGGCCTCCTCCACGCTCGCCTGCCGGCGCACCTCCTCGCGGAACCGGCTGACCACGAACAGGCCGTAGTCGATGGCCAGCCCCAGCCCGAGGATCGTCACGATGTTGACGGCGAACACCGAGACCTCGGTGAACAGGCTGACCACCCGCAGCGCGGTGAACGCCCCGAGGATCGCGGTGACGCCGATCGCCAGCGGCAGGCTCGCCGCGGCCAGGCTGCCGAACACGACGACGAGCAGCACCGCGAGCACCGGCAGCGAGATCATCTCGGCGCGGGCGATGTCCGCGCTGACCCGGTCGTTGATGTCGCGCTCGACCGTGGCGGTCCCGCCGACCGACACCTCGAGCCCCGGCGCCGCGAGGTCGTCCTCGATCGCCTCCATCGCCTCGGTGCGCGCGTCGGCGTCGCCGGCCAGCGTCAGCACGGCGTAGGTGGACCGGCGGTCGTCGCTGACCAGGGGAGGGGCGCCGCCGTCGAACCACGTCGTCGTCCGCTCGACCAGGCCCGCGGGCAGGGCGGCCAGCGAGCCGGTGACCGCCTCGGCGTAGGCCGGGTCGTCGACGGTCAGGTCGTCGCTGCGGTACAGGACGACGACGTCGGCGGCGTCGCGGCCCAGCTCGCTGTCGGCGAGCGCGGCGGCACGGGAGCTCTCGCTGCCCGGGTCGTCGAAGCCGCCGCCGGTGAGCCGGCCGAACACGCCGGTGCCCCACACGGCCGCGACGACGACGGCCAGCGCGCTGAGCGCGAGCACCAGCCGGCGTCGTCGGTACACCACTCGTCCGAGGGCCTCGAACACGGCGACCCCTCCTCGTCCTGATAGATTGGTGAACACTGTTAGCGAACGGTGGTAACTCTGCATACACCGTTCACTGATGTCAACGGCAGGAGGTGGACGGCGATGACCGGACCGGTGAACAGGCGGGAGCGGGCGCGCGCCGACACGCTGCGCGACATCCGCGGCGCGGCCCGTCGCGTCCTGGTCGAGCACGGCGTCGAGGGCCTGGCGCTGCGGGCGATCGCCCGGGAGGTCGGCCTGACCCCGCCCGCGCTCTACCGCTACTTCGCCAGCCGCGAGGAGCTCGTCGAGCAGGTGGTCGCCGACCTCTACGACGAGCTGTGCGACCGGCTGGAGGAGGCCCGCGACGCCGTCGCCCCGCCGCGGCCCGGGGTGCAGCTGATGACCGCCGCGCGCACCTTCCGCTGCTGGGCGATCGACCACCCGGCCGAGTTCGGCCTGCTCTTCGGCAACGCGGCCGACGGCGTCGTCCCCGAGAAGGCCGACGACGGCCCCGCGGCCGCCGCCGGCCGGCGTTTCGGCGGCGTCTTCGCCGCGCTCATGGCCGCCGTCTACCTGCAGCAGCCCTTCCCCGTCCTCGCCGACGGCGACCTCGACGAGCGCTACCGGGATCAGCTGCGCGCCTGGTGTGCCACGCTCCCGGTCGAGCTCCCGCTCGGCGTCATGGCGGTGTTCCTGTCCTCCTGGGTGCGCCTGTACGGGCTGGTCTGCATGGAAGTCTTCGGCCACCTGCGGTTCGCCCTCGACGACGCCGCCTCGCTCTTCGAGGCCGAGATGCACGACGTCGCCGTGCGGCTGGGCATCGAGGCGGACCTCGTTCACCCGGAGGAGTGACCGACCTCACCGCTAGCAATCCGCTTGCTCTAGTTAGCAGGGGCCGGGGCGGGGCATAGCTGGGAGGTCAGGCCGTACCCGACCGTTGGAGTCCTCCGTCGTGACCGACCACGCCAAGATCGTCAACCAGCTCCGCGCGCTGGTCCTGCTCACCCAGACCGAGGAGCAGGTCGCCCGCACCCGCGTCTCGCAAGCCCGCACCGACGCCGTGCGCCGCGAGCTCACCCAGAACGCCGACAACGCCGCCGAGCGGACCCGGCTCATCACCGCCGAGCTGCGCGAGCTCGGTGGCGTCCCGGACGTCGTCACCCCCGTCGTCGGCCGGCTCTCCGCCGTCCTCAAGGCCACCTTCGAGCAGGCCGAGCCGCTCGAGGAGGCCCTGCTGCAGGACCTCTCGCTCGAGCACCAGCTGCACGACCGCGCCACCTACCTCAAGGTGCTCGGCCAGGCGGCCGGGCTGGCGAAGGTCGAGCGCCTCGCCGAGGGCCTGATTGCGGCCCACGAGGCCACCATCGAGTGGCTGACCGTCGTGCTCGCCGAGGAGGCGCTGGGCGGCCCCGCCGCGCTGCAGGCCACCCCGTTCCAGCAGGTTGCCGGCGTCGCGGCCCGCGCCGCCAACGCGCCGTACCGCTTCGTCGCCAACCGGGTGAACGAGGCCCTCGACACCGCCCAGCAGCGCCGCGAGGCCGCGGGCGACCGGCTCGGCGAGGTGGCCGGCAAGGCCTCGACCCTCACCGACGCCGTCCGCGAGACCCTGAGCGTCGGCCGGGCCGCCACCCTGCGCCGCGCCGAGCGGATCGCCCGCCGCGAGGGCAACCGCGAGGCCGCCGACGCCGCCAAGGCCGCCCGCGAGGAGCTCGGCGACGTCACCGCCGACGAGCTGCCGGTGAAGGGCTTCGACTCGCTGTCGACCTCGGACGCCGCCAAGGCCGCCAAGGCCCTGCGCGACCCGCACGCCATCCGCGTGCTGATCCGCTACGAGGAGACCCACAAGAACCGGTCCAGCGTGGTCAGCGCCGCGCAGGTCGCCCTCGCCGAGGTCGCCAAGGAGGCCGTCGGCGTCGACAGCTGACGCCGCCACTCTCCGGAGGGCCCGCACCCACCCCGGGTGCGGGCCCTCCGCGCGTCCGTGAGATCCCGCTCGCAGCGGCTCGCCGCCGTCCGGTACCTCGGGGAAGGTGGGAGGCATGCAGATCACTCCCGAGGCCCTGGAGGACGAGTTCTCGCTCCAGACCGCCGCCACCCGCCTGGACTTCCTGAGCCGGCGGGACTCCGGGACCACGTCCCTGAACACCGTCGCCGACCGCGATGACGACGACTGGAGCTCGCTGCTCTCCGACGAGACGCAGCTCGACGTGCCCGAGTCCCTCGAGCTGCTCGCCCTCGGCGAGGTCATCGCCCGCAAGGCCCACGACAGCCAGCTGACCGGCTTCCGCGCGGCCCTGCGCGGCGGGGCGAGCTGGGAGCAGATCGCCGCCGCCCTTGACGTGACCCCCGCCGAGGCCTGGGCCGCCTACCACCGCGCCATCGAGCGCCAGGAGCGTTCCGCCGTCCTCGACGCCTCGGCCGCCGCGGCCGCGCGCGAGCTGGCCGGCGCCCGCCCCGCCTGACGGAGGACCCCTCCGCGCGGGCCCGGCCGCACGCGCAGCCGGGCCCGCGCGGTGTCCGGGGCGGTCAGCGCACCTCGACGCCGCGCCAGAAGGCCACCCGGCCGGTGATCTCCTTCGCCGCGTCCTTCGGCTCGGGGTAGTACCAGGCGGCGTCGGGGTTGGTCTGCCCGTCGACCTCGAGGGAGAGGTAGGAGGCCTCGCCCTTCCACGGGCAGGTGGTGTGGGTCGAGGAGGGGCGCAGCACGTCCTCGCGCACGGACTCGCGCGGGAAGTAGGCGTTGCCCTCCACGGTGACGATGTCGTCGGACTCGGCGATGACGGTGCCGTTCCAGGTCGCAGTGGTCATGGGGTGATCGTCCTCCGCCACGGCCTGCGGCGTCACCCCGTCGTGCGCGATCCGGGTGCCCGCGACAGGCGTACCGGCAGGGCGGCTGGGCATGTCTGGGGAGAGCGGGCCCCGTGCCCCGACCGCCGTCCCCGACCGCGAGGAGCAGTCATGTCCCACCCCGCCGCCGCACCCGACCCCGAGGACCCGCGCCGCGGGATGAACCCCCGCCCGAAGCGCGGCCGGGCGCTGTTCCTCGGCACGTTCCTCGGCCTGATCGTGATGGTCTTCGCGATCATCCTGCTGGTCAGCCAGTGCGGCACCGGCGACGACGACGAGGTCTACGACGACGACAACCAGGGCCTCGCGCTCGTCGTCGACGAGGCACTCCCGGCACTCGTGCCCGCCTGACCCCACGGGGGGAGGTCCGGGCGCGTCCTCCTGACCTGCGACGACGTCGCGTGTGATGGTGCCCCGCGGACGGCGCCGCCCGGTGACCGTCAGGCACACCGAGGAGCACGTGATGACCAACCCGGGACAGCCCGGCCAGCCCTTCCCGCCGCAGGGCGGCCCGCAGCAGCCGGGTCAGCCCTTCCCGCCGCAGGGTCAGCCGCAGCCGGGCCAGCCGTACCCCCCGCAGGGTCAGCCGTTCCCGCCGCAGGGCCAGCCCTTCCCGCCGCAGGGCGCGCCGGGCCAGTTCGGCGCCACCCCGTTCGGCGGCGGCCCGGGTCAGCCGGCGCCCAAGTCGGGCAAGGCCCGGAAGGTCGGCGGCGTCGTGGCGGCGGTCGCCGTCGCCGGCGGCATCGCCGCGTTCCGGTTCTTCGGCGTGGGCGACCCGGAGGTCGGGGACTGCATCGCGCAGGAAGGCGCCAGCAGCTTCGAGACGGTGGACTGCGACGACGAGTCCGCGCAGGCGCGCGTCGTCGGCGTCGTCGAGGAGAAGGTCACCGAGAGCGAGTTCTACGAGACCAGCTACCAGCCGTGCGGCGAGTGGCCGTCGGCCACCCAGGCGCTGTGGAGCGGCGAGACCGGTGGCGAGGGCACCGTCTACTGCGCCGAGGACGTCTGACCCGTCACGACCCCGCGAGCGCCCCGCCGGTACGTCCGGCGGGGCGCTCGTGCGTCCGGGGGCCGCTCAGCGCTGCAGGACCGCGAAGGTCGCGACCGCGTGGGCCAGCGCCCGGCCCTCCTGCTCGACGTCGGCCTCGCAGATCGTCAGGTGCTCGCCGCGGGTGCGCACGCGGCCGCGCACCTCGAGCGGCCCCGGCTTCCCCGGGCGCAGGTAGGTGACGGTGAGCTGGCTGGTGGCCGGCACCTCGCCCTCGCCGGTGGTGGTGCGCACGGCCTGGCCCATCGCGGTGTCCACCAGCGTCGCGAGCACCCCGCCGTGCAGCGTCCCCGCCGGGTTGAGGTGCTCGTCGCGGACCTCGAAGTCGAGGACGGCCGCACCGTCGTCGCCCTCCCGCACCCGGGCGCCGAGCCCGCCCGCGAAACCGCCCACGTCCCCGTCGTCCGCCATGCCCGGCCGGTACCCGGGGCCGCGTCCGGGACACCCCACGGACCGCGCGGTCCGGTCTAGGGTCCGCCGCCGTGACGGTGCGGCTGCGGACGTGGGTCCTGCTCGGGGCGGTGGTCGCCGTCGTGCTCGCGGTGGTCACCCTGGTGTGGTTCCAGCCGCAGAAGCTGCTCTACGACAGCCGCGTGGACGAGGCGCTGCCCACCGTCGCGGCGGGGGCGCCGTCCCCGTCGGCCGGGGCCCCGGCCGCGCCGGCCGGCCCGGTCGACCTGGCCACCGGCACGTTCGTCTCCCGCGAGCACGAGACGGTCGGCACCGCCCGGCTGGTGCAGCTCCCCGACGGGCAGGTGGTCGTGCGGCTCGAGGGCTTCGAGACCTCCAACGGCCCCGCCCTGTTCGTCTACCTCTCGCGGAACCCCGCGGGCGGCGAGGAGGCGGCCTTCGACGACGAGGCCGTCGACCTCGGCGCGCTCAAGGGCAACGTCGGCGACCAGAACTACGCCGTGCCCGCCGGCGTCGACGCCACCGGCTACACCAGCGTGGTGATCTGGTGCGACCGCTTCGACGCCGCGTTTGGCGCCGCCGACCTGGCACCGGCCACGGCGGCCTGAGCGCTCAGGCCGGCTCGCGGCGCATCGGCACGTGCGGGATGCCGTCCTCGACGTAGCCCGGGCCCGACAGCCGGAACCCGAACCGCTCGTACCAGCCCTGCAGGTGCGCCTGCGCGCCGAGCGTCACCGGCAGCCCCCCGCTGCGCGCGATGCCCTCCTCGACCAGCCGCGCGGCCAGGCCCCGGCCCCGGGCCGCGGCGGCGGTGGCCACCCGGCCGATCGCCCGTGCGCCGCCGTCGTCGAGCAGCCGGATGGTGGCGAGGACCTCGCCGTCCTCCTCGAACCACAGGTGCAGCGTCCCCGGCTCGAGGTCGCGGCCGTCGAGCTCGGGATAGGGGCACTCCTGCTCGACGACGAACACGTCGACCCGCAGCCGGCACAGCGCGTAGACCTCGAGTGGGGTGAGCTCGGCGAAGCGCGCGGTGCGCAGGACGGGCGGCATCCGACCGTTCTAGCGCACCGCCCGCCGCGGTCCCGGAGGCGGCTCGTCCTCGCCCGGCCGGCCGGTCAGCGCGAGCAGGACCTCGCCGAGGCCGGGGCTGCCGAGCGCGAACCGGGCGAGCTCGATGCCGGCGTCCTCCAGCGCGGCCAGCGCCCGCGTGGCCGGCGCGGCCCCGGGCACCCGGGCGGTGAGCGCCGTCAGGTCGGCGTCGGCGCCGACCGGCACGCCGAGCACGCGCTCGAGCAGCGCGCGGGCCTCGGCGCGGCGCCCCGGCTCGGACACCCGCACGTGCAGCGTCCTCGTGCCCACCGACGCCCGGAGCTGCGTCGGGCTGCCCTCGGCGACGACCCGGCCGGCGTCGAGGACGGAGACGCGGTCGGCGAGCTGGTCGGCCTCGTCGAGGTGGCGGGTGGCCAGCAGCACCGTCGTCCCGCCCCGGACCAGCGCCCGGACGACGTCCCACACCTGGTCGCGGCTGCACGGGTCGAGCCCGGTGGTGGGCTCGTCGAGGAGGACGACGTCGGGCCGGACGACGATGCTCGCGGCGATGTCGGCCCGCCGCCGCATGCCGCCGGAGTACCGCCCGACCTGCGTGCCGGCGGCCCCGGTGAGACCGAAGGCGCTCAGCAGCTGGTCGGTGCGCTGGCGGGCCGCGGCCCGCGAGTAGCCGAGCAGGCGGGCGAGCAGCAGCAGGTTCTCCGCGCCGGTGAGCTCCTCGTCCAGCGAGGCGAACCGGCCGGTGAGGCCGACCCGGGCGCGCACCGCGCCGGGCTCGCGCACGACGTCGTGCCCGAGCACCCGTGCCCGCCCGCCGTCGGGCGGGACCACCGCGGCCAGCATGCGGAGGGTGGTGGTCTTGCCCGCGCCGTCGATCCCGAGGAGGCCGTGGACGCCGCCCTGCGGGACGAGCAGGTCCACCCCCGCGACCGCCGTCGTCGACCCGGACCGCTTGACCAGGCCCACGGCCTCGACCGCCGGGACGTCGCCGTTCCCGTCCGCCCGCTCTCCGGCCGGCACGGTGTCGCCGAGGTGCGCCGTCACCTGCCCCACCCCCTGCTCCCGTGCCGGGTGCCCGCACGGTGCGCGCGGGTCTGACGGGGCAGACGGCGCCCGGGGCGCGGACTCATCGGCGGAGCCCCGCCCCCATCCGCGCTTAGGTGTGCCTACCCTGTCTGCCGGCACCCGTCGACGTCCGCTGGAGGACCCGTGACCAGGCCCCTGCGGGCTGTTCCCGCCGCTCTGTCCGCCGTCTGCCTCGCCGGGGCGCTGTCCGCCTGCGGCAGCGCCGGGGCGTCGGACGCCGACACGCTCACGGTCTACAGCGCCCAGCACGAGAGCCTGGTGCGCACGATGCTCGAGGGCTTCACCGAGGAGACCGGCATCGAGGTGGAGTTCCGCGACGGCAACGACGCGGAGCTGGCCAACCAGATCGTGCAGGAGGGCGAGGCCTCCCCGGCCGACGTCTTCCTCACCGAGAACAGCCCGTCGATCGCCGTCCTCGACCGCGAGGGACTGCTGCAGGAGCTCGACCGGGCCACCCTCGACCAGGTCGGCGAGCAGTTCCGGCCGTCGTCGGGCACGTGGACCGGCTTCGCGGCCCGGTCGACCGTCCTCGTCTACGACCCCTCCGCGCTGACGGAGGAGCAGCTGCCCGGCTCGATCATGGAGCTGGCCGACCCGGCGTGGGAGGGCCGCATCGGCATCGCCGCCGGCGGCGCGGACTTCCAGGCCATCGTCGCGGCCGTCCTCGCCACGCAGGGCGAGGAGGCGACCCGCGCGTGGCTGGAGGGCCTGGAGCGCAACGCCGGCGTCTACCAGAGCAACACCGCGGTCATGGTCGCCGCCGACGAGGGCGAGATCGACGCCGGCGTCATGTACCACTACTACTGGTACCGCGACCAGGCCGAGGGCGGCCTCAAGGGCGACGACGCCCGGTTGCACCTGTTCGGCAACGGCGACCCGGGCGCCTTCCTCAGCGTCTCCGGCGCGGGCGTGCTCGCCTCCTCCGACCAGCAGGACGCCGCCCAGCGCCTGGTGGCCTACCTGACCGGGCCCGAGGCGCAGCAGCGGCTGGCCGAGAGCACCGCGCTGGAGTACGCCGTCGGTACCGGCGTCGCCTCCGCCGAGGTCCTGCCCCCGCTGGAGACCCTGGGGGCCCCGGCCGTCGACCCCGGCTCCCTCGACCAGGAACGGGTCACCGAGCTCATGCAGGAGGTGGGGCTGCTCTGAGCCCCGCCCCGAGCCGCCCCGCCACCCCGCCCGCGCCGGCGCTCCGGGCCCGGCGGAGGGCCTCTATGCGCCGGTCGCCGGTGACGGTGCTGCTCGCCACGGCCGTCGCCGGGCTCGCGCTGCTGCCGCTGGTGCACATCGCCACGGCCGCCGTCGAGGTCGGCTGGAGCGGCGTGGCGGAGCTGGTGTTCCGGCCGCGGGTGGCCGAGCTGCTCGGCAACACCCTGCGGCTGGTCGGCGGCACCGTCGCGGTCACCGCGGTCCTCGGCGTCGGCACGGCCTGGCTGGTCGAGCGCGCCGCCCTGCCCGGCCGCCGGGTGTGGCACGTGCTGCTGGTCGCGCCCCTGGCCCTGCCGGCCTTCGTCACCAGCTCGGCGTGGATCTCGCTGCTGCCGGGGCTGGACACCTACGGCGGTGCGCTGCTGGTCGTGTCGCTGTCGTACGCGCCGTTCGTGTACCTGCCCGTGGTCGCCGCCTTCCGCGGGCTGGACCCGGCGCTGGAGGAGACCGCCCGCGGCCTGGGCCTGTCGACGTTGGCGGTGTTCCGCCGGGTGCAGCTGCCCCAGCTGCGGGTGGCCGTCCTGGGCGGGACCCTGCTGGTCGCCCTGCACGTGCTGGCCGAGTTCGGCGCCCTGGCGATGCTGCGCTACCCGACCTTCACCACGGCGGTCTACGACCAGTACCGGGCCACGTTCAACGGCCCCGCCGCCTCGATGCTCGCCGGCGTCCTCGTGCTGCTGTGCCTGGTCCTGCTGCTGGCCGAGGTCCGGCTGCGTGGCACCCGGGCCTACGCCCGCACCGGGTCGGGCACCGCCCGGCGGGTGCGCCCGGCCCGCCTCGGCCCGCTCACCGGCCCTGCCCTGCTGCTCCTGGGCGCGGTCGTGGCGCTGTCCCTGCTGGTGCCTCTCGGTGCCCTGGTGTCGTGGTTCGTCAGAGGCACCTCGGCCCGGGCCGACTGGGCGGCTCTGGCCGGCACCACCGGGACGACGCTCGCGCTGGCGGCCGCGGCCGCGGCGGTGACCACCGTGCTGGCCCTGCCCACCGGGTGGCTGGCGGTGCGCCGCCGCGGGCCGCTGGCCACGCTGCTGGAGCGCACCACCTACCTCGGCAGCGCGGTGCCGGCGATCGTCGTCGCCCTGGCGCTGGTCGCGCTCGGCATCCGCCTGCTGCCCTCGCTCTACCAGACCGTGCCGGTCCTGCTGGCGGCGTACGCGATCCTGTTCCTGCCCCGCGCGATCGTGACGGTGCGCGCCGCGGTCGAGCAGTCCCCGCCGGTGCACGACGACGTCGCCGCCTCCCTCGGCGTGTCCGCCCCCGCCCGGCTGTGGCGGGTGACCCTCCCGCTGATGGCTCCCGGGATCGGCGCAGGAGCGGCGCTGGTGTTCCTCGCGGTGGTCACCGAGCTCACCGCCACGCTGCTGCTGGCGCCCACGGGCACCGAGACCCTCGCCACCGCGTTCTGGTCGGCGAGCAGCGCCCTGGAGTTCGGCGCCGCCGCGCCCTACGCCGTGGTCATGGTCCTGCTGTCGGCACCGGCCACGCTCCTGCTGTCCCGAGACGTCCAAAGAGGTCTGACCACATGAGCGCGCTGACCGTCCGCGGTCTGGTGAAGTCCCACGGCGGCACCCCGGTGCTCACCGGGATCGACCTGCACGTCCCGTCCGGGACGACGACCGCCCTGCTCGGCCCCTCGGGCTGCGGCAAGACGACGCTGCTGCGCATCGTCGCCGGGTTCGACGACCCCGACGCCGGCACCGTCGAGCTGGGCGGACGGCTGGTCGCCGGTCGCGGCCGCGGGGTCCCCGCGCGCTCGCGCGGCATCGGCTTCGTGCCGCAGGAGGGCGGGCTGTTCCCCCACCTGAGCGTGGCCGGCAACGTCGCTTTCGGACTGCCCCGCCGGCTGCGGCGCGACCGCACGCGGATCGCCGGGCTGCTGGCGCTCGTCGGCCTCGACGCCGCGCTGGCCGACCGGGCGCCGCACCAGCTCTCCGGCGGCCAGCAGCAGCGGGTCGCGCTGGCCCGCGCGCTGGCGCCCGAGCCCTCCCTGGTGCTGCTCGACGAACCGTTCTCCTCCCTGGACGCCGCGCTGCGCGAGGACACCCGCCGGGCCGTCGCGGACGCGCTGCGGGCGACGGGGGCCACCGCCGTCCTGGTCACCCACGACCAGGGGGAGGCGCTGTCGACCGCCGACCGGGTGGCCGTGGTGCGCGGCGGGAGGCTCGCCCAGCTGGCGGATCCGCGGACGCTGTACCGCGAGCCCACCGACCTCGACGTGGCCGCCTTCGTCGGGGAGGCCGTGGTCCTCGACGGCGAGGCCGCCGCCGGGCGGGTCGCGACCGAGCTGGGGGAGCTCCCGCTGGCGCGGCCGTGCGGCGACGGCCCGGTCCGGGTCCTGCTGCGTCCCGAGCAGCTGCGGCTGTCGGGAGGCCCGGGCGCCCGCGCCCGGGTCCGCGGCGTGGACTTCTACGGCCACGACGCGCGGGTGGAGCTGGAGCTGCCCTCGGGACTGCGGGTGGGAGCCCGGACCGGCGGCGGGGATCTCCCGCGGACCGGTACGGAGGTCACCGTGAGCGTGGAGGGGCTGGCCGTGCCCTTCCCCGCCGGCTCTCCGGGAGCGGCCGTGGCGTCCGTGCCGTCCGCCCCGGCGGACCTGGGAGGCACCTGGACGCCGACCGCGGGTTAGGTGTGCCTAAGCTCACCGTCGTGGACCTGTTCCTCTTCACCGTGGACGGCGCCTGGGGCCGGGACGTCGTCTCGGCGGGCGCCGCCGGCATCGTCGTCGACTGGGAGCGCCGCGGGAAGCACCGGCGGCAGGCCGGCGAGGGCACCCAGATCAACGCCGACACGGTCGAGGACCTGGCCCGGATGCGCGCGGCCACCGACGGCCGGCTGCTGTGCCGCGTGAACGCCGCCGGCCCGTGGACCGCGCGCGAGGTGGCCGACGCGGTCGCGGCGGGCGCCGACGAGGTGCTGCTGCCGATGGTGCGGACCCCCGAGGAGGTCGACCGCGTCCTGGACCTGGTCGCCGGCCGGTGCGGGCTCGGCATCCTGGTCGAGACGCAGGACGCCGTCGCCCGGGCCGGCGAGCTGGCCTCCCGCCCGCTGTCCCGGGTCTACGTCGGCCTCAACGACCTCCGCATCGACCGCCGGTCGCGCGAGCTGTTCCGGCCGCTGGTCGACGGCACCGTCGAGGAGGTCCGCGCCGCCGTGACGGTGCCGTTCGGCGTCGGCGGGCTGACCCTGCCCGGCGGCGGCTTCCCCGTGCCCGGGACGCTGCTGGCCGCCGAGCTCGTCCGGCTGCGCACGGACTTCACCTTCCTGCGGCGCTCGTTCACCGCGGACATGGCCGGGCGGGATCCCTTCGTCGAGGTCCCGCGGCTGCTCGCGGCGCTGGCGGAGCTGTCCGCGGCCGACCCCGGGACCACGGCCGAGCGGCGGGCGCGGTTCGTCGCCGCCGTCGAGGCCGCCGCGCCCGAGGTGGTGCACGTCGGCGTGCCGGCGTGAGCGGCCGGGCGCTGGTCACCGGCGCCGGCGGCTTCGTCGGCCGTCACCTGGTGGCACGGCTGCGGGCGGACGGCTGGCACGTCACCGGGCTGACCCGCGCCGACGTCGACCTCGCCGACCCGGTGGCCGGGACCGCGGCGGTGCGCGCGGCCGACCCCGACGTCGTCTTCTCCCTGGCCGCCGGCCGCGCCAAGGCGACCCCGGCCGAGCGCGCGGCGACGGTGGCGGTCAACACCAGCCCCTGGCTGGTCGACGCCCTGCCGGAGCGCTGCCGTGCGGTCGTCCGGCTCGGCTCGTCGACGGAGTACGCGGCCGGGCCGCGGCCGCTGGACGAGGACGCCCCGCTGCGGCCCCGCGGGTTCTTCGGCGCCACCAAGGCGGCGGGCTCGCTGCTGCTGCAGGCCGCGGCGGGCGAGCGCGGCGTGCGCGCGGCGGTCCTGCGCGCCTTCCAGGTCTACGGGCCGGGGGACCACCCCACCCGGCTGGTGCCGGTCGTCCTCGCCGCCGCCCGCACCGGGGCGACGGTGCCGCTGCCCGCCTCCGTCAGCCGGCGGGACTGGGTGTGGGTGGGCGACGTGGTCGACGCGTGCGTGCGGGCGGCGCTCGCCGACGACCTCCCGCCGGGGACGGTGCTCAACGTCGGCACGGGCGTGCAGACCGGCGTGGAGGAGCTGGTCGCGGCCGCGTCCCGGGTCACCGGCCGGCCGATCGCGACCGCCCCCGGCGCCCACCCCGGCCGGGACTGGGACACCGCCGACTGGGTGTGCGACCCCCGCGCCGCGCGCGAGCGCCTCGGCTGGTCGCCGACGGTGGACCTGGCGGAGGGGCTGGCCCGCACCTGGGCGGCCGAGCCGCGGTGAGCGGACGCCGGGTCGCCGTCGTCGCCCCCGTGTACGGCAACGAGGCCACGCTGCGCCCGCTCGCCGCCCGGCTCGCCGCGGCGCTCGACGGGCGCGACTGGCGCCTGCGGCTGGTGGTCGACGCCTCGCCCGACGCCAGCCTGGCGGTCGCGCGGGAGGTCGCGGCGGGCGAACCGCGGGTGGCCGTCACCGCGCTGGAGGTCAATGTCGGCCAGCACCGCGCGCTCGCGACGGGGCTGGCGGCCGAGGACGCCGACGCGTGGGTGTGCCTCGACGCCGACCTGCAGGACCCACCCGAGGCGGTGCCGCTGCTGCTGGACCGGCTCGCCCAGGGCGACGTCGGCGCGGTCTTCGCCGGCCGGCGGGGCCGCTACGAGTCGCCGGTGCGCCGGCTGACCGGGGAGCTGCACCGGCGGGTGGCCGCCCGCCTCACCGGCCTGCCGCCCGACGCGGGGGCCTTCCTAGCGATGGGCCCGGCAGTGCGGTCGGCCGTCGTCGGTCTCGTGCTGGACGGCGGCGCCCCCAGCGTCGTGCTCGCCGTCGGCCGCGCCGGCGTCCGGTCGGCGAGCGTGCCGGTGACGCGGGACCGCCGGCCGGCGGGCTCCTCGGCGTGGACGGCCCGGGCGCGGCTGCGGCAGTCGGCGCGGTCGCTGGCGTGGGCGGTCCGCGCGCGCTGACTCACCGCGTCCAGAGCTGGAGGACCAGGTCGGTCTTCGACGCCGGGAAGGCGTACTCGGCGGTGAGCGAGAGGCCGGCCTCGGTGAGCACCGCGTCGTCGTCGGTGGGGACCGGCTCGCCGTCGACCAGGCGGCGGACCAGCCAGACGCGGTCGGCGTCCGCGGGAGCGTCGTCGGGCGGCAGGACGACGTCGGCGCGCAGGCGCGGGCCCAGCGTGCGGACGAAGTGGTCGAGCCCCATGGCCGACCGCTGGTCGGCGGCGACGACCGGCTCGCCGGGACGCTGCTCCCGCAGCAGCAGGGCGACGACGTCGTCGGAGCGCTCCCGCGGCTCCCGCACCGCCAGCGGGGCGCTCGCCACGAGCGAGAGGCCCACCAGGGCGGCGGCCGTCGCCGACCGCGCGCCCCGGGGCAGTGCGGTCACCCCCACCGCGGCGAGCACACCGAGCCCGACGAGCCCGGCCAGCAGGTACCGGGGGTGGTAGACGGGGCGGACCAGCTCGGCCGCGAGCAGGAGCAGCAGGGGCACCAGCACCCAGCAGGCGCCGACCACCCGCGCCCCGGCGCCACGCACGGCGCCGACGACGGCGAGACCGACCGTCAGGTACAGCAGCGGCGTGCGGCCCCCAGCCCAGGCCTCGACGGCGAGGTCGGCCAGCGTGCCGCCGGTGTCGCGCAGGTGCTCGGCGTTGCGGGCGCCGGTGCCGTTGAGCAGGTTGACGCCGACCAGGCCGGCGGCCGGGAGGGCCGCGAGGCCGCCGACGACCGCGACCCGGACGGCGCCGCGGCCGCGCAGCAGCAGCGCCGCGACGACGAACGCGGCCAGCACGGTGACGGCGTACCAGTGCGCCAGGCCCGTGCCCGCGCCGGCGAGGCCGAACAGCAGGAGGCCGCGGCCGTCCTGTAGCCAGCGGACGAGGCCCAGGAGCGCCGCACCGGTCGCGAGCACCACCAGGCCGTAGCTGCGCGCCTCCACGGCCTGCTCGAGCAGGAGCGGGGCGGTGGCGGGGACCACGCCCGCGAGCACGCCGGCGGCCCGGCCGGCCAGCCGGGTGACCGCCCGGGTCACCAGCGCGAGACCGCCCGCGGTGGCCAGCACCGACAGGACCCGCAGGGAGGTGTCGCCGCCGACCCCGGGCAGGGCCATCCAGGCGTGCACGACCAGGTAGTACGGCGCGTTGTAGGAGGGCGGGACGTCGGCGAGGTAGCTGGTGACGCCCTCGCCGGTCGCGACGGCGCGCAGGATCTCCGCGAGCGGGCGGCGGGCGACCTCGGAGGTGAACGCCTCATCGAACCAGAGCCCGTGGCCCGGCGCCAGCAGGACCGCGCACAGCAGGGCCAGCACGGCCGGCGGGAGCAGCTCGACCGGCGACCAGCGCGGCGGCCCGGGCCTCGTGGCCGGGGCCTCCCGTTCCGCCGTCGCCGCCACGGGGCTGCAGCGTAGGCGAGCACGAGGACCCCGACGTCGCGGACGCCGTCCGCGCGGCGCTCGGCCGACCGGCATCGCGGGACGGGTGGACCCCGGTGGCCCGTCCCGGGGTCGGGAGCGGGCCACCGGGGTCCAGCGGTGAGGCGTGGGCCTCACTCGTCGTCGGCGCCCCCGCGGGCCCGCTGCACGATCGGGCTGCCGATCCACAGCCATCCCAGCAGCACGGCCACCAGGCCGCCGGTGACCAGCGCCTGGGGGAGGGCGAAGAGGAAGTCGACCACCAGCACCACCGCCGCGACGATCGCGATCGCGAGCACGCACAGGCCGAGGAAGGCGAACCGGTTGCTGCGGCGCAGCAGGTCCTCCTTGTCGTGCTGGCGGAACAGTGCCCGGTGCTGCGCGGCCGGCGCGATGAGCAGCGCGGTGGCCACGACGACGGCCACCAGCGTCACGAAGTAGACGTCGCGCTGGAAGTCCGTGGCCCGCTCGGTCGCCTGCTGGAACGGCACGACGAGCAGGAACGCGAAGAGGAACTGCACGCCCGGCAGCGCCACCCGCAGCTCGTTGAGCAACTCCATCAGCTCCCGGTCGATCCGCTCGGCCCGGCTCTCGTCCCGCCCGTCGTCCCCCCGACGGTCGTCGCGACCGTCGCGCTGCGCGGGGACCGGCCGCGTGCCGCGCCGTGCCCGCTGTCCCGATCCCGTGGTGGCCATCGTCGGCTCCTCCTGCCGTCCGTGAGCGGGTCCGGTGACCCGCCCCGATCCGGTCCGTATGCCCACCCGCAACCCGTGTGTCACCTGCCGTCCACCTACCGGGGTGCCGGCGGGGTAGGGGAGCGGCATGACCTCGATGTGGGAACCGATGACGCCGGAGCTGGGCGACGGCCAGGACGGCGGGATCCCCGCCGCCGACCCGGGAGCCGGTGCGCCGCCGCCCGCGGAGGGCTTCGGGGTGGGTGGCGAGGAGCCCGACCACCCCGAGGAGGCGGCGGAGGCCTCCCCGGTGGCCGACGGGCCGGACACCGCCTTCCGGACGCCGGACCCGGCCGACGTCCGCCGCGACCCCGCCGGCTGAGGCCGGGCGGTCTCGTACCGTCGGGGGCGTGGACCTGCACGTGCTGCCTCCCCGGACGACCGCCGAACTCGACGCGATGCGCGCCGCCGGACGCGCGGTGGCGCTGTCGCTCGCGGCCGTCCGGGCGGCGGCGCGGCCGGGCATGAAGCTGCGCGAGCTCGACGACCTCGCCAAGACGACGATGTACGAGGCCGGCGCGACGTCGTCGTTCCTCGGCTACAAGCCGGCCTGGGCGCCCACGGCCTACAACGGCGTCACCTGCCTGTCGCCCAACGAGGTCGTCGTGCACGGCCGGCCCAGCGGGCAGCGGCTCAAGGACGGCGACCTGCTCAGCATCGACTGCGGCGCGATCGTCGACGGCTGGAACGGCGACGCGGCGATCACCGTGCAGGTGGGGGACGCCGAGCGCCCCGACGACGCCCGCCTGGTCACCGCCACCGAGGAGGCGCTCGCCGCGGGGATCGCCGCCGCCGTCCCCGGCGCCACCCTGCTCGACGTCGCGACCGCGATCGACGCCGTCGCCCGGCGCTACGGCTTCGCGCACCTGCCCGACCACGGCGGGCACGGCATCGGCCGGGCGATGCACGAGCCGCCGTTCGTGCCCAACCGGCCGGCGACCGGGCTGGACCGGGTGCGGCTGCACGCCGGCAGCACGCTGGCGATCGAGCCGATGCTGCTGGCCGGCGGCGAGCGCTACCGGCACAAGAAGGACGGCTGGGCGGTGGTCACCGCCGACGGCGCCCGGGCGGCGCACGTCGAGCACACGGTGGCGGTCACCGACGACGGACCGGTGGTCCTGACCGTCGCCTGAGCGGCCGGTCCCCGCGTTCAGTCCCGGCGACGCCGGCGGGTGAGCGCCCGCCGCACCGCCCGCACCTGCGCCTGCGCCAGCGGCGGGGGCGCCCAGGTCGCCGACGGTGGCTGCAGCGCGGCGGCCAGTTCCACCCGCAGCAGGTCCACGGCGTCGAGCAGCGTGCCGTGCTGCGCCCACGCGGCCGCGTCGTGCGCGGGGTCGACCAGCAGGGCGTCGGCGAGCCGGGCGCGCAGGTCGAGCATCGCCGACAGCCGCCCGGCGTCGACGCCGGTGGGCACCGCGCTGCCGTCGGCCACCGCGCCGGCCTCGCGCAGCGTCCGCGCGACGGTGCGCAGGACGTCGGCCAGCGCCGCCCGGGCCGCCGGCGTCCAGGCGCGGTCGGCCTCGTCCTCGGGCACGAAGTAGGTGCGGTCCAGCAGCACCCGGGTGAGCGTGCGCAGCGTGACGTGCACGCGCTCGAGGGCGGTGAGCGTGTTGCGCAGCCGCGGGCGTGCCTCGCGGGCGGACCGGCCGCGCGGGTTGAGGCGGGCGCTCTCCTCGGTGCGGGCGAGGTGCCGGTCGGCCCGGGCGACCTCGGTCCCCACCCCGCGGGCGCGGTCGAGCAGGTCGTCGGCGAGGCGGCGCGACCACGGCCCGGCGAGTGCGGCCGCGAGGTCCTCGGACAGGGCGGCCATGCGCCCGGCGAGCTCGGCGATCGCCTCCCCGGCGGGCTGCACGTACAGCGGGGGAGCGACGAGCAGGTTGACCAGCACCCCGACGCCCGCGCCGATGAGCGTCTCGGTGATGCGGCCGAGCGCCGCGGTCTCGGCGCCGCCCACGGCCAGCACGAGCATCGCGCTGATCGGCACCTCGGCGAGGTGCGGCCCGAGGCGCAGCAGCCGGCCGACGACGAGCGACAGCCCGACGACGAGGCCGAGGCTCCACCAGGTCAGGCCGACCACGGAGGCGAACAGCACCGCGATGAGCACCCCGGAGGTCACGCTGGCGACCCGCTCCCAGCCGGTGGCCAGCGTCTCGTAGAGGGTGAGCTGGACGACCAGCAGCGCGGTCAGCGGCGCGAGGATCGGGGAGCTGGTGGTGTCCAGCCAGGTGGCCACCTGGAAGGCGACGACCGCGGCCAGCACGGTCTTCGCGGTGCGCAGCCCGGGCGTGCGGCCGCGCCGCACCAGCCGGGTCGGCCGCTGCGGTGCCGGTCGGGGCGGAGGAGTGCTCACGGGCGGGGTCCGGGAGGGGACGGACGCACACCGGCCGCCGTCCGCGGGTGCGGACGGCGGCCGGTGGAGGGCGCCGGGGTCAGCCGAGGCCGAGGGCGCTCGTCGCCCGGTCGACCAGGTCGAAGTGCCCGACCGCCCAGAACACCGCCCCCGCGGCCGCGAGCCCGCCGACGGTGATCGCCGCGGAGCTGACCGGGTGCTGCCTCGCGTGCCGCCAGGCGGCCACCGCCTTGCGGCGGAACGCGGCGAAGAACCGCCGCGCTCAGTCGAACTCCGTCGACCACACCCACAGGCCGACGAGCACCGGCGGGATGGTCAGCGGCCCGGGCAGCACGGTGAGCGCCAGGCCGAGCAGCACGAACAGCAGCCCGACGACGAAGACGCCGACCCGCCACGCGAGGTGCAGCCCCGGGTTGGCCCGGATCCGCCCGCGCCACGAGTCCGGCGGGACCGGCGCCGGGGCGCCGAGCCCGTCGGTGCAGTCGGGGCACCGGGTGGCGCCGGGCCCCTCGGGGCCGTGCTCGCCGTGTGGGTCGACGGCGCGGTTGCCGGAGAAGGTGACGCTGCGGGCCTGGGTCACGGTGCCTTCCGGGTGGTGCGGAGGAGCGGGAGGTCAGCGGCGGACGCCGGAGATGACCTCGCTGGCGCGCTGCTGCTCACCGGCGTAGGAGCTCACCCAGACCAGGGCGCCGGTCAGGGCGGGGATGACCCACTGCAGCGTGTCGAGCTGCTCCTGCGCGGCGGCGACCTCGGCCTTGGTGCGCTTGGTCGGCTTGGTGCCCGACTTCGACGACGGGTTGTCCTGGCTGTTGACGACCATGCCGAGCGAGCGGCTGTAGGCGGTGGCGCCGAGCGCGGCGGCGGTCAGCAGCGTCTTCGCGGCGGACATGCTCGCCACGCCCTGCTGCTGGGCGACGCGGCCGCGGTTGCCGATCAGCTGGCCGACACTGCCGACCAGGTGCGCCCCGATGGCGACGGCGTTGACCGGCGTCCACCGGTTCCAGCCCTCGTTGGCGACCCGGCCGGTGTCCTTGCCGGCCTCGCCCGCGGCGGCGTTGAGCGCGACGGCGTTGGCGAGCGTGCCGCCGAACCAGGCCGACAGGCCGAGGTCGTGCAGCGCGCGGGACAGGGTGTTGCGGGCCATGGCAGGACTCCAGGGGCTCGGGGGTGGGGTTCGTGACGCGAGTCCCGGACCTACCCGTTCCGACCCCTGCCATGCCCCCGGGAGTGTCCGACGTGTGCGTTCCGGTGGCGCGCGACCGGAACGCGCAGGTCAGCCCCCGTACCGGAGCGCGGCGCGGGCCCGCGCCCGGGCCGCCTCGACCTCGCGGTCCTTCGGCGGCGCGGAGGTCACGAGGGCGTCGAGCAGCCGCGCCGAGGCGGCGGCCACCTCGGCGACGGCACGGTCGAAGGCGTCGGCGTTGGCCCGCGACGGCTTCGCCGAACCGCTGATCTTGCGCACGTACTGCAGGGCCGCGGCGTGCACCTCGTCCTCGGTGGCCGGAGGCTCGAAGTTCGACAGCGGGCGGATGTTGCGGCACATGCCCGGCAGCGTATGGCCGCCGGACGATGCTCCGTCCCGTCTCCCGCGCGCGGGAGACGGGACGGGACCCGGCCCCTCAGAAGCCGGCGCGGTCCACCCGGCGGTGGTAGCGGGTACCGAGCGCGCCGCCGAGCAGCGCGCCCACCAGCGTGGCCACCAGGATCGCGGCCAGCGTGACCAGGCCGGCGGTGGTCGCCGTGCCCTCGTCGACGGGGATGCGCGGCAGGTCGAGCTGCTGCAGCACGTTGTACTGCGCCCCGAGCACGGCGCCCGCGACGGCGAGCAGCAGCACGACGAGCAGCCCGACCAGCCACACCGCCAGGCCCTGGCGGGGCCCGTCGAAGCGGGCCATCCGCCCGGCCACGTAGCCCCCGGCGAGGTAGGCGAGGAACAGCACCACGACGACGGCGACCGCGCCGCCGAGGCCGATGCCCGCGGCCTGCTCGGTGGCCTCGTCGACGCTGTCGAGACCCTGTGCGAGGCCGAGGCCCACGCCGGCCGCCGACACCAGCGCGACCAGCAGCACCGCCAGGCCGTTGGCCGACAGCCAGCCGAAGAACGCCGCCCCCCACTTGATCCCGCCGAAGCGGTCGCGCTGGGCGGCGACGGCGTCGCGCGCCGCTCCGCGGGTGACGTGCGACCCCTCGCCGGTCGCCGTCGTGCCCGCCCCGTGCCCGGTACCGTCGGTGCTCGCCATCGGACCTCCCCGTCCCGTGCCCATACTCGACTCGTCGTGCTCCTGACCTGCGGATACCCCGCGGACGACCACCGCGAACCGGCTCACCCGATCGGGGGCACGTGACCGTCCTGCTCGTCGACGCGGCCAACGTCGTCGGCGCCCGTCCCGACGGCTGGTGGCGGGACCGGGCCGGCGCGACGGAACGGCTCCTGACCCGGCTGGCCCGCGCCGGGCTCCCGTTCGAGATCGGGGAGGTCGGGGTCGAGGAGGTGGTGGTCGTCGTCGAGGGGGCCGCGCGCGGGGTGCCGGCACCCGACGGCGTCCGGCTGGTGCGGGCGCCCGGCAGCGGCGACGACGCCCTCGCCGCGGAGGCCGCCGCGCTGGCCGTCGCCGGCCGCCGGGTGCTCGCGGTGACCGCCGACCGGGGGCTGCGCGCCCGGGTGCCGGAGGGGACGGAGGTCACCGGCCCGGGCCGGCTGCTCGCGGTGCTCGATCGCATGGCGGGCAACGGAGCCGGGTAGGCCGCCCGGGACCCCCGAGCCGAGGAGCGCCCCCGCATGTCCCAGTCCGTGCTCATCACCGGTGCCTCCAGCGGCATCGGCCGCGCCACCGCCCGCCTGTTCGCCCAGCGGGGCGCGTCGCTGGTGCTGCTGGCCCGCGGCCGCGAGGCGCTGGAGGAGACCGCCGCCGAGGTGCGCGCGGCCGGCGCCGCCGACGTCGTCGTCTGCCCGGCCGACGTGCTCGACGAGGACGCGCTGCGCACCGCCGTCGACGGAGCCGTGCGCCGGTTCGGCAGCCTCGACGTCGTCGTCCACTCCGCGCAGGTGGTCGCCTACGGGAAGGTCGAGGAGGTGCCCAAGGAGGTCTTCGAGCGGGTCGTGGACACCGCGCTGCACGGCACGGCGAACCTGGCCCGGGTGGTGCTGCCGCAGTTCCGCCGCCAGGGCGAGGGCCACCTGGTCATCGTGAGCTCGCTGCTCGCGTCGGTGGCCACCCCGCTCATGGGCAGCTACATCACCGCCAAGTGGGGTCAGCTCGGGATGATCCGGGTGCTGCAGCAGGAGACCCGCGACGTCCCGGGCATCCACGTCTCCGCGGTGGCGCCCGGCGGTGTCAACACCCCCATCTACTCGCAGGCCGGCAGCTACATCGGCCTCAAGGGCCGCCCGCCGATCCCGATCTACTCGCCGGAGCGGGTGGCCCGCTCGATCGTCGCCCGGCTCGACCGGCCGCGCCGGCTGATCCAGTCCGGCTTCGCCAACCCCGTCGTCATCCTCGGGTTCCGGCTGTTCCCGGCCGTCTACGACGCCCTCGTCGGCCCGCTGCTGCGGGTCTTCGCCCTCGCCGACGACCAGCGGACCCAGCCCACGCCGGGCAACGTCCTCGAGTCGAAGCCCGCCGGGAACGCCGAGAAGGGGCGCTGGCACGGCATCCCCTGAGTCGGCGGCGTGAACGGTCTGTTGCCGCCGGCGCAGGCCGTTGACCCGGGCGTTCCCGCGGGTCGAGGCTGGCGCCCTCCGCCGCCCGGCGGGGCCGACCGCGGGAGCGCCCATGACCGCCGAACCCACCGCCCGTCCCACGCCCTCGCGGGCCGGGCACCACGCCGGGGTGGAGGCCGAGCGCGTCGACGCCGGCTACCTCGACAAGCGGAGGCTGCGCACCGGCACGGCGGGCTGGCTGCTGCTCGCCGGCCTCGGCGTCTCGGCCGTCATCTCCGGTGACTACGCCGGCTGGAACTTCGGCCTGGCCGAGGGCGGGTTCGGCGGCCTGCTCATCGCCACCGTCCTCATGGCGGTCATGTACACCGCGATGGTGTTCGGCCTGGCCGAGCTCGGCTCCGCGCTGCCGACCGCCGGCGGCGGCTACACCTTCGCGCGCCGCGCCCTGGGCCCGTGGGGCGGCTACGCCACCGGCGTCGCCGTGCTCATCGAGTACGCCATCGCGCCCGCGGCCATCGCCACCTTCATCGGCGCCTACGTCGAGTCGCTCGGCCTGTTCGGCATCACCGACGGCTGGTGGGTCTACCTCGCCGTGTACGCGCTGTTCATCGGCATCCACCTCATGGGCGTCGGCGAGGCGCTCAAGGCGATGTTCGCCGTCACCGTCGTCGCGCTCGCGGGCCTGGTGGTGTTCCTCGTCGGCGCCGTGCCGCAGTTCGACGTCGGGAACCTCCTCGACATCACGCCCACCGATGCGGCCGGGGCGTCGTCGTTCCTGCCCTACGGCCTGCTCGGCATCTGGGCGGCTTTCCCCTTCGCCATCTGGTTCTTCCTCGCCGTGGAGAGCGTGCCGCTGGCCGCCGAGGAGGCCCGCGACCCCGCCCGCTCGATGCCGCGCGGCATCGTCGCGGCGATGGGCGTGCTCGTCCTCCTCGCCGTCCTCATGCTCGTCTTCACCCCCGGCGCGGCCGGCTCGGCGGCGATCGCGGGGTCGGGGAACCCGCCGGTCGACGCGCTCGCCGGCGCCGGCGTCTCCGACGGCCTCACGCGGGTGGTCAACTACGCCGGCCTGTTCGGCCTGGTCGCGAGCTTCTTCTCGATCATCTACGCCTACTCGCGGCAGACCTTCGCGCTGTCGCGCGCCGGCTACCTGCCGCGGGCGCTGTCGGTGACCAACGCCCGCAAGGCCCCGGTGCTCGCGCTGCTCGTGCCCGGCGCGATCGGCTTCGCCCTCTCGCTGACCGGCCAGGGCGCGATGCTGCTCAACATGGCCGTCTTCGGGGCCACGGTCTCCTACGTGCTCATGATGGTCAGCCACATCGTGCTGCGCCGCCGCGAGCCGTCCCTGCCGCGGCCCTACCGCACCCCGGGCGGCACGCTCACCACCGGCGTCGCACTGGTGCTCGCGGCCGCGGCCGTCGTCGCCACCTTCCTCGTCGACCGGGAGGCGGCGCTGTGGACGCTCGCCGCCTACGTCGTCTTCCTCGCCTGGTTCGCCCTCTACAGCCGCCACCACCTGGTGGCCTCCGCGCCGGAGGAGGAGTTCGAGCTGCTCGCCGAGGCCGAGGACGACGTCCGGTGAGACGCACCGCGACGCTGGGCGGGCACACCTACGAGTTCCCGACCCTGGTCGAGCTGATGGCCAAGGCCACCCCGCCGCGCTCCGGTGACGTGCTCGCCGGCTGCGCGGCGGGGTCGGCCGCCGAGCGGGTGGCCGCCCAGACGCTGCTCGCCGACCTGCCGCTGGCCACTTTCCTCGACGAGCAGGTGGTCGGCTACGACGAGGACGACGTCACCCGGCTCATCCTGGACACCTACGACGCCGCCGCCTTCGCGCCGGTGGCCTCGCTGACGGTGGGCGAGTTCCGCGACCGGCTGCTGGCCTGGACGGCGGCCGGCGACGAGGCGGCGATCTCCGCGCTGGCGCCCGGGCTGACGCCGGAGATGGTGGCCGCGACGTCGAAGCTGATGCGCAACGCCGACCTGGTCGCCGTCGGCCGCCGGACCCGGGTGGTGACGGCGCTGCGCAGCACCATCGGCCTGCCCGGGCGGCTGGCGTCGCGGCTGCAGCCCAACCACCCCACCGACGACCCGGTCGGCGTCACGGCCTCGATCCTCGACGGGCTGCTGCACGGGTCGGGCGACGCCGTCATCGGGATCAACCCGGCCACCGACTCGCCGGCCCGCACGGTGGCGCTGCTCGAGCTGGTCGACGCGGTGATCACCCGCTACGAGATCCCGACGCAGTCGTGCGTGCTGGCGCACGTGACCACCACGCTGCGGGCGCTCGAGCAGGGGGCGCCGGTGGACCTCGTGTTCCAGTCGGTGGCCGGTACGCAGGGCGCCAACCGCGGGTTCGGCGTCACCCTCGACCTGCTCGCCGAGGCGCGCGCCGGGGCGCTGGAGCTCGGGCGGGGGACGGTCGGCGACAACGTCACCTACTTCGAGACCGGGCAGGGGTCGGCGCTGTCGGCCGGGGCGCACCTCGGCATCGGCGGGCGGCCGGTCGACCAGCAGACGCTGGAGGCGCGCGCCTATGCCGTCGCCCGGCACTTCGAGCCGCTGCTGGTCAACACCGTCGTCGGGTTCATCGGCCCCGAGTACCTCTACGACGGCAAGCAGGTGCTGCGCGCGGGACTGGAGGACCACTTCTGCGGCAAGCTGCTCGGCCTGCCCATGGGCGTCGACGTCTGCTACACGAACCACGCCGAGGTCGACGAGGACGACACCGACTCGCTGATGCTGCTGCTCGGCGCGGCCGGCTGCTCGTTCCTCATCGCCGTGCCCGGCGCCGACGACGTGATGCTGCACTACCAGTCGCTGGCCTTCTCCGACGTGCTCACCGCCCGCTCGGTGCTGGGGCTGCGGCCGGCGCCGGAGTTCGAGGCGTGGCTGGCGCGCATGGACCTGCTCGACGATGGCGGCCGGGTGCGCGAGCTGGCCCCCGACGCGCCGGCGGCCCGGGCGCTGCTCGCGGCGGCGTCGTCGTGACCGCGCCCGAGCGGGTCGGGGACGACCCGTGGGCGGTGCTGCGGTCGGCCACCCGGGCGCGGGTCGCGCTCGGGCGGGCCGGCGACGCGCTGCCCACCTCCCGGGAGCTGGAGTTCCGCGCCGCCCACGCCGCCGCCCGCGACGCCGTGCACTCACCGCTCGATGTCGGCGCGCTGCGAGCCGCGCTCGGCGGCGAGGTGCTGACCGTGGCGTCGGCCGCGCCCGACCGGGCCACCTACCTGCAGCGCCCCGACCTCGGCCGCGTGCCCGCGGAGGGGACGGCGCTGCCGCGCACCGGCGCCGACCTCGCGCTCGTGCTCGCGGACGGGCTCAGCCCGCGCGCGGTGCAGGAGCACGGCCCCGGCCTGGTGGCGGCGCTGCGCGAGCGGCTCGGCGGCTGGTCGCTGGCGCCGCCGGTGGTGGCCACCCAGGCGCGGGTGGCGCTCGGCGACGCGGTGGGGGAGGCGCTCGGCGTCCGCGCGGTGCTCGTGCTGGTCGGCGAGCGGCCGGGGCTGTCGTCGGCGGACTCCCTCGGCGTCTACCTGACCTGGGACCCGCGGCCGGGACGCGCGGACTCCGAGCGCAACTGCGTGTCCAACGTGCGGCCGCCGCACGGGCTGTCCTACGCGCAGGCCGCCGACACGGTGGCCGCGCTGCTGTCGGCCGCCCGCGAGCTGGGAGCGTCGGGCGTCGCGCTCAAGGACGAGGGCCCGGCGCTCCCGTCCGGCGCGG